>NZ_JALNTU010000007.1:0-76580 GCF_023161685.1 Vibrio sp. 1CM8B
CCAAAACCCATCAAAATAAGTTTAGCGGATGTTTGACAACCCGGGGGGAATCCATGTAGCCGCATTAAGGTGTGAGCAACGCTACCACGAAACCTAACCACACCACCGTAAACACAAAACCCAAAACCCAACGATGGAATGAAAAATGCCAAGCGTTGGGAATCACTCTTAAATGCTTTGTTATGCGATTTTTTCTTCCGCTGTTGCTAAGAAAACTAAAGTCGAAGCTGTCATGTGTAGCATATAGGCTACGAGGTGCTCCGGAATTTCTATTGGTTCAGAGCCTTGACCATGCCCGCTTAGTTTATTGCGTCCAGTTGGAACACTACTTTCAAGTAAACTTCTTAACGACGTCATTTGCTGTTGCCAAAATGCGGGAATCAAATCATTGTCAAAACATACCTTTATAAGCGATTTTGATGTTGCATTAGCTTGGTAATGCCACCCTTGCTTATCACAAATTGACTTCATTGTACTTTCAAAAGCCTTTAGGCAATCGTTTAGCGATTCTTTATACCTACCATGACGATAATGTTCATATGCAAGCAGAAACTCTTCTTGCGCTCCCTCATAATTAGGTTGATTTAATAACCTTAAAGCTGGTTTGACCGCCTCAATATGTAGCAACTCCGAGTCTATACGGAAAATTTCATTATTGGTAAACTGAAAACCTACACCATGTTCTTTAAATCGTTTATTGAGTTCATCAATGGCACTGTCGGCAACTTGAGAAGCATTTTGCTTTCCAGTATAACGATATTCACGAGTCAACTTGTTGATAGCTTTGAAAGTCATTTCAACAACATCTAATTGCTTTTCAACGTCTTGTTCTTTCAAAAGATAATTAGCAAGCTCTTCTAAATAATGGCGCTCACCATAGTCTTTAGCAGTCGGCAGTTTGAACAAGCCGTACTCTCGACATAATGTGTCCACGATAAACTTGTATGTGTCACGGACGTCTCCGAAGTCCCAATACTGTTGATTATTACCTAGAGCATCATCCCAGATATGAATAATCTGTACTCTCAAAGAGTTTGGTAAGGAATCATAACTATAAACATCTGGTACATCACCACGAAGTCTTTTTTGTCTCTTCGAAAACAGATCAAATATACCCATTACATCTCTCCTAATTTTGGCAATGGACCAATCGCATAACAGCTTATTAGACAGAAAAATTCTGTATTTAAATACAGAATTTTTCTATCTAGTCTGATTTATGGAAAAGGATTATAACCATTAACCCTACCTATAACAGTGATTTAAACCATTAGCTGTAAAACTTGATGCTTAAAATGTAGATTCTTGTCGTAGAAATGCAGAAAGGGCTACTCTCGTAAGAAAGTAGCCCTTTAGATTGGTGTGAATTATCTGCGTTTCTTGTAGCGTTTTCGTGTGGTATTCGCCCTAACCACTCGCCCGTTCTTGAGCGTGTAACCTTTCTTAAGTTGGCCGTTTGGTCGGCGGCCTTTGCACTTGTGTCCTTTCATTCGGTATCTCCAGTTTTCGTATCCGTTGCTCTTGGTCTTGCTGCACTCGCTTTATCCAGTTGATGTCAGTTTTCAAAGCCGCAATCGTACCAAGGCTTGAGACTCCACCTGTAATAAGTGCGATGATTAACGCATCGAGGTACGCCATCACTTCGTTTTCCATCGAGATGCGTAGTATTCAAGCAGGTATCGCACCATGGCACGCATGCCTAGCGTATCGACTACAACGGCACCAACCACAAACCAATAAGGGTTAGGGATGTTCTGCAGTGCATTGAAGCCTTGCTCGACGTATGGCGCGTAATTAGGAATGAAAGACAAGATGAGCGGTACGAAGACGACGAGCAGAATGAATTCATCCTTAAATCCCCTATCTCGAATGCTGGTTTCATCAAGGCTGCTGGCCTGCTCTTCGCCATTTTGTAATCGACGTACCCTCGCCTGATGCTTCTCATTTTCGAGTTCATCTTTACGCTTTAACGCCTCAGCTTTGTTTTGATTGAGCTGCCTATACGTCGCTACGCCACCGGTCACAAGATTCAATAACGCGCCAATCATGGGTACACCAAACGATTCAACTCAACGTGTGGACCATCTCTAAGGCTTTTCCAGTCTCCGCCCCAAATGATTGAGACTTCAAGCTCCCTAGCCGCTTGTTTAAAGGCTTTGCTGATCGCTTCGTAATACTTAAAGTCCCATGTCACCTTACTGTTTTCATCGTAAGCCACGAAATCAATCGCATGACCGGATTGATGGCGACTTGGGCGTTTGTGGCCGTCGAGTTGACTCAAGCCCTCCTGATAGAGTTGGTATTGGCGTTTTGCGGTACGTAGCCCTTCCGTGATACCGAAATCGTATGGCGAGATCTGTAAGGCCCTACGGACCACTTTCTTCAAATCACCATGTACACCGAGCATTCGAGCTTCACTGCGAGCAGACAACACAAAGTTGCTGACCGACTCATCGATGGTTTTCTTATTCATAAGATACACTCCAGCCAGTAAGCCACTGGCGAGTAACACTATCCATCTCATTCGTCCTCCGATTTCACTAGGAGTCTCGAATGCAACGTAACGCTGGCATCAACGTTGGAAACGGTAATTTCAAGTTTGGCCGCGGCTTTCGGTTTTATAAGAAACAGTGGATAGCCATAAAGGGAATTCGAGGCAAAATACAGATACAAGAGACGCGAAGACACTTGCGTGTTGTTGGCCCTGAGAAATCTGATATAGACGATGCCAGGTTTCGCCAAAATCCGAGAGGAACTACTGCTCTGGTTGTGAGGCGTTGCTTGCGATTGCTTAAAGCGCCTAAGGGTCAAATCGAGCAATTCGACATGGTTAGAAAGTGGGAACGACGCCTTTCGATTTGAGCCGAAAATGAATTTCATCTGATTGTCGTGCTTTGCCTCCACGTTCAACAAACTATCATTAGCGCTCGTAAGCTCAGGATTGGTTAATGACAACATCATAGCGCTTCTCCTACTTTAAGGCGGTCGCTCGCGGTGCCTTTCAAGCTCACGGCTTGATTAGTGTTGAGCATCAAATGCCCACCCGGGCGTAACTCCAAAAACTCTTGCACCATGACCGACGCTTTGTTGGTCGAAGCCGCTTGTAAAATGAGGAGCCTTCTAGCGGTTTTGCTGCGAATGGTCTGTGTTCGCCCCGTTAATGCCAGAGTCCCATTGCCGATTTTGGCGAACGTCACCCGCTCAGGATCCGACGTGACTTTCAATTCACTATTGGTGATGGTAGCTTGCACGTTTAGTGATGTATTTCCGACCTCAACATTCACCGGTTGTTGAATACGTTCAACGGTCAACGGCTGTGTGATTTGGTCGACGGTAACCGGCTCGGCCACTCGATTGACATTGACGGGTGTTTGAACCTGACTAATCGTAATAGGCGTTTGTATTTCAGACACTTTTATTGGAGTTACAATGTCACTAACCTTAACCGGATCGAGCACTTTTCTAACATTTATTGGCTTTTCAATTTCACTGACTAACAGCGCATTGTTGACGCTGATTTTCTGAGCCTTAGTCATGATCAGTAAATCCGACACTTGGTATTCAAAGGTCACGGAAACGGGTTGGTGATTGTGTAATTCGAGCTTATCCAGCGCTGACACATCAACGGTGTCACCACCAAAGATCTCAACTGGACGCATGGTATCGCCCTGCAGCAGTAACGAGTGCGTAGTGTCGCGTAATATAAGGTACTTACCGGACTGACCCACGTTAAACGTCAACGTTTGATTAGGTCTTAGTGTGTGAGTCTGTTTCATGATGAACGCCCTGCCATCAAAACACCTATCGTGATAATGGTGCCGATGATCCCCATTGTGAGAGACAGTTTCTTCAACATTGAATTGTCCGATTCTGAGGTACCGGTTTGCTCTCGAGATTTAGCACCATCGGCCAAAGCAATCGCCGCTTTAGTGGTTTCCGTTTGCTGGCCTGCCATCGACTTGATTGAATCAATCGCGTATTGGCTCACTTCGGATTGCTCTTCAAGCGCGGAAGATCCAAACCCAAACGCTTCGTCAACGGTGTTGTCGACCACGCGCAGCGAGTTATCGACCATGTTCAATGAATCTCCGACGACCGATTCATTGACTCTCAAGGCTTGGGTGCCAAAATCAAACGCTTCTTCTGCAGTTCGTCCAGCAATGGCCATTGCGCCATGATCGGTCATGGTCAAATTGATGTCCGAGTCACTGACGCCCGACATCATCACGCCGGTATTATCGCGACCCACCGCAGCACTGCTGCTGGTATTCGTGGTCGTTGTGGTGTTGCTTTGACGACTTTTCGAAGAACTTCTTCCACCCATATCCGCTAACCTTATTTGTAAAACCCGTTCATCACCGCGACGTTCAATTTCGTGAACCGGTAATTTTAATCGTCTTGCAATGAATCGCTCGGCACCATCACGATAAAAATGCGCTCGCACCGAATCAAAACCATGCTGTTTCGCATGCTCAATGGCGGCCAACGTGCCGGTGGCCATTTCTCCCACCAACCCCACAACAACCAACTCTTTGGTGTTGTTTTTTAACTGCTCACCACGCAACAACATAACAGTGTCACTTATTTGAAACGTTGCCTCTAAGCCTTGTGCTACCTCAGTTTGTGCTTGTTCGTAGTAGTCTCTAAGTACCGGTTTTAACCGTTGCTGAACCTGTTGCCATGTCGCCGGTCGCAAACTAGCGTTTTGACAGCGCATACAACGCAAATAACGCCATCAATACAATGAACCACCACGGCATTCCTTTGGATTCACCGAGGCTGATGTGCCCGCCTTCGAATCCACTGTTGTTCGTGGTGTTACCTGCCGTTCCAGAGGTCGCAGGCCCTGCCATACCGCCTTGCAAACCGCCACCTCCCGTCAGTGATGTTAATGATCCGAGCATCATTGCCCTCCTTTAAACCAAATCCATGAGGCAATGATGAGCGCCACAAACAACACTTTGGTTATTCCTTTGCTCGCGCTGATCCCGATGAGACTGCCCGCGCCTACGCCACCTAACACCCACAACACTAATGGCATGACCTTCTCCCTATTTTCGAAATGCGAGTACGCCCAATAACAGCACCACCATCAAACCAATTCCGCCACCGACATACAGCAAGGTTTGATCAACCTGACGTTGCCCTTGAGGTGTAGTTACGGCGTTCCCTCTGTCATCGACGACAGGATGATTCGGTTGTTGGGTCTTATCTGGGTTGGTTGACTGGTCATTACTCGGAAAAAGCCACGACGCGTTTTCCCCCACGGAATCCAAAGCACCCGACCCAAACTCTAAGAGATCATCAAAGAAGCTTTTCATCGCCGTTCCTTATCCCGTACCACTTTGCAGCACTTCAGGACGTGTGACTTTTACCGATTCCACTAAGATAGGTATCGATCCAGGGACATCCGTTGTCGTGACAGAAAACTTGAGGTTTGAGCTGTGCTGCGTTGGAAACAACTCATCAATAGAGAACCCACGTACAATTGGGTCAAAATGGAAATAACCATCTTGTGGCGTACGCTGATTCCGCTTGGCATTAGCCTCTGAAATAAAGGTGTTGGCTTCGTACTCTTTGACAAAATCACGCTCTATTTCAAGCTTGCTGATGTTGTCGTGCATAAAGTGCATGCGCCTAATACTGATAAGTGGACTCGTTACCAAGTTGGTGAACTCGTTCTCACCTTGAGCATTGGCTGGCATGGTTTCGCGTTTGATCATTGGGACCAACACTCGCATGGCTTGAGAATTACTCACCCATGCATGAACTTGAATGGACAACGGCGTCGCGTTCGCCGCTTTGCTCTTGAACTGAATATCTAGGTGGATGTTATCGCCAAGCTCTGTGACTAAACCGGTGTAACGCACTCCGTTTTTAGTACGCGCCACAATGTCACTGAACGGGATAACAAAATGCCCCGCAATGGCATCACGTCGCTTATAACGCTCTAGCATCAACAGCTCTTCGCCACTTAGAACGTAGATCTCTTCTGCGTTCAGAGTGATCGCGATGCGTAACATATCTGCCGCGCTCGCGTTGGTTTCAAGGATAAGCTCGTGGTATGTCGGGCCATTAGGGATAGGCAACGTGCCTTTCTGTCCCCACGACGCGCCAACCATCGAATTGAGTTTGATTGGTTTGACTGACATCGTGATCCCCTTTAGAACCAGCCAGAACGACCGAGTAACTTATCTAGGCCACCGACTTTATTATTCACGGCAAAGACGATTGCACCCGTCGTTACCGCCGCAATTCCGGCGACAATCGCCACGTTTTTCACATTCAATCTCATGGGAGTTCCTTTAGAATGATTGATGCTGTTAACGTGGCTCTTTCATATCAGAATCACCAGTCCCTAAAGCCTGTTAGGTAAAGGGTTTAACCTATTAGGTTACCTTTATCGGTTTGGGTAGATTTTACCTTGCTGCCATTTCCCTAAACCCGGGGATTTGAGGATGTAATCGGCGAACTTTTTACGCCCTAAATGCTCACGGTCTACGCAGCTCTGCAGCGAAAGAATGGCGTCGATTGGAATGTCGAAATACTCTGAGATGTACTTAGCGTTGCGCCTTGAACTGACCGCGCCCACATACACATACTTGGATTCATCAAGCACCGTCTTTGGCACTTCTTGGCCACGTTGAAACGTCGCATGCATAACCAAACCAAACCCGCGACCGCCCGTCCATAACTCGCCAGCGATACCATCGAGTTTGGACGGTGAATGCGTGAACTTGGCTAACTCTTCGATAACGCAATGGAGCTTTTTAGGATGGTGGCCATTACCCAATGACCACACCATATTAGCGAACCGCTCAAGGTTCTCGCGCGTCCTGTCTTGCTCAACCAACGCCAAACGAAACGCGGCCTTTTTCTTACGGGCAAACCACGCTTTATGATAGAACTCGTCGAAGCTGTAACACGCTTGCACGCGACCACCTTTAAGTGGCGCCTCAAGATGCTCACTGTAGGGATCAAACATTACCACTTGAGACTGGCGCTCAATGAAGTTAAGCCGGCGAATGGCCGTGGTTTTACAACTGCCCGTCGTCCCCATATAACAAACATGCTCGGCATTGTGGGCGTTATTCTTGTTCACTGGATTGGGCAGCTTCACCATCAGCCTCCTGTGGCGTTTCCGGCTCGGTTGCCTCAACTTGGGCTTGCTTCAATTGACGCACTTGTTTGGCACACCCGCCGATCAAGGTCATTGAGGCCATCGCAAAGATGAATTCACCCTGATATTGCCCGAACCATTTCAATCCTACCGGACCGTACTTTTGGAGCATCGGCGAGGCCGCATCTAGCCATTGGTTACCAGCTTGGGTTTCAATTTCAAATGGCACATCGAACACACTGGCGACGGTCATTTCCACCACGCCCAAGCCATACGACAACATCATGCGCGCGTCTTCTTCACCGAAGCTGATACCTTCAGATATTGATTCGGGCTCTTGAGAATCTTCTGATTGTTCCGTTTGCTCTCGTTCTTGTCTCAACGCATTCACCGCCTCTAAGGCTTGTTGATCACGTTCATCCAAGACGTTGTCATCATGGGTGGTTGTCGTTTCAATGTTCATGGCTGATTCCTGACTTTTTGCTGGTCGATAACGCGATCCACAACAGGCAGCACGTTCCAATTAATGCCAATAATGACCAACCTAACCGAACGTTTGTGGTTTCGGTGGTTACGCTCTCTGACGGTTCAATCACGCAAGAAGCCTTATACGACTTGGTTTCGTTGGTTTTCGATGATGGCGTTGGGTTAGACTTACCACCACCACTGGATGTATAACCAGTAGTGGCTTTTTCTGGACTGGAAACCATGTGGTTTGTTAACCAGTCTTGAAACGGTTTACCTGCACTTTGATTGGTTTTGCAACGTGGGCATATCGTATAAAGCTGGCCGAGCCGGCGCTTGTTTTTAGGCGGGTCGCCTCCTTCAAGGATTTTGTGCTCGCCAACGGCATGTATCGTGCACACTTCACCGCACCCGTGTGTTGGGCACGCAATGTAGCCTTTGATTGGATTCTTACTGGCCATGGTTCGCCTCCAACTCACACAATCTAAGGTGGAAGTTCTCCATGAGTGCTTTGAGTAATTGGGTCGACGTGGCGATATGATGACTGGCTTCTTGCGCCGCTTGGATAGCGGCTATGGGCTTTTTCAAAGCTGGGATACTGTCCCAGTCCGGTACCGACTGAGTGAGCGTCTGTTGCACGCTCTCCAGTTCCCTAACCAATTGATGGTAAGTCTGTTGGTGGTGATTCATTGTTTTTTCCTCTGTCTCACGACGTTGGTTGTCCCTGTCTCTCGACGTTAACTAATAGATTATAGCAATCAAATTATAAAACCTAATAGGTTTTGGTTATCAAAATCCAAATTCAATCCCGCCTTCTTTTCCTGCTAAGCCGTCGCGCAGCGACTCAAAGCTGGTGACTGTTTAACGTTTACCGTGTTTATCGCCTTGCTGCCCAAGGTCTAGCACCTATTAAGCTCCAGCTCGCTTGCGAGCACGTAGAGCGCCATCATTATCGAAGTTATCCCCGTGTTTCACGGGGTAACAGTAACTCTCCCTTACATCTATCTTTAGATAGATCACTAGTCTTTAGACTATGCGTTGGGAGCTTGTGGGATAACGTCATGGAGTAGTTATGACGGCCATACATGTGTTACTGACGTGCTTATCCACAACTCGAGATCCACTGACTCAAACTCGGTCATTCTAAGGACTATATTGGCTAAAATAGGTCAAATATGAGGGTTTAGACAGATCGAGGCGCAGTTTGGCCTATGTACTTTAAGGGAAAGTAACGGTATTAGTTTGAGTCGCTCGACGGGCAAACTTGCGTAGTAAAGTGATGGGCGTGAGCAAATAACGAAGGTGAACACCGGTTGAAGCCGAGAGTTTCTTAAGGTTTTTGGTCGCGGCTTGCTTCGCGTTCAAATACGCCAAGTTCAAACCAATATCGCGGAAATATTTGTCTGTTATACGCTTTATCGACGCCAGTCCGTACCAATCTCCATTAATGTTTTCGCGTGGTTGTTTCGATGTGATCCACCCACGGTCTTTGGCATACTTCACGCACTGTTTAACTCGCCATTCAGGTAATCCGGTGCCTCTCGCGACATTCGCCCAAGTACGCAATAAGAAACCATTCGCGGTCACCACACCGACTTTACTGGTTCGAAACTCCAGTTCGCTGACAAGGTAATCCATGACGCGCGCGACATCAGTTAGATATTGGCGTTGTGTGGACTTGCCGGATGGAGACAACAAATAATCGTATTGAGATGGGTTATCGAGCAGTTTAATCCAACGGCCACGATTCAGCGCCGCTAGAGGACGGGCACTTCGTTTACGTTGAGAGGTTTTCTTTGGGCAAAGTTGGTTCATAACAAATCAAAGCCTATTAAGCTCCCTTGCTACGATTTTTGACCGCCAATTTTTGGCGTTCTAAGATCTGTCTCAGTGAGACAATCAACAATCTGACACTCGATCTCAGCTTGCCATTTTTGACGGCTTGCTCTGCAGCATTTAATGTTTCATCCACGTCTGGTTCATGATTTTTCATACGTCCTTCTAGCGTATATCTACCCCGATCAAGTTCACCCTATCCGAATTTTTACCTACTGGAAATGCCTGTCAGGGATGGTAATTCGGAGGATTCTATCTTTTAATCGCTTCAAAGGACGGGAAATCATATGCACGCTATTAACTATACAAATGCACTTTTAGATAGAGTAAAAGCCAAGTATCACCTACCTTCAGAGTATCAATTAGCAAGAAAACTCAAAGTAAGTGACAAACGGCTCTACAACTGGCGAAGAGGCATCTCTGGCATGGATTGGGACGTCGCGTTCGAGATCGGTGATATGTTAGGCGAAACGGATCAGAATGTGGTGTTTGGTCTTCTGCCTAACAAGCAGAAAAATGAAAGAGTTATTAGAGTGTTAGAGGAAAACGGGCCCGACTAAATGGGCCGCCAAAACTTTACCCCCATATACATAATACGCAGTTGGCTAGGGCTTCATTTGGGGTAGAAACCATTAGTGCTAATCCACCGCAAGCCATTGAAATACTTCTTAAACCAAGCCCGTTATACTTTTTTGCAATGCTGTTCCACAGTGTCTGTGCTTCGTACGTTTTTGCTTTATCTAACGCAAGACCAACTAATGCCTTTTCTTTATCCTCACCAACAATGTCAGCAAGCATAAGTACTTGATTCTCTTTTAAAAACGCTCGGTCTTTTCGAATATCCGTTAGCATTTGAGTGCTAATGCCTAAATCAGATGCGACTTGCTTATATTGGACATAGTTCATGTGCTCTTTATAAGCATCTATGAGTTTCTTTGTGTACATTTTGAAAACCTCGTTTGTTTCCTCTAGCTCGATTCTAGCTCATAAACACGAATTTTATCGTATTGCCACTACGAGATTTATCGTATTTACTGTACGGAAATCATCGTACTTACTACTTCTGGTGGCTTCTATGTTCCAAATTGAATCTATTCAATACGGCTCTGTTTTGAAATCTGAACACGTTAGCTTCTCTAACTACCCAGATTTCACACACGCGTCTGTGTCTCTTCATAACTCACCACTAGAAATCTGCTTTGAGTTCCTTGTTAGCGAACTTGAGTTTGGCCAACGCACAATTGGTGAAGAACTGTTTCACACAGTCAGTTATAAGAATCCACTTTATAACTATAGTGACTCTTTCACTTTCACGTTTGATAACGACCAAGAGCTTGAACAGTTCTGTTCGTTCTACGATTTAAAGATTCCTACAAATTCTCTTTGCACTGCGTGTATGAACAATTTCACATCTCAAACAGTATGCAGAGAATGTAATGCAGCTATGAAGCTTGCTGTTAACTCATTCGCAAACAAACTCGCTCAAGCATTGAGAAGTTAATCATGGATTCAATCTACTTCGACAACGAACCCAATCACGGTATCAACGCCTATTTCCCTTGGGGTCATAACTTCTTCAAGACTCAGCGTGAGTTCTTCCAATTCATGGAAGTTCATTACGGCATGGTGTCATTTCAGATTGTTGAAATCACGGATGAAAACTACCAAGAGCTTTTGGTTAAGGGTGTGTTCCATGCCATCTAAAAAGCCTCATAAGTTCCATGATGAAATTCGTCCGGTTCAAGTGGATCACTTAGCGTTTTCATTTTCGTACGGTTCGCTTAGACATTTGGATAACTCGAACGAACAAGACTTTATCAACATGCAGTTCCCAGAGTTTAAAAAGCAAAGCGTTAACGGTCGCTTTAACTCATCGGAAGCTATCGAGAAATCAATCGAGTTACACCGTAACAAGTGTCGTAAGGTTTTAGCCGATAGGTTCGATGAGTTCATGGCAAAAGTCTTTAACTTCCGTCTGTCTCCTATGCGTGGCCGTGGTCTGCATGGCTATGAAGATTCAATGGTGATTTACGATTCTACGGGAACGGTTGAATGTGGCTTAGTGGGTGTTGGTGGCAACAACGATACGGTCTACGTACAAATCAATGGTACGGGTTGCGCTAAGTTGTTCGACTTCACCACACACAAAAAGGTGCATTGGTGGTTGTCACTTTTGGGTATCACTCGCCTAGCCCGCTTGGATCTCTGTGTGGATGACTACACCGGAATCTTTGACTGTAAGTATGCTGAGAAATGTTTTTATGAGGGAGCATTTCGCACTGCTTCTCGCGGTCGTGGTCCGACAATGGTTCCTCATAAGCGCGTTTCGCAATCCGGTGAATTATCAGAGGAAGCCGTTTTAGTTGGCTCTCGTACCTCTGCAATCTATTGGCGTGTGTACAACAAGAAGTTTGAGCAAAACATCGCTGACCCTGAAGTGATTTGGTATCGCAATGAAGTGGAATTGAAGAAGTGCGATTTGGCACTACTCGCCTCGCCTGCTTCGGCCTTTGCTGGTCTGTGTGACTTCTCAGCAAGTATCGACCCTGCCGAACCGATGAAGATTGAGCTTAACAAAAAGAAAGCCGGTCTTGAGTTCTTTGCTCGTATTGCTTGGGTTCGTCGCCAATGTGGTAAAGCACTTTCTGAAGTTGTGGCAATGACTGAGGGAGACTTAGGTGAAGCATTCGGAATGCTCATTCCTACGCACCATAGACGCGCCAACTTTGAAACCTCGTTAGGCATTCCTGACGAATACACTAAACAGAAAATCGAAATTTTGGAGTCAAGAATATGCCTACAATAACTGGTATCTCTATCAAGCGTTTCCCGAAATCTAATATGGAGTTCGCGGAGCTGTCTGTCCTACGTGCTGTTGAAGAAGTCGATAACGAGAAGTTTCAGCAAACGGGTATCGGTTTCTCAACTGACATCCCTTACAACAAACAAGCTCTGAAAATTGATGTGGCCTACGCTCGTCAGCTTATCCAATCACGCGCTTTTGTTGCTAACCGTGAATACGAACTGAGCTTTGGTGCTAACCCAAATGATCCACTCGATATCTTGGTGAATCAGCTTGTTCCTGTCGATGAAGAAGTCAAAAAGCACTTCGATAACTTTATGAAAGCTAACAAGGCTTAGTCAATGAACTGCATTACGACCACTCAGCAAGGTTACTTAAGAACGTCAACCGACTTTGATTGTCAGCTCGTAATGCTCACTGATTCTGAATACAACAATCTAGTCACTGCGTCTCAGTCTTTGAACATCGACAGTGAACTTTATACCGCTGTTTCAGGTTGGATTTTATTATCTTTCGTGTCTGGCCATGTGCTAGGACGAATCTTAAAAACTCTTGGCAAAGGCTAAGGGGCAACTTTTAGTAACACACTCTTAAAAAAGGAAATATCATGAAAAAACGTCTATTGGTTCTAGGTTCTACTGCATTTGTATCTGCTTCTTCATTTGCTGATAACACTGCAATCACAACCGCTATCAACGAAGCTGTAACGACTGGTCAATCGAACTACGGTTTGGTTGTGGTTGGTCTTATCGGTCTTGCTGCTATTGGCTTTGGTCTTCGCGCTATCATGAACTCTATGGGGAACTAATGGGAGACATTGTCTCTCAAGTCGTAACCGTCCTGTTTGGGGTGGTTATGGCTATGTCATTCGTATATGGAGTATATACGGGTATCAATGCCTCCTAGTTTGGGGGCGTTTTCTTATCTGGGGTTTTACAGTGAAACAATATCAAAAATACCTCTCTCTTCTTTTAGTCCTTGTCGCTTTCAATTCCAATGCTTTGCAGTGTGGTGCTGGACAAGTTGAAGTTGAGGGTGTGTGCGTTAGTTCTTGTAAGATACTGGAGGGAACAGGAAAAAACTTAACCTGGGACGCTTATATTTGGGGTGATAATCCTCGCTCTTACTGCATTGGTGATCGTTCAACGGGTGCTGCTTGTAGGATGACGGCGGGTTCAGTTTCTATATCTGTAGAGGGTAATAAGTGGACGAATAAATTTACTTATACGGGTAGCACTTGTGCTTTTGATGAGATTAACCGCTTCTCTGGTGATACGCCTGAGCCGTTCCCTTTTGAAAATGATGTTAACCAAAATGGTGTTAACGACGATTTTGAAGATTGGGATGGCGATGGAACTCCCAACGGTGAAGACCCTGACCCATATAAAAGTGATCGAGTTGTTGTCGATGATAATGCTAATGGCGTCCCCGACTCTATTGATGATTTTTACGACCGTCTTTCAGATGTTAATGAGCCTGTCGGTTGTAATACCGATGATGAAGACTGTCGCTCTTATCGCTATACAATGAAACACTTAACCGAAAATAACCGTGATTTAGCGGGTGCATTGCGTGACCTTAGTTTGAGAAGTGTTAGGCGTACGGATTTTAGAGAGTCTATCGGTTCCCTTGTTTCTACAATTAATAAAAATGATGGTTATTTTAAATCAAAATTAGACGCTTTATCGCTGGCTCAAGGTAATACTCAATCATCTATTCTTAATCAATTAAGTGATACTAAATACTCTTTAAAAAGTGTCATTGAGGGTGGTTTTTTTGTTGTTAATAGAAACTTAGATGATATTAAAGATGATGTTTTTAGGGCTCGTCAATCGTCTGGTGAAGCTGCTTCTAATTCACGTTATGTAATGGGACAAACAGACGATATTAAAAATGACCTTTCAGAAGTCTATCGACGTACGGCTGAAATCATTAACAAGTTAAACACCGACGGGTCTGGTGGTGATGGTTCAGGTTTAACACCTTCACAAATCAAACAGTTAAAAAACGCGGCTAAAGCTCATCTAAACAATAAGCTACTTAAAGAGCAAAAAAACAGTATTGATGGCGTGAACTATGGCTTAGGCGAGGTTTACGAGTTGGCTCTGGCTCAAGGCGAAAAGTTAAACCAACTAGATAGCAAAATATCATCAATTTCAGGCGGCTCTTCAACGGTTGATTTAACTAGTTTAGAAACTGGCCTTCAGTCTTTATCTGACAAAATAGATGGTCTAGATACTTCTGACATGTCGGGCGTAGAAAGCAAATTAACTGACCTGATTGATGGTGTTACTAACAACAATAACTTTGTTGAACCTAATTATGGCTTTGATGGTGAGGGCTTCATTGTCGCTCAAAATCAAATTGCTGAAGTGCAAAATGAAGTCCTAGAAATCAAACAAGAAATGACCGATGAGTTTGAAAAATTCAAAGCGTTATTCTCTATCGATACCAGCTCTTTTAATAACGGCACCTATAAAGAGCACACCTTAAATCTCAATGTTAACCATGCTGAACGCTCTTTCAAATCAGGCGTGCTCTCTGCTCTATTGGAGAACGCGACGATCATCTCAGCGGTTGTGATGTTCTTGTTTGTTTTGTCTGGTACCAGAATGTTAGGTAAGGATTAGTTATGGATTACATCTACTCTTTTATTGATTGGATTAGCTTACAGATGGCGTTTATTACGGACTTCTTTAAAGCTATCCCACAAATGACTCTAGACCTCTTTTCATACATTCAGATTTTCATGATTAAGATGAAATTAAAAGCGGAATTGGAGTTTATCAAGCTCTCTTATAACTCGGCTCAAATCCTCCTAAAAGAGATCGGCTTTAACGACATACTCTCCAAAGCTTTTAATGCTTTGCCTGACGAGTTGCGATTCTATGCGTTTAAGTTTGGCGTCCCTCAAGGCCTTGCTGTCTGGGCTAACTTCTTCACTACCGCTTTAGTAATGAGGCTCTCTAGATAATGGCTATCACCATAAGAACGGGCGCTAATGGCTCTTACAAGTCTGCATACACGGCTTACTTCTCTATCTATCAAGCTCTAAAAGCAGGTAGAACGGTTGTAACTAACATCGAGGGTATGCAGCCCTTAAACGTCATTGAAGAGCGATTTAATATCCAGTTTCCTAGCACCGCTAAACTCTTTCGTATTAGCTCTAGGGACGAATCTGGCGTTCACCTATGGACGCACTTTTTCTGTTGGTGCCCTATTGGCGCTCTGATTGTTATTGATGAGTGCCAAGATATCTTCTCTAAAAATGTGGGCTTTGACATACGCAAAGTGAAGTACAAACCTTTGTCTGACTTCATCACCCAATCACCTCGTGACGGCTTACTACCTAAAGATTACGAACGCTTTTTCAATTCTCGTTACACCCCTGCGAACATGGACGAATTACAAGATTCTGAAATCGATGATAGAGGGATTGCTGAGTACGATTCAGAAGGCAGAATTATCTATCCTCACAGCTTCAATGAGGGGTTCATGAGGCACCGAAAATATGATTGGGATATCGAGTTACTTTCACCAGATTGGAAGCAAATCGATTCAGGAATCAAGGCATGTGCAAACCAGAACTTCTTTCATAAGGGACGCGATCAGTTTTTCTGGACGAAACGAAATCCTTATATCTTGAAACATGACAAATCGGTATCGACTCCAGTCATACCCAAAAAGAAAGACGTCAACTTAACCAATCAAAAAATCCCTTTAGACTCTTTCCTGCTCTACAAATCTACGGGGACAGGCAGCGCCAAACAACAACTTGCCATGAATACGCTTTTTCGTAGTCCTAAAGCTATTTTGGTTTTCCTTTTATCCATATTCTGTTTCGGGTACATAATCTATGACTTATCCAATCGTTATTTTGAAACTACTGAGACGGTGGAGGAAGCGGGACAGGCAACGTCTTCAACTGCCGTTCCTAAGCAAAGTGAAATACTACCTAGCAAAAATAGTGAAGCTTCTGGGGATGTATCTTCTAGTGGGGATAGCAGTAAAGGCACTGACAAAGATAGCCTTTCTCATGTTCCTATAGCTGAGGTACTTCCTTTTGAGGGAATTAAGAAAGCGTTTGTAACGGGTGTGAACTTCGCTATTAAAAACGGCTCTATTGAACGTCATGTTAGCATCGAGGTGGAAGCGCTCGATGGTTTCTACTCGGTAAACGAACACTTTCTAAAAGCTTACGACATTACGTTTGACCGGATTGATGATTGCTTGTTGAAGCTGAACAGAGGCCAGCTGTCGAAGTTGATAACATGTAAGCCTTACGCAGCTGCGGCGGCCGCTTTGCCAGAAGTGAGTCGAGCTGATGTAAGTTTGTTTTAGCTAGCCCCGCAGGGATAAGAGAGTGCGAAGCGCGAACGAGGCACCGAGCCACACCGTAGAGGTTATTAGTCCGTATGTCTTAACTGGCGAGTGTTTCTAACTGCCAATGCCAATCTAACTAGCACCCTCCCTCATCCTGCCAGAATCGCTCTTTAAGGCCTTGCCACATCGGTAAGGCTTTTTTGTGTTCACTGGCTTTCTTTAAAATCATTTGAGTGTCGAAAAGGATCTCTTTCAGTGCTGACGGACAACAAGTGAGGACGACGAAGACTGAGGAGGACGAGCGCGGCGGGAGGAAGCCAACCCCCGTGTTGTATCACGGGGGTAAATTCATCATAACAATCAGAGTTCACTAAACCTATCTACAGCTTTCAGTATTAACTAAGCTCTTGAATCAAAACATTATTGATTTAATCATAACGATGGTAATCTAACTTCAAACAATATGTGCTTCGCACCTAGTAATCAACATCATGGAGTTAAAATGTTTTTCCAATCCGAATACCACTCTAAAGTGCTTAATGATTTTCTAAATCGTACAGAGCATTTTAAATACACCCATGATGAGGCGGTTCAGAAAAGGCTCGAGCATAGTCGAACAATTATCAAGTTTATGTCTAAGGATGGCAAAGGGTGGGACGATCGCTGTGGTTTCAATATCCACTACATTGGTCAAAGCTTTATAGGTAACCTAACTGACTTCTCTACTTCTGACGACAACTATGAAGTCACTATGAGTATTATCAACAATATTTATACATCGTCATTCCGTTTCTTATGTGAATTCGACTTCTTCGTTGGGGCAGAATCTGAACTTAATTTCGACCTTCGAGCTCTCCGGTCAGAAATAATTAAAGATGCTCTAGAGTATGATTCGGCAACAAAAAGTCAGATCATTTACGCATTGTATGAGATGCCTGCAAATATTACCAAACGTCATCTAAACAACAAAGATTTAGTAGCCGTGTCTGAATTCCAAAATAAATTGGATAAAGCAGAACAACTAAAACAAGAGTGGGATGCCCAGATACAATCAAAGCAAGAAGCTGTAGATATCTTAGACAAAAGGCTTGAAAAAATTAAAATTGGCTTCAATTTCGTAGGATTATATCAAGGTTTTTCTGACCTAGGAGACAAGAAAGAAAACGAGCTTACGTGGTTATTCTGGTCATTAATAGGCATGTCCTTGCTCATACTAGTCCCTTTGGTTCTTGAGTTTGTATCCATCTCAACTACAGATACATCATCAAACTTTCTATTGGCTGACCTAATTAAATTAATTCCTTTGGTTTCCATTGAACTAATACTTATCTATTTTTTCCGTATTATTTTGATGAACTATCGTTCAACTAAAGCTCAAATAATGCAAATAGAGCTGCGTCAAACGTTGTGTCAATTCATTCAAAGCTATGCGGAGTATGCATCCGAGCTTAAATCTAAAGACTCTACATCATTAGAGAAATTTGAAAGCCTTATCTTTAGTGGCATTCTTTCGGATTCAGAAAAGCTCCCAAGCACATTTGACGGAATCGACCAAATCAGTGCGTTGCTAAAGAACTTAAAAGGCTCTTGAACATAGTTAATATTGGACATGAAAAAGCCGGACCCTCTCGATAAAGGTCCGGCTTCTTTCTCCTTGATATGACCAAAAAGGAGGACTAGCTAATCCACTAAACAAGGTTAATTCCACTAAACAGGGTCTATCTTTCGCCAGTCGAGTTAACCATAACAGCAAAAAGTCATTCAGTTAGCAAAGATGCCCTAGATTTTGAATTCACCTTGATAGAATCATACTTTTCTAATTCTATTTCTTGATATTAGCTATCGCTCTAGCAAGGCCAAGCAAGTGTGTTGAAGTCTTAATCTCTAACTCTGATTGAATACCCAATAATGCAATCCCTGCCAATATTTGTTGTGGCCTCACCACTTGGCCAGTAGGCAGTTCCATACTGTCGTATAACATTTTGAACTGCACCCAATCTTCATTAATGCTAAGTTCCCTACCTTTAGCCATTCGCATAAGTCTTTTGCACTCGGGAGGTATTGGTTTTCCCTCATCCCAAGCTGTGACTGTTCTCACAGTTTTAAAACACAGTTCAGCGACCTCTTCCTTCGTCATTTGGCACTCTAACTCTCGAAAAATGTAATTCTTACTCATTTCGCGATACTTCAATGATAAAACCTCTAAATACAAGAGGCTGCACTGATTTTATAAGATATGCACCATTAAACATAATCAGACATAATACGCATCGAAGGAGCTTGAAATCTGAGAGTGTTCGTAGCCTTATTACCAGTAGATTTCACGTAGAGCGACGCATAAATCTATCTATTTAATTACTTTCTGGCTTTGACTCCACGTTAATTGAATTAAATCGTGATGGCTTCATCACATATCTGCTCAAACTTAATTAAGACTTCTAATTACGAATGCATCTCCAAAGTTAGTCCAGAGTCTCTGCTGGTTGAGTATTAAAAAACTATTACGCTGATTTTGCTTACCAAAAGAACCTAGATGATTAACGCTTCCACTAACTCTCGGTCTATTGTCCGTACTACCAATAGACTGAAAAGACTTGGTTACTCTTGTTCGCTAGATTTAACGGTCTAAAAAGACCAAGCGAACTCCCGAATCATCTAGTCTTGTTTATCTATGTTGGCTTGTTCTTTACCAGATTGAATCAACTATCAACGCCATCAGTAACATCCGTACTCGTTTTTCAAACCACTGACTTTGAATTTTCTGATGCCCAACGGTCATTGTTACCAAACTGCGTTGCCATCCAAAACGAACCTCTCTAAACGACTTGGCTGATAGTAAGTTACAGTGCAACATAAATTCTATCAACCTCTGTCTGGACTGTATTACCTTGTCTCATAACTGCGATAATGATACTTCTATTACCAACAAGTCTTTAAAATTAGATATTTAGGCTAGTTCTCAATTAGTTAGAGTATCTTTTGTTTGTTAACATATTCTGGAACTGAATAACTTATTATCTTAGAAGGCTTTACATGAAAATCAGTACAATCGCCCTATCGCTATTCACCGCTTTTTTTGGCATCAGCTCGCAGGCGCTTGCTAGTGAAAACGAAAACTCACCTAGAGAGCATGGTCATTTTTATGCTGGTGTTGATATCGGCTTTTATAATGAAACTGAATTAGAATATCGTGGCAGCGCCATTGAAGATTCATCTGATCTATCAGACTTTAGCTATAACTTGGTTGGAGGCTACGAATTCAATACACATGACGTCGTCAAACTGGGACTAGAGGCAGAGTACCGAAAAATCGGAAAAGTTACCTATAACGACTTAATGGATATTGAAGGCCAAGCTTTCTTCGTAAACATTAAACCAAAGTTTATTGTTAAAGGTGACGTCTTAGATCTGTATGTATCTCTATTAGCCGGTGTTGGCTCTATGGATATGGAAGCGAAAGCTTTTGGAGTATCAGATTCTAAATCTGAAGCCGCCTACCAAGTTGGTGCTGAACTAGGTGCGATAGTAACAGACAACATCGACATCCATATCGGTTACCGCTATGCCAACGTTGAAATTGAATCCATCGATGTATCCCCCCAAACCGCTTATCTAGGTGCAAGGTACCACTTCTAAACTTGATTCACTCGTAGACTCAATACAATTAAAGCCGTCTTTTTAAAGTTCGGCTTTAATCTTGGTCACCTATTTACCTTTCCCTACTCGACCTTTACTTTAACAAGACAATTCAACCATAAATAAAGTTACGTTGTATCTTCCATAAAAAGTTACAACCAGGAAGCTTAGCCTTAATGCAATATAAACCACTTTAACAGGCTACTATTTCGTGTTTAAATTTTGATCTATCAAACAGTTATACGAATAAATTTGGTGATTAAGCAATCAAATGCTATGCATTCAATCCTTAAAAATAAATTAAAGTGTTAACATCAGGCAATTTTGTAAACTAGGTGTTTGATATGTTGCCTAAACTTTATAAGTTCAGATCGCTCCACGACAGAAACATACAATCTATTTCCGAGTGTTCGTTGTGGTTTGATTACGCTAAAACTTTTAATAACCCTTTTGAATCTAACCACGTATTCAACAAAGAGCTTCAACAAAACTTTAAGATCATGTGTTTCTCTCAGTCGAGCGACCACCCAATACTATGGTCGCAGTATGGTGACAACTTTAAAGGCATGTGTATCGAGTATGATCTCAACTGCTATAACGGCGAGGCCAACCTCAACTGTTTTGAAGTCCAGTATGAAGACGAACCGAGTATGTTCCACCCGGCATCGCTAAGTGGTTTACAAACAGCAAGACTGGGAGCTGAGATATTCAAAATTAAGCATTCTAATTGGCGCTATGAAAAGGAATACCGTTGGGTATTACCTAATGATGAGATGATCGGAAATAAACTCTACCTTAATAGAGAGTGCCTAAGCTCGGTTATTCTCTCAGAGCACGCTCCTGCCGACAGGAAGTTAAAAGTTATGATGACTTGCCAGCGCCTTGGTATCCCTGTTAAACACGCAATAGCAAAGCAGGAGTCGTTTACCTTCGAAGTGGTCAGTTAAGTAGAGTCTAATCCTACTGTTTAGCGCTAAAACCAGATATTTACATAAAGTTACAGCGCAACAAAAAAGAGAGCCACATAAATGCGACTCTCTCTTTTTTATTACATGTTCACCGTAAGCTTCCCCAGCACTTTATCTTGCATCTGCTCAATCGTCGCGATAGACATTTGAACAGTTGAAAACCAATAAGGTCGGTGCTTAACGTTAAATAGTTCACTATTATCTAACGCCTCGAAAACAGAATATTTTCTACCTTGAGCCAAAGCTGCACCATAAACCGTTCGCTCAAGTACTGGAATGTCATTCACTTCCTCTAGAAGTGCCCTCTTGATGAACTGGTTTCCAGGGCTCCAATCGATAAATTCAACGAGATTTTTTAGTAGCTTAAGCTCTAGCTGCTCGACCATTGCTTCGAGAAACTGTGTGTTTGGCATCACTTCAGTACAAGCATAATATTCATCATGCTTGTCACTTGCTTCACGATAACCAAGCATCGTTTTTACCAATGCGTCTTCAAACGTTGAAGAAAAATGGTTACAAATTAAAAACAAAGGTAGAACTCTCAACACGCCAAGTAAAATTCCTACATTAGGATCTTTAACCGACGTTTCTTGAAGTCGAATTCGAGTCGCATTTGACGTCACGACCAAGTGTTGCCAAACCTTAGGTGTGATGTGTTTAATGTTGCCATCATTCCACTTAATCAGCTGCTGACTCATTAACAATGGGAACAATAAACGACAATTTTCTATTCCTATTTGTCGTGCTGCAACTTTAGGATCAAGAACTACCTTAGATTTCTTTCCATACTTATCTGCAAACTCTTGATTGGAAACAAACTCAATTAAGCTAGAGCTCAATGGCCTGCTTTTCGCAGATATTTCGTGAAGTTTAGTAAAGTTTAAAGATGGCGAATACGCAACACTAGCGAACTGATTGTAATCGGGTAAGTCTGAAAATAGCGAACTTATTAATGTGCCTTGAAGCTTCTCAAGCATTAGAGCCGAAGCTGCATTGCTAACATCATCGATAACGTATCGTAAGGTTTGTTGCTTCGCGTTGACTTTCTCACGATGAGCATTAACTCTATCTTGTTCACAGCGCAGTAGAATACGTTGGTTATGAGATATGCGGTCAGATTCATCAAATATGACGCTATCACAATACCTATTTTCTAAACTTAGTAACGTGTCTACTTTAGATTGTGCAAGCTTATATTCAGGTGAGATTAACCATCGATTAAAGCGAGCTTCAACGTTGATTGAGACCTTCCTAGAGATCTCTATCACTTCAGGGGGGTAACTTTTATTTGTTAACAACAACCGTGACTTTCCTTTGCCGTAAATGCTCTTGTGTCTGCATATCCTGCCTTTATAACAAAACTAATATTAATAGAAATTAGAGGTTGGTTCACGAAATTGTTTCAATAAAATTAAGGATATTTAGTTATAGTGCGTTGAGAGTAGCTAATGTGTGATATGTAGCCGGATATACTTTTCTGGAAAGCTGTATTTGAAGCTTTTCTTCGTCGGTAGATGTTTTTTCGCCTGCTTGCAAACTTTACTATCTCCAGACGTTCTCACCTTTTTGATTCTTGCGTAACCTTTAGAGTGCTTCATCTCAATCATCAGATCGCAATAACCCTCGAAATCAACATTACTCTTGTTGAGCCCTTTCATGACGGTGACTTTTATCTTTTTAGCTACAGGATTAACCAATGCATCGTCGGGAAAAGCGACTGGGGAGAAAAAACATAATAGTAATACTAGATATCTCATACTGCTCTCTCTTTGTTGAGGGTGAGAACAGTATGCGGAGATTTAAGAGAAATGAGGGATTAACTTAGTATGAAGATTGACTAGCTAGCGCGTAACTCTCAACGATTACGCTTTCTTTGAGCCTTTAGACTTAAAACCATTATGCGGGAACACGTTACGAATACGTTGCTGTACGTTTTTAGGAACATCTTTAGTGAACTTGAGATTGTAGCCAGAACGTTTTGCATACACTTTTAGCTCGCCTTTAAAAGTATTGTTATGACCAATCTCTTGAAGGTTGTGCTTAAAGCTCGGTGGGAGATGCCCTTTAACTTGTTCGATCGCCCCGTCGCTAAATTTAATTTTCAATACCGGTCGGTCGACTGCTACTAACCAAAAAACTAATACCGCACCGATTAAGATTACGTACATCATAATGTCACCACTACTGTTGATGGTTATTTATCGTCAGAAAGGAGCTTGCTTAAGTCTTCTTTGAGGCTAGTCACCGTCTTGCTGGCCTGCTCACTACGAGACGCTTCGCTAACCAAATACTCGATGGCATCTGAGAGCGTACAACCTAGCTCGTTCGCACGTTGAGATAGCTTTTCCCATACACGGTAATCAAGGTCGATTGATTTCTTCTTTGTATGAACTTGTTCAGCATTGAAGTGGCGTTTTCGCTTAGCTCTGATCGCTTGTTTAAGCTTGTTATCGAGCTCAGGAGACATGTTGTTAGATATCCACTCAAGGACACCTGTAGGTTGGTGTTCAAGCTTCAATAAGGCTTTAACAGCAACGTCAGCTTCACTTGAATCTATGTGGCAGGTGATCGACTCGCCTTCTTTCCATTTTTTGACCAGATAGTTCCATTTCCAACCACATTCCAAGTTTTCAAGTTGCTGATATTTCATGTCTAATCTCGAGAGTTAATCCTAGTGACAGCGTAACCCAAAATAGGCTATTTAACAATTATGATCTTGAAAGAATAGACCAAGATCATACTTATATTAGCTTAGTGATTAGTAACTACAACATAGAGCTACAAGCGAGATCGGTTTTTCTATATACTCCCTACCTCATTATCATAATCAGAAACTTAAATGACTCAAGTAGATTGGCGACATGTTACGCCTCAGTACGACGAATATAGCGCTCAATTAGAGCAATTCCCTGACATCTCGCCTTTCCCGTTTTCAGATATTCAACATAGATTCAAAGATGCGCTAACCCGCTTTGTCCGTTTGTCTAACCTTTCGCGTGTTTTACTTGTAAACGCTCCAGACAATTCGATCTATCGTCAAATGATTGTTGAATCTCTAGTCACTGCTTTAGATGATCACACTCTACCGGTTATAAAAACTGAGTCTTTAAATGCTGTCTCTCTGTTTGACCAAGTTCAGTCAAAAGACGGTAAGGTTATAGCGACAAAGCCCGGCCTACTGGCTAGAGCAAACAACGGCTATCTGATCGTTTCAGCAAACTTGATCTTGGCCAACCCAGGAAGCTGGTTACTGCTTAAATCAGCACTGCTTGGTGAAGCCGTAGAACCAATCAGCAGTAATCCAGAGCACTTGAACCAATCCCCGACTTTGCCTTTGACTTACAACATTAAGTTGATTGTGGTTGGAGACAGAGCTCAATTAGGTGACCTTGATTATCTAGACAGCGATATTCAAACCGGTTTTTGCCTATTTAGCGAAATTGAACAAGACATCAAGCTATCTGAAGAGACTTTGACTCAATATCTTGGTTACCTAAAGTGGCTTCAACAACGCTATAAATTGCCAACCATCACGCAACAAGCGTTGACGGGCATTCTTACTGCCGGAGCAAGAGAAACGGAAGATCAAAGCTATATTCCATTATGCCCTATTTGGCACAATGCGTTATTGAACGAAGCTCTGATTGAAGCCGACAATGGTGAGATTGATATTCACCATATCCAACAAGCTCAACAGCACAAATACAACCGTGAATCGTACCTACCAGAACGCGCTCTTGATGATATTCGAGATGGCCAAGTCATTATCGAAACCGAGGGCGAACAAGTTGGTCAAGTTAATGGTCTGACGGTTATCGATGTTCCAGGACACCCGATCTCTTATGGTGAACCTGCACGAATTTCCTGCGTTATTCACTTTGGTGATGGTGACATTGCCGACGTTGAGCGTAAAGCTGAACTGGGTGGTAATCTTCATGCTAAAGGTATGATGATCATGCAAGCATTTGTGAGCAGCGCACTAAACCTTGAAGATCCGTTGCCATACGCCGCCTCTGTTGTGTTTGAGCAATCGTACTGCGAAGTCGATGGCGATAGTGCTTCTCTAGCGGAACTTTGCTCTCTGGTGAGTGCTTTGTCTGAATACCCTATCAATCAACAAATTGCGGTTACTGGTGCAGTAGACCAATTTGGTCGTGTACAAGCGGTAGGCGGACTAAACGAGAAAATCGAAGGCTTCTACCATGTGTGCAAGCACAACGGCTTAACAGGTGCACAAGGTGTGATCCTTCCAAGATCGAATTTAAGACACCTCGCACTAAAGCCTGACCTTATTGAAAGCATTAAGAATGAAGAATTCCATATTTGGTCTGTGTCTAATGTAGACGAAGCAATTCCCCTCATTATGAACAAACCATTTAGAGATGATGAACAAGAAAGCGTTCTGAGTAAAATCGCGGAACGTATTGAAAACTTTGAAAGACATGAGCACCCTATTGGAATCGTTGGACGCATTAAAAACTGGTTTGTCTAGTACTGATCGGACTTGTTTAGCGTACACCTGTTCACTAATATGCACCTATCAAAAATCGGAGTAATTGATAATGCAAAACAAACGTGATTCTTACACTCGCGAAGAGCTTCTAGCATCAAGCCAAGGCGAACTATGGCCACAAGGCCCTCAACTACCAGCACCGAACATGCTAATGATGGATCGCATCACTAAGATGTCTGAAACTGAAGGTGATTACGGTAAAGGTTTAGTTCTTGCTGAGCTGGATATTACTCCTGACCTATGGTTCTTCGATTGTCACTTCCCGGGTGACCCAGTAATGCCTGGTTGTCTAGGCCTTGACGCAATGTGGCAGCTTGTTGGCTTCTACCTTGGTTGGGTTGGCGGCGAAGGTAAAGGTCGTGCTCTGGGTGTTGGCGAAGTGAAATTCACAGGTCAAATTCTACCTACAGCAAAAAAAGTAACTTACGAGATCCACATGAAGCGTGTTGTTAACCGTCGACTAGTGATGGGCCTTGCGGATGGTCGCGTACTTGTTGATGGTAAAGAGATCTATGTTGCTAAAGATCTGAAAGTTGGCCTTTTCCAAGATACGTCAGCATTCTAATCTATTAGTTAGATTTTTAATAAAGCAGCCCATAGCTGCTTTATTTTCATTTCAATAAATTTAGTTATAGTGCATCAAAGTATTCAGACCTAAGCGTGAAATAGGTTAAATCCACCAGCAAGACGCTCTTATAATAGCGAGATTATAATAACTTTATAGCTCTGGGGATTAGCACTCTTCTGAAACTAACAAGGCTCCAGCCGTTGTAATCAACAGACAATGGAGCCCTGACCTTTAATTCTTTGTGCCCTATTCTACTTATAGAGACCTGATTGCTTGTCATCTTTGGCGTCACGCCATCCACCTAACCAATAAGACCGAGAATCCATTTGGCTATATGGGCAAGCTTCTTGCGACCGTCCATTTAAACCAGCCTTGTAACCTTGAGATTGTGCTCGTTCTAGTCGATCACGCTTTTGTCTCTTCATAGTGCAGTCCTCATACGGGTGTTCCATTTACTAACATACAATGATTACAACTTTGCGGAGTTTTTGTGACTCCAACTTTAAGAATCGATCAAATTTTCACTTTTCTCAAGGTGAAAAAAAGCCCGAGTTCAGAATTGTGAACTCGGGCTCAAGAGATAAAATTATTTAAATTTTCTGCGGAACCCTAACAGACCAAGCACAGTCAAAGTTAACCAACCTAGGCTACCACCTTGGCGATCTACTTTCTCGGTATCTGCGCTGCGAGTTTGAATATCATCTTTAGTTGCACCAGCAATTGGAACCAGTTTAACGGCTACAACCTCTTCTACCGCGTTAGACGAAGCGCCACCACAGTATGAGTTGTGAGACGTAGTATCGTATGGTTGAGTCGTGCCACCAACGGTACATTTGATAGCAGTAGCAGAAATTACACCAGCATCGTTAATGTCAGTAGCATCGATGATTCGGAACTTGTTGTTCTCTCCGGAAACAACACCATCATTTGTTAGATCATCTAACCACCAAGCTTTGCTCTCAAACAACGCAATTCTTGATGCATCAGTGCCGGTCGCTTGATACGGGTAAATAAAACCACGATGTCTACGTTCACTACCATCAACCTCACGAGTGGTTTCTGCATCTATTTGGCCAACAAACTCGTTAAAGTTGTTAACTGCTTTAGCTTCACCGCTCGAACCACCAAAAAAGATACCACCAGACAAGTACGTTGCTGTCGGGTTTTTAGCATCCGTTACAACGAAAATCTTGTTACCAGCACTGCCACTCTCTGGCACATAACCATTACGCTTAGAATAACCAACAGCGAACAAGTTATCGTTAATATCAGTCGCTACAGAGTTACTGTATCTAGCATCATCGTTAGATGAACCAGACTTAACCTCGGCGCCGCTGATAATTTTAGTTTCCCAAGTCGCACCAGTAATATCTAGTGAGTCACTCACAAATACACTGGCATTCATGTCTTGCAGATCACCATTACCGTTAACCGTGTCAAAGCCAACGCCATATAGCTTTCCAGAATTTACCGCAAGGCCACGCATGCTACCTTGTGCAAAATAATCGCCTTCTTGAGCATTACCACCACGGGTCCATTCAAACTGATGAACTTCGCCATCTTTCCAAATTGCAGCTTTTGAACTAAATGTCGTATTTGAAGTATCTGTAACTGGTCCTTTAACAGAAATACTACCAAAATTGTAAATGATGTCTGTACCTGCATTATCAACAGTTAAAGCACCAAAAGCACGTGATTCAGATGAAGCTGTTAGAGGCACTGTTGTAACTGCGTTATAGCGAATATCATTACCGTTTGACTCTATACCTAAAGGCGCACCAGAATCATCAAGTGCAGTAATCGATACGTTAAAAGAACTAATAGAACTACCATTTTCCCCAACAAAAGCTTTCGCATTCACATAGCTGAGGTCACTTTCTTTGCTCCAAGTAGCCCAGCGATTGTCGGCCCAACTTTCACAAGTAGAATATCTAAGCTCACGGTAGCAGTAGTTTTCGAAGTCATCGCGTTCTTGAATGTATTGGAACGGTGCATCCATTGCGAAAGGAACTTCCTCTCGATAACCGATACCGTCAACAGCATTGCGAGTTTCACCTGCAAGTTTAAATGTAGTGTCCGCACAATTAGTAGCTGCAGAATCAAAACACCCTAATGTAAGGTCATTCGTTCCATCAGTAGCAGCACCAGGCTGAATCGCAACACCAAAGATTTCAGATGCACCAGTAATCGAGGGAGTTACTTCCACTACGTTATACAGCGCTGCGTTGGCGTTAGTTGCAGCAAAAACTAATGCTGCAACTGTAGTTAATTTAAATTTAGTACAAGTCATTATTACTTCTTAACTTTCCTGTTGTAGTGCCTCGAGCTCTTCCCAGCGCTCAAAAGCAACTTCAAGCTCCTGCTCTGCTGCAGATAGCTTATCTAATACTGGTTGTGTCTGCTCTACAGATTTTGAAAAGAAGCTTGGATCGTTGACTTCTTCCTGAAGAGTTTCAATTTGAGTTTCCAATTCTTCTAAACGCATTGGTAGCGCTTCTAGTTCTCGTTGTAGCTTATACGATAACTTCTTAGGTTTAGCCTTAACTGGCGCAGTTTTGGGAGTTTCCTCAACTACTTTCTCAGGCTTTGATGGCTTTTCAACCTGTCGGTACTCTAATGCTTGCTTTCTTTGCTGCTGAGCATCGTGATAGCCACCAACAAATTCTTCAATCACACCGTTACCTTCGAAGATCCAACTTGTCATAACCGTGTTATCAACAAACTGACGATCGTGGCTCACTAAAAGAAGCGTACCCTGATAGTTGGCAAGCAAATCTTCTAAAAGTTCCAAAGTTTCGATATCTAGATCGTTGGTTGGCTCATCGAGAATCAATAAGTTGTTCGACTTAAGGAAGATACGAGCTAATAACAGACGGTTTTTCTCACCACCAGACAGCGCTTTAACAGGAGTACGAGCACGTTTAGGCGAGAATAAGAAATCTTGTAAGTAGCTTAGTGCATGACGCTCACGGCCGCCTACTGTCACTTCTTGCTTACCATCCGCTAGGTTATCAATTACCGACTTCTCAGGGTCTAGGATTTCGCGGTATTGGTCGAAGTAAGCGACTTCAAGCTTAGTACCACAATGCAGACGACCTGAATCTGGCTTAAGTTGGTCAAGAAGCAGTTTAAGCACCGTACTCTTACCACAACCGTTAGGACCAATCAGAGCAATACGATCACCACGCATGATGTTGAAGCTGAAGTCTTTAACAATCTCTTTGCCTTCGAAGCCAAAGTTAATGTTCTCAGCTTCAAATACAATCTTGCCTGAACGCTGACCATCGTCGATTTGGATAATCGCTTTGCCCTGCACTTCACGTCGGTTCAAACGCTCTTCACGTAGCTTCTTAAGCGCACGTACGCGGCCTTCGTTACGAGTTCTACGAGCTTTAATGCCCTGACGAATCCATACTTCTTCTTGAGCAAGCTTCTTATCGAATTCAGCGTTTTGCATCTCTTCGACACGTAACGCTTCTTCTTTATCTAATAGGTAGTTATCGTAATCGCCAGGGAACGAGCTCAACTTACCACGATCAAGATCAACAATGCGTGTTGCCATTGATTTGATGAAAGCACGGTCATGCGAGATAAAGATGATTGAACCACGGAAGTCTTTCAGGAAGCCTTCTAACCATTCGATTGTCGCAACATCCAAGTGGTTAGTCGGTTCGTCGAGTAGAAGCACGTCTGGGTCACATACAAGCGCACGAGCAAGTGCGGCTTTACGTTGCCAACCACCAGATAAATCAGTCAGTTTTGTTTCAGCAGTGAGTTTAAGCGCAGCCATTACGTTACTTACGCGATCTTCGAAACGCCATGCATTCGCATGATCCAACTGCTCTTGAACGCGAGTAAGACGGTTTAAGTTCTTTTCACTTGGGTCAGTACCGATGAGATCCAGAAGATCATGATAGATCTTCAACTGTTCACCGATTTCCGCTAGGCCACCAGCAACGTAATCATAAACGGTGCCTTCTTCATTACGCGGTGGATCTTGCTCAAGACGAGATACAACCACATCTTGTGTGATTTGCATCTTGCCGTCGTCCATGATGATGTTCCCAGACAGGATTTTCATCAATGTAGACTTACCAGCGCCATTGCGCCCTACTAAACACACACGTTCGTTTTCTTGCAGTGCAAAGTCCGCACGATCTAATAACGGGTGATCGCCAAACGCTAATTGCCCATTATGAATTGTAAGTAATGCCATTCTTCTTTAACCAATCATTAAGTTCTAACAAGCCAAATGGCCAGTTAAGCTCTGAGCTTTGAGAAAGATCAGAGCTTTCAAATTTGAGCACCGGAATAGTGACCCCGTAACGGGAAAAGAGCTCATCATCAAATGCAATGTCGACGACGTTGACGTGATGGCTAATGTTTAACTGTTCCGTGAGTTGGAATGCCATCTCACATAGATGGCAGCCTTCTGTACTGTAGAGAGTCAGCACTATATATCCTTATACAATCTCTTAACTACTTATGTGTAATCAACCAGCAGTTATGAATGTGCTTATTGCGAGAGAAGTCCAATGGAAGCGTCTTAGCAGAAATGTTCTGAGCTTTAAGACCTAACGCTTCTAGACCTTCTAGATCCATTTTGAAGTGACGTTTGTTGTTAGAGAACACAATCGTGCCTTCTTCACGAAGAAGACGCTTAAGGTTTTCCATCAACTGAATGTGATCACGTTGAACATCGAACGATTGATCCATACGCTTAGAGTTTGAGAACGTAGGTGGATCAATAAAGATCAGGTCGTAAGAACCCTGCTCTTTAACCAACCACTGTAAGCAGTCAGCTTGAACAAACTGATGTTGACGACCAACACGGCCATTAAGCTCCATGTTCTGTTTTGCCCACTCAAGGTAGGTATTCGACATATCAACCGTTGTTGTAGAGCGTGCGCCACCGACTGCAGCATGAACAGATGCACTGCCAGTGTAAGCGAACAGGTTTAGGAAATCTTTGCCAGCAGCCATCTCACCAATACGACGACGAGTGATCTTATGATCTAGGAACAAGCCTGTATCTAGGTAATCATGAAGATTAACAATCAGCTTAACGCCGTATTCGTTCACTTCTAGGTTAGATGAGTCTTGAGCCATCTTCTGGTATTGAGAACGGCCTTTCTGTTTCTGACGAACCTTAAGAACCACGTTGTTTGCTTCAACGCCTGTTACTTGAATAGAAGCACGGATAATATCGGTTAAGCGACGTTTAGCCTTCTCTTCCGGTACATCTTTAGGCGCTGCGTATTCTTGAATCACAAGGTGACCTGGGTATACATCAATCGCTACATTGTATTCTGGTAAGTCCGCATCGTAGATACGGTAACAATCTAATTGCTCTTTCTTAGCCCACTTGCCAATTTTACCGATGTTCTTTTTAAGACGGTTTGCAAAGTCTGGCGCAATCAGCTGTTCTTGCTCGCCCGTTGGACGTTCTGACATCGGACGATCTGAAATTGAGTAGTTTTTTTGGTGACACGGTAACGCACCGTTGTTCAATTTGAACTGTTTGTCTGCACGCATGCGTAAGCAGCTCAGTAGTTCGTCTGAACTAGAGAAGATAGACGCGTTACAACCGCCAAATTCCGCTTTAAGCTGCGCGCCAAATGCTGTGTAAAGAGCAATAAGACCCGGCTCTGTACCAAGACGCTCACCATAAGGTGGGTTAGAAACAATCACACCATCAGTAAACTCGGTAGGACGCTTAAGTTTTGCAGCATCACCTACTTCGAATTCAATCAACTCTTCAACACCAGCACGACGAGCATTATCACGCGCTGTTTTGATCATGCGTTCGTCATTGTCATAGCCATAGAACTTACATTCTACTTTCTTAACGCCACGACGACCTTGAACATTCGCTTCCGCTTTCACTTCAGCCCAAAGTTCTGGTTCGAAATCTTCTAGTGATTCAAAACACCACTTCTGGCGTTTAACACCTGGAGCCATATTTGCAGCCATCATTGCCGCTTCAATCACTAACGTACCTGAACCACACATAGGGTCTAGGAAAGGCTTAGTCGCATCCCAACCACTACGAAGAAGAATCGCTGCAGCAAGTGTTTCACGCAGAGGTGCACGACCTGATTCTGGACGGTAACCACGTTGGTGAAGACCGCTGCCCACCATATCAACACCAAGAATCGCTTTATCACGGTGTAGACGAACGTGAATGCGAATGTCTGGGTTCTCTTTGCTGATAGAAGGACGAGGCAGAGACTTCTTCTCGAAGCAATCAACAACGGCATCTTTTACTTTCATTGCACCGTATTGGCTATTACGGATTTCGTTGTTCGTACCATTGAAGTCAACAACAAAACGCTTAGAGCTATGGAATTGATTTACCCAGTTAACCGCAGTGGTTGATAGGTACAAATCCATGTCGTCCATACAAGTGAATTCAGAAAGGACACGTACAAATCGAGAAGCCAAACGGCTCCACAAACAACAACGATAAATTTGCTCATTGGTGGCTTTGAATTTAACACCTGCTTGAACAGGTTTTGCGTTTGTAATCCCTAGTTGGGTTAGTTCTTCAACTAATAAATTCTCAAGGCCATTTGAGGTAACCGCTAGATATTGATTCATAGTGTTCTTTTATTGATAAAAATGAGCTCGATTATACCTGAATTTGTTACTAGAGCATCACACTAAACTCGTCTTTTCATTGAATCTTTCTTCTAACTGGCTAGCAAACGCACAGTGTTGAAGCGATCGCTTACCCACATCCCCTTAGAACATAAGACTTATCAAACCAACACGATTCAGGACCAAATACCGACCAAAGCGACAATGTGAATTTATATTCACCCTTAAATTGGTATATACCAAGTCGGATTTAGGGTTGAAAGTTAGCTACAAAAGGGAGAAAACAGGGAATAAAGATGGGTAAATTACACTTCTGGCGATAAAAACAGGCAGAAATTAAGGCGAAAAAATAGTCGTAAGTTCACTATTTAAATGGTTAAGCAGTGATGTATTTATCAGGGTGAGGTTTTTTAGGCACAAAAAAATCGGCTAATGAGCCGATTTTGGGGAAGACTTGACAGGTTGATGCGTTGCGATGTGTGTGAGAAATGATGGACTAGATTGAAGGCTAACCGACCATCGCAATGTGCGTTTGATGAAGAATAGCGTTCGCGTCTATCATTCTATCGTGCATGACCTTAATTGAGTCGCCAAAGCGTAACCCTTTTGAAGGTGTAAGCAGAAACTCTTCTAGGTCGACAAATGCGCATAGGCTCGCACACTCTCCCACTTCTAATACAATGAAATACCCTAAGCTATGCTCGTTATTCATTTGTACGATATCCCCTTCTTGAGGATATTCGTGGCCAGCACCCTGTGAGTCGAAGAACCAACTCTTAGGCTGTACAGGCTTGTGGAAGCGCTTTGCTGCCACGCAATAAAGCGCGAGTTCAGCTTGGCGAGGCTCAGACAGTTCTAAGCCAGAAATTTGTTCTTTGAAGGTTTGGTATGAAGATGCGTCATCAACGGTGAATTCATTATCTCTAAACGCGCAGTCCACCAGCTTATTGCGGACCAGATTCGTTTTGAAAATCATATCCTCTCCGAGGTTTAGCATTAATGAACATTGCTGCTCATCGTAATACCAACTCCATGTATCGCTAGGTTTAAGCATCATTTCGTCTCACACTGTTGAACCATTCCATTAGGTAAAACGCAAAATTACCTTCAATTACAGTAATTTTACTGAGCAATAGGCAAAAAAAAAGAGGAAATGAATTCCTCTTTCTTATCGCTTTTCTCTACAACTCAGTGAGTTACAGTGTCTCTTTTAGTAAGACGATGCCAGATTGTCGCTTTTCAAGAATAAAAGCAATTTTCAGCTTATAGATTTTTAACGATGTCGCCAACTAGGCCTGGACCTTTGTAGATGAAACCAGAGTAAACTTGTACAAGCTTCGCGCCTGCCATCATTTTCTCTTTTGCAGCAACATACGAGTCAACACCACCTACTCCAATGATCGGCAGTTTGTCACCAAGCTCTTCGTGAAGTTTGCGAACTACTTCAGTGCTGCGAGATTGAACTGGACGTCCACTTAGGCCACCCGCTTCATCGCAATGTTTCATACCTTCAACGATTGAACGATCCAATGTTGTATTTGTTGCGATCACACCATCGATCTTATTTTTGATCAATGATTCACAAATTTGGCTAATTTCGTCGTCGCTTAGATCCGGAGCAATCTTAAGAGCAAGAGGAACATATTTACCATGCTTCTCTTCCAGTTCAGATTGTTTGGTTTTAAGTTCAGACAACAGATCGTCTAGAGCTTCGCCGTATTGTAGAGAACGAAGTCCTGGAGTATTTGGTGAAGAGATGTTCACAGCAATGTAACCAGCGTATTGATATACCTTCTCCATACAGATCAAGTAATCTTCAGCGCCCTTTTCAATTGGTGTGTCTTTGTTCTTACCGATGTTAATACCTAAGATGCCATCGTAGTTCGACTTCTTAACATTCTCAACAAGGTTGTCGACGCCTAGGTTGTTAAAGCCCATGCGGTTGATGATACCTTCAGCTTCAACAAGACGGAATAATCGAGGTTTGTCGTTACCCGCTTGTGGACGTGGAGTCACTGTTCCTACTTCTACGAAACCAAAACCCATAGCGCCAAATGCATCAATACATTCGCCGTTTTTATCTAGGCCTGCCGCGAGGCCAACTGGGTTTTTAAAAGTAAGACCCATGCACTCTACAGGTCGATGAGGTAATTGTTGGCGATACAAAAGATCAATTGGTGTGCCTGTAAAGCGTTTGAAATTTTGAATTGCAAGATCATGTGCCTTTTCGGCATCAAGTTGGAAAAAGCCAGTTCTGGCTAGACGGTAAAGCATTGTGCCTCCGATAGAAAAAAGCCCCGTGTAAACGGGGCGATATTATTTACTTATTTACCCAACTATTCAATCTATTACTGTCTGTAAGGGTAAGATAATCGAGTTTGCTAACGAATGAGGTTCATTATTAAGCAAACGTTATCGTTTCTTCAGGTTATTAACCCATTTCTAATCTCAACCTTAGTACAGCCACCAACTCACTTAACAACAAACAACGTGTCCGTCGAGGTTGGTCCTTCAAAAATCGTTAGTTCTATTGATCCCACTTTACCGAAACGAAAAAGGCAGACCTTGTGGCCTGCCCTTATATTTTTCGTTTTATCTAGTGACTAGTCTTTCGACATGCAGTTTAGATTCAACAACATCAATTCACGTAACGCCACTGAGAACTTAGCAAACTCATGAACAGAACCCACTTTGAATTCGTTCAAGATGCTCTCCCAACGATGCAGAGAAACAGAGTTACTTTCCATCCAGTCATCAAGCGCTTTAATCACATCGATGTCTGAAGCACAGCCACAGTTAAGTACTTGGCCAGTTAGCTGACGTTGTTGCCAATCCAGATCTTCTCTGAATGCAGCACGTGCCAGCGCTTGCCAGTTGTTGTCTACAGCTTGGCCATTGATTTGCTTCAAGAACCAATGCAGTGACAAACGGTCGCCAAGGTTGAAGTAAAGCTTAGACGCTTGTTGGACTGTTTTACCTGTTTCACGAGCCACTGTGGATATATCCAGTGCTGAGTACAGGCTAGACAAACGAGCCACTGAATTAGCCAGCTCAGCATTTACACCTTGATCAATCCATAGTTGAGCCATTGCTTGATGCTCTTCTACTTCTGAAGCTACTAAGTTTTCGTCCAGTTTTTCAGTAATCGCAGCCACATCACCTTGGTAAAGCTCAATCAATGCGTTCACTGACTGTTTACCCGTACGGTTTCTTAGCAACCAGCGTGCTAGGCGACGAAGCGTACGACGCACATGATAAAGCAATTCGTATTGAGCTTCAGAACTTGAGATGTTGTCCAGTTCACGGATGCTCTTTAGTACCTTACCTAGACCGTAGATTTCACGTGATGCCGCGTAAGCATTCGCAATATCAACAATGTTCGCGCCCGTCTCTTCTTGCAAACGAGTCACAAAGTTACAGCCCATCTCGTTAACCATTTGGTTAGCAAGCGCAGTTGCAATGATCTCGGCACGTAGTGGATGGTTATCCATGTGCTGGGAGTAGTTACGGCGTAACTCTGTTGGGAAGTATTGCATCAGTTGTTGAGCATGGAACTCATCATTCGCAATATCATCACTTACAAGATCTTCTTTTAGAACCATTTTACCGTAAGCGATCAATACTGATAGCTCAGGTCTTGTTAATGCTTGGCCTTGCTTCTCACGCTCTAGCAGCGTTTCGTCATCTGGGATGTATTCCAAACCACGGTCTAAATACCCTGCTTTTTCCATTGTGTGGATGAAGCGGATTTGCTCTTTCACTAAGCCAACACCTTGATGCTCAGTCACAGAGATGGACTCAGCTTGGCAGTACGCATCATCTAGTACGATTTCACCAACTTCATCTTCCATTGACTCAAGCACTTGGTTACGTTGCTTAACGGTTAGATCACCATTAGACACTAAGCCATTCAAGAAGATCTTAATGTTAACTTCGTTATCCGAGCAATCTACACCACCAACGTTATCAACAAAGTCAGTATTTACTCGACCGCCCCTTAGAGCGTATTCAATACGACCCAATTGAGTCATACCCAAGTTACCGCCTTCACCAACAACCTTAGCTTTTAGGTCACGTCCATCAATACGTAACACGTCATTTGCACGGTCACCCACATCAGTATGAGTCTCGCTAGAAGACTTAACGTAAGTACCAATACCGCCATTCCAAAGTAGATCAACCTGCATAGACAAGATCGCTTTGATCAAGTCATTGGGTGCCATAGAAGCTTTCTTGGTACCCAGCATTTTCTGAATTTCAGGTGTTAGGGAAATAGACTTCGCTCGACGAGAGAAGATGCCACCACCTTGAGAAATCAGGTCTTTATTGTAATCTTCCCAGCTTGAACGAGGCAGATCAAACAAACGGTCACGCTCTATCCAGCTTGATGCCGACTCTGGATTCGGGTCAATGAAGATGTGCATGTGGTTAAACGCAGCTTGTAAGCGAATATGCTTAGATAGCAGCATACCGTTACCAAATACGTCGCCCGCCATATCACCTACACCAATTGCAGTGAAGTCTGTGCTTTGACAGTTGATGCCCATTTCACGGAAGTGACGTTTAACAGATTCCCAACCACCTTTCGCCGTGATACCCATGGCTTTGTGGTCGTAACCGTTAGAGCCACCCGATGCAAACGCATCACCTAACCAGAAGTTGTACTCTTCCGCTACTGAGTTCGCTAGATCTGAGAATGTCGCGGTGCCTTTATCGGCAGCAACAACCAAATACGGGTCATCTTCATCGTGACGAACAACGCTCTTAGGTGGGATAACCTCACCTTCAATGATGTTGTCTGAAACGTCTAGCAATGCACGGATGAAGCGCTTGTAACAACGTTGACCTTCAGCGAAGATCTCGTCTCGGCCTGACATCATGTGTTGACGCTTACAAACGAAACCGCCTTTAGCACCAACCGGTACGATAACCGTATTCTTAACTTGTTGCGCTTTAACTAGGCCTAGAATCTCAGTACGGAAGTCCTCTTGACGGTCTGACCAACGTAAACCACCACGTGCTACTTTACCGCCACGTAGATGCACACCTTCAATGTCTGGTGCGTAAACGAAGATCTCAAACGCAGGAACCGGCGCAGGGATATCTGGAATCTCGCTTGGTCTCATTTTCAGAGCTAACCAAGGTTTAGACTGCTTGTTCTCGTCTACTTGGTAGTAGTTAGTACGAAGCGTTGCAGTGATCATTTCCATGTAGCGACGAATGATACGATCATCATCCAAGCTTTCTACATGATCCAACTGTTCAGTGATCTTCTTAATAAGATCTTGTTGGCCTTTTGCGCTGCCCTTTAGTTTAGGGTCAAAACGCTTGCCGAATAAACTCACTAACCCTTTCGCTAACTCTGGGTAATGAGACAATGTGTCTTCAATGTATTGTTGGCTGAATGGGAAACCAACCTGACGCATGTAACGAGCATAAGCACGTAAGATTGAGATTTCACGGCCAGAAAGACCAGCGCCAAGCACTAAGCGGTTGAAACCATCGCTGTCTAGCTCACCCGCCCAAATTGCAGCAAAGGCTTGTTGGAAAAGATCGCGAGCTTCACGAAGATCAATGGTCTTATCGCTCTTGTGCAGCATAGAGAAATCAAGGATCCAATATGTCACACCGTTAGTTTTACGCACTTCATATGGAGATTCACCGATAACGCGTAGGCCAAAGTTTTCAAGCATTGGCATAACATCAGAAAGGTGAATTGGCTCATCGCTGTGGTAGAACAACTTCAAACGAACTGCTTTTGAATCTGCCGCTTCTTCTTGAGGACGGTAGAAAAGCATACCCAGTTTGTTGTCTTCACTTAATGCTTCTAAACGTTCGATGTCAGCAACAGCTGAACCTGGCATCATGTCTTCTTTGTACGAACGTGGGAATGCACGCATGTACTCTTTCGATAATGGAAGACCTTTGCTTTCACCGAAGTTTGCAATGATTGACTCAGACAGACGGTCATCCCACGTAGACGATACTTCCATTAAATTTTGCTCAATTGTTTTCACGTCCACATCCATGTTGTTGTTATCAACACGTACAATATAGTGTGTTCTTGCTAGCGGGCTTTCAGAGAAATACGTTGTAAATTCAACCTCTTCTTCACAACCAAAGTACTGTTTCAAGATGCGCTGTGTTTGGCGACGAAGCTCTGTGTTGTAACGATCTTTTGTTACGTAAACCATGCAGCTAAAGAAACGACCAAACGGGTCTTTGCGAACGAACAGACGCAGAAGATCGCGATCTTGCATTTGTACTACGCCAGTACCCACTTCAAGTAACTCTTCTTCTCGAGCTTGAAGCAGTTCATCACGTGGATAGTTTTCAAGAATGTTGTGCAGAGCTTTGTAAGAGTATGAACCTTCACGGTAGCCACTCGCATCCAAGATACGCTCTACTTTCTCGCGAACAAGAGGAATCGTTTCAACGGTTTGGTTATAAACGGCAGATGTGTAAAGACCAGTAAAGCGGTGCTCACCAATGACCTTACCGTTCTTATCGAACTTCTTAATACCAATGTAATCGTTGTAAGCTGGACGGTGAATGCGTGAAGCCGTGTTGCCCTTGGTTACAATAAGTACATAAGGCTTTTTCGCTTCAAGGCGTGCCGAATCAGAAAACTCAGACAACTTAACGTTACGTACACGATCTGAATTCGCAAACAAACCAAGACCTTGCTCCTTGGTCGGTTGCAGTTCAGTGTCGCCGTTAACTGAAACTAGGTCATATTCCTTATAACCCATGAATGTAAAGTTGTGTTCACCTAACCAACGAAGAAACGCCAACGTTTCATCAAAACGTTGGCCATCTACAGGAATGCTCTCTTTCTGCTTTTCTACTTGATTGGTTACTTCTTCAAGTCTTTCAACCATCTTCAACCAATCGTTCACAACTAAGCTAGTATCGGTAAAGATATCCAGTAGCTCCGTTTTAAGCGCTGTCATTTCAGCTTTACTGCTCAAACGGTCTACTTCGATATGGAAAAGCGATTGGAATGCACCTTCGTTATTGCTAACACCGACAACACTGCCCTTATCTGAGCGAGAGATTTGTGTTGGGTTATGAAGCATAAGGTGAGAAGAAAGGTCTAGGCGAGTAAGTGCCATTTTTACAGAATCAACAAGGAACGGACTGTCTGGAACGACTATCTCAACGATAGTATGAGTAGACTGCCAACCTTGACGACTTACCGTCGGGTTGAAAACGCGTACAGAGATTTCGTCGGCTTTCTTTTCATTGATGTGATGCCATAAGCTAACTACAGCACCATATAAATCGGATTCGTTTCTCTGAGTCAGATCGTCGTGAGAAACGTTACTAAACAAGTGTTGAGCAAGTTGAGTTACGAGAGGTCGATGAGCAAGGTCAAGTTTGTCTTGAATCAGCTTGTAAACTTTTTCAAGTAAAACTGGAACCACAGTTTCACGTGCGGTCATAGTCACACTCCACAATTAGAATTATATTTTATTATTAGGGGGATCACTTAATCTGGTGTTTGAAACGTGCCGTTGAGCGCTTTTCTACTAACGAGTTAAGCAAAGGTAATGCATTCATTTATTGTAAAAGCATTATTGAAAAATAGTTAATTGTTTTGGAGGTGGTAAGAGGTGAAATGTTTGATTATGTGATTAAGATTCCTTTTAACTCACTAGGCACGCCAAGGTTTACAGAGCTTCTAACTTAATAAACTTATTTTTTTGGTCAGTTGTCAGCCTAAACTGCCCTCTAACCCCTATTTGTGTAAGAAATGGTCTGAACCGAGTTGCAGGTAACTGTAAGCGTAAACCTGTTGTTGTTATCACTTGAACTTTACTTGCCGCACCAGAATAGCTGGCCAAAAACTGCTGATATGAGATGTTTAGTTGGAAAATATAGCGATTCATACGATACCTGTATAAATATACAGTGCCGGTGTTTTTTGGCACTTAACGATGTCTGACGGTGAAACTGAGCTTAAAAACTTCTCTAGCTTATCGAAAATTCGATGAACCAGAAACAAAAAATCAGTGGCAGATATTCTCTACCACTGATGACCTTTCGTTGTAGCAAACAGCTTATCTTATTGAGCGTTTAACTTAAGCTTCTAGTGCTTTCGTTACTTTCTCAAACAAGTCTTTTGCTAGGTTGTCCATGTTCTTTAACGTCTCTAGTTCCTGTTTGATAAGAGCTTGGCGTTCATCATCGTACTTACGGAACTTAAGTAGTGGGTCAATCAAACGTGAAGCCACTTGCGGGTTACTACTGTTTAGCTCACGTAAGATCTCACCAGCAAATGCATAGCCTTGACCAGACTTGTCATGGAATTGAACCGGGTTCATGTTTAAGAATGAACCGACCAAGTTACGGGTACGGTTCGGGTTCTTCAAACTGAACGCTTGGTGCGACATCGACGCTTTGATCACTTCAAGGGCGTTTGAACTTGGGTTTGTACCTTGCAATGCAAACCACTTATCCATAACAAGACCATCGTGTTTCCACTTGTCACTGTAATCCGCCATCAAGGTTTCACGACATGGTAGTTGTGCACTGTTTGCCGCACCCATTGCTGCCATGGTATCTGTCATGTTATTTGCTTGCTGGTACATCGCAACAACCAAGCCATTACCCTGCTCAGTATGAGCTAAGTAACTTAGGCAAACTTTACGTAGAGTACGCTTACCAATCGAATCGTGATCGATCGTGTATTCCGTTAGCGCGTGGCTGTGGTAAACCGCCGCTAACTCGTCTTCAAGTTCTGCAGCTAACGTTACTTTCATTGAGTTAAGAACCGATGCGACCGCATCAATATCAACACGCTCGTACCAACCCGATACTTCATTGTGGCTTGGTAGTGAAAGCATTTCTGCAATAAACGCAGGCTCCAGCGAATCGCTCAGCAGTACGCCACGGAATGCATCAACAACAGAATCACAAAGCTCAAACGCTTGACCCTGTTGAACTTTCTCAACGTTACTGCGGATGTACTTCGCTAATAGCATTTGACCCGCGTCCCAACGAGAGAATTCATTGCGAGCATTCACCATCAAGAAGATCAGTTCTTCATCTGAATAGTCGTATTCCAATTTCACTGGCGCAGAAAATTCACGAAGTAATGATGGGATCGGTTGCTCAGAAACGTTTTCAAACACCAACGTTTGCTCTGCTTCTTTCACATCTAATACATTATGAACTGGCTTACCGTTACATTGTAACTCAACAACTTCACCCGCAGCCGTGTATAACTCGATATCAAGAGGAATATGCAGAGCCTGCTTTTCCGTTTGCTCATGAGTTGGCGCTGTTACTTGGCGAGTTGTTAATGTGTATTGTTTCTTCTCTGCGTCGTAGTGGCTTTTAACAGACAGCGTCGGTGTGCCAGACTGGCTGTACCATAAGCGGAACTGAGATAGGTCGACGCCCGACGCATGTTCCATTGCCGCGACGAAGTCTTCACATGTTGCAGCCGTACCATCGTGACGTTCAAAGTAAAGCTTCATTCCTTTTTGGAAACCGTCTTCACCCAACAATGTGTGGATCATTCGGATCACTTCACTGCCCTTTTCGTACACAGTCAATGTGTAGAAGTTATTCATTTCTATCACTTTTTCTGGACGAATTGGGTGAGACATTGGACTTGCGTCTTCAGCGAATTGCGGCCCGCGAATAATACGAACATTGTTGATGCGGTTTACTGCGCGAGAGCCAAGATCAGATGAGAACTCTTGGTCACGGAATACGGTTAAGCCTTCTTTCAAGCTTAGTTGAAACCAATCACGACAAGTCACTCGGTTACCGGTCCAGTTATGGAAATATTCGTGACCGATTACCGCTTCGATACCTAGGTAATCTGTATCCGTTGCAGTTTGGTCGTTCGCGAGAACAAACTTAGAGTTGAATACGTTCAGGCCTTTGTTTTCCATCGCACCCATGTTGAAGAAATCAACGGCGACGATCATGTAGATGTCTAAGTCGTACTCTAAGTTGAAACGCTCTTCATCCCACTTCATTGAGTTAATCAAAGAAACCATCGCGTGGCTAGCTCTGTCTAGGTTACCTTTGTCGACAAAGATTTCTAGGTCAACTTTGCGACCCGATTGCGTGGTGTAAGCATCACGAAGTACGTCAAAGTCACCCGCAACCAAAGCAAATAGGTATGCTGGTTTTGGATGTGGGTCTTGCCACTTCACCCAGTGACGTCCATTTTCAGCTTCACCTTCATCAACACGGTTACCATTACTTAATAAGAATGGATTTTCTGCTTTGTCCGCGATAACCGTGGTGGTGAATTTTGCCAAGACATCTGGGCGATCCATGTAGTAAGTGATACGACGGAAACCTTCCGCTTCACATTGAGTACAGAAAGCACCACCCGATTTGTACAGACCTTCAAGTGCACTGTTCCCTTCAGGATCGACTTCAGTCACGATCGTTAATGTGAATTCTTTTGGTAAATCGTTCAGCGTCAGTTGAGTTTCAGACTGCTCATACTGAGTCCACTCTTTACCTTCTACCAAGACAGAAACCAACTTCAAGCCTTCACCATCAAGTACTAAGGTCGAGCTATCTTTCTCTTGCTTAACACTAGACACCGCCGTAACGATGGATGCTGAATCGTACAAATCGAAAGTAAGATCGATTTCAGAAATAGTGTGAGATGGTGATTGATAATCTTTACGATACTTGGCTTGAGGTGTATGTGCCATGACGGGTTCCTTTTGATCGTTATACGTAATTATTTGTTAACTGTATATATCTAAAGGTTGAGCGCCAAGAACACAAGGGGAATATTAAAAAAAGGAGGCATTGTAGGAAAATGCCTCCATGTTTTGCTATTTTATCAATCAAATCAGAAAGGAACGGCTAAGAAATGAACTGTGTGCCATATTTTCAACGAACCGATTTTATGGCTAAAACTCGTAGTTAACGTATGCGATTAAGCACCGCGAACATGTCTCCCTCTTCACCTTGAAGCGTCAAAACATCACTATTCAATGTGTAACGAGTGCCGTGCTCACCGTTCTCATAAAGCAGTACTAATTGGTCGCCCTCGGTGTAATACACACCACGACGAATGACTTCACCCCCTTCTTCATCGGACACTCGGAACATGAAGATAAAATCAGGTTGAAGCACTAAATCCATTTTTTGAATGTTGCTGGCTCGTAAGTCGCTTCCAGACAGTTCGGCGCTTGACCATATTCCAGCCAGGGCGTTGGGCAAGGCTTTGGTGAACATAACACCGTTAAGATTCAGCATATTATGGTTACTGCTGTACGCGTAAACCTGAGGCTCAGAAGTATTCAAACCTAAAATAATGGTGTCTTCATTGGCGTTATACAAACCTTCCCAATGATCCACACTGTAGTCTTTCTTTTGGATATCGATAGTGAATGAGTAATTTGAATCGAGAGTGAGTTTGATTGCTCTAAAGTTTTCAGTACCTTGCTCAGGATCTGGATTCATCAAATACCAATCACCAAGCAGCAGAGGAAGGTCAAAATGAGATAGATTACTATCACTTTTTGATTGTTGGTTGCTCGAAGCGACCTCGCTCCCAAAAGCAACAAAACTTAAACAAGATAAAATTAGTAGAATCCATTTCATACGCGCCCCCTCATTTTCTTTAAGCTTAGGCACGTAATGATTAGAAAGCGAAAAAATATGATCCAAGTCACTAAATTTTAAGTGCGAAGTAACTTAAGTGTCATTATCCAACGCAAAACAGAGCTAAATCCCCCTGAATATTGAGTGTTCTTGGCGACAATCTCAACGGTTACAATCAGATATTCCTGTCAAATCATAGACACAAAAAAAGCGAGCCTAGGCTCGCTTTTTAAGCGTGTATCTTTAAACAATCACCTTTTATCAGGCGTTTGCTCTATTTCTTGATCATATCAAGCATGATGGCAACAGACTCATCAAGATAAGCATCCGGGGCTTCATAGTCTTTAGGAATATCATCCAACGTTTTAAACGCCTCTAACTTAGCGGCTTTTTGACGTTGATTAATACGATCTAGACGAAGCGCATCCGCATCATCGCTCTCTTGCTGACGTACCTTTTCATTCAAAGAAAGGTCGTTATCGTCTTTATCTGCCTTATATTTTTCAATATCTTGCGCGATAAAGCCAAATTCCATATCTGTCGCAATACGAGCTTGGTGTTGAGCTGTTAAAGCAGCAATTTGCTCATCGTTACGCTGTAACACTGAGTAATTTGCTTTATCAATGCTGTCCCAAGGTAGAGCATTGTCTTCAACACTTTCACCAGTATCTGCTGGGTCAATTGGCGTTGGGTAAGCAATATCAGGCACTACACCTTTGTTTTGCGTACTACCACCATTGATTCGGTAGAATTTCTGGATTGTGTATTGAACGTAGCCCAACTCTTTGTCGAACAAATCATAAATATGATTCAAAGAACGATGTTGTTGTACCGTACCTTTACCGAAAGAGTTTTCACCTAGGATGATTGCACGACCGTAATCCTGCATCGCTGCTGCAAAGATTTCAGATGCCGAAGCACTGTAGCGATTCACCAATACCGTTAACGGACCTTGGTAACTGATTTCACCATCAGTATCGCTGTTCACTTTGACACGACCGTAGCTATCACGAACCTGAACAACAGGCCCCTCTTTGATAAACAAACCAGAGAGTTCGGTTGCTTCCGTTAGTGCACCACCGCCATTGTTTCGCAGATCAACAATAATACCTTCAACACCTTGCTCTTTAAGCTCGGTGATCAGTTTGTCGGTATCTTTAGAAAGACCAACATAGAAACTAGGTACTTCAAGTACACCAATCTTCTTGCCATCTTTCTCGATAACTTCTGATTTAACAGCGCGGTCTTCTAAACGAATCTTATCGCGTACAATTGTGACAACGTGACTTTTTGCATCTTTACCGTCTGGCAAGATCTGTAGCTTAACTTTAGTCCCTTTCGGTCCTTTAATTAATTGCACTACATCGTCTAAACGCCAGCCGATAACATCAACAATCTCTTCGCCATCTTGACCAACGCCAACAATACGGTCGCCATCGCTCAATTGCTTGCTATTTGACGCGGGGCCACCAGCAACTAAAGATCGAATAACGGTGTAGTCGTCTGTCATCTGAAGTACAGCACCAATACCTTCTAGAGATAGATTCATCTCAGATTGGAATTGTTCTGCATTTCTTGGAGAAAGGTAACTGGTGTGCGGATCAACTTCACGCGCGAATGCGTTCATGTAGATTTGGAAAGCATCTTCGTTGTGCGATTGCGTAATACGCTTCATCGCATTGTTGTAACGCTTTTCCAAAACTTCTTGAATCTCTGGCCACTCTTTGCCAGTAAGTTTTAGATTCAACGCATCGTATTTAACGCGTTTTCTCCAAAGCTCATTCACTTCAGCGATATCTTTTGGCCATTCAGCTTCACTACGATTGAGCTCAATACTTTCATCAGTATCAAACTTAATCTCTGTATCTAGCAAAGACAATGCATATTGAAAACGTTCAAAACGCTTCTGCATAGACAAATTATAAACATCGAATGCAATCTGGTTATTGCCTGCTTTCAGTTGATCATCAATTTGTGTAGATGACGCAGCGAAAGAGTCAATATCAGCTTGAGTGAAGATATTACGATTATAATCCAGCATCTCTAAGTAACGATTAAAGATAGCTTGAGAGAAATCATCGTTGAGATTGAAGTGTTTATAGTGAGAACGAGTAAATCGAGAAGTAACACGTTTACTAGCAGTTTCGTGTTGGACCTCAGGAGCGAGTAGAGGTAAATCGTCCTGATCTAATTTGGCTTCAAGAGCCTGAGCTGAAGCTGCTAGCCAAAAGCTAGCAGCAATCAGTGTCAATTTTGAACGGCATTTCATGCGTAGGAGTATCTCCTTTAAGCGCGCAAGTGCTCCGCTTTAACAACCATTTGTAGGCCGTTTGCTAACTGAACACGCACATCTTCCTTATTGATTTCAACAATGGTCGCAGCCATGTTTCCTTTACCCATGTTCACATTTACTTCTTTGCCAGCGATGAATTCGTCAGCGTTCAAAGCGCGTGTTTCTACAGGCTTTTCTACTTTTGGTGCTTTAGGCGCTTGACGACGAGGCTGTTGAGCTTTCTTCGCCTTAGGTTTTGCTTTGCCTTCTTCACGAGCTTTTTGTGCTTGTTCTTTACGACGAGCCTGAACTTTCGCTTTGCTTTCTGCAAGTGTAGCTTTTGCGTGTTCAACGTGCTCTTCTTCTAGTGTGCCACACGCGTTGCCGTCTAGGTCAACACGTTCTGCGCCAGCTTTTACGCCGTGCAGGTAACGCCATGATGATGTGTACTGTCTTAACGCTGCACGAAGCTGAGTCTTACTTACTTTTTCGTCTTCATTTAGACGTTCAGCAAGATCTTGAAAAATACCAATTTTAAGTGGCTTCGCTTCACCTTCTAGAGTAAAGCATTTAGGGAAACATTCAGCAATATATGCGATAACTTCTTTGCTGTTTTTTAACTTTTCAGTGTTTTCCATGTGGGTTCCTGGTTTTTGCGGTTTTCCGCGAGCATTAAGAAAATATTTTTACGTATTATAGAGAGATGCTTGGGAAAAACCACAGTAAGAGAATAATTTATGCCTTGTTCGCGTGCGAATTAAGCAGCTTTTCCACTTCTGCCATGAAAAATGTTAATCCGTCCTCGTCAATTTGAGAAAAACGACCAACATTTGGGCTATCGATATCAAGAACGCCTGCTATTTTTCCACCAATCGAGAACGGAATAACGATTTCTGAGTTACTTGCAGCGTCACAAGCGATGTGACCTTCGAACTCATGAACATCATGAATGCGCTGAACTGTATTCGTCGCAACCGCAGTTCCACACACACCACGCCCTACCGGAATTCGCACACAAGCAGGTTGACCTTGGAAAGGACCCAGTACAAGTTCGTCTTTTTCCTTAGCTTGATCCTGCTTCATTAAATAGAAACCCGCCCAACTCAAGTCATCCAATTCCATGAATAATAATGAACTGATATTAGCAAGATTAGCAGTTAGATCGGTTTCTGATTCAATTAATGCAACGGCTTGTTTGGTTAAGCGTTGGTAATGTTCTATTTTCATATTAACTTCCAATTAAATTGAGACTTCCATTATCAAGAGAACGCAGTAGAATGCGGCCATCAAACTAAATAGGACTTATTCTCATTACAATGAACAATTCAGAAGACACTATTAGCCGTTCTTGGTTAATAACTCAAGTAAAAAAACACAAGTCCAAATTACTGTTTGCTAACATTATTGCCATATTTGCAACTCTCATTAGTGTCCCTATCCCGTTGCTCATGCCATTAATGGTTGATGAAGTATTACTTGATAAGCCCGCTTCAGGCTTAGAGATGATGAACCACCTACTTCCATCTTCATTACAAACACCGACTGGCTATATAGCACTAACTTTGTTGTTAGTGATTATCATGCGCTCCGTTAGCCAAGCGCTGAACATTCTGCAAGGGCGTCAGTTTACGCTTGTGTCCAAAACAATTACCTATCAGATGCGCAGCAAGATGATAGATAAGCTTGGCCGCATCAGTATTCGACAATACGAAACCAAAGGCAGTGGCGGTATTAACGCCCACCTAATAACAGACATAGAGACAATAGATAAGTTCATTGGCTCGACCCTTTCTAAATTTATCATCAGCTTCCTGACCGTTTTCGGGACAGCGATCGTGCTGTTGTGGTTAGAGTGGCGTTTAGGATTGTTTATTTTACTGGTCAATCCTGTTGTGATTTATTTCTCCCGTAAACTAGGCAGCAGGGTCAAACACCTTAAGAAGTACGAAAACCAATCTTTCGAGCGCTTTCAAAACCGTTTGGTGGAAACCTTAGACGGCATTTACCAACTGCGTGCGGCGAATAAAGAACGCATTTTTCTCGATGAACTTAAGGTTCAAGCAAACCAAGTAAGAATCGATGCAGACAAATATGCTTGGCAATCTGAAGCTGCTGGCCGTGTTTCGTTTCTACTCTTCTTATTAGGTTTCGAGCTTTTCCGTGCCGTCGCTATGCTAATGGTGTTATTCAGTGACTTAACCATTGGTCAGATTTTCGCAGTATTTGGCTACTTGTGGTTCATGTTAGGCCCAGTTCAAGAGCTACTAGGGATTCAATTCTCTTGGTATAGCGCGAAAGCGGCACTGCAACGCATCAACGATCTTCTTCAGTTAGAAGAAGAGAAGCGCCCTATTAGTAAAGTGAACCCATTCACTGAAGATCAGGAAGTGAAAGTCGACATCGAAGACGTTACATTCTCTTACACATTGGAAAACACTGTTTTAAATAGGCTATCGCTGCACATCCCTGCAGGTAAGAAAGTCGCTTTGGTGGGCGCAAGTGGCGGTGGTAAATCTACCTTAATCCAGTTGCTGATTGGGGTTTACCAAGCAGACTCGGGTTGCATTCGCTATAACGGTGAAACAACCGATGACATCAGCTTTGATGTAATACGCAATCAAATTGCCGTGGTTTTACAACAACCTATACTCTTTAACGATACATTAAGGCATAATCTGACCCTTGGTGCTGAATACGATGAAATGTCGTTGTGGCGTGCGCTTGAAGTCGCTCAAATGCAAGATGTCATCAAGCAACTTAGTAATGGCTTAGATACACAAATTGGTAGGAACGGCGTTCGACTGTCTGGTGGTCAACGACAACGCTTAGCAATAGCTCGTATGGTGCTGAGCAATCCTAAGTTTGTTATTCTTGATGAAGCGACATCTGCACTCGATACAGCAACAGAGTCAGCGCTGCATAAAGCGTTGAGCGAGTTTTTGAAAGATCGCACAACTTTGATAGTGGCTCATCGATTATCAGCGGTGAAACAAGCCGATCTAATCTATGTTTTAGAAGATGGACAAGTCACACAGACGGGAACACATGGTGAATTGGTTGAACAACAAGGACTCTATCAAACACTCTACGGCAGTGTGCAATCGCACGCCTGATGTTTGTGGCTCTGAGTCTTTAAGTCGGGTTGCTCACCTAACTTACGTTTCAATTTGGGAGGTCGCGTGACCTCCCCATCCGTAACCAACCCTTTATCAACAAAACACCAATGCGACAGCAGCTCAGTGCGTCTTTGCCAGGGCTGCGAACTTCCCGTAGATAAAATGGACATCCCTTTAGGGAAATCCGCTTACTGCCCAAGATGCGGAACTCAGCTTTATAGAGGCGGCACCCCTAGCCTCTCTGGAAACCTAGCAATTGCAATTACCTGCTTATTGCTGTTTATCCCATCGCACTTTTTTGAATTCATCAGTATTCGCCTGATTGGTGTCATGATACCCGCGACGTTACCATCGGGTGTTTTTACCTTAATGGGCGAAGGCTTTCCTCTACTTGGTTTACTGATCCTGTTCTGCAGTTCGATCGCTCCGTTGCTGGTGTGCACCTCGGTACTCATCACTCATGCTTCACTGCGTTTTAAGATCTTCACACCCTTTCGTTATGCATTAGCCATTATTCAGACTCTCAAACATTGGATGATGTTGGATGTGTTTCTGGTAAGTTTGGCGGTCTCATGTTTCAAACTGCAAGATTACTCAGACATTTTCGTCGGCCCTGGTTTGATTGGCCTGATTCTTCTGCAGCTATTCAGCGTATTACTGGTAAGCCGTATCAGTGTGCGTCGCTACTGGGAAGCTTGGGCAAAAGAATCTGAATACTTTTTTGCTGAAAGTAAGAACGTACACTGTCACAACTGTCACCTATCTCAGCCTGACGGTCATACTTGTGTGCGTTGTCACCATGACTTATATCACCGCAAGCCCTACTCTATACAGAAGACTTGGGCTCTGCTGTTTGCCGCAACCGTGGCTATTGTTCCCGCTAACGTTATTCCTATCTCTATCCTTATTACCAACGGTCAAAGGCTGGAAGACACCATCATTTCAGGTGTCGCCTCGCTGATTAATAGCAATATGTATGGCATCGCAGCGATCATTTTCATTGCCAGTATCGTCGTGCCCGTCGCGAAAATACTGGGCCTCGCGTACATCTTAATCTGTATCAAGATGAAGCGCACCGTATACCACAGGCAACGTATGACCATCTATTTCATCGTGAAATGGGTGGGAAAATGGTCGGTAATGGATCTGTTCGTTATTTCGATCATGATGACCTTGGTCGACCGTGGACAAATTTTAAACTTTTCACCAGGTTATGGTGCCGTCGCTTTTGGTGTCGTAGTTGTTCTCACGATGCTAGCAGCGGAAAGCTTAGATCCTAGGCTAATTTGGGATAACTACACCTCTAAAGATGAGTCAGTGAATGAACAACGATAACCAATCACAAACGTCATATTCACCAGAAGTAAGGAAAAACAAAGGCATCTCTCCTTTGTGGATTCTGCCGATATTAACCGTCACCTTAGCCGGTTGGTTGGTCATGAAATCGATACACGATGCTGGGCAGCGTGTTCAGATATACTTCTCAGATGCCGCAGGTTTAGTCGCAGGTCGAACAACGATTCGTTACCAAGGCTTAGAGGTGGGTATGGTACGCGACATCACTTTATCCAAAGATCTATCGAGCATCTATGTCGATGCTGACATCTACCCAGAAGCGAAGAAGCTACTCTCAAAAGGCACTCGATTCTGGCTAGTAAAACCAACAGCTAGTTTGTCGGGTATTTCAGGATTAGACGCACTTGTTTCAGGTAACTATATTGCTATCCACCCGAGCGAAACCAAACAAGACCCAGAAACCGTTTTCCAAGCCTTAGAATCATCCCCTTCTGACTTACTGGCTTCTGAAGGTTTGAATATTTCACTGACGACCAAAGATCTGGGCGGTGTGTCTGTGGGTTCTCAAATCGTTTACCGTAAAATCCCAATTGGTGAGGTTTACAACTACCAGTTAAACGACAACGCGAAATCCGTTACGATTCAAGCGTCAATTAAAGATGAGTACAGCCATATCATTACAGACCAAAGCCGTTTTTGGAATGTCAGTGGTTTAGGTGCCAGTATTGGTTTTTCTGGTGTTGATGTTCGCTTAGATAGCCTAAGTGCATTGCTTGGCGGTTCAATTGCGGTCGACTCTCCAGGAGAAGGCCAACCGGTTGAGATGAACACCAAGTTCAAGCTCTACCCAGATCTGAAAACAGCGGGTCGTGGTATCTCTATCAAGATCGCCGTTCCCGATGATAATAAAATAAGTGCAACGGGTGCTCCGATCATGTATCGCGGCATTGAAATCGGTCAAATCACTGATTTATCGCTAAGTGAAGGGCGTGAAAACGTCGTTGCATCTGCCGCTATCCAACCGGCATTCAGTGACTTTTTAAACAGCGGCAGTAAATTCGTTCTAGAAGAGGCTGAACTGTCGCTTACTGGCATGAAAAACATTGCCAATTTAGTGACAGGTAACTTTTTGACCTTGGTACCGGGTGAAGGTGAAAAGGCGCGTCGATTTACTGCAATCCGCAAAAATGAATTCAGTCAGGAACAAGAGAAATCCGTTGCGATTCGCTTAACGTCGAACAATTCGTTCGGGTTAGATGTCGGTACACAACTTCTCTACAAAGGCATTGCCGTTGGCTCTATCATCCATGTAGGGTTAGTTGATGGTGTTGGTACGGGCTCTGATAAACACGAAGTCTTCATGGATGCACTTATCGATAATGAATACGCGCACCTTATCAAAAGCCACAACCGTTTCTTTGTGACAGGCAGTGCTACCGCAGAGCTAACCGAATCAGGCTTGAGTGTTACGGTCCCACCAGCGAAACAGCTCCTTACTGGCTCGATTAGCTTTGTGAGTGAAGGTAAATCTGAAGCTCGAACGGACTACCAACTTTTCCAAAGTAAGTCGTTAGCAGAAATTGCTAAGTTTAATCAGTCTGGTTCAAAGACACTTTCTTTGTTTGCCAGTGAGTTACCTTCAATCTCTAAAGGTAGCCCACTCCTCTACCGTAACCTACAAGTGGGTAGTATTTCTGATTTTCAGCTTGCAGACGGTGGCGTAAGAATCAAAGTCACAATCGAAAATCGTTACACGCACTTACTCAATAAGCACACTGTTTTCTGGAACCGTTCAGGCGTTGAGGTTGATGCATCGCTATCGGGTATCAGCATTAAAGCGGCACCAGTTAAAACCCTTATCCAAGGCGGTATTGCTTTTGACTCTCTGCCAGGAATCGACAACAAACTCGGCGATGTGTGGAAGCTATATAAAGATTCGAAATCTGCTCGAAAATTTGGTCGCGCAATTACTATCACCTCTTCTGGCGATCAAGAAATCAGCAAGGGCATGGCGATCAAATATCAAAGTGTCACTGTTGGTGAGGTTACTTTGGTGATTCCGAACTTCAACAAGGGCGGCATTGAAATCACTGCACGTATTTTACCTGAATACGTCGACAAAATTGCCGTGGCGAACAGTCACTTCTGGTTGGCAGAACCTGAGATTGGCCTTAACGGCATCAAAAACGTCTCTGCGCTGCTCTCTAAGCACATTAACGTAGATCCGGGTAAAGGTGAAAGAAACACTAAATTTGAGCTTAGTAAGGGACCTGTGCAGCCTGAAGGCAAGATATTCCAGCTACAAAGCGAAACGCGAGGCTCGGTATCTGAAGGCACGCCTATCCTATTCCGTGAGCTAGAAATCGGCAGTGTTATCGATGTTCAGTTAGGCGAGTTCGCTGACCGCATCATCTCTACGATTCAAATAGAACCAGACTACGCGTATCTAATCCGCGCAAACACTGTGTTCTGGAACGTGTCGGGCGTCGATGTCTCTATCGGTCTGTCTGGCGCCAACATCAAAGCCGGAACGGTAGACAGCTTGTTAAGAGGTGGGATTACATTCTCAACGCCGCCGACGAATGAACTTCAACCAGTGGCAAGCGAAGATCAGTCTTTCTATCTCTATCCTCAAGCCGAAGATGAGTGGAAATCATGGAGAACAGCAATTCCTCGCCCATAGAGAGAATCCCCTGACGTTTCAAGAAGATTAATTCTTCATCAAAATGCAGCCATTAGGCTGCATTTTTGTTGTTTGCTGCAAATATGGTTTAGGACGGCCTCATTTTGCTTTAAACTCCCCGCATTAATGCAATAAATCGAGATACTCTTTTGCACGCTAACGTATATATTCCTGAAGAATTCCTAACGCACATCGAAGCAATCATGCCTAGTCATCTAGATATGGCTTCTTTTGTTGCGTCATGCCAAAAACCACTTCGTAAAAGTATTCGAGTCAATACATTGAAAATCAGTGTTGAAGACTTCCTAGTACGAGCAAAAGAGAAAGGCTGGGAACTGGAGCCTGTACCTTGGTGTGAAACGGGCTTTTGGATTACAGCTGATGAAAGTGAAGCGCCACTAGGCAATACGGCAGAACACATGTCTGGTCTTTTCTACATCCAAGAAGCCAGCTCGATGATGCCCCCCTCGGCACTTTTCCAAGGCGAAGCTGATTACCAAGCGGTGTTAGACACTGCGGCTGCACCCGGTTCTAAAACAACGCAAATCGCTGCGCTAATGAATAATCGCGGTGTATTGGTTGCCAATGAGTACGCAGCAAGCCGTGTAAAAGTCCTTCACGCTAACATAGAACGTTGTGGTGTTCGTAATGCCGCTCTAAGTAACTTTGACGGTCGAGTTTTCGGTGGTTGGTTACCAGAACAGTTTGATGCTGTGTTGCTAGACGCACCCTGCTCTGGCGAAGGTACCATTCGTAAAGACGCCGATGCGATGAAGAACTGGACGTATCAATCTGTGGTCGATATTGCCGACACGCAAAAAGATCTGATTGAAAGTGCATTCCATGCTCTCAAACCTAATGGTGTTTTAGTTTACTCAACGTGTACGCTTAGCACCGAAGAGAACCAACAAGTGTGTCATCACCTAAAAGAAACCTTTGGTGATGCGGTTGAATTCGAATCTCTGGAATCACTGTTCGACAATGCAAAAGCAACCACGACAGAGGAAGGCTTTCTACACATCTTCCCACAAGTTTATGACTCTGAAGGCTTCTTCGTTGCTCGTATTCGCAAGCTAGCATCTGTGACTCCACTAGAAGTTAAAAAGCGTATGGGTAAATTCCCATTTGAAAAAGCCTCAAACAAAACTCAGCAAGAAGTCGCTGAACAACTGATGAGTACTCTCGATATCGAATTACCAAGCGATACTCAAGTTTGGATTCGTGACAAAGACGTTTGGCTATTCCCAGAAGCGCTAGAGCCTATGATCGGTGAATTCCGTTTCTCTCGCATGGGAATCAAGATCGCCGAAACCCATAAAAAAGGTTACCGCTGGCAGCACCAAGTAGCGACAACGCTTGCAACAGGTAATGAAGCTAATGTTGTCGAGCTAAGCATTGAAGATGCTCGTGAATGGTTCATGGGACGCGATGTTCGCCCTGAAGGCTTATCTGGCAAAGGTGAAGTACTAGTGAAGTACAACGGTGCAATCATCGGCCTTGGTAAGTGGGTTGGCAACCGAGTGAAGAACGGTTTACCACGCGAGTTAGTGCGCGATAAGAACCTATTCTAAAGCTTTCTCCCTGTATACAGCTAGATAAACAAAAAGCCCAAACAACGTTAATTGTTTGGGCTTTTTCTATTCTATCGGCCATGTAACTCAGTGTGCGAGCGCTTGTAAATCAACAACTAATTACATAAATATCAATTCAAGTCACTATTTACAAAAAGAAAAATCGCACTTTAGGGAATCTAAACTAGACTTCAATCTAATAGTCAAAAGATTAAAACGATTAGCGTAGGCTCTTCGGAGCCCTTTCCCCTAAGCCCAAACAGGAAGGTTTGGGCTTTTTTTTGACCGAGAGGACCGCTTATTTAACTAAGCTGATACCTTCTTTGTCGATAGTGATCTTGCCAGATTTGTACAAACCACCAATTGTCTTCTTGAACGTACCTTTGCTGGTTCTGAATGCAGAGAAAATAGCATCAGGAGAAGACTTATCATTCAAAGGCAGGTAACCGCCTTTCTTCTCAAGCAGGTCAAGAACCTTAGTGCTTAGGTCATCCATCTTAGCGACACCAACTTTCTGAAGAGACAGATCAATCTTACCGTCTTCTTCACGAACGTTTTTAATATAGCCTTTTAGTGTTTTACCAATGAACAGCTTACCGATGATGTCAGATGGGAAAATCATACCCCAGTGTTCACCGTTCACGATCGCTTTGTAACCAAGTTGGCTACGCTCAGCGATAATGAGATCGACTTGCTCATTTTGCTTATAAGTCGCAGGCGTGTTGTCTAACCATTTATTGAACTTCGTTGTACCAACGATACGGCTCGATGCTTTATCGATATACACATATACTAAGATTGACTGGCCTTCGTTTAAACGGCCGCGCTGCTCGCTGAAAGGAACAAGAAGGTCTTTACCTTTTACGCCCCAGCTCATGAATGCACCAGTGCTGTTAACACCTTCAACCGTCATCAAACCAAACTGGCCTACTTGAGCGATCGGCTTTTCTGTGGTTGCAGCGATCTGGTTGTCAGAATCAATGTATAAGAAAACATCTAGCTTTTGACCAATTTCCACACCTTCAGGAGTAAATCGTTTCGGCAGCAACACGGTTCCATAGTCGCTCGCGTCAAGGAATACACCGAAGTCTGCTTGTTTTACTACTTCTAAGTTGTTTATTTGACCAATATTAATCATCAAGATTGTCTCTACTTTAAATTTGGCGGAGATTATACGTGATCTCTGATATGCTTTCGCTAGTTTCATTCATATTTTTACATTCTAGGAGACATCGTTGATCACCGTTGATAAACAAGATGCGATAACACTTAAAATTAACCATGCCATGGCTAAGACCAAAAAGCTCGACATGGACGTTTATCTATTCATTCCCGGTGAACTTGGACTGACTCCTGAAGTGCTTTCTGAAAGTGCCTTTTTCTACAGCTCGATCACTCAAAAACGTGCCTACTATAGTGACAAAACACTTTTACCTTTGGTACACAGTCGCTTAGCAAAACGTGGACGCTTATCTACAACACAGTATCGTGTCAGTTTGAGTCTGTTTGCCTACCAATATGTTATTGCTTTAGATAAAGCAGTCAGCAGCTTAAATAAAACTGATAGTGACGACGTAACGGCTGATGAAGTAGATGAAGTCATTGAACTGGCGTTAGATATTCTGAAAAAGCTTCGTCGTAGTATTCCCTATGAAGAGAACCTCAAACGCTACTACGCAAATATTGATAACTACCTTTCATGGTACACAGAGCAAAAGTTCTTATCGCTGGTTTCGCATATGCCACGTGGCAGTGAGTATTCAACGATTAAAGAACGACTCTTAACGCTTTGTGATAAAGAGACTGCACACCGTAAACTGAACCGCTACAACTCAGCGAGAGTTCGAGAAGACGTTACTCGCTTGAGTAACAAGATGCGTTTGCTGCGTCGTTTGATTGAGCACCCTATCGTGCTTAAAGAAAAGACGACATCGATGGGTAAGAACGTTAAGCGCGCCGTGAAAGGTATTGCAACGGGTTTGGTGATGGTTGTCGTGACCACTACTGTGATCTTGGCTCGTGACTTTCTTGGTGAGATTACCGCCTCCTTCATTGTGGCGATGTCTTTCATCTACGCTCTACGTGAGATCTTCAAAGATGATTTGAGAGATATTCTTTGGCGCTGGCTGCGTAAAGGCAAACCGAAATGGAAGCGTCGTTACTATGACCCAACGACCAATAAGTCTGTCGGCCATAAACTGGAATGGTTGGACTATGCGAATTTCTCTAAGTTAGCAGACCGTATTCAATCGATACGTAAGAAGCGTGTCGTCCAACGTGAAGAGCAAATCCTGCACTACCGTTCGCACACTGAGATGTCGACATCGACGTTCATGAGTGGTTATGAAGAGACTCGTGAAACGTTATCCATCAGCCTCCGAGCGCTGACACGATTGATGGATAAGGGCTCAAATAAGGTGTATCGATTGAATGAAGGGCAAGTTAGCCGTGAATCGGTAGAAAAGCGCCACTTGCTCAACCTGATCATTAAAGAGAACAATCACGATAACGAACCGACCTATTACCGTTGGAAAATCGTAATGAACCGTTCAAAGATCGTCGACATCGAGCAAATCACTCAAGAATCTTAGCTTTGCTATGGTGTGCAGCACGGTATGTGGGTGTTCAATTCACATACCGCTCTTTTCACTTATTCACTTATTCACTTATTCACTTATTCACTTATTCACTTATTCAAGCTTCCATCTACTTCGAGCTATTTCCTAGACGGGACTTTCTTGATCGAAAGCGTTAGCGTGAACTCGGCCATCGGCTCGTCGCCATGCAAAGATGGGCAAGTCGCGATAATGGTTACAGGTTGGTTTACACGCTCCCCGGTAGACATAGTTTCTTCCAGCATAGTGTTGATCAACTCACCATCGTTACAAGTGAAGTGTACATCGCCTTCTGGACGCTTTAAGAAGTTGCCCGTCACCTCTTTAAACGCCAACGAAATCTTTTCACCTTGCTGCTGAGATTTGCTCATCGCAAGAAAGCCACCCGCCACATCAGCACCCACAGCCAAAACACCAAAATACATGCTATTAAGGTGGTTCTTCGTTCGCCTTTTAAGAGGAATTTTGACCTCAACATGTTGGTTATCCAGTGCGAGCAATTTTGGTCTGCATAACCAGATCAGAGGCACTTTGAAAAAACCAAACATGCTCAAGTAGAAATTTGCTTTTTGTAGAGGGGTCAACATTCGGATTACCTAGTCAAATAAGTCATCAGACCAGTTAATCGATTAGCGATAGAGATGTCAAAAAAATGTTACAAAAAAGAGATATCATCGCATAATGATATCTCTCATTCTCAAAGCTTTAGCGCTTCAAATAAACGGATATAGCAAGTTGATTTACTAAGACAACAAACCGATTTATGCAGTCACGACCGTTTCTACGCCTTCAAGATCAGCTATGTAACCTTGTAGGCGTGGGTAATCGACTAAGCCTTGAGTTACTAGCAGCACTGGTTTCTTCGCGTTCAGGGTTGCTTTAACAATCATATCCAACAAAGTAATAACCGCCTCGTTTTGTGGATCAAAAGCGTGTTGCTGAGCTTCATTGTGCTTATCTACGCCTAAAGTGAAAGACGCTAAACTATCTACATTCACAACAACACCATCGAAGTAATGCAGTAAACGTTCGCTCAGTAGCACTGCAGACGGCACATCGCACGAGAACAGTACTTTCAAACCATTAAGGCCACGTGGTAGCCCTTGCTCGGCTAGCAAATCAATAATCTTAGCGGCATCGCTTAATGCTCGTACATAAGGCACAACCACTTCAACGTTAATACCCTGCTCACGCAATGTTTTAATGACCTGACACTCTAAAGCGAAAGCCTTGCTGTATTCTGGTGTTGCATAGCGAGCAACGCCACGAACGCCTAGTGCTGGGTTAATCTCTTCAGCTTCACAGTTCCCGCCAAGTAGCGAACGGAAGCCATAGCTGTCTGCACTACTTAATGCGATACGAACAAAAGTGTGATTTGGTTGAACGGAAGCTTGGATGGCAATCACTAAGGTCGAAACAAAATGCTCATCGACTGTTTTATCGCCAAGGATCGCATCTAAAGACGTTTTTTCAATATCAGTCAGTGTATCTAAGTGACTTTCGATACTTGGGTGGTAGAAGACACGATCCATCACTAATTCTGATAATGAAACGTATAAGTGGTTGGAATTATTATTATCGTTATAAGAAGGCAGCACATCACCTAAGACAAGTTCTGGGTGCAAAGTGCTTTGATTTTCTTGAGTCATTGCTGCTCCAGCATTTTTATGTTGTGTTCAAACGAAAATACCGATAGCTGCCTGTTAATACAAGTGAAAATCCCTTATTTGACGCTGCCCTGCTGATAAAAATAAGAATATTAGCAATAACTGAGATAACTTTGACTCAATAGAGTTTATTCCTCTGTTCAATTCCGTTATCTTAACCACTTCGCAATAGAATAAAAAAAGCCATCACATGCCATTAAAAACTGATGAGTTGAGAACCCAAGCTCTGGGTCCTATGCCAACTCCTGCCGAACTAGGCAATGCACACCCTATTACTGACGACGTTGCTGAGCGCATTAAAAATTCTCGCCGCCAAATCGAAGACATCCTAACTGGTCGTGATAACCGCCTATTAGTTATCGTAGGCCCTTGCTCTGTTCACGATACAGATGCGGCACTTGATTACGCTGAGCGCCTAAGCAAAATTCAAGACCAGTACAAAGATGAACTGTTCGTGGTAATGAGAACCTACTTCGAGAAGCCTCGTACTGTTGTAGGTTGGAAGGGTTTGATTACCGATCCTAACCTCGATGGTTCATACGCACTTGAAACAGGCTTGAACAAAGCTCGTAAGCTTCTGCTAGATATCAACAAGCTTGGCCTAGCTACCGCGACCGAATTCCTTGATATGATCACAGGTCAGTACATTGCGGACCTTATCACTTGGGGCGCGATTGGCGCTCGTACGACTGAATCTCAGATTCACCGTGAAATGGCTTCTGCACTGTCTTGCCCAGTTGGCTTCAAGAACGCGACCAACGGCAACATCAAGATTGCTATCGATGCAATTCGCGCAGCACATGCTTCACACTACTTCTACTCTCCAGATAAGAACGGCCGCATGACGGTTTACCGTACTTCTGGCAACCCATACGGTCACGTTATTCTACGTGGTGGTGATAAAGGCCCTAACTTCGACGCTGAATCTGTAGATACTGCATGTAAGCAACTGGCTGAATTCGACCTGCCTCAACGTTTGGTTGTAGACTTTAGCCACGCTAACTGTCAGAAACAGCACCGTAAGCAGTTAGAAGTTGCACAAGACATTTGTGATCAAATTAAATCTAACAAGAACCAAATTGCAGGCATTATGGCAGAGAGCTTCATTATTGAAGGCAACCAGCCAATGACAGATATCAACAACCTAGAATATGGCAAGTCGATTACTGACCCATGCCTAAGCTGGGAAGATACAGCAACAATGCTAGACATGCTTGCAACAGCAATTAAAGATAGAAACTTAGCTTAAGGAAACAACACAATGCCATCATTTGACATTATCTCTGAAGTAGAAGCAGTAGAACTGCGTAACGCAGTAGACAACGCAAACCGTGAACTATCGACTCGTTTCGATTTCCGCGGCGTTGACGCAAGCTTTGATTACAAAGATGAATCAGTAAAATTGACTGCTCAAGACGATTTTCAACTGAAGCAAATGCGCGATATCCTTCGCAGCAACCTAACGAAGCGTAATGTTGATCCTAACGCGATGGAAGCGAAAGCGGCAGACCAAACAGGTCGCACTTGGCACCAAACGGTTATCTTTAAGCAAGGCATTGAAACTGATGTCGCTAAGAAGATCGTTAAGCTAATCAAAGACAACAAAGTTAAAGTTCAAGCTTCTATCCAAGGCGACAAAGTTCGTGTAACAGGTAAGAAGCGTGATGACCTACAAGCTGTTATGGCTCTAGTTCGCAGCGGTGAACTTGGTCAACCTTTCCAGTTTGACAACTTCCGCGACTAATTATTGAGTTTGAGCGACCGCCTATTTGGGTTGCTCATTCATCAGCACAATGTCGTGTTTGAAATAGCAAAAAGCCACTTCTTTAAGGGAAGTGGCTTTTTATTTATCTGGTCCAGTTTTAGTTTTATTCCGAGCCTCTAGCCGATTTAAAACAACCAGAAAGCTCTTATTTCAACTAGAAGCAACTACCTCAACTGAGTACTTGGGCTGCTGACAATTTTAGATCTTTGCCGACCAACAGATTAAACTCTACGCTTGTTGGTGGAATAAACACACATACTCGTAATTTCTCTGCTCTTGCTTGCTCAAGCTTTGTTGATAGCTCTCCGCTGTTGGCGTAGCTCTCTCTTTCTGCATCTCGGCGGCACAGGTCGATAAATTCAAATGGACAATCGCTCGGTGAAAGTACGAGCTCTGCCTCCTGCATCAAACGTAAAGCCTTCATAGACAGCAGCTCGACATCTTGCTCGAATTCAATCCAAGTGACCTGCCCTTCGCTATCAATGCCTTCGGTTAGCGCTTGCTGGTAGTAAGACTCTAACTGCTCTCTGTCAGTCACCTGCTCAATAAAGCTAGATGACAAGAATCGCTCCCAAAACTTACGACGCTCGTCGACGGTTGGGAATGACTCTTTGATTGAATTGCGTTTTGATGCACCGAAGTCTGCTATCAAACCTATGTTTTGTGGCAATACGGTTTCGAGTTTTTCTCTGATATTTCTTACTAAAACAGGTGATGCCCCGCCACTAGAGATGGCAATTTGGATTCTGCCGCGATTTATCATCGAAGGTGTGATGAAATCGCAGTAAGGAAGATCATCAACCACATTGACTAAAATACCCAGTTTTTTCGCATCATTATACACTTGGTGATTTAAACTTGGGTTGTCTGTTGTGGCCCAAACCTGTAAGTAATTTTTCGATATGATCTGTGACGAATAAAAGTTTTGAACCCAGTGGAGTTTGTTCTCGTCGACAAGCTGCTTTAAGTAAGGCGCTACCTTGGGAGACACCAAAGTCACATCCGCCCCTGCTCGTAGTAAGCTATCGACTTTACGGCAAGCAACCTCACCCCCACCAACCACTAAGATTGGCTTATTTTCTACATCCAAAAACATTGGGAAATAACGCATGTTCTTCCTTGAGACGACTTCAATAACTATTCAGCCATGCTACCAAATTTGGAGCATATTCATAACTATCGAAGTGTAATAAAAATATTTATTGACCAAATTTAAACATTTCTTAAGTTTAATATTTCACCATTGTGATGTTGATTCAGAATATTTATCTAGTCGATTATCAATATAAAAACCTAAATCTTGTTGCACCAACAGTGTGAACCGTTGCACTATTTACATTCACTTAACATTTGGTCATTCTAATTGTGTTCGGATTTGTGATTTCATTCAAAATTCTTTTTAAATTATACATTTGTGAAACTACGGATCCTTTCCTAACCTTATAAACAGTTGTTTAAATCGCACACAGTTTCATTTGCAAAATGCAACTCGTTTAATTTGAACAACAAGGTCATAGAAAACGCAACACATAAGAGAAACTCAAACGAGCACGAGTATCAGGTGTCACCTGGTTAACAAGGAAGGATACAAATGACAAATAAACTAACACTTCTTGCTTCAGTAGTAGCTGCATCAACTGCGATGATGGCAACATCGGCATCAGCGGCAGAAAGCACTCTGGACAAAGTCACATCTCAAGGCTTTCTAACTTGTGGTGTAAGTACCGGTCTTCCAGGGTTCTCTAACCCTAACTCAAAAGGTGAATGGGAAGGAATTGATGTTGAGTATTGTCAAGCTCTTGCAGCGGCTGTACTCGGTGACAAGACTAAAGTTAAGTATGTACCTCTAACAGCAAAAGAGCGTTTTACTGCGCTTCAATCTGGCGAAATCGACGTACTATCTCGTAACACAACATGGACATTACATCGTGACACTGCTCTAGGTCTGAACTTCGTAGGCGTTAACTACTACGATGGTCAAGGCTTCATGGTTAAGAAAGAACTTGGCCTAACAAGTGCTCAAGAGCTTGATGGCGCTTCTGTATGTGTTCAATCAGGTACAACAACTGAACTTAACCTAGCCGATTACTTCCGTAACAGTGGCATGTCTTACAAGCCAGTGGTATTCGATACGGCAGCACAAACATCTAAAGGTTTCGACGCTGGTCGTTGTGACGTGCTAACGACTGACCAATCTGGTCTATACGCACTTCGTCTAAACCTAGCTGATCCTAAATCTGCAGAAGTACTTCCTGAAATCATCTCTAAAGAGCCTCTAGGCCCTGTTGTTCGTCAAGATGATGATAAATGGTTTAACGTTGCTAAGTGGACACTTTCAGCAATGATTAACGCGGAAGAATACGGCATCTCTTCTAAAAATGCAGACGAAATGCTTAAGTCAAAAGATCCAAACATCAAACGTATTCTTGGTGTAGACGGTCCTAAGGGTAAAGGCCTTGGCATTCGCGACGACTGGGGTTACCAAGTAATTAAGCAAGTTGGTAACTACGGTGAGAGTTTTGAGCGTACTGTTGGTACAGGTTCTCCACTTCAGATCTCTCGTGGTGTAAATGCATTATGGAATGCGGGCGGCTTTATGTACGCTCCACCAATCCGTTAATAAATTTTCAAGCATCAATTAGGGCGGAGTTTTCCGCCCTATTTATTAAATGGATTTGAGGTTATAGTAGTATGAAACCTAATGAAACTATTTCTCCAGCTCAGGCAAAGCCACAGCCCAAAAGTGCCAACTTATTTTACAACCCCACTTTTCGCTCCATCATTTTCCAAATTATCGCCGTCGGGGCGCTTTGTGCTTTCTTTTACACGATTGTAAATAATGCACTCACAAACTTAGATTCCCGTGGTATCACCACTGGTTTTGATTTTCTCTCACAAGAAGCTGGTTTTGGTATCGGCTTAACACTGATTGAATACGACGAGACCTTCTCATACGGTCGTACATTCTTTATCGGTCTTCTCAATACCGCTTTGGTTTCAGTACTCGGCATTATGCTAGCTACAGTGCTGGGCTTTAGTATGGGTATCGCTAGACTCTCTTCAAACTGGCTAGTTAGCCGATTTGCAGCTGTCTACATTGAGATATTCCGAAATATCCCTCTTCTATTACAAATCTTTTTCTGGTACTTCGCCGTTCTACAAGCCTTGCCTTCTGCTCGTCAAAGTATGAGCCTAGGTGAAGCAATTTTCTTGAACGTACGTGGATTGTACTTCCCTGCACCCGTGTTTGAGCAAGGCAGTAGCATTGTCATCGCATCATTGATTGTCGGTATTATCGTTACGTTTATTATCAACATCTGGGCTAAGAACAGACAGAAACTGACCGGCCAACAAACACCGATGTTGCGAATTGCCGCTGCGTTGATTTTAGGCTTACCGTTGGTAACTTACTTTGTTATGGGCATGCCTATCTCTGCAGATTACCCTGTGTTGAAAGGGTTTAACTTCAAGGGTGGTGTTACCATAATCCCTGAGCTTGCTGCATTGATGCTCGCTTTAAGTATCTACACAGCAGCGTTCATTGCTGAGATTGTTCGTTCAGGTATTAACGCGGTAAACCATGGGCAAACTGAGGCTGCGATGTCTCTAGGAATCCCACGCTCTAGAACTCTAAAGCTTGTCATTATTCCACAAGCATTAAGAATTATTATCCCACCACTAACCAGTCAGTATCTAAACCTGACCAAAAACTCATCACTTGCGATGGCCATTGGTTACCCTGATCTTGTCTCTGTATTTGCAGGAACAACACTGAACCAAACTGGACAAGCTATCGAAGTAATCGCGATGACAATGGGCGTCTACCTAACCTTGAGCCTATTAACGTCCGCTCTAATGAACATATACAACCGCAAAGTAGCGTTGGTGGAGAGATAAGATGAGTACACATCAATTTCAACCTGATCTTCCGCCTCCAGCGAATACCGTTGGGCCAGTCGGTTGGTTAAGAAAAAATCTATTTAATGGACCTGTTAACAGCGTCGTCACTGTGATTCTTGCTTACTTTGCTTTCACCCTATTATGGGCAATAGCGGATTGGGCATTCATCAGTGCCGACTGGATAGGAACCACACGTGATGCCTGTACTAGCGAAGGCGCTTGTTGGGTTTTTATCAGCGTTCGTTGGGACCAATTCATGTATGGCTTCTACCCAGAAGCTGAACTGTGGCGACCTCGCCTCTTCTACGCAACGTTGGCCATTTTTGTTGCCTTACTGGCTTATGAAAAAACACCTAAACGCACGTGGATTTGGTTGTTCTTCGTCAACATCTACCCATTTATCATTGCCGGCTTGCTATACGGTGGCGTCTTTGGGTTAGAAGTTGTTGATACCCATAAATGGGGCGGCCTACTGGTTACACTGGTCATCGCACTTGTTGGTATTGTAGTGTCACTCCCTATTGGTGTTGCACTTGCTCTTGGGCGTCGCTCAGAGATGCCGATCATTCGCAGTATATGTACCGTATACATCGAAATTTGGCGTGGCGTACCGCTCATTACAGTTCTATTCATGGCTTCAGTAATGCTGCCACTCTTTTTATCAGAAGGGACAGAAACCGATAAGCTGATTCGAGCACTTGTTGGGGTAGTACTATTCAGTGCAGCCTACATGGCCGAAGTAATTCGTGGTGGTTTACAAGCAATACCAAAAGGCCAATACGAAGCGGCTGATGCTCTGGGACTAAGCTACTGGAAAAAGACTGGGCTTATCATTCTACCTCAAGCTCTTAAAATCACGATTCCTTCAATTGTGAACACCTTCATTGGCTTGTTTAAAGATACCAGTCTTGTTTTGATTATTGGTATGTTTGATGTACTAGGGATTGGCCAAGCCGCGAATACCGACCCTGAATGGCTTGGGTATTCAACAGAAAGTTATGTATTTGTCGCGTTAGTGTTCTGGGTGTTTTGTTTTGGCATGTCGAGATATTCGATATGGCTAGAAAACAGACTTCACACCGGTCACAAACGATAATTAACAAGATCAAGGACGTATTATGACGCAGCAGACAGAAAACAACTCTCAAGGTCTTATGATCGAGTTGAAAGACATGAACAAGTGGTACGGTGAATTCCACGTACTTAAGAACATCAATCTAGAAGTTAAAAAAGGCGAGAAAATCGTTATCTGTGGCCCTTCAGGCTCTGGTAAATCAACGATGATCCGCTGCATAAACCGATTAGAAGAGCACCAAAAAGGTCATATCTTCGTTTCAGGTAATGAATTAACGGAAGATCTAAAGAACATCGAAGCTGTTCGCCGAGATGTCGGCATGTGTTTCCAGCACTTCAATCTGTTTCCACATCTGACGGTATTAGAGAACTGCACTCTGGCCCCTATCTGGGTCAAAAAGATGCCAAAAGAAGAAGCTGAGGCGATTGCAATGAAGTACCTAGAGCGCGTAAAAATCCCTGAGCAAGCGGACAAGTTCCCAGGCCAGCTTTCAGGTGGTCAACAACAGCGTGTAGCTATCGCTCGCTCTTTGTGTATGAACCCTCAAGTGATGCTGTTTGATGAACCAACGTCGGCGCTCGATCCAGAAATGGTTCGTGAGGTGTTAGACGTAATGGTTGAGCTTGCAGAGGAAGGTATGACGATGCTTTGTGTAACGCACGAGATGGGCTTTGCTAAAGAGGTCGCGGATCGCGTTATCTTCATGGATGCCGGTGAAATCATAGAAGAGAACAACCCTGTCGATTTCTTTGAAAACCCACAATCAGACAGAACGCAGAACTTCTTAAGCCAAATCTTACACCACTAATGTGTTATGATGCATAAACTACAGAGGCGGCTTAGGTCGCCTCTTTGTTTTCAGTGTTATAATTAGTTTTTCAAGATTAGAAACAGCGACTCAGTGAGATAAAAATTGAACATCGAACCTTAACTGCGCTGTAAGAAATACTTTGTTACACCTTCAGAAACACTTAACCGACTATTTTGATTATTATTTTACGTATACAAGAGGAATGAGAGACTTGATTTTTCGAACTTTCACCCCCATAAATGTACTAATAACTATTGAAGTCACCTTACGAGGAAGATTATGAACAGCCCTATGTTTTCACGCACAGCATCTCAAGAAAGTGCTCTGCAAACCAATAAAGTGTTGCGTAACACCTACGCATTACTGTCTATGACACTACTTTGGTCTGCTGTTGTAGCAGGCGTATCCATGGCGATGAACCTTCCTCGCCCGGGTCTTATTATCATGCTAGTTGGCTTCTACGGCCTACTTTTCCTAACAGAAAAGAACCGTGACAACAGCATGGGTCTAGTCTTCACATTCCTATTTACAGGTTTCTTAGGCTACACCATCGGTCCAATCTTAAATATGTACGTTGGCGCAGGCATGGGTGATGTCATCCTAACTGCACTTGGCGGTACAGCACTGGCGTTTATGGGCGCATCAGCTTACGCACTAACAACTAAGCGTGACCTGTCGTTCCTTAATGGCATGCTATTAGCTGGTTTCGTAGTACTACTTGTAGGTATGGTTGCAAACATCTTCCTACAAATGCCTCTACTATCATTGGCAATGAGCGGTATGTTCATCCTGTTTTCGACTGGTGTTATCTTGCTTACTACGCAAAACATCATTCGTGGCGGTGAAACAAACTATATCTCTGCAACGATCAGCTTGTACGTATCGATCTACAACATCTTCATCAGCCTACTAAGCATTCTAGGCATCATGGGCAGCGACGACTAATCGCTCCCATCATTGAAGAATACCTAGCCCAAGAGCCTATCTCTTGGGCTTTTTTGTATCTATAAGTGCGATATTTCTTTAGATAGCTACAATTTCAGTTGAGAAAGATAAACTTGGTCATGTACCCTATCCGCATAGTTAATTGGATTCTGGATTAAACATGTTTGAATATAACGGCAAGCAAATCGAAACCGACGCTCAAGGCTACCTATTGGATTACACGCAATGGGAAGAAGGTATGATTGAAATTCTTGCTCAAGACGAGGCGATTGAACTTACAGATGCACACTTAGAAGTCGTACATTTTGTAAGGAGCTTTTACGAAGAGTTCAACACCTCACCAGCGGTTCGCATGCTCGTTAAAGCAATGGAAAAAGCCCACGGCCCAGAAAAAGGCAACAGTAAGTACCTTTTCAAGTTATTCAAAAAAGGCCCTGCAAAACAAGCGACCAAGCTCGCCGGTTTACCTAAACCAGCAAAGTGCTTGTAAAACCTAACCCGCTTTAGGTCATTAAGTTACGTTCGATATAAATACTGTAGTGCCATAACTACAGTATTTTAAACACCCCTATGCGTACGTCCTGGCGCTCGCTATCTTTCACTTGATGCATCACTACCTTGTCTACTGTTGCGCTCGAAGGGCCAATATTGAGCCAAGCATGTAACTTCTCTATTTGCTGACTGTCTCCGACAGCTAACACTTCAACTCGACCATCATTTAAGTTCTTTGCATAACCTGAGAGCCCCATAGCTTGCGCCTGCCTACTGGTGTGGTAACGGAACCCAACACATTGAACTACGCCTGACACGACAAAAATATATTGTGAACTTTCCATAACGTTGCCTCATAAATTATATGAATGATATAGTCGAGCTTCTATTCATTCACCGCTTGTTGGTGGACTTACTTCGAGTATAACGATTATGAAAGAAATCCCATTTCGTTGGATTGACAAATATCTCATTCACCTAAAAATCCAAGAAAAGTTCTATCTACTCTTCTTATTACCTCTTCTCGCCCTGGTTATATTAACTCTCGTTTTAGATAGTGCCGCGGACTCTTTACTTGCTCACCTTTATCAAGAAGAAATGCTCTTGATGAAAGGGATTATCGAAGCGGGTCAACTCACTAAAGATCAAGTTGCTCAGCTTGTCAGCAGCTCTGACACTATCTCTTTAGGCTACGGTGCTGGTTCTGTTTCAGTAATGAATGGCGCATTCAGCCTAGTTGCCAATCACGACCAAAATCTTTGGTCTGCTCTATCGACGACTCAGGTTTCTATCATCGCTGTAACCCTAACGCTTATCGCACTAGGTGTTTACTACATTATGACCTTCATTGGCGGCGCGATGTTCTCTATGAACAAAGCTTTGAACACGCTAGCGAATGGCGACTTAACTTGCCGCATGAACTACTTCTTAGTTCGTGACGAGTTCAGTGAAATCGCGATTACAATCGATAAAGTCGCTGAACGTGAACAAAACATGGTTCTATCAATCCAAGAGTCTGTCGCTCTCATGCAACAGATCAGCTCGGACTTGAACCAGTCAACACAACAAAGTTCAGACATATCAGGTAACCAACAAGAACACCTGAATAGCTTGGCAAGTGCAACGGAACAAATGGCGGCTACGATTCGCGAAGTCGCTACCCTTGCTCATGAGTCTAGCTCACAAACGATGGACGCTCGCGGCGTTGCTCAGAGCGGTCAAGTCAAGGTTTCAAATACATTGGAGTCTATCTCTAGCCTATCTCAAGAGATCCAATCCGCTTCACAAGCAGTAGAAGAGCTGGATGCCAACGCAGCGCAGATCGATGAAGTCGTCACTACCATCAACGGTATTTCTGAACAGACTAACCTGTTGGCGTTGAACGCCGCTATCGAAGCCGCACGTGCTGGCGAGCAAGGTCGTGGGTTTGCTGTTGTTGCCGATGAAGTTCGTGCCCTTGCCGGTCGTACTCAGCAAGCAACGGTTGAAATCCAAAGTATGATTGAGTCATTACAACGTAACAGCCAATCACTGACCAAGCTGATGGAAGTCACGGTGAACAATGCTAGTGAAGGCCAAACACTGATGTCAGAAGTGAACGTCGAGATCGGTTCATTAGCAGAAAAGAACCAGTCTATTTCTGATAGCAGCACTCAAATTGCTACCGCGGCTGAAGAACAAGGCGTAGTCGCTGACAACATTGCACAGAGTGTTGAAGAGATTCGTCATCAATCAGACAGCATCTGCGAGATGATCAGTAAGAGTAATTCCAATGTTGACCAACTTCGTAAACAAAGCGATACGATGGAAGGTTTGCTGACAGGTCTTAAAGCTTAATACTGATATCCACCACAATGTGTTGATTAATCATTACTAGGGCTGCTTCTGCGGCCCTTTCTTATTTGCTTTTCACCTGTACTTCCCCGACAATACCCCTCCTTCAAATTCAACAAACAGAGTAAATTATGACTCCTTCAATTCATCTAGCTAAAGGCCGAGATAAATCACTACGCCGCAAACACCCTTGGGTATTTTCACGCGGTATCGATAAGGTCGAAGGCGAACCAAAACAAGGTGAAACTGTAGACGTATATGCTCAAAATGGTCAGTGGCTTGCAAAAGCGGCTTACTCACCAGAATCTCAAATTCGAGCTCGTGTTTGGACATTTGAAAAAGAAGAGATCAACAAGGCGTTCTTCGTAAAACGAATTCAAGACGCACAGTCTTTACGTGAAGACATCATTGAGCGTGATGGTCTAACGGGCTACCGCCTAACGGCCGCAGAGTCTGATGGCTTGCCAGGTATCACAATCGACAAATACCAAGACTTCCTTGTTTGCCAACTGCTAAGTGCTGGCGCTGAATTTAACAAAAGCGTATTGGTAGAAGCGTTAATCGAGTGCTTCCCTGACTGCAACATCTACGAGCGTTCAGACGTGGCAGTTCGTAAGAAAGAAGGCTTAGAACAGGTTGTTGGCGTTCTTCACGGTGAAGAACCACCGAAGTCTATCGTGATTGAAGAAAACGGCGTTAAGATCAGCGTGAACATTATGGAAGGCCACAAAACGGGCTTCTACATGGACCAACGTGATAGCCGCAAAGAATCGATGAAGTACGTTAAAGGAAAAGATGTCCTTAACTGCTTCTCATACACAGGTGGTTTTGGCCTTTACGCGCTTAAAGGCGACGCGAAGCGTGTTATCAACGCTGACGTATCTCAACTAGCTCTTGATACGGCTAAATTCAACGCTGAACTTAATGAGTTTGATATCTCGAATAAGCGCGCTGTATTCCTAAACGCTGACGTTTTCAAACTGCTTCGTGAATACCGTGACCAAGGCACTAAGTTTGACGTAGTGATCATGGATCCACCAAAGTTTGTTTCAAGCAAGAATAACCTAACTTCAGGCGCTAACGGCTATAAAGACGTGAACATGCTTGCGATGCAAATCCTGAAACCAGGTGGCACTCTACTCACCTACTCTTGCTCTGGCTTAATGGGTACTGATTTGTTCCAAAAAATCATCGCTGATGCAGCATTAGATGCAGGCCGCACTGTTAAGTTCGTAGAACGCTTCGAGCAAGCAGCCGACCACCTAACAGACACAGCCTACCCAGAAGGTTTCTACCTGAAAGGTTTTGCTTGTAAGGTTCTTTAAGCCTAAAGTTTTAGACTATATTTTATATAACAAAACAGACACATTAAAAAAGGGCCTTTCGGCCCTTTTTGTTATTTTAGTCTGGTAAGTTGACGAATAACTGATTGACCAAATTACTCAGGTCACTGCTTATCACACTACCATCACCTTGAGCGTTCACTGAATCAAACTGATTCCCCGTATTATCAAGAATGATAGTTTGTGTTTGACCACCATTATTCGCGTCTTCAGAAATAGTAATAACCAAATCTTTATCACCACCACCGTTATCGACTTTCTCAATACTGATATGATCAAGAAGATCAGACATTGAATTTTCCGTTGGCAATAATTGAGAGATATCAAGATGATCTTCACCTAAAGCGAAATCAGTAATCGTATCAACATCACCTTGAAACGGTTCATCTACCCATTTAAACAAGTCATCACCGTCACCACCAGTTAGGATGTCATCACCAATACCACCTATCAGCGTATCATTACCGCCTTGACCATAAAGAATGTCATCACCTTCGCCACCATCAACGGTATCATCGCCACCACGCGTATCTGCTTCCGCGTTGAACAGTTCATGGTTATTCTTGATGTACTCATAAACTTCCATATCTGTCGGTTCAGCATCATTCAACTGACTCAAGAACGTTGTCAATGCTTCGATACCTGAGCCATCTGGCAATGAATCAGGGCGAGTTAAACCATTCTCATCCCATGGTAAGTTATCGGTGTTAATCACATCACCAAACAAGATGTCGTCGCCAGAACCGCCACTTAAGTCATCATTGCCAACAGGCAGTAGCGTAATAACCTGGCTGCCATTTTCTAACGCTGCATCTAAGTCATCCGCCGAATTAACGATTTCCACATCACCGGTCGAAGCCGAAGCAGTATGCAATTCAAAGTCATCTAAATAAACATCAGCTGTGTAACCTGACTGGTCTTCGTAGACTGACAATACTAATTGATATTTGCCTTCACTCAGTAAGCCCGTTTCAATACTACCAAAGCCACTACCTGAGGATACATCAGCCCAGGTTTGTGTCACATCATCGAACTTCTGAACTTTCCATTTAAACTCATCGCCACCACCAAAGTTACTCGCTTCTGTGGCCGTAAATGTAATAACGGACATAGAGTTCTCGGCAACAACAAATTCAGGGCTGACCATCTGCGCAACACCAGAAACATTACCACTATCTTCTAGATAGATACGTGAACCGTCATGCTGAGCAGAGCCCCCAGTAACAGAGAAGTTATTCAAGCTCCAAGCTTCTCCAGAAGAGTTGGTGAAATTCGCGAGTGTGACTGAACTAGATGAAGATGAATAAGCTTCGCCATCGGCGTTAACGAAATATTGAAGTACGTCTTCATTAATGCCATCACCAATACCAATCGTTCGCACCACTGACACATCTGCTAAATCATCAAAAGCTGATATTGAGTCTGCAAATTCATCAAACTCGGTAGATGAGCCGTTATTACTAGAACTATTTGAAAGCGTTGGCTTACCGTCCGTTAAGAAGAACGTAAGATTCTCATAATTGCTTGGTTGAGCATCGTCATTAAACCAATTAGTAGCAGCGTCAAATGAACCTTCGTAGTTAGTACCACCGTCGGCTGATAACGCGTTGATAGCACTATTAATCGTGGATTCTAAATCACCTTCTTCCAAATCTTGAATGTTAAACGAAAGCGTTGCACTACTTTCAAAACCAATCAGAGCCAAATTAATGATACCTGGGTGAGAGACAATGTCTACGAGCATGGCGGCGAGTGACGCTTTAACGACATCAAGCTTACTTTGGCTACTATTCGTTGTGAGTGGATCGCCCATACTTCCTGATGTGTCCACGACAAGCGCAATGTTATAATTGCTAGGTTCGACGGAATCATCTTGAATGCCGCCGATATCACCAAGAAGAACATCATCTCCATCAAAACCAATGATTGAGTTATCTGAGTTGGCATCACCACTCGCAGTGACAATGATACCGGTTTGCGTATCCGCAAAAACTTCAGAATCGACAGGAATACCCTGATCATCGATTTCTTGGGCTCCGGCAGTGACCGTAAGTACAGGTGCCGTATCGACAGGAGCTTCAACAATCACAGTCACTTTACCTTCGCTATCAAGAGCATCAGGTTCAATAACCCAAGTACCATCGACTTGCTTAGTTCCTATAGACAAAATTACATCACTCGGTACGTCGCTAATCACTAGTGAAGTCACTTGCTCGCTGCCGTCGCTATCATATAAGTCGATATCAATGTTTAGTTCATAAACCTCTGCAACTTTGACTAAATTACCACTTTGAACTTCAAACTTACCGTCGGCGAAATACAATGACTCAATACTGTAGAAGTCATGATTTGTATTGCCCGTCCCTGTATGGATTAGTCTGTAATCTGAAGCTCCATCTGTAGTAAAGGTATAGTCTGTACTTTGACCAGTTAGGTATGCCTTATCAGTGCCAGCACCACCATAATATGAGGTTGTAGCAGTAGGACTACGGGAAATCAGTACATCATCTCCCAAATCACCTGTGTCATCACCAATCAAATTAATACTGCCGGAAGCATCAATACCACCTATTAACGTATCACTACCATCGTTTCCTTGTAGATCCTCTGACACTACACCTGAAGCACCGTAGTTACCGATAATGATATCTTCTCCATCACCACCTTGAACTTGCATATGATCACCGCTGCCATAAACGACAGTATCATTACCGTCTAATGCTTGTACCCAAACACCGGAACTTTGTAGATAATTGTCGCTATTGTCAGCCCCACTATCTAATGGCTTGTTGGCAACTTGTGATTCGATTTGAGAAATAAGAGAATCAGCTATGTTCCCTTCTGCACTGGATAAGTTCGCTGTTACGGTTAAACCGTCACTGACCGGCATTACTGTCGTCGTCACCGTTGCAGTATCAGTCAATCCGTCACTATCGATGATTGTATAGGTAAAGGAAGCAGTCCCCGTTACACCAGAATTTGGGGTGAAAGAGATGTCACCCGTATTTTCATCATAGGAGACAGTACCATCACTAGAGCTAAAACCTTCAGCTACGATAGTAAACGTGTCATCTGTATTGGGATCATAATCATTAGCTAATAAGAGCGATGAATTAACGACAAGTGATTGTCCCTCAGCCACAGATAGGACGTCGCCAATCAATGGGAAATCACTCAAGTCGTGTTCGCCATTATTGTAATTTCCATCGCTATTTACTGTACCTAAATTAATATCGAGGTTTGCTGCACCACCTTGGTCCCAATAAACCACTTCTATAGAATGGTAACCGTCGCTGGTGATGTTGAATGAATCGTGTAACGTCGTCGTAGAAGGCTGGTTTTGGTCTACAGTCGCAACTTCTACGCCATCAATCAAAATTGTATAGCCATCATCGGCTGTAACCTTAAATGCGTAATCGCCAGCTTCAAGATAAACAGAACCACTCATCTTAACGACACCGTCTGTGTGGTCAGCAACAGAGCCCTCTATTGAACTAGAGTCGTTATTTAAGAAGTCTTCAAATTGGTCTTGGGAGCTCAACCCGTTGTTATTGTCGTCAAGTGTGTAATTGATGTCTTTCGCTTCGAAAGTCAGGTCTGGATCTTTACTTGCGATAACATCAAGTGCGTCTTGAACGGAATCAATATTGCCATTAACGCTGTCTTTCGAACTGTAGTAGTAACCAGACAGGCCACCAAAAACAGATACCGTATCATCTTGAGCAACTGGAGCCTGATTCGTCGCATTGGACGCAATAGTCAATTGAGCCACTTCATCACTAACCAAACCACTCGAATCAACCGATTGATAATCTATTTCTTCTGACAATTCTGCCTCGACAACATCCACGCCCTTAAGTGTAATATTCGAATTCTTATTCGGGTTATCGGAGCCATCTTGTGTAGTGAATACACGAAGTTCTGTAAAGCCACCATCAACTTGAATATTGACTGTTGCATTGCCGTTACTATCTATCGACAATGCATTATCACCTGATTCGTCACTGTCAAAGAAGAATGTTCCAACAACATCACCATTTTCATCGAGCGCGATGACCTCGATACGACCACCTGCACTATTCCCGGCATTGTAATTACCATAAACACTACCGAGCTCGATATTCGCTTCGGTGATAGATGCACCAGTAGCAGAATAGTCGATAGAGATATACTCCTGTGCTCCACCATTGACTACATCGAGTTCACCACTGGTCGCTGTCGCACTCTGAGAAACACCAAAACCATCTTCTTGGTTATTGCTATCGTAAACAAGATACGATGGTGTATTGTCGATGTTATCTGATGTAGGTGCCGAGCCATCGTATAATCCAGCACTGATAACAACACTACCTTGTAAATAGCTAACGCTGTTCGTACCGTTACCAACTTGATTCTGGAAGGTACTCGCAACAAAGTCTAAGTTATCAACAGCATTCTGGTCCTGTTCATACTCGATTTGAGCATCGCTGCTGATTATGTCTCCGGCTTCAATCAGTACTTTGCCGCCACCACTAACATCATAAAGGTTACCAAATAGAGGCTCTTCAAGAATCTTCACATCAACCGGTGTACCAGAAGCGTCATCTTCGACATCACCCACGTTATCTTGAGCACCAGATTGACCACCATCAAACGAAAAGAACGCTTCGTCTTGGTTGTCTAGAGTGACAGAGAAGTCGATTGCTGTTGGTTTGCTGTCGTTGTCTAAGATGGTGCCTGTCGCCGCCACGCCATCGACCGTCACGATGTAGTCTTCCGCCGCTTCAACGATG
>NZ_JALNTU010000007.1:76680-236198 GCF_023161685.1 Vibrio sp. 1CM8B
TGAAGTTCAGGCCGTTGCCTTCCACTACGCTGTCATCGTCAGCATCGGTGCCCACTTCCACGCCGGTCACGCTTGGTTTGTCGTTGTCTAAGATGGTGCCTGTCGCCGCCACGCCATCGACCGTCACGATGTAGTCTTCCGCCGCTTCAACGATGCTGTCGTCTACCGTCGGTACCGTGATGGTGAAGTCCGTTACGCCCGCCTCTACCGTCACTAACCCTGAGTCGGCATCGTAGGTCACGCCTGCGCTGAACGTCACTGTGCTCAGATCCACGTCCGCCGACACTGGCAAGTCTAGGGTGTACGTCACTTCCGATTGCGTTGCTTCCGATAACGTCACGTTGAAGTTCAGGCCGTTGCCTTCCACTACGCTGTCATCGTCAGCATCGGTGCCCACTTCCACGCCGGTCACGCTTGGTACTGGTGTAACACCAACATTGACCGTCAGTGTATCGGTACCACCTTGACCGTCAGAGACGATAACCGTGAAGCTATCGCTTCCGTTGTAGTTTTGGTCAGGCGTATAGGTCCAATTACCATTTTCATCAACGACTACAGAACCGTTTGACGGATCTGTACCTTTTGAGAATGTTAACGAGTCGCCATCCGCATCTGTTGCGTTTAGCGTTCCGCTTACTGGGGTATCTTCGTCGGTGGTTACTGAAAGGTCATTACCTATCGGCGCGTCATTTACGGGAGTTACGCCAACGTTAACCGTAATTGTGTCAGTACCACCGTTACCATCATCGACGATAACCGTAAAGCTATCGTTACCGTTGTAGTTTTCATTGGGGGTATAAGTCCAATCACCATTTTCATCGACAACGACAGTACCATTTGATGGATCGGTGGACTTAACGAAAGACAGGGAGTCGCCATCTTCGTCTGACGCTGACAAGGTTCCGCTTACTAGAGTATCTTCATCGGTTGTAAATGAGAGAGTGTCACCGACAGGCGAGTTATTGGTATCAACAAAGGCAGGGGCGCTATTAGTTTGCTCAATCGAGCGGAAAGCATCTAGCAGACTCAAGCTTTGAGTTCGAGACATGCCTAGCGCTTCAAAACCCGTAGTAACGAACTCTGTACCAGGAATAGTTTCTTCGCCATCACGTTCAATAGTCCCGCTAGCAGCCAAACTTGAACCGTTTTGACCAGCTGCCGTTGCGAACTCTTCACCTAGCTCGGTCGGGTCTTGACCTTCTTCTAATGCGGCAAAGATATTCGCAATATCTTGGTCGAGCTCAATTTCGCCTTCTTCTGATGAGAAGCGTTTTGCCGATACCTGAGGTTCATTGGACCCGTTCTGAGATTCAAGAACGACATCCCCTGCTTGTAGTGGTTGGCCTTCTTCTAAGACTTTAATCGTACCATCTACCGAGATAACAATGCGCTGGCCAAGTGCTAATGCACCACCCAAATTCAATGTTGTCATGTCCATATAAACCCCTAAAAAAGCATTTCTTGTCTTTAACGTCAAAATAGTGACATTATATTTATAATATTAGTTAGAATATAACATCTAAACTCATATAATTCCTAGTTATGTATCGAGCATTTAACATACTGAGTGACAAGGTAATGACGGTGATCACATCACACAATAATCTAAGTGCTCACATTCACAATATAAGTTATTGTGTTTGCGAAAAATAATTGAGTTAAAAATACAAGATTGAAGCGCTTAAAATCATCATAAAACGCACACCAATCGGTTAACATTTTCACAACCATTTACGAGCGCCAATTTAGCGATCGTGGTTTTTTTGGCGGTTCATCTAAATTTTGCATATAACGGCACAAATTCAATACTTAGATGTGAGCTTATTTTAGGGAGACGCAAATTGAATAGGCTTCAAATAACAACATTGGGGTTAGCTATAAGTATTAGCTTACCGACAACAGCACAAACCTTAGAGCAAGCCGTTGCGTTTACTTTAGAAAGTAACCCTGAAATCAAAAGTGCTTATAACGAATATATCAGTAAGCGTTATCTTAACGACGCTTCTGGTGGTGCTTATCGACCAAGTATAGACTTAGATGGTGGGATTGGTTATGAACATACTGATCTTGTAACCAACCAAGACACAACAGATCTGACGAGAAAAGAAGCAACGATCACCTTGACCCAGTTGATATGGGATGGTGCTAATACATCCAATGATATCGACCGTACTGCCGCTGATGCAGAGTCTGTGCGCTATCAGCTACTATCTAACGCGCAAGACATCGCTTTAGAAGTCACAAAGGTTTATCTTGATGCAGTGAAAGCCTATGAAGTGCTTTCTCTTTCGGAAAGTAACTTAGCGACGCACAAAGAGATATATAACGACATTCGTAAGCGCGTGGAATCAGGTATTGGTTCAACCGCAGATATGTCACAAGTTGAAGCTCGTATTGCGAAAGCGCACGGGAATTTGCTAGCTGCTCAAAACAACCTTTTTGATACACATACACAGTTTAAAAGACTTGTTGGTCAATCTCCGTTAGGGTTAACCTTCCCCCGCGCAGATGTGGGCGCGATTCCTTATACCGTTGATGGTGCGTTAGCAAAAGCGTTTAACCAGCATCCAGTCATCAAGATTGCACAAGCCGATGTTGACTCAGCCAAATTCCAATACAAACAATCCAAAAGCACCAACTACCCGACTGTTTCTTTTGAAGCTGCCCAAACTTGGCGCGATGATGCCGGTGGTACTCCTGGAAGCAGTGACGAGTTTTCTGCCATGGTTCGTTTAAGATACAACCTTTACAACGGTGGTTCGGATCAAGACCGTGCAGAGAGTGCTGCTTACCAACTCAACAAAGCCAAAGACCTTCGCGAAAGCACTTACCGCAATGTAGAAGAGAGTCTGCGTCTTTCATGGAGCGCACTTGATTTAACGGTTCAGCAAAAAGAGTTCCTATCTGACCACGTAGACTCGGCATCAGACACGGTTATCTCGTATGAGAAACAATACCGCATCGGCAAACGTACCCTTCTCGACTTACTTAACACTGAGAATGAATTATTCGAAGCTCGTAAAGGCTATTTAGACGCTAAGTATGACGAGCAATACGCAAAATATCGCGTAATGAACGCAACTGGTAACCTACTCATCGGTTTACGAGTTGAGATCCCAGAAGAATGGAATGAAAAGGTGGAATATTAATGAAGCTTACCAACACAGTATTATCGCTTTGCTTCATGGTTGTATCTGCCAATGCTTTAGCTGAAAACAGCGAAGATGAATTCGAATATCGTGCTCTTCCGCCTGTTACTCAAATTTACGATCTTCAAGATGATGACAATGACGGTGTAATCAACGCGCGAGATTTATGTCCCGATACACAAATTGGTGCTGAGATCGATAACGACGGTTGTGGATCATATTTCGAGTCATCGGAAAAGAAAGAGTTGCATATACTCTTCGCTAATAATTCAACGGAAATAAACCCTGTCTTTCTAGGGCAGATACGCCAAATGGCTGCGTTTTTGAAGCGCTACGAAAGTACCAGTATTGAATTGCAAGGTTATGCCAGCAAAGTAGGCAACGCGGCACACAACCTAAAGCTTTCGAAGGAACGTGCATCGCATGTAAGACGTGCGCTAATCAGCAACGGTATTCAGCCATCTAGAGTCAACATCGTCGGTCATGGTGATTCTGAATTCAGCAGCGATGACACTCAAATCAATCACGCACTGCATCGAAAAGTTGTTGCTTCCGTTGTTGGATTTAAGGGTAATATCAAAGAAGAATGGCACATCTTCACCAAAATTAAAAAGTAGGCGTACCCTGCTTATACCGTACTGAAACGTTATCTTAAGTTAACGTTTCAGTATGGTGATAATTCCTTGAATAGCATATACCTAAGCCGTCTATAATGTTAATCTTGCCACGTTATCAACATAGAGAATTAATCCATGAGCAAACTAACAGCTGATACTCAAGCAAATCTAGAACTTTTCGTTTCTGAAACACAAGAAACTAAACTGGTATGGGGCCTTCGCAACGAAGAAGGTTGGCTAGCATGTGACTCAAGTGAATTCGAAAACAGCGAAGTGATGCCATTCTGGTCTTCAAAAGAAGATGCTCAAACTCACAACGTTGAAGAGTGGGCTGACTTCGAAGTATTAGAAATTCCACTAGATATCTTTGTAGAAGATTGGTTACTGACTCTTGCTGAAGACGGAGTTCTTGTTGGTACTAACTGGAATGCAACATTAGAAGGCAAAGAACTTGAGCCTTCTGACCTAGCGAAATTATACATCTAATTTCCGATATCGGTCGCGCGAATCGTGCGACCGATATACCTCTGATTAGTATCAATAAATTAGAGACCTACCTCGCATAACCTCGTAGCCGCACCATTCAAAATTTGAAGCAACATCAAACTAATAATAGAATATCGTTCTTTATCTGATTGATCGTCTCTTGTGAATCACTTCGTTTTTGTTACCTTTCTACTATTCATTAGCTTTTGTTCTTATAGCCAAGTATCAACATCAGATCGTGACCACAATTCACCAGTCTATACCTCCAATCTAAGTTCTACTCCAAATGCTGATTGGAACGCGCTTTATCTCTCTACTTTAAACCACTCTCCTGAGCGCGCATTAAACATGCTGCAAACACGCTACATCGGCTCAACGGTTTATGGAGATAAGCTTTACCTTGCGTCTCTTCTGTATCAATACATGAGCCACCGAGATCAGCCGTTTTACGGAATCGCTTCAAACGACAGCGACTACCAAGCGATAGAAACAGCGTTTATTTCTGCTCTGATGAAAGACGGCAAAGGCCAATATGAACAAGCACAACAAGGCTTTCTAACACTTTTGGCGAAAATGCAATCTCGCAGTGATTTAACTGGTAAAGCCTTACTAAAGTACCAGCTATGCCGATCGCTTAACGAACAAGCTAAATATCATCAAGCAAACTATTACTGCTCTGCGCTTCAATCAGATTTACATGACATCGCTGACCCTGTATTGCCAAAATTTGGGACTTATCGAGTCATCGCCAACAATCACCATTTCCGCAGTGACTATCAAGCTTCACTAGACACCTACCTATCACTGATAAACGTATTTCCACAAGGACATGATATTTCAGGGGTTTACAACGATGTGGGTAACTTGCTCAAAGAATTAAAGCAATATGAAAAATCGGCGGAGTATCTAGATGAAGCTCTCATTCTCAGAGCAAACGCTTCAGATTTAATGAAAGCACAAGTGCATCACAGCCTTGCGGATCTCTACCTTAACCAAGAGCAAAGTGACCTAGCAATTCACCACTTTCAGACAGCAAGAACACTGTTGAGCGCAACGTCGCATAGCTACGGTATCGCACTAACAAATCTTGGCTTAGGAAAAGCATACACTCAAACGAAAGACTATGATGTGGCGAGAGCCTACCTAATCGAGTCTCTTTCAGCTTCGAGCGAACTGAGCAATGATGTCATTCGCATCAATGCTTACTTGGCGATCAGCGATATGTTCGAAGAACAGAAACTGCCAACTGAAGCGCTCAACTATGCTCAACAAGCGCTAGAAATAGCAGAACGAGTCAAAAGGCATAAATACATCGCGCAGTCACTTCTGCAGCTTTCAGATATTCATCAATCACTCGGCGATTACCAACAAGCTTTCTATTTCTACCAGCGATACTCATCAATACAAATGGAAGCTAGAGACATAGATAATAGACTCGCACTCGAAGCACTCGGCTTAACGCACGCCAAATATGAGCAGGAACTGGAAAGCTCTTTCCTGACACATCAGGCGAAAATCGACCGCGTTCAAATTGAAAAAATGGAACATCAAAGATGGATGTACAACATCATTGTTATTTTGTTGCTTTGTGCTGCAAGCTTTACGGTATTGGTAAACAAAACGGTTCGCGCAAAAGCAGCAATTGATGACTTAACGAAAGCATATAGCCGAACTGAGATAATTCGAAGAATCAAAAGAGTGAAACGCTGTAAAGGGACGGACAAACAGCATGTGCTCGTGCTGTTCGATCTCGATAAGTTTAAGAAGATTAACGATGAGCATGGGCACCCTACTGGTGACCGAGCCTTGGTCCATATTAGTGATCAAGTTAGAAAACACTTAGTGAATGGTGAGTTGTTTGGTCGCTTAGGGGGAGAAGAATTTGTCATCATGTTAACCGATACCCAACCAGCAGAGGTACGAGAACGCGTTGAAGAGTTGCACTACGCCATTTCAAGCACTGTCTTCTTATCAGAAAGCAAAAAGTCACTTAATGTGACCGCGAGTTTTGCTTATCTAGCAACCTCAAACGCATTAAGTGACTTTGATGACTTGTATTCAGTGCTTGACCAAGCGCTCTATCAAGCCAAAAGCAACGGTCGAAACTGTATTATTGATGCATATAACGAACCGATTGATCTACCTGAAACTATTTGTTCTCAGCCTGTTTGCGAACCAACTCAGCCATAATGCTTTCGCGATCACCGAGGTAATCGTTAAGGCCAACTTTACGTAGTTCACATGCCGGACAATCGCCACAGCCATCACCAACAATGCCGTTGTAACAAGTCAGTGTTTTGTTTCTAACAAGTTCAAGTGCTGAGTACTGGTCTGCTAGCGCCCATGTCTCAGCCTTGTTTAACCACATTAGCGGTGTTTTGATATCAAGCTGCTTATCCATACCTTGTACAAGTGCAGAGTTCATCGCCTTCACAAAGTCATTACGGCAATCAGGGTAACCAGAAAAGTCTGTTTCACACACACCTGTAATCACGGTTTCAGCACCTATTTGGTAAGCGTAAATACCCGCTAGAGTTAGAAATAGAATATTACGACCAGGAACGAATGAATTCGGCAGCCCATTTTCTTGCAGTTCATGAGACACAGGAATATCGTCACGAGTCAGAGAGCTAATAGCCAGTTCATTCAATAGAGTCACATCCATCACTTTGTGCGCTTTCACACCAAGCTCTTTCGACAATGACTCCGCAACTTCAATCTCGAGTCTATGACGCTGACCATAATCAAACGTAATCGCATGAACTTCATCATACTCTTTTAATGCCTGAACAAGACACGTTGTTGAGTCTTGACCACCACTGAATACTACCACTGCTTTTTTCATCTTAAATCCTTACGAGAACCTTCTACTAGCGACTTATCTTGCCCAGTAAAAATACAACCTATGCGATGCTCAAATATTTGTGAGTTTGTATTGATAAGCGCCAATTGCGCTCAATGCAGGTATCAATACAAAGCTGAGTAGCGCGGTCTTTTTGGCTGATTGGTTGCAGAGCGATAACAGTGTCGCTAGCAACCGCAGCTCGCTCCAATAAACCGTCAAGTTGTTCGATGTCTTTGCTTGTACCTACTGGATGCTTAATTTCGTTAGCACGTTGTAAAGCGCTATCTAAAATTTCCAGTTTCGCTTTCATCGCCACCTTCGGTGACACCGTAACCCAAGTGTCCGATGTGGCTTTAACTTCTGATGTTCCGCTAGTCTCAACCTGACAGCGACAACCGTGCTGCTCAAATGCTTCAGTAAGAGGAACAAGATCATAAATGCATGGCTCACCACCAGTAATCACAATGTGCTTAGCAGTGTAACCTTGCTTGATATATTCATTCACGATTCCTTGAGCATCGATTGCTGACCAAGTAGGTGAATCTTCTGTCTTAACCATAATATCGCCAAGGCTGGTTTCATGTTCTGGCAACGCTTCCCAGGTCTGTTTGGTATCACACCAAGAACAGCCCACTGGGCAAATTTGCAGACGAACAAAAACAGCGGGAACGCCAGTAAACACGCCCTCACCCTGAATGGTTTCAAACATCTCATTAATCTTGTACAACTTTCCCTCAGCTCAATCATTTGATGAAATTAATCAACCGCAGACCTTAAAGCACTTCCCCCTTTTGGTCAAACAAATGAGTACTGATAAATGAGTTGATCAAAGCCCTAGCCTGAACTTTCAAGTTCCCTTATCCTTTCGCCCATAGATTTCGTTAGCTTTTAATTTTTTAGTAAGGAACAACATGTACAAACTGATTGCTCTTGATATGGATGGCACACTACTCAACAGTGAAAAAGTGATTTCTCAAGAGAACAAAGACGCAATCGCCAAAGCACGAGCTGCAGGTGTGAAAGTGGTTCTCGCTTCTGGTCGCCCTTTAGAAGGCATGCAAAGCAAATTAGATGAGCTTTCGATTGACGGCGAGGATGACTTTGTACTCTTCTACAACGGCTCTATGGTTCAGAACGTATCGACAAAAGAGATCATTCACAGTGAGATCAGCAACGGTAAAGCCGCAAATGAGATTGCTGCCCTCGCTGAAGAGCTTGGTGGTTATGTCCATGCTTTCAGCAAGATCCACGGCTTAATCACACCTGAGAACAATGAGTACACTGGTATTGAAGCGCGTATTAATGGCTTAGATATTACCGAGTTCGACTTTTCTAGACTAGAAGATGACCACGAAATCATCAAAACTATGATTGTCGCTGAACCAAGCAAGCTGACTGAAATCATCAGTAAGTTGCCACAAGAGCTTAAGACTCAGTTTACTATCGTACAAAGTGCACCATTCTTCTTAGAGTTCCTAAACCCGAAATCAAACAAGGGTGTCGGTATTGAAGCGATAGCGAAACACTTAGGCATTAAAGCGGAAGAAGTCATCTGCATGGGTGACGCTGAAAACGATCACCATATGCTTGAATACGCAGGCCTTGGCATTGCAATGGAAAACGCAATGGAAGAAACCAAGAAACTGGCGGATCACATCACAGCGAGCAACGACGACCATGGTGTCGCAGTCGCGATTGAGAAGTTTATTTTCAACTCATAAACGCTCAACAGGTTCTAATGAGAATTACTTTTTGCTTGTTGCAGAAATGACAAAGGCTGTGCACTGCACAGCCTTTTTGATTTTGTGTTAGTCGAGTCGATTACTCTCTTTTCCATGGCAGACGAAATGCCACCACACCAAACAGAATCAATATTGGGAAACGTAACGTTTCAATAATAAATGAAGCAATACCACTGAAAGAGACAAAGCTTCCAGCCCAGCTAATCAGCAGATTTCCCGCTAACAACATAGCCATCACTCCAAGAACGATCTTGAATGAGAACTGACCAACCAAAGGTTTCGAGTCTGTTAACGTCACTAGGCATGCAATCGTCATCAAAATCGCCACCCAGAATGAGAATGTTGGCAGTGGCCATATCACCGTGAGAACTATCGAAAGTAAGCACAATGCCCACCAAACACCTTTAGAACTCAATAAAGCACTAATATCAACATCCGGTTTCGCGTCTAGTCTCACGATATGCCACGTCGTTAACGCGCCTAATACACCGCCCATTAATACATCGCTAAAAAACGCACTGCCTGAATAAGACTTAAATAGCATGATCCACAGCAGGCCAGCGAGCACTACCAGAATAGCTTTTTGCTCCAAGAGGCGCTTTAGTTTCCAAAAGACTAACAAGGTTAAACTAACCCACAAGGCAGCTAACAGACTTGGAAAACTATACCCACTGCTCATCACCAGTTTCAATGTTGGCAAGTAAGCGTGTGGACGTGGAAAACCAAAACCTTGGTGCGCGATTAAAGTAAGTAGTGTCACCGAGATCAAAGTAAAGCCAAACTTCAACGCGAAGTTACGGCCAAAGTACCAAGCAATTAGCGGCAATATCACAATGAAAACCCATGGCTTCGCCAACAAGTCAGTCAAAAGCACAGTATTCGCAAACACGCTTGGCATCTTATCGAACGCGTTTTGAAGCGACACAATCCAATTTAATTCAACTTGATGGACTTTGGGTGCTGCGCCCACCAGCTCAGTCACATACGTCACCGGTTGGTCTGTCGCGGATAGAAAGAATTCGTTAATCTCAGACCACTGTTCTGGATAGCGGTATTGGTGATCTTGTAATTCAGTAGGAGGAAGTAACATCGCTCGGCTGACTTCCACGCCGTAATGAGGCGCAAACCAAATCGGCAGCTCAAAGCCACCTAACTCATTTCGAGCCTTGTAACTGATCACTTCCGAGTCAGAAATACAATCAAACACAACGGCACTGTCGGTATAACCCAGTACATCACCGACCGTTACCGACAAGCCTGCCTCTTCCCACGTTTCACGTTGCGCCGCGACTGCTGGCGGCTCACCTGAAACAACAGTGCCTCCCGGTAGAGACAATTGACCTGTGATCAACTCATCAACCAACACGATTTGGTTATCAGCACGTACTACACACAAGGCGCCCGCGATATGATCGGGTAAGGTGTTGCTTGCCCAAGCGGAAGTAGTACTCAAAAGAGACAGTATGAAAACTAATAAATATCGAATAACCAACGAGTTTACCTAAAAATAATAGAAGAACATTGAAGACTGCTGTTGCAGTTGAACTATTGTAATCAAACCCACACAAAATCGCTGTCTACGTTTTGTGCAAAGCCTTCCTCATCCATTGAATGTGAGGTGTGAACCCCATTTTTTGATAGAAGTCCTTGGCAGGTGAATTAAAGTCCCAAACTTCTACAAAGACTTGTTCAACCCCATAATCATCAAAAGTACTTTCAACTTTACTAAACAACTTTTCTGCAATTGATTCTTTTCGATAATCAGGCAAGACAAACAGCTCATCGACACTCCCCATCGGCACTGGTTTACTTACCGTTGAGATAAGCTCACAAAAATGCCCAGAGATAAAGCCAACAATGAGCTCACCTTTTAATGCCACATAAACCAAACATTCAGGATCATCCAAGTATCGTGCAATGCTTTTTTCCTGCTCAATCTCTTCTGCCGTTTTAAAGTGCTCTGGGCTAGCAAGGTGGTGGTGATGGTGGAGATCGAACATTAACTCGTTAAGTTGTTCCAAATCCGCGTGCTTTGCGGCCCTTAAGGTGACATTCATGACTATTGCGCTTCTCAAACCAAATTAATATCTAAACTGAGTCTAGTTTACTTGGCGTGAGTATCTATACAAGTTATTGAATTAATTCATTGTTTGAAGTGTGTATTTTAGATACAAAAACGGCCACATTACGTGGCCATTCTGTTTGAATGATTTTGAATTAAACGAATATCGAAGCTATGGTTTTTGCTGTGGCTCTGGCTTTTGCTGTAGCTTCAGCTTTATGCACCGTTATCTTCTTTCTCTTCTTTGAGATCAGCAAGCTGTTGTTCTAATTCAATAAGCTTAATTTCCGCCTCTACTTCAGCAACTCGCTTTTCTGCATCGGTGCGATTGTCTTGCGCTAGACCATCAGCAGTAACTTGGGTTCGTTGTGCGTTTCTTGCATCGTCCGTATCTTTCATTGAACCCGCAACACCACCGGTCACACCACCTAATGCAGCGCCCTTCACGGCTAAACTCGCATCTCCAGTTAGAGCGCCGGCTGTTGCTCCTAATAAAGCACCACCTACAGCACCACGATTACGTGCGGCATTCTCATTTTCGTTATCCATTGCTGGTGATGCGCAACCAGAAAGAGTCACAATCAGTGTCGCTAAAAGAAAAGGTTTAGTGAATTTCATAGGAGTCTCGCTTAGTTCTTCGTTTGGAGTAGAGTCATCTTAAGCAGAACCGTTAATGAGATAAATAAAGCCACGTTTAGACGATACATCATGTTCAGTTATGTATTTTCATCCATCGCATAACTGCTTCGTGATATATAGCTTTGAGCTCGCTTTATCCTCACCAACAAAAAAGGCGACCAAAAAGGTCGCCTTAAGAATGATTGCCGTTCAGGTTTAGCCTTTGGACCAAAAGTTCTGCATATCCGCAGCACTTGGAGGTGGTCTTACGCCACAATCTCGATAATGATTTTTATCACCTATCCCCAGTATTTTACCATTTTCATCATTAATCATCGCTGCGACTTTCACACCATCACCAACATGGCGGGTCAACACGACAATTTCACCGGCTCTTTCAGACCTTACTGCGCCTAGGATTTGATATTCGTAGCGGCCTTTCCTTGAATTAACGATCATCTTCGAGTTAATCGGGTCGGCTTCATACCCCACACCAATATCAAAAACCGCTTGATAGAGATCGACTCCAGTCTTTGATACACATTTAAATACCTTGGGATGACTCAAAGGTTCTAACAACGCTCTACTCGCTTCATCCTTTGAAATACTGGCACTAGCAGCACCACTGACCAATAAAGCAATCAACAAAAAGTAAGCTCGCATAAAAAGACCTCAATATGTGGGATTCATAATGAGGTCATAGTTAACGCAATGGATAAGCAGATGAATAAACTGGCGTTTAGGTAAACCATCACGCTGGCTTATGTATAAAGCAACAAGCCGAAGATCAGATTACCTAAACAACAAAACTTATTTACCGAGCTTTTCAGCAATTTCCGTTAAGCTGGTTGGGTCGTCAATCGTCGAAGGCACCACATATTGTTCACCTTCTGCGATCTGTCGGATCGTTCTACGTAAAATCTTACCGGAGCGTGTCTTAGGCAGTCTCTCAACAACCAAGGCTTGCTTAAAACAAGCTACCGCGCCGATCTCATTACGAACCTTGCCAACCAACTCCCTTTGCAACTCAATGCCATCGACTTTTACGCCATCTTTCAGCACAACTAAACCAAGTGGTAGCTGCCCTTTTAAGTCATCGTGAATCCCGACTACCGCACATTCTGCAATAGCAGGGTGACCACCCACGATCTCTTCCATTTCTCCCGTAGACAGACGATGCCCCGCCACGTTTATCACGTCATCAATACGACCCATGATAAATAGATACCCATCTTCATCGAGATAGCCACCGTCCCCAGAAACGTAATAGCCCGGGAATTGGCTCAGATAGCCGGATTCAAACCGATCATGATTACGCCATACCGTTGGCAGACAACCGGGTGGCAACGGGCGTTTAAGAGCCACAAAACCTTGTTGATTAGGTTGAGCGACTTCACCGAGTTCATTGAGAATCTCCACTTGATAACCCGGAACAGGTTTAGTGGAAGAACCCGCTTTCACTGGCAAAGATTCCAGCCCTGTTGGATTGGCAGAAATAGCCCAACCCGTTTCTGTTTGCCACCAATGATCGATAACCGGCTTATTGGTATGAGATTCAACCCAATCCAATGTTGGCGGGTCCAAACGCTCTCCCGCCATAAAAATAGACTTGAGCGATGATAAGTCATACTTGGTGAGCAACTCGCCTTCGGGATCTCCTTTCTTAATGGCTCTAAATGCCGTTGGAGCAGAAAACAATACATCGACGTTGTACTCTTCACACACACGCCAGAATGCGCCCGGATCTGGCGTTCGTACAGGCTTGCCTTCAAACAAAATGGTCGTGCAGCCATGAATCAATGGCGCATACACAATATAGGAATGCCCCACTACCCAGCCGACATCAGAAGCCGCCCAAAACACGCCATCTTGCGGCATATCGTAGATAGTGCTCATCGAGTATTTCATCGCGACCGCATGACCACCATTGTCACGCACCACACCTTTTGGCTTACCCGTTGTGCCTGACGTGTAAAGAATATACAAAGGATCGGTTGCCAAAACAGGAACGCAACTGTGTGGCAATGCATCGTTAACCGCTTGCTGCCAAAGTACATCGCGTTCATTGTTCAATTCAGCTAAAGCTTGCTCTCTTTGAAATACGACCACTTTCTCAGGCTTCCAACGGCTGTCCATGATCGCGCGATCGACCATCGGCTTATATGGCAAAACTTTGTTTATCTCGACACCGCAGGAAGCAGTAATCAACACCTTCGGCTCGGCATCTTCAATTCGAACGGCAAGCTCATGAGGAGCAAAACCACCAAACACCACCGAATGCACCGCGCCTAGTCGTGCACAGGCCAACATTGCCATCGCCGCTTCAGGAATCATTGGCATGTAGATCACCACACGATCGCCTTTGGTAACGCCTTGCGTGGCTAACATACCTGCGACTTTTGCCACTTGGTCACGCAATTGTTTGTATGTGTATGAGGATTGATTTCCTGTAACTGGGGAGTCGTAAATCAGCGCGGTATTATCACCTCGCCCATTTTCACAATGATAATCAAGCGCCAGCCAGCAGGTGTTCATTACCCCATCAGGAAACCAGCGTTCAATGCCATTCTCATCAGTTTGTAAAATTGTTTTTGGTGGTTCAAACCAATCAATGGCTTGTGATTGTGTTTCCCAAAACGAATTTGGGTCTTCCCTCGCCCATTGGTACTCGGTGATATAATCGGTTTTTCTGTTCATTCGATTCGTAGCAGACATAGTGCCTCCTCCATGATTTATCCATTTGTCCAAGCAACTAACTTTTAGCAGCGTCAGTTGGGTGCACTCTTTTCTCAGCGTAGTGTTCGTGAACATTTAACCGTTCACGACAGTCGCTTTACTTGGGAAAAGGCACACGAATGGCACCTTCCATGATCACTCGGGCACTACGACTCATTATCGCCCTTTCAATTTTCCAACCGCTTTCCGTTTGAATAGCTTTAGCACCCACTTTTAAGGTTCCTGACGGGTGTCCAAAGGTCACAAAATCTCGGGAACCCTCACCGGCTGCCAAGTTAACTAAGGTGCCTGTTACACTTGCCGCTGAAGCAATAGCAACCGCAGCCGTACCCATCATGGCATGGTGCAATTGCCCCATAGACAAAGCACGTACTAGAAGGTCGGTATCTTCGGCAGCTACCGATTTTCCACTGGAAGCTTGGTACGCTTGAGGCTTAGCAACAAACGCAACTTTAGGTGTATGTTGGCGTGATTCTGCTTGTTCTAAAGAATCAATCAGCCCCATCGCTACTGCACCATGTGCTCGAATGGATTCAAACAGAGCCAAGGCTTTGGTATCACTGTTAATATCCGATTGAAGCTCTGTGCCTTGATAGCCCACAGCTTCAGCATCAACAAAAATGGTTGGTATCCCTGCATTAATGTAAGTTGCTTTGATGCAACCCAGATCTGGAACATCTAAAAAATCGACAACATTCCCTGTCGGAAACATTGAACCACTCGCATCGGCTGGGTCTAGAAAATCGACTTGGATCTCCGCGGCGGGGAAAGTCACACCGTCGAGTTCAAAGTCACCCAACTCTTGGACTTCACCATTAACGATAGGCACGTGAACAATAATGGTTTTCTCTATGTTCACTTGCCATACTCGCACCTCGACCACACCGTTTTCTGGATTACGATTCGAATCGACCAATCCACTATGAATAGCGAATGGACCTACAGCAGCAGACAGATTGCCGCAGTTACCGCTCCAGTCAACGAACGGCTTATCTATTGCCACTTGGCCGAATAGGTAATCAACATCGTGATCGGCTTTACTGCTTTTCGAAACAATAACGGTTTTACTGGTGCTGGATGTTGCACCACCCATACCATCGGTTTGCTTGCCATAAGGATCCGGGCTGCCAATCACACGCAGAAGTAATGCGTCTCGAGCTTCTCCGGCGACTTGCGCAGCTTCAGGTAAGTCCTCCAGATTGAAGAATACCCCTTTACTGGTACCTCCACGCATATAGGTTGCAGGTACTTTGATCTGTTTAGGGTTCATAACCAGCTCCTACTGTGCGAGAAAGTCTTTAGCAAAACGCTGCAACACACCACCAGCGCTATACACATTCACTTCGTCCGCGGTGTCTAGTCGGCAGGTCACAGGAACATCCAGCTTTTCACCGTTTTTACGAGTGATGACTAGAGCCAAATCAGAACCTGCTTCAATGTCGCCGTACACGTCGTAAAGCTCGGTGCCATCCAACTCTAAGGTATTGCGATTCGTTCCTACTTTGAACTGCAGAGGTAATACACCCATGCCAACCAAGTTAGTTCTGTGGATTCGTTCAAACCCTTCTGCCACAATCACTTCAACACCCGCTAAGCGCACCCCTTTGGCTGCCCAGTCACGTGATGAACCTTGTCCGTAATCCGCGCCAGCAACGACAATCAAGGGTTGCTTGCGATTCATGTAGGTTTCTATCGCTTCCCACATTCGCGTAACCTGTCCTTCTGGCTCAACTCGTGCCAATGAACCTTGCACGACTTCTCCAGCGTCCTTCACCATTTCATTAAACAGCTTCGGGTTGGCGAATGTTGCTCGTTGCGCGGTTAAGTGATCTCCTCGATGGGTCGCGTAAGAGTTAAAATCCTCTTCCGGCACTTCCATTTTGGTGAGGTATTCCCCCGCCGCGCTCGAAGCGAGAATCGCATTTGATGGGGACAAGTGATCCGTAGTGATGTTGTCCCCCAGAATAGCCAAAGGCCTCATACCAGATAAGCTTCGTTCTCCCGCCAAAGCCCCCTCCCAATAAGGTGGCCTGCGAATATAGGTACTTTGAGGTCGCCAGTCATAAAGTGGTTCAGTCGTTGCCTGATCCTCACCTGGCTGGAACATTTTTACGTAGATTTGTTGGAATTGCTGAGGCTTAACATGCTCACCGACAACAGCATCGATCTCTGCATCACTCGGCCATAAATCACTTAAGTAGATTGGCTTGCCGTTGCTGTCAGTGCCTAAGCTGTCTTTCTCAATATCAAAGCGAATCGTGCCCGCTAAGGCGTAAGCAACCACCAATGGCGGTGAGGCTAAGAACGCTTGTTTTGCATAAGGATGGATTCGACCATCGAAGTTTCGATTCCCTGACAACACAGCGGTTGAATACAGGTCGCGGTCGATGATCTCTTGTTGGATTTTAGAATCCAACGCCCCACTCATTCCGTTACATGTCGTACACGCATAACCGACGATACCAAAGCCTAATTGTTCCAGCTCAGGAAGCAAACCTGCCGACTCGAGATAGAGCTTGGCAACTTTAGAACCTGGAGCAAATGATGTTTTCACCCACGGCTTACGAACTAATCCAAGTTGATTGGCTTTCTTAGCCACCAATGCCGCGGCGACCACATTTCTTGGATTACTGGTGTTGGTACAAGAGGTAATAGCTGCGATGATCACCGCACCATCAGGCATCTGCTCGTCGCTGTACTGCTTAGCATGCTGCTCTTTCCAAGATGTTTGACTGATACCTTGCTGAGCCAGCTCTCTGGTTGGCAAACGGCGATGGGGGTTCGAAGGGCCAGCGAGGTTTCGCTCGACCTTCGACAAATCAAACTCGAGTACACGCTCATATTGAGCAGAATCGAGATCGTCAGCCCACAACCCTGTTTGCTTAGCGTAGCGTTCGACTAATTCAACCTGTTCAGGCTCTCGGCCAGTGAGTTTCAAATATTGAATGGTCTGTTCATCAATGTAGAACATACCCGCTGTCGCTCCGTACTCTGGAGTCATGTTGGAGATGGTTGCGCGGTCACCAATGGTCAGCGCACGAGCCCCTTCACCGAAGAATTCCAAATAGCTTGAGACCACTCTCTCATTGCGAAGGAACTCAGTAATCGCAAGCACAATATCCGTTGCGGTTATCCCTTCTTGTCGTTGACCCGTCAGTTTAACGCCTACAATATCAGGCAAACGCATCATTGACGGACGACCGAGCATCACTGTCTCGGCTTCCAAGCCGCCCACACCAATCGCAATAACGCCTAGGGCATCAACGTGCGGTGTATGGCTATCGGTACCAACACATGTATCAGGAAAGGCGATGCCTTCTTTGGATTGAATCACCGGAGACATCTTCTCCAAGTTGATCTGGTGCATGATCCCGTTACCCGCAGGAATTACACTCACATTTTTAAACGCGGTTTTACACCATTCTATAAAGTGAAAACGGTCTTCGTTTCTGCGCTCTTCAATCGCTCGGTTTTTATCAAACGCTTCACTATCAAAGCCTGCGTGTTCCACGGCTAACGAGTGATCAACAATCAATTGAGTTTCGACTACTGGATTCACCTTGGCAGGGTCTCCGCCTTGGTCGGCAATCGCGTCTCTTAATCCAGCCAAATCAACCAAGGCTGTTTGACCAAGAATGTCATGACACACTACGCGCGCAGGATACCAAGGAAAATCTAAGTCGCTCTTGCGTTCAATGATCTGTTTTAAGCTGTCTTCAAGGGTTTCAGAATCACAGCGTCTTACCAATTGTTCCGCCAACACTCGCGACGTATAAGGCAAGGTTTTATAACTGCCCGGAGATATCGCTTCTACCGCTTCGCAAGCATCGAAATACTCTAAATGGGTTCCGGGTAAAAGTTTCCGGTACTGATTTTTATCAAAGTACTGAGCTTGTTCAAGTTTTACATCAGACATACATCCACCATTATCTGTTAAATTCTATTCTTTGGTTCTCGAGGCCTTATCACATGAAGAGAAAAGTCACCTCGAGATATAAGTCGGTTCGATATAGAGGACTAACGTAAATGGATTGGCAGCCAGTCTTGATGCTCTGGCCCGGTGTAGTCTGCACTTGGACGAATAATTCGATTGTTTTCTCTTTGCTCGAATACGTGTGCCGTCCAACCCGTAAGGCGGCTCATCACGAAGATAGGAGTAAACAATTTGGTTGGGATGTCCATGAAGTGGTAAGCCGATGCATGGAAAAAGTCCGCATTACAAAACAACCCTTTCTCGCGCTTCATTACCGCTTCAACACGCTCAGAAACGGCGTAAAGCTGCTTATCTCCCACCTCTTGAGCTAACTCTTTTGACCAACGCTTTATTAGAGCATTTCGCGGGTCGCTTTCACGATAAATGGCATGACCGAAGCCCATGATTTTGTCTTTGTTAGCAAGCATCTGCATGATGTTAGTTTCTGCTTCATCAGCGGTTTGCCAATCTTGGATCATTTCCATCGCCGCTTCATTCGCACCGCCATGTAAAGGGCCTCGCAGTGTGCCAATCGCTGCTGTGACACAAGAGTGGATATCCGACAGCGTTGATGCACACACACGAGCGGCAAAAGTCGAAGCATTAAACTCATGTTCCGCATACAGAGTTAGCGAGCAGTGCATCACCTTCTTGTGAAGTTCACTCGGTGCTTTATCCGTTAGCATTTTCAAGAAGTAGCCACCCAGACACGCTTCACTTTGATCTTCAGTGTCAATGCGCACGCCATCATGACTAAAGCGGTACCAATAACAAATAATGGCAGGGAAAAGTGCGAGCATTCGTTCGGTCGCAGGCAGTTGCTCAGAAAAATCAGACTCTTGCTCTAGATTACCTAGCATTGAACAACCCGTTCTCATTACATCCATTGGATGAGCGTCTGCGGGGATCAGTTCTAAGGCCGCTTTCAATGGTTGAGGTAAGCCGCGCAGACCAACCAACAATGTTTTGTAATCGTCTAACTCTTTTTCACTGGGTAAATGACCTCTTAGTAACAGATGCGCCACTTCTTCGAACTGAGCATGATTAGCAAGATCGGTAATATCATAACCACGGTAGGTTAACCCGGTTCCTGATTTTCCGACCGTACATAGCGCCGTGGTTCCCGCACTCTGGCCACGAAGACCAGCACCACTGATTGCAGGTGCGCTGGCTGGTTTGCTTTCGGGTTTTTCGCTTTGTTGTTGGTTTTCTGTTGAAGCCTTATCGACAGCTGCTTTATCACTCAAAGATACAGACATGGTGAACTCCTTTTCTGTGTTAGTCGCCTGCACTCTTTGGTGCTGCCTGTTTATGTGTCCGATGATCTTTATCATCGGTACTGGATATGGCGACTAACCATTTCACGTTATTGGATTAAGTTGATTTTTGATTAATTGAAACCGGTTTACCCTTCGCTTGAAAACAACTGATCAAGCTTGTTCTCGTAGTCGTGGTAATTCAGGTGTTCGTAAAGCTCTTTACGGGTTTGCATTGAATCCAATAGAGCTTCTTGATTGCCTTCAACTAACAAGTGCTTGTAAACATTCTCCGCCGCTTTATTCATCGCGCGGAATGCACTCAATGGGTAAAGCACCATGTCGACACTTGATTGGGCTAACTCATTACAGTTGTAGAGTGGTGTTTGGCCAAACTCAGTGATGTTCGCAAGAATAGGCACGTGTTTACCCGTTGCTGATTTCAGCGCTGCCGAGAACTTCACGTATTGATCGAGTTGATTCATCGCCTCAGGGAAAATCATGTCAGCGCCCGCTTCAACACAAGCAATCGCCCTTTCAATCGCGCTATCAATGCCTTCAACCGCCAATGCATCGGTACGCGCCATAATCACAAAGCTCTCATCGGTTCTAGCATCGGTTGCCGCTTTGACTCTATCGACCATCTCTTGTTGGCTCACAATCGCTTTATTTGGTCGATGACCACAGCGTTTTTGCGCGACTTGGTCTTCCATGTGAATCGCAGCTGCACCCGCTTTTTCCATCGCTCGAATGGTACGTGAAATATTAAACGCTCCGCCAAACCCCGTATCGATATCCACCAGCAATGGCAGGTCACACGCGTTGGTAATACGTTCAACATCCACCAACACATCGTTCAATGTCGTAATACCTAAATCAGGCAAACCATAAGACGCATTGGCGATGCCTCCACCCGACAAATAGATCGCCTGATGCCCCAAGTTCTTTGCCATCATCGCGCAATACGGATTCACCGTGCCGACGATCTGTAATGGGTCGTTGTCTTGCACAGCTTGTCGGAATTTAGCTCCTGCTGATAACTTCATAATGACGCTCCCTGTTAATTGTTAATTTCTAATCTTCGTGACTACTGATGTTTAGCTCTCGCCAGCGAAGAACCGCTAGCAAATACCAGTCGCCTGTTAATCAAGATCTTTGGATTGAATTTGTTGTTCTATAAGTAATCGGCTTCCCGAGATGTGTCGTCGCATTAGCATTTCTGCTAGCTCTTCATCACGATTACGAATCGCTTGTAGGATGTATTTGTGTTCATCGAGCGCCTCTTTGGGACGAGATTGTGCTCTTGGCGATTGGTAGCGATACATGCGTAATAGGTGATAAAGCTCGTCACACAACAACGAAATGAGTTTGCTGTTACGACTCGCTTTGATAATGCGGTAATGGAAATCAAAATCCCCATGTTGATGAAAGTAAGAAGACCCTTCGACTTCATCGATGTGCTTTGAGTGTGTCGACAATAATCCTTCAAGCCCGACAAGCTCTTCTTGTGTGATATGTCGCGCTGCTAAGCGAGCCGCCATGCCTTCCAATGCCTCTCGCACTGCGTACAACTCGAGTAGTTTGTCTGCCGAAAACGTAATAACTCGAGCTCCTACATGAGGAATGCGTTCGATCAAGCCAAGCCCTTCAACACGCATTATCGCTTCACGTAGTGGACCTCTGCTTACCTCAAAGCGTTTAGCCAGTTCAGGCTCCGAGATCTTACTGCCTGGTGGTAATTCACCGTTAACAATCGCCTCAACAAGATACTCAGTGAGGTTTTCTGATTTAGTGTTCTCTTTGTCGCTCACACGCGTCTTAGTGTTTGCACTTAAGCTGAGATCTTTTATCGCAGTATTCATATTCACGCTGCTCACTTCTGATTGCTGAACCTTAATTGTCAACAATTCCATAACATGAATATAAAATACACGATCAAATTGTCGACAATCAAGCCAATTGTCGACAATTTAGACTAAGGTAGTATTTTTCATAGACGATAAAAACTCACCTAAAAAGACACCAGAAGCAACTTAACCACTTGTTATTTATAACTTTAAACAGATTAACAACCACTAACCCGATAGCTACCCTAAAATCATTTAAAATCGATGTGTCGACAACTTATAGCCAACCTTGTCAAACGCAAATCCCTTTGTGTCTATCCTCCTGCTCACCGATAAACAGATATAAAAAAGGCGCACTCATGTGCGCCTTTCATTCATCGAACCCGTTCTAACAAGCCAACCTTTAATCAAGCTATCTGACGAGTAACTTCTAGGTATTTGTTGATATCAACGAAATCAATTTGTTCCGGCTTCAAATACTCTTCTGCATAACGCAGGTGAGTACCGCTGGTTAAGAACAATCTAAACAGCTCGATATCGAGATGCTCGTCTAATGCCATTTTGTACATGATGTCGACAGCAACACTGATTGGCTTCGCCTTTTTATAAGGCCTATCCGCAGCGGTTAACGCCTCAAAAATATCGGAGATAACTAGAATACGTTCTGGGATTGAAAGGTCATCACCAGTCAGTTTCCTTGGATATCCCGTACCTTTGAGTGTTTCATGGTGCGTCGAAGCATAGCGAGGAACACGGCTTAGCTCTTTCGGGAATGGCAGATTCTCAAGCATCTTAATCGTGCCAAGCATGTGCTCGTTTATCTTGAATCTATCTTCAGCGGTCAACGTGCCGCGTGCAATACTCAGATTGTAGACTTCGCCTAGGTTGTATAAGTGCTCAGGTACATCCATTTTGATTTGATGTTTCGGGTCAAACTCTAACGGTCTATCTCTTTTCACTATATGCTCTGCTTTATCACTTAACAGTGGCTCTGTCGCAGGTAAGCTCGAACTCGGTTCTCGATTTAACGCCTCTACCGGCGATAAACCAAGTTGATCATCAAAGTTACGTGTCCAAGTCGTCTCAGCTATCGAGCGAATGCGAGCAACTTTGTCATCACTCATGAATTCACCACCAACGTTCGATGTCGCGATAAAAGCAAAGTCATCTTGTAGCTGTTGTTTGGTTGTCGCAAGCTCATCGGAAATTTGCTGCGTTGTTAGCGTACCTTCAAGTTGCTTTCTCAAAGCGGTGATTTCCGCATCACGCCAAAGTACTTCAAATCGAGTTCTCACCTCGTGAATTCGGTTGTAGTTCGCTTCTAGCTTCGTACCTTTATCGACGATGTGTTCAGGTGTCGTGATCTTGCCACAATCATGGAGCCAAGCCGCAATTCTGAATTCACGACGTTCATCATCATTTTTAAACTCAAAATCTTTGAAATGATCGGACTGTGATTTCTCAGCCGCATCAGCCAACATCAAGCCGAGTTCTGGTACGCGATTACAATGCCCTGCCGTATAAGCGGATTTATCATCGATAGCTTGGGCGATAAGCTTGATAAACGACTCCACAAACGCCTCTTGCGTCTGTTCATGTTGTCTAATCTCTGCCGCCATGCCTTTCACTGCCACAGACAGTTCCCACACCTCTTTGATTCGCGTATTAAGCACAGACACATTGTCGTAATCACGCTGCCTAATTTTTTGCGTTTCGGCTTTGAGTTTACGGATCGGTCGAACAATAGGCGCACCAAAGATCCAAGCCACTGGCAAGGTTAGGCTCATAAGAAGTACCGTCACACCAATAGACGTAGCAACTCGTTTGTTTACCGCGCTGTAGATTTCCGCTTCCGGTATCGCAACGGCAAAATATTCAGAGTAGTGCTCGCCCGTTTCAATCTTTTTCAGATACAGACGCTTAGGTTCTCCATTGAGCACAATTTTAACCATTTCGCCTTCGGCAGTGGCTGTCGCAGTCCGTTCATAAAGCTCAGTATAAGGAATGGTTGTGCCTGTATTGAGAGCATGATGATGAAACCATTTTTGTGACAACACTGCTTTTTGTTCATCAGTGAGTGCGCGAATGGCTTGATTTAGGATTGGTAATAGCTGCTAATGTTTGTTCTGCAACACAATGTGGAATTGATTTGGATAATTGGATTTAAGATCCAACAGCACTTCATTAACTTTCAATCTTGCATGGAAAAACTTATCCAATGAAAATTCCAACACAGGCTTAGCGTCGAGTACTGCAAAGCTCTCACCACGATCAACAGCATCAAATGCCAATTCCATACTAGGAAACTCAACAAGCTCTATATTTGGGAAATCTTTTCTGAGTTGAGGAATAACCGACCACCCAGATAAAATCGCCACCTTTTTGCCGCTGAGATCTCCATAGTTTGAGACAGTTTGTGCGTTTTCTCGCGTGACGACAGAGAAAGGCAACTCGTAGATAGCATCCGTATATAAGCCTTTTACTCCGTTGCTTTCGTAATTCTGAATAGAGTGCAAACCATCGATGCTACCCTCATGAAACTTGCCCGTTAGCTTTGCCCACGAAAAGCCATTAACAAACTCGAATTTAACGCCACTCATTTCACTGATCATTTTCAGAAGATCAATCGCATAACCGTGTGGCTGTCCGGATACTGCAAAATCCATTGGCCCCCAATCGCTTTGGTTAGAGAGTAACAAAGGAGGCGTGTTCTCAATGACAGCTTGTTGCTGAGCAGACCAATCGATTTTACTTGTCTGAGGGAGTGCATGTTTCGCTTCAGTGTCTCGATTAGACGCAATGATATTGCCCGATTTAGAGTACAGAAATGACTCAACCTGACTGTCTTCATCTAAACCTAACGCACTCGCAGATAACTTACTCGCTAACGAAGACAACACGATATCAATGCCGATTACATGTTGCATGTCACCAACGGCCTTTGATTCAAAAGCTAAGGAATAAGTTTGTCCCGTGATCTGAAGATGCTGGAAAAGATAAGGCTGTGTTTTCTCAACCGTCTCTGTATTCGCGGAAACATACCAAGGCCGTGTCGTAGGAAAGTAATTGCTAGGTTCAGTCTTTGAATCTCTGAGGTTAAACTCAAGGTCGTAATACTTAGTCGTGCGGATACGACCTGCTTCCCTGTCGCTTATCTCGATCACCACCCAACGGTCTGAGCGATCGGCACCAATTTTTTCTCTAACAAAAGGAGAGGATTCCAGATTGATAATTTGGAAGAAGCGTTCGTTAGAAGAACCTATATAAATACTGTAAAAAAGAGGGTTATCTTTTATCGCTTCTGAGAGGATCCCACGCGACTCTTCGCGAGAAATTTGATGACTAATAGAGCGATGCACTGAAGAGAGTAAGCGAGCGGTATTTATCGCATCTGAATCGACGTTGCCGATATAGTCGCTTAAATCCTGAGATACCATGGTCAACTTCGACAAGGTATGCTCGGTCACCATTTTCTTACTGAAGTAGTATTGAAGTGAAACCGCGACGACCGCCGTCAGCACTGTCGCAAGTAAAAACATCCCTCCAACGGTAAACCGCAACGAGATTTTTGTGTTTGCCATTATTCTATCCTTGAATAACCACTAGCCCAGAAATGTAACATGCTAGCAATATTTATATTATTACTACGGCATACTATCTCTAGCAACACATTATTCTATATATTATTCAAGATCTCCCTATATCCCCTTCTACGTCGCAATATCATTGTATTTAAATGACATTTAACAATATAAATCAGCTGCCAATTACCATAATTAATTTAGTGGTATTAGTTTTCATAAAATGGAAACACCTCACGCCTTTGTTGTCAGGCTTATTATATTATTTACTTTATGCTATAAATTTAGATATAAAATTTTAACATTAAGTCAGTTCGTTAGTATCGACATAACCTTATGTCAGAACATCTTCGAGCATTATCAGGCGAGCCTATGACGGATAATTTCTCCCCTTCTGCCAGCACTATTGTGGCAAAAGATTCTAAAAGCAACGAGCATGCAGTCAGCGATTTTGCTATTTCTGAGTACTTATCGAAGCCTTTTAAAATCGAACTAACCATCATCTCAAAAAACTTTGTCATCGATGATCAATTGGGGCAAAAGCTCTCTATTACCCGCTTCGTTAATGACACCGATAATTTGACCACTACGCGAGTATTCAACGGTATTGTTACGCAGGTTCAATTACTGGGTATGGACGGAAACCTGCAGTACTCTAGTTACCGCGTCACTCTAAGGCCTTGGTTCTGGTTACTGAAGCACACCCACTCTTTCCGCGTTTATCAAAACCAATCAACGAAAGACATCGTTTCAGACGTATTGACCCAAGCTGGCTTCAGTGGCTCATATAAGACGGGCACCATGCCTTCGTCTAAACGCGAATATTGCGTTCAATACGATGAAAGCGACTTTGATTTCGTAACACGCCTGCTCGCAGAGGAAGGCGTTCACTACTTTTTCCAACACAGCGATTCCGACCATTTAATGATGCTGCAAGATGCGCAGAGCCCCTTTCAAAAGTCGGATGCTAGCAAACTCGACATGATTGAGGTCCCATCAGGCAGCAATCCATTAATCAACAAATGGATGCCACAGGGGCAATTTCATGGTGCTAGCATTGAGCTAACCAGCTACGACTACTCACAAACCAAATTGGTGAGCAGTAAAGAGAAGAAATCCAGCCATAAGATCGCCAACAATACCAAATTGACCAAGCAGTTTTACCCTAACCTTGGTATCACTGGTGGCATGGAAGATCTCGCTAGCAACCTAGTCAAAAGGCGAATAGAACAGCTCGAACAAAGTTATCAAACCGTTGAAGCCGAAGCTCAACACGATTCATTTGAATTAGGAACTTGGTTCTCATTATCTTCCCATTTAGATAAGTCTCAACTCGGCGATTATCTGGTCACAGAACTTCACATTCGATACAACACAGATAATCACTGTGAGACCCAACTTACCCTTCTCGATACATCAATTCCGAATTATCCGTCACCGAGAGACAAAGCCAAAATCCACGGTCTGCAAAGTGCGATTGTCGCAGGCAGTACGGCAGGTGAAATCAATCAAGACGATCAAGGCCGCGTGCGTATTCAATTTCATTGGGATACCGAAGCCTCTGGCGACAAAACAAGTTGCTATGTGCGTGTCGCTCAGATGATGGCAGGCAGCGGTTACGGTGCTCAGTTTATTCCAAGAGTCGGACAAGAGGTATTAGTCAGCTTCATTGATGGCGACCCTGACCAACCGATTATCACAGGAAGCGTTTATAACAGTAAAAATCCGCCACCTTACAAAGAGGCGAACGCCACAAAAACAGGCATTAGCACTAAGTTGAGTGGATTGGCGAATGAGCTCTATTTCGATGACAAGAAAGATAATGAGCTGTTGTACATGCACGCGACCAAAGACTTCACCAAAGAGGTCGAGAACAACCTGACGGAGACGATCAAAGGTGAGCTGATTCAGAAAACTACTAAGCAAGTGACCGTTTCAACTGAAGATAACTACACGCTTAGCTCGGATAAAGCGATCAGTGAAAAAGGCAAATCCATTTCACTTGAAGCCGATGACAAGATAGAGCTGACCGTTGGGTCAAGCAAGATCACCATGTCTTCATCTTCAATCAGTATCGAAGCCAGCAACATTGATATCAAAGCCAGCAGTGCGCTCAATCTTGAGGGGATGAACGTGACCAGCAAGGCTACATCTGCAAACAAGATCTCCGGTGTGACGACTGCTCTAGAAGCAACGAGCTCCAACAGCATTAAAGGCCTCAGTGTCGCGATTAAAGCCGATACCACCCTCTCAGCTGAAGGTTCATTAAGTGCCGAGTTTAAATCCGGCCTAAAAGGCACTTTCGATGGTGGCGTAATGGGTGAGTTAAAAGGTGCGATTGTTAAGGTGAATTAGCGAGTTCAAATCGCCACCACTTAAACGATGCCGCAGTACAAATTTAGGTAGAACGAAAACATGTATAAAAAGATTCCGTATCAGACAGGCCGACAATTGCTCGATAGGTTCTCAAGCTCTGATGAAGCTCAAGCGCTGATCGATGAAGAACTCAATATTGATGACTCCATTGAAGCGTTGTTGGAAAACGAGCTCTATTTCGATTTGGTTCAGTTTCTGGCTCACGGGCTACCGGTTCGAGAAGCCATTTGGTGGGGCGCGCACACGCTCGATGCGAGAAATGACGTCTGGTCTGCAATGCAAAAACAATGTATTTCCACAGCCAAAGCTTGGGTCAAATCGCCATCAGAAGAGCAAAGGCGCAAGAGTGAACTATTCTCTAATAAGCTCAAATTAAATTGCGGGCCTTCTTGGTTAGCCCAGGCCGTATTTTGGAATGGTTCTGGCAGCATTGTGGCACCTGATTTACCCAATGTACTCCCAGACCCTTTTCTATATTCGAAAGCGGTAGCAGGCGCGATAAACCACTCCGCAGCACTGCCCAATTGGGATAAAACCGACGAGTACTATAAGAAATCTATTGGTATTGCTCTTGAGCTTGCCAAAGGCAGTAAGGCATAGGAGTTACTGATGACGTTAGCCGCACGATTAACTGACATGCACGTTTGCCCAATGCAGACACCCGCTGTTCCGCCGATCCCTCACGTAGGTGGGCCAATCAGTGGGCCCGGAGTACCAACAGTTCTCATTGGCAATATGCCAGCCGCGACGCTTGGGGACATGTGCGTATGTGTCGGGCCTCCAGATAGCATCATCAAAGGCAGTGCCACTGTGCTCATAATGAGTAAACCAGCAGCACGCATGGGAGATACAACCAGCCACGGCGGTACGATTGTTCTAGGTATGCCAACTGTGATGATTGGAGGCTAAATACCTTACTTTTCATGAGGTTTCAAAAAACCGTGACATCGGTCCACTTTCTTAGATGAAGTTCAAAGTTTTGAGTAAATATATATTTTGCATGAGACTTTTCACGAAAAAGCTCTAGAATTAATAAATGTTAACAAGTGTTTACGAAACATAAGGATTATGTATCAAATATGACACTTTGGTGCGATCAGGATAACAATAGATTTTTACAGGATGTATATGACAGAAATCGCTCGCCTACTTGTTCCAATCTCGGATGAAGAGCCTTCAGGCTCTTATTTAAAGTTAGATCGAAGTGCCTATCGCAGTTTGAGAAACGTTTACAATAGCGCTCAATCCTCATTTCGACAGTTGGTTGAAACGCCTGATGCATCGTCTGATCCCGCTATCGTCGATGCCAATACAGACAACTGGGCTGAATTAAAAAAGATTTCAGAAGAAACGCTGACCTCACAGTCCAAAGACTTAGAGATATTAGGTTGGTACATCACAAGCCAACTTTTTACTTCTCAACCATTTCACAACCTTGCGAATGCTATCCCGGCTTTAAACCTTTTCATCGACCAATTTTGGGATACGCTAAACCCTATGCTTCCGGAAGCTAAACTCAAAGCTTCTGACGATGCAGGGAAAGCAAAGGAAATCACTGAATTTAAAACTAAACCCCTACTTCAACTCGTTGGTGAGTCTGTTGATTCAAGCTCCGTTTATATTCCTTTTCAAATGCTTGATTTTTGCGCGGGCGTTACTTTTGGTGATTACCTCACTGCTGAGCGTAAAGGCAATATCGCAGAGCTAAAAGAATCAGCGTTAGGCTCATTTGATGGAAGTGTTTCAGAAACACTCTATCTACTTGCGAGTATTTTTAGTGAATTAGAGATTGCAGAGAAAAACTTAGCTGAAAAATGCCAAGCTGTTGGTGCGACCGTAATCAGCTTCAACTTCATTAAGACAAACGTACGTGACTTAATTAAAGCGATACATTTCCTTGTTGGAGAAAAATTCACTCCTTGGCCGTTGGATGACAACTTCCACGTTATCCAAAATTCAACAGAAGCACCTCAGCAAGAAGATTCGATACATTCGGCATCCCAGCAAGCAAGTGATACCCCTATTAACTCAAGTTTAACTACTGAAACAAGCCAAAAATCAGGGGCAACTAACCAGGTAAACCAAGGTAACGGAAGCGTGGCTAGTGACGGACAAGCACTAAGCAACTTTGCCTCTCAAAACCAAACTCAAACGATTGTTCAAAACGTCTCGAGCATCAACGGCATTGTTAATCGCGATCATGCGTTTCAAGAAATTAGAAAAATCGCAGAGTACTTTAAAGAAACAGAGCCTCATAGCCCTATTGCATTCTTACTCGAACGTTCAATTCGTTGGGGCTACATGAGCTTCCCAGAGTTACTCCAAGAAATGGTTGGCAATGAAAGTGTCATCGCCCAAATCAATCAAATGACAGGAATGGACAACCTAGACAAAACCGATTTGTCCGGAAAGTCCGTTCCAGTAATGACTTCCGCTCCGGAGAGAACTCCGGTAGCAACACCGACTATTGAAGAGCCAGCGGCAGTATCGCCAGTTCCTGATAGTTCAAATAGTACGACAGATACAAACCAAACATCTGAACCGACTTCCAACTCATCATCGAGCAGCCTGCAAGATTTTGAGTGGTAAAGCACATTAATGCGTTGAGCAAGGAGAAAGTAATGGCTTCTATTTTTATGAGAATTGATGGTACGACACCAAAAGGTGCAGCAACGGTAGAAAAGATCGGGGGTAAAGATGGATTCTTTGCACTTGATAGCGTTTCTTGGAGTGCAGTACGTGGTGTCGGTATCGATGTAGGTAATGCAAACAATGCGGACCAAGGTATGGTTGCTCTTGGTGAAGTCAACATGACTCGTGGCTGTGATGGTGCAACACCTCATCTAACCACTTTCTTATATGCGCCGGGTCCAGAAGGTCGCACTGTTGAAATCGTTATGACAAAACCAAACCGTGAAGGTTCTGGTGCTGATCCATATCTGATTCTAACGCTTAAGATGGCTCGTATGTCTAGCTACAACATGTCTGGCACAGACGGCTCACTTCCAAGCGAGTCTTTCAGCCTAACCTACACAGAAATTTCTAAGGCTTACTACATTGAAGCAGACGGCGGTAAGATCGAGAAAGGCCCTGAGGTTGGCTTCGATGCGACTACAGCTAAAGTTACTTCAACTGCTAAGTAATTAAACAAGGAGAGTTACCGTGGCACTAAATTCCCAACATAAACGCGTAAGTAAGAACCGCGTAAGTATTACCTATGACGTTGAGACTAATGGCGCTGTAGAAACCAAAGAGCTCCCTTTTGTTGTTGGGGTTATTGGTGACTACTCTGGCCATAAGCAAGACAAAGAAGAAGTGGAAGATCGTACCTTCTATAACGTTGATAAAGACAACTTCGACACTGTAATGAAGCGTGTTGGCCCTGAATTATCCCTAAAAGTAGACAATGTACTTGCCGGTGATGACAGCCAGTTTGAAGCGAGCCTTAAGTTTGACTCGATGAAAGATTTCGAACCTGAAGCAATTATTGAACAGGTTGAACCGCTTAAAAAACTCGTCGAAACCCGTAATCAACTGAAGGTACTTCTTTCTAAAGCTGATCGTTCCCGCGATCTAGAAAAGCTGCTTAAAGAAGTTCTACAAAGTGCAGATACGATTAATGCTCTTTCTGATGAGCTTGGCATTAAAGAAGAAGGAGCTGAGTAATGAGTACTGAAACTGAGAATCAAGCGCAACCGGAAGCAGCGGAAAGCTCACTGAGCTTCCTAGACCGTGCGATTGAAGCAACCACTCAAACTCCTGCAGACACGACAAAAGAACTGTTTTCTGTACTTACAGAGCAAGCTCTTTCTGGCACCGTGACGTGGGATAAGAACGTTACAAAAACAATTGAAAACGCAATCTCAGAGATAGACAAGAAGCTATCTCAACAGTTATCTGAAGTCATGCAACAAAAAGACTTACAGAAGCTTGAAGGCTCTTGGCGTGGTCTACAAAAACTCGTTAAAGAGAGCGAACTTGGTCGTGATCTAAAGATCAAAATGGTCGATTACACTCAAGAAGAGCTGCTTGATCAATTTGAAGATGCACCAGCGATTGACCGTAGCCCATTATTCAATGCGGTTTACCAAGGTGAGTTTGGTACCGCAGGTGGTGAACCTTACGGCACATTCATCGGTGATTACGAGTTTAGCGCGAAAGATGAAGATGTTGCCCTACTTCGCTACATGGGTGAAGTTGCTGCAGCGTGTCACGCACCATTCGTGGCCGCTGCCAATGCTGAGATGTTCGAGTTTAATGACTTCCAAACATTCTCTGAAGGCAAGCCTGTTGCTGCAGGTTTCGACTCTCCGGCTTACGCTGCCTGGAATTCATTCCGTGAGAGTGATGATGCTCGCTACGTAACCCTAACACTGCCACGAACTCTTGCTCGCCTACCTTATGGTGACAAAGGTTTGAGTACTGATGTCTTCGCTTATGAAGAGCTTGGTACTGATATGGATGGTAACCCTAAGCCAACCAGCAATGATCAGTTAGTTTGGTCTAATGCTGCGTACGATCTGGGTCTTAAAATGACTCAAGCTTACACGGCTTCAGGTTGGTGTACGTCTATTCGTGGTCTGGATAACGGTGGTAAGGTCGAGAACCTTCCAAACCTAACGTACAAGTCTGAAGCGGGCGACCTACTTCAGCAGTGCCCAACAGAAGTTAACCTAACGGATGAGCGTGAGAAAGAGCTATCTGACCTTGGTTTCCTTCCTTTGGTTCACTACAAAAGCTCTAACTACGCTGTGTTCATCGGTGGTCAAACAACTCAGAAGCCTAAAACCTTCACGGACCCAGATGCAACGGCAAACGCGGCAATTTCAACTCGCCTGCCTTACATCATGGCAAGTAGCCGTATCGCCCACTACCTGAAAGTAATGGGTCGCGACAAGTTAGGCTCGAATCTTGAAGCTCCGGATATCAAACGAGAGCTGCAACTATGGATCGACCAATACACCAATGCAGGTGCCATTGGTAATGAGCAACGTGCAAAAACCCCTCTTTGTGAATCTCGCATTGAAGTGGTCGAGCAACCTGGTAAGCCAGGCGCATATTCAGCTGTCGCTCATCTAAGACCTTGGTTACAACTTGAAGAATTGACGACCTCAGTTCGAATGGTTGCTAAGATTCCAGGCTAATATGGATTTGGCCGGAGCAATCCGGCCAAAAATTTTGTATGAAGTTAAATACAGAATGGCAAAACAGATTCAATCAATTAGATGACACAGATAATACCTTTATGAAAGAGGCTTTATCTCTGTTATCTGAGCTAGACAAACACTCCTTAAGCTCTAAATCCTCACTAATTTCATTGATATCAACACTTATATCAACAATCGATTCCAAACTCAGTTTACAGCTTGATGAAGTCCTCCATGAACCAGAGTTTCAAAAACTGGAACGCAACTGGTTAAGCCTTCAGCAGCTTGTTTCCCTACCCGTCAGTTACCAAAGAGCGCATGTAAAACTGCTCGATATGAACTGGGCGGAGATCTCTAGCGACGTCAATCAAGCCTATTCCACCAAATCCAGCGACTTGTATAACAAGATCGGCAATAACGAACTGAATACCTTAGGTGGTCACCCTTTTGGTTGCATCACCTTTAGTCATCCTATCTCGATGGACATCGATTTTGATGCCGACTACGACGATCTGTTTACCGTAGAACTGTTAGGCAAATTAGGCGAAGCAACACTCTGCCCTATGTTGTTTTCACCCGTAGCATCCTTCTTTGGTGAGAGCGGTGCCGATTGGTTATCTGATATCGAACGTATCAATAAGATCCTCTCCGGCCCCGACTTTAAAGCGTGGCAGGATTTACGCAGTAAACCGAGCTCTCGCTTTATTGGCATGGCGCTACCACAAGTCCGTCTGAGAGACGCATACAAGAATCGACGCGCTGGCTTCATTTACAACGAGCAAGGTCAAGGTGCTTGGGGATTAGCCAATATGGTACTGGCTACCACTATCATGCGAGAGTTTCACCGCGTGAACTGGTTTGGCTTCCTAAAATCCCGTTGGAACGACAAGCTGCAAGGTGCCGTCGTTAACCTACCAACGAATCACTATTTCGACAGCCATCTGCAGAAACCGGTGACGGATATCAGTTTGTTCGGCCAACTGTCGAACTTCTACGCTCAAAGCGGCTTTATCCCATTAGCGAAGAGCCCTTTGACCGACAAGTTTTACTTCAATGGTAACAACTCAATTTGGCAGTGCGGGCAAAACGACAATGACAAAGTGCTCACGCAGATTCAAACCACACTGATGTCTTGCCGAATTGCTCATTACCTAAAAGTTCAAGTAAGAGAGATGATCGGCAGCTTCAACAACGCCACCGAGTGTGAGTTGTTTTTGACCCATTGGATTGAAAAGTTCTCGAGTAACGTTTCATTTGCTAATGAGGAAACCTTATCCAAATACCCACTCAGCTTCGCCAAAGTGAGCGTGACGGAATCGAGTTCTCAAGCTGGCAGCTTCGCTTGTACTCTGCGCATTGTTCCTCAATATCAATTTGATTATTTCAGTGGTGAAGTGGTGCTGACCACCGACCTAAATGAGGTGGCGTAATGAGCTTTTGGAAGACCTTTATCAGTGATTCGAAGCCCTATCAGGACGCGGAGATTGAAGACATCAAGTTCCATCTCACCAAGCTCCTTGAAGCAGAGGCATCATTGACAGATATCGATAACAGACTGATAGAAGTCAACCGCTCGAACTTAAAGTTTGGTATCGAAGATATTCAATTGCTGAGTGCCACTCTAGAAAAAACACAACTGACTCTACGTATTGAAACGTGGATAAAAAGCTTTGAGCCACGACTCCATGACATCTCGGTAGAGCTTGGAGAGCGCAAAGAGGGTGACAACTCACTATCGTTCAACATCATCGCCAAGGTTAAGACAAGCCATGGCGAACAAGACCTTATCTTTGACTCCAAAATCGCATTAAGTGACCTAACCACCTCATTAGAAGAAGATAACTATGACTGAACCTATTATGCGTTACTTCGAGCAAGAACTGGCTTTTGTGCGCCGTTCATTAGGTCAATTCGGTCAGGAATACCCGACGCACGCTGAGAAGCTCAATATTCATCAAGGGAAGATTGAAGACCCTAGCATGGCTCGTCTATTAGATGGCGTCGCGCTATTGAATGCTAAGGTAGAAAAGAAACTATCAGAGCAGTTGCCTGAGGTCATTGAAGGTATATTAGGAGTGCTCTATCCTTCTTATATACAAACCGTTCCTAGCGTTGCTTATCTTGAGTTACTCGCAGAAGAAGGCCCGATTGAATCGAGTACTTTGCCAAAGGGTTCGCTTTTCTCAAGCACAAACACCAAAAACGAATGTCTATTTAGAACAGTTGATGAACTCAAAATAGCGCCGTTTAGCTTAGGTAACATCAAAGCGCTAAGCGCCCCGTTTAGCTTCAATAGACCCAAATCGGCGAATCAAAGCTCAGCGGTCGTTCAGATCTCACTGAACACTGGCGACCCCGAAGTACATTTCAGCCATTTAGAACTGAATGACCTCGACTTCTTCGTCAAAGGGTTTGAAAACAATGCAGACTCTCTAGTCGAACTTCTTCTCAATAACACCTTAGCGATTTCTATCTCAGACAACGAATGCGCTCGACATGTCACCATTGACAGCCACCAGCTTAAAAATCGAATCAGCGATCTCGAGTTCAAGTTTTTACCTGAGCATGGTAATCAATTCACGGGCTACCAACTGATTAACGAGTTCTTCTTTTTCAAAGAGAAGCGACAGTTCTTTAGGCTTAAGAACTTTGCAGATTACGCAGGCCAATTTGATGAGTCAGAAATCATCATTAACTTGTTCATGTCGTCATTGCCGTCAGAATTTATCCGCCTATTCAATAAAGATGTTTTCAAGTTAAACGTAATGCCAGCGATTAACTTGTTTGAGCAGACAGGCGAACCTATTGCGTACGATCACAGAACCCTTTCAGTTCCTGTCAATGCCGACGCGCACAGCGACAACAATATTGAAATCATCGAAATTCAGAAGGTGTATGAAATCACGCCTAACGGTGAAATACCGTTAGTTCCTCTTTTTAAAGAGAAATACACCCACAATCAGCAATATGACTACTGGCAAAGTAAACACAATCTCTTTGGTGAAATGAGCATCGCAATCTCGCTATCTGAAGCGCCAGAGGCTGAATTTAGCAAGCTACTTGGTACTCACTTGTTGTGTACAAATGGCAAGCAAGCGTGTGGCGTAAGCGGCACTCTGGAATGTCTCGAGAGTATTGATTTACCCGGTGAGTTTTCACCTATTTATCCGCCTTCGGCACCCATTACAAAGGAAGTCGACCAAAATATCCATTGGGAATTCATTAGCTTACTGAACACCAACTTTTCATCACTGGTGCAGTCTAGTAATCCGGTAGCAGACCTCAAGCATATGTTGAGTTTGTGCAGTCGAGAACAAGTATCGAGCGCTGAAATTCAAATGATTCACTCGATCACGTTTAACTCTCAAGTGTCTGCGATTCGCGTTCTGGGCAAAAACGTATTCTCTCCAGGAACAGAGATTGAACTCACACTCGATGCAACCTCACCCTACTTGGCGTTTGCAGATGTACTGAATCGCTTCTTCCAACAATTTTGTAGCTTTGATCGCTATATCCAACTCAAGATCCGAATCTACGGACGAGATGGTGTCGTTAAAAAGTACCCTAAGATTCACGGTAGTCAATTGTGCTTATAACTCAGCGAATATCGGCAATGATGCGAACTGAAAGTAACCAGCGCTTAGGCTGCAAGGGGGATATATGAAGCCTTTCATCAAAGACCTAGCCGCTCAGCCTGAAAAGTACGACTTCTCTCAGGCAATGAGGCTATTGGAGCAGCTTCAGTCCCAAAGTAGCGCGCCGATACAGATCCAATTGAAATCGGAGGCGATGCCGACTGGCAACCCTCAAGAGATCCAATACTTCTCGTTAAAGGGGAACAAAGCCAAACTCAGATTGGCAAAACAAGCGCTCTCGGGCGTTAAAGGCGTGATACCTAATTACATATACGAAGAGTTGTTAGCCGCGATCCACAATGAAGATCATTCGCTGCAAGATTTTCTCGACGTATTTAATCAACGACACTTTGAAATCACCTATCGAACCAATGCTCGACGTTGGCTGCTCGTTGAAAGTGAGCAAAACCCAAAGAAAACAGCATTATTGAACCACTTTGCTGCGCTTGGAAAAGAGCACAAAGAGTACCTCCAATACTCACTACTGCTAAGCCAGCAAAGCCGAAATCTGACGACTCTGAAAAAGATTTTAAATGACTTCTTCCCTTACTCCATCGAGGTGGAGTGCAAGGCATTTGAACAACGTCTATTACCGACCGACTCGTTAACTCGCATCGGTGTTAATCGAGATTTTAACAGTCGCTTAGGGCAAGGTTTTTTGGTCGGCAAAACCTGCCTAGCTCATTTCAACAACTTGAGTATTTTTGTTACCCCAAAGAACAGAAATGAGTTCCTCGAGATTCAAAAAGATGACCAATTTGCAAAAGCCGTGCTGTCTTTGACTCAGCACTATTTAAAAGACAGTACGCCTGTTGCCATTTATCTGAACGTCAAACGTTCATATTTAACCAAACCCCGTTTATCAAGCAAGGTTTCTATAGCCGCTCGTTTAGGTGAAATTGACTACCTTGCACCTGAGCGTAACCCCAATGAAACCGTAAAGATTTTGCTTTTGTAGTTCATAAATACGGAATGTGTAGATTTTAGAGATACAAGGAATTGACTATGACACAAGTAACTCTCACTAACTTAGTAGGAAAGCTATCTCCCGAACTGAAGCAAGCGTTGGAAGCGTCTGCGGGCGCGGCGATGAACCAAGGTGTTGGAGCGATAGAAACAGAACACTGGATCCTTCAGCTTATTTCCCAAAAAGATCCGAAGCTAATGGCGTTGTGCGAATCTCAAAAGCTGTCATTAGACGCGCTAGTGAATGAGCTTTCCAAAAAAATATCTATGCTTCCAAAAGGCAGCGAAGGTCAGCCAACACTAAGCCATGGCTTAACTGAATTAATAAAAGATGCTTGGATGATTGCATCGGTAAACTATGGTCATGGCGAAATCGTCAGCTTGCATCTAATTCAAGCGTTGATGCAACAGAACGTGTTAGGCGTCAGCACCCTGCAGCTAGAAACACTGAGCAGTGTTTCACTCGAATCTCTGCAAGGTCTGATCAAGAAAACCCCTATTGCCCGTAATTCTGCAACGCCTTCAGCCGGTGGCTCTGTCGATACTACCCCAGCAGGCAACGATGCACTGAGCAAGTACACGGTGAATCTGACTCAACAAGCGATTGACGGCAATATCGATCCTATTTCTGGCCGTAATGCCGAAGTAAGAAAAGCGATTGATATCTTGTGTCGTAAACGCCAAAACAACCCGATTATGGTCGGTGAACCCGGCGTAGGTAAAACCGCTGTTGTTGAAGGCTTAGCGTTAAGAATCGCAGCCGACGAAGTCCCTAGTGCTCTACAAGGCGTGCAAATCCACTCTTTAGACCTTGGCTTACTGCAAGCTGGTGCGAGCGTTAAAGGTGAGTTTGAAAACCGCTTAAAAGACGTCATCAACGAAGTGAAAAGCTCAGAAGTACCCATCATCGTATTTATCGATGAAGCCCACACCCTTATTGGTGCAGGTGGCGCTGCCGGACAAAACGACGCGGCAAACCTTCTAAAACCAGCCTTGGCGCGTGGTGAATTCAAAACCATCGCCGCGACAACTTGGGCGGAATACAAAAAGTATTTCGAAAAAGATCCTGCACTGACACGTCGATTCCAAGTCGTGACCATTGAAGAGCCTAACGCAGAAGATGCAATGCAAATGCTGCGTGGTGTAGCCGCTTCATTGCAAGCTCACCATGGCGCTTTTATTGCTGAATCCGCGATTGAAGCGGCGGTCAACTTATCTATTCGTTACCTTCCAAGTCGCCAACTGCCAGACAAAGCCATTAGCCTACTTGATACTGCGAGTGCACGAATCGCACTGACACAAGGTGCGAAACCAGAAGTATTAGAAACGTTAGAGCAAACTATTCGTTACCAAGAAAACGAGAAGTCAGCGTTAGAAAAAGAAGATGCGTTGTTCTCAAATAGCGCTGAATTGATCAAAGAACTCACACAGTCGATTGAAGAAAACCAACAAGCATTGGCAGCGTATTACACACGTTGGGAAAAAGAGATTGAGTTAGTTGACCAAATCAAATCGGTTCAACAGGAGATCACCGAAGAACAAGAGCAAGATGCTGTCGACGCTAACAAGCAAAAACAGCTCGACACCCTGCGTACTGAATTGGCCGACCTGCAAGGTGAAGAACCTCTTGTTTACGCCATGGTAGACGACAACACCATTGCTCAAGTGATTGCGAATTGGACCGGTATTCCTGTTGGCAACATGATGAGTGATGAAATCGCCAAGCTGCTGACCCTAGAAGACGAGCTTAATACTCGAGTTATTGGTCAAGATGTCGCGAAAAACGAGCTCGCAAAAGCGATTCGCATATCACGCGCCGGGTTAACCGATAATCGTAAACCAATTGGTGTGTTCCTGATGTGTGGTCCGAGTGGTGTGGGTAAAACTGAAACCGCCATGGCACTTGCGGAGCAACTGTACGGAGGTAGCAATGACCTTACCGTTATTAACATGACCGAGTTTAAAGAGGAGCATAAGATTTCGATGCTACTCGGCTCACCTGCTGGTTACGTTGGCTTTGGTGAAGGTGGTGTGTTGACGGAAGCTATCCGACGTAACCCATACTCAGTACTATTGTTGGATGAGATGGAAAAAGCGCACCCTGGCGTGCATGACTTGTTCTATCAAATCTTCGATAAAGGCCATATCAAAGACAGTGAAGGTCGAACTGTCGATTTCAAAAACACCATCATCATCATGACGTCGAACGCAGCTGACCAAGCTATCTGTGATGTGTGCGCGAAGACACCAGATCGTATCGACAACGACGAGCTGCTTGAAGCAATTCGTCCAGATCTGCAGCAATATTTCAAACCCGCTTTCTTAGGACGAACCACCATTATCCCTTACTACCCACTTAACGATGAAGAGTTAGCGAAAATCACTGAGATCTCGCTAAATCGAATCAAGAAGAAACTCGCAGAACAATATCAAGCTTCCTTTACTTGGGACGCAGACTTCATTCAATTCGTGGTTGACCGTAATACCGATCCAACGACAGGGGGCCGTGCAGTCGAGCAAATCATTAATCGTTCATTGATGCCGAGGTTAGCTGAAGAGTGTATTGGAAGGCTAAGCCGAAGCGAACCTATTACTCAAGTCACCGTTAGCGCAACCAACAATAGTGCTGACTTCGATTTATCGATTAAGTAGGTTTTAACTATGAACAGCAAAGCCAGCCAAACATTGACCAAACCTTCATTAATTAACCTTTCACTTCGGGTTAAGTTGATGCTTGCTATCATGGCGGTTTTGCTGTTTTCCATCACCTTAAATGCAACGCTGAACTATTTTAATTTCGAGAAAAGGCTCACTGAAACCTCCGACTCCATCTATGAAATTGTATTAGAAGAAACACATAACGATATCAACCAAGCGATCAGTTTAGGCTTGCCGCTTTCTGCAATATCAAACATACAAGGCATGCTGGATCGTCGATTAAAAATCGTTGACGGTATTACCGCCTTGGTTGTCGTCTCAAGCTCTGGCGAACGACTGTTTGGTACCGGAGAACAAAACAACGAGAATAACCGTCAGCTATCGCTCGATATCACCAACTCTTTTGGATTAGTTGAGGGGCAAGTAAAGCTCTACTACTCCACAACTCTGTTAGAACAACAAAAAACCTTCTTGCTCAAGCTCCAGTTCCTCTACTCGGCAATTTGGATACTACTCTCTTGCCTGTTTGCCTTTGTCGCTTTGAAGTACCTATTGAAAGGTATTGTCGGCCGAGTAAAAGGCGCAACTGCAATATTTGAGTCCGCGACCGATTCGGATGAATTACTGCCAACGATTACCCAAGCTCACAAGGCGCTGCAATCCCCGAATTCATTGTCTAAGTTTGAGAAGTTGAAAAACAAACACTTTCCTGTGTTTATCATCTCTCTTGCTATCCTGTTGACGATCATTGCTAACCTAGGAGTTTCGTATCAATCTCTAGACAAGTTTTCACAGATTTATGAGGTTAAACTCGAACAGAAGTCCAATCTGATTGGCGACTCTTTAAATCAAATGATTAAAGAGCTACTCGATAAAGGCGTTCCTGCCGATAAACTACATGGCTTAGAAGACGAATTTGCGTTCTTCGTTGATCATCATAGCGAGATTCTATCGATTAACTTTGAAGGACAATCGGGCACTTCTTATCGTTACCCTGCAGAACAGGTCGATCACCCTTCTATCCGCGAATCGACATTCTCACTCAACAACAGCCACACGATTCAATTGAATGTCACCACCGACAACAACTTAATCATTAACCTGCTTAAAGAAAGCGTCATGGACATGATTACCGTGTTAGTTGCCTCTTGCCTTGTGGTTGCAGAAATCATTCTATTCATGTGTAACTTCATGATTATTTCGCCTTGGAATCAGGTAAAGAAAGTGTTCATGCTGGTCAACCGCGACATCGTGAATCACTTAGCCAAGATCTCTACGCGCGATGAAATAGGCAAACTGCTCAATCTGACTAACCAAGCGATTACTAAGCTCAACCCGACTCAACCATCACAAGACATCGATAAGCAAGACTTTCGATTCATTCGCTTACCCCTGTTTTTATTGGTGTTCTCAGAAGCATCTTCACTCGCCTTCTTCCCTAGATTTGTCTCTTCACTGGAAAACACAACCGGTTGGATCCCTGAAAACCTAGTCACGAGCTTGCCCATTTCTCTGTTCATGTTGTGTTGGGCTATCTCACTGCCATTTGCAGGTTACTGGTCAGATAAAGTAGGCAGAAGACATTCATTGATGACAGGTGGACTCATCACTTGTATAGGCTTGGTTGCTACTGCTTTCATTCAATCTCTCGAACTCCTGTTAGTAGCTCGGGCTTTTACCGCTGTAGGCTACGGTATCGTATTTATTTCAGCGCAAGGTTATGTGTCAGATACCACTAACGATTCCAATCGCACCAAAGGAATGGCGACTTTCTTATCATCATTCTTTTCTGGCTCTTTATGTGGCGCCGCCATTGGCGGGATCCTCGCCGAGAAACTTGGATACTCAGAAACATTTATGCTCGCAGGGCTATTGGCAACATTGAGTGTCTTGTTGGTCTATGTGTTCTTTGAAAAGTCGACCACCAGCAACGCGAGTAAACCCGTTCAGCTGAAAGACTTTAAGCTGTTATTAAGTAATAAGTATTTTGCATTAATTACGATATTCAGTGCGATACCGGCGAAGATCGTACTGACAGGCTTCCTCTACTACATCTGCCCTGTCTATCTGCAATTCCTAGGCGAAAGCAGCTCTGTTTCTGGACGGGTGATTATGGCGTATGGCCTCGCTATCATATTAATTTCACCATTAAGCGCGATATTAGTTGATAAGCTTAAAAACAAAATGGCCTTCATTTTTATCGGTGGTTTGCTTTCATCCCTTGCCTTGCTCAATTTCTACTTCTTCCAAGGCACACTAGGGCTGCTACTTATCGTGATCATTATTGGTATTGCACACGGCATCTGTGTTTCTCCACAAATACCTTTGGTCATCGACCTCCTGTCTGGTCAGGGCATCGAGAAGGGAAAAATCATCGGTATATTTAGACTTACAGAGCGTATCGGTAATATCGCGGGGCCAATGCTGGCTGGGGTTTGTTTGAGTATCTTCGGTTACGACCAAACTATTCTTATATTTGGCGCGTCGCTTCTCGCGAGTTCCTTTAGTTTAATTGTGTTTTTCTCGATATTCCTGAAGTCTGATAAACAGAAGCTAGGGGTTCAATCATGAGATTTATAGTGTTCGTTCTCAGCTTTATTTTAATGTCCCCATCTTCATTTGCTAAGAGTGATGAAAAACACGTCATTCTTTTATTATGGCGGGGAGTAACGGACGCCGAACAAGGCTTCATGGATTATTTATCCCAACATATTGATGTGAGATTTACCGTTCTTGATGCAAACCGAGATAAAGCTCAGCTCAAACAACATATAAGAGATCTAGAATATAAAGAAGCCAACCTCATTTATTCATTTGGTACCACTATCACATTGAATTTATTAGGAACTTACACTGAACCTAGCGAATTTAGAATAAACAACACGACGCCCGTAGTATTCAGTATCGTGACCGACCCAGTGGGTTCGAAGTTAATCACTGATTTATCTTCAACAGACAGAAACTTTACTGGTGTATCGCACATCGTACCCCATGAAATACAGTTTAAAGCGATAGAAAAGCTCAATAACATTTCAAGCCTTGGGGTTATATATAACGCTGACGAAAATAATTCGATTATCACCGCAAATAAAATGATGGAGTTATCGGAAATTTATAACAAGCGTGTTATGTTGTACCCATTAAACATTGATAAAACCAAGTCAAACAGCGACTTAATTAACATCACGATAAACAATATGAAACGTGATGGTATCGATATGGCTTATTTACCCCCGGACTCATACATTATCACCCAAGGTGGGGAAGTCGTATCGGGGCTACATTCCGCAGGTATACCTACTTTTTCGGCGACCGAGAGTCCGATAAGAAAACATAAGGCCCTGTTTGGCATTGTTAGCCGTTACTACAATGTTGGTCAATTCGCTGGATACAAAGCGAAGAACATATTGAAAGGAACTCAAAAAGCTTCAGACATCCCAATAGAATCACTAAGCCAATATTCCTATATTGTTAATATCGAGGCTGCACACAAGCTCGACTATTACCCGCCAGTGTCTATTTTGAAGATTTCTGAAGTGATAGGACACTCTAATGACGTTAACTAGAGCCTCTACCATCAGACTATCGTTAGTCACCCTACTCATCTCGACGTTTTGGTCGATGAGTGTCTCTGCTCAAGTAAAAATTGGGCCATCTCGCCTAATGCTGACCACACAAGATTGGCCGCCTTACCAAAGCTACGAAAACGCGACAATGCAAGGAATTGCTTTGGACAAGGTTAAATGTGCCTTAGGAATAATGGGACAGCCTTACCAACTCACAATGACAACTTGGTCGGACGCACAACTGCGCGTGCATAGCGGTAGCCAACACGGCTTTTTCGTCGCCACTAAAACTTCTGAGCGTGATGAATACGCTACGCTCTCAGCACCCATCGCAAAACAGACGTTGAATTGGTATTTTGGCCCAGGAGTTGAGCCGAAGGTTGATGAATTGTCAAAGTTAAACCTTAACTTTTCTGCCAAATTTGGCTCAAACAAATGGTTTTGGCTAAAACGTAATGGATTTAACGTCGTTAAGCAGCCACGAGATGCTAAAGTATTACTAAGATTTTTAAAACAAAGGGAAATTGATGTTGTTTTAGAAGATGAGTTGGTCTTTAAAAGAGAATTGAACAAAGCCTCTTTACCACTCGATTACTTCAATTCGACGAATTTAGATACCAAGGATATGGGGGTCTATTTTTCGAATCGATTCCTTAAAACCTATTCGGGTTTCTTAGACAGTTTTAATTCAGCCATATCCAAGTGCAAGGAGTAGCCATTGTCCATCAGTGTCCACATGATTTCTGTACCTGCTGAAGAGGTTGTTTCCTCTAGAGTGACGTATCTGCCCGAAAGTGGCGGAAGCTTAGGTCGTTCTCCGTCATGTGATATTGCGCTGCCAGATCAATCAAAATGGATCTCGAGAACTCATTGTCAGCTCTACCCGACAGATCGTGGTTACGTGATTAAAGACATCAGTAACAATGGCGTATCACTAAACGACAAGTCTCTGGCAAAAGAGAAAGAGTACGTCATTACCGACGGCGACATCATCAAACTTGGTGGCTATACACTGCTGGTTAGCCTATTGAGTGATCCAAAGGTCAACGCGGCCAATAACACCACACAGGATGAAACTTTTATAGAACCTTTTAACTTAAAGCTTGATGACAGCGATACTGACTTTTTAGATGACTCACCAGAAGTTGCTACCGTTCAGAAGACCTCGAATTTCTCTTCGAAGAATGTTCTGAGTGACGACCCCTTCTCATCTGATCCGTTTGAAGATTTGGACGATGACAAAGTCATACCGAACATTGAAGTAGACGAAATCTCTCACGCCGATAACAACTCACTCTCTTCTGCAGAGTTAGAATATCTGCCCGTCAATGTTGAGAACAATACTCGCATTGAAGAGTCAATCGACAAACTCATCACGCTGACCGAAAAGAACCAACAATACTTACAGAATCCTCAGCTTCAACAAAAAGCGCTGTTCGACGCCCTAGAACAAACCGTTGATCAGTTCTTAAATGAATTCGCACCAAAGCAGCTTGAGAGCCAATTTAGTGAGTATGTCAGTAGCAGCATTTTTACCAACAAAGATAAAAAGTATTGGAAGATTTACCGAAAGCACTTTCAACATCGTCAAGACAACGGGGATTTCAGACGCCAATTCAAAGCGTTGTTTATGGAGAACATGCAGAAACAAAGTGAGGAAAGAGAATGAAACACCTCATACTCTTATCGCTTTGTTTACTGATCACAGCGTGTTCTTCATCAGATCCAGCTCCTGTTGTCACTCAATATTCGTTGACCGTTAAAGCTGATGCGACCGTCAACCAATACAATGATGACCAAGCGAACCCAGTTGTGGTTAGGCTTTACCAACTCACGGATCAACAGCTGTTCAAACAACTGCCGTTTATTGATTTGTACAACAATGACCTGCAGTTATTGGCGGCAAACTTAGTTTCAAAACAGGTATTACCGATTGTACTACCTAACTCAGAGCAAAAGCTGACGTTAGACATCAACAAAAACACGCAATACATTGCAGCTCTGGTCGAATTCGCGGATTACCAGAATGGCACAACCAAGACCGTTTTGATTATGCCTTCAGATCCAGAGCAAACCTTAGAGTTAACGATTACAGGGAAGAAAGCAGAGTTAGCCGTGATACAGCCTGACTCGAGCTGGTGGCAAATCTTTTAATAAAAAAGCCAATATATAAAAATAATAGAAAAGGATTTTACGTGGACGCTTTCAAAAAAGTAGTGTGGCAAGAAGGGATGTTTATTGCCCCTCAGCACTTTCAGCAGCAAGATCGCTATGTGCAAAACTACATTCGTCAGAACATTGAAACACTGGCTGGTTTTGCCCCTTTCTTTGGCATCACCGAGCTAGTGCTTAACCACGATCTCTTAAAGATCGGCAAGCTGTCTATACCGAGCTGTTCAGGTGTGTTCCCCGATGGAACCCAATTCAACCTCAAGCAAGAGATTGTTGTCGATATTCCGCAAGGCACCATCGAAACTATCGTCTACCTTGCTCTGCCAATCTCTTTGCAAGGCAATAATGACTACAGCGAAGATGGCCAAGAACAGAGTCGTTACATCACCCGTTCAATCAATGTATTCGATACTTCTACCTCCGAAAACGCCAGCGTCGAAGTCGACGTAGCTCAGCTGAATATCGGGCTCAAATTCGCGGGAGAAGACACCTCTGGCTTTACCCTCATTCCAGTGGCTAAGATTTTAGAAATCAGCGACTCAGACGAAGTCATGCTTGATAGAGCCTTCATCCCTGCTTGCTTGCATTACGGCGCTTCAACCCTACTCAGCGAACGAGTTAAAGAGATCCACGCGCTGGTAAGCAACCGAGCTCAAAACCTTTTAAAACGCATTGAAGCTGGCCAAGGTCAAAAAAGCCCTCAGTCTATGATGCAAGATTTTCTATGGCTGCAAACTCTCAACACATGGCTACCGTGGTTTGAGTTGACCATCAGCAACACCAAATACCCTACCCATGAACTGTATTCAAAGCTAAAACAATTTGAAGCTCAAGTCATGGCGTTAACACCAGCGATTCCAGGTGAGTGTCAGCCTCTAAAATATGACAAGCTCTATGACAACTTTAACCCGCTGTTTTCGAGCCTACGGAACCTACTCACACTGGTTCAACAAGATTCAGTCATCGAATTTAAATGGGATATTTCACTGTTTGAGAAACGCCGTTTACTACGCACGTTAATCAAAGACCCTAGCAGCGTTTATAACCGTCGCTTCGTTCTAAGTGTTAAATCCGACATCAGCAGTACAGAGCTTAATGAGTTGTTCCCAATCTCGGCCAAGTTAAGCAGTAACAACAAGATTGTAGAGCTAGTGAGAAGCTCGCTTTCTGGTATCTCATTGACACCGCTTCCGATTGCACCAAGCGAGCTTAAGCCGATGCAAGGCGTCGCTTATTTCGAAGTGGATACCAAGGACCGAAATTGGTTAGACATGCTAGACACACGTGACGCGATTGCCCTACACGTTGATGCGCGCATTCCTGCTCTCGAAGTCGTTCTATACGCGTTGAGATAATGGCTATGGATTATTTAGACGAAGAAACACTGGTCATCGATAAAGCATCAAAAGGCTCTGCTAACACAGAGTCTGATCAGGCATTCTCTAAATTGGTTGCTGTACACTCCACCAGCACTCAAGAAGAGTTTCTGCGTCATTTTGATAAGGCAGAGAATCAACTGATCAACATCAGCAGTGATTTACTGACTAAAACACTCAAGATATCCACACTGTCTGAACCCGAAGATCTCACGGTCTTTCGTGAACAATTTATTCAAGGCATCAACGACATAAAAGCTCAAGCAACCGAGCTCACTTACCCTATCGCGGTGATCGATAAACTGTGCTTTTTATACGCTGTAGTCATTGATGAATTCATCATCTACACCGAATGGGGAGAGAAACGCGGCTGGGAAAACAAGACCCTGCTGAGCGAATTGTTTGGCATGCGTAACGGTGGCGAACTGTTCTTCTCCGTTGCAGAAAAAGCCGCAAGACAGCCCCACAAGCTGATAGACCTTTTAGAGATCATCTACCTATTTATCAATATTGGATTCAAAGGCCAATATCGTGAAGGCGGCGCTGAACAGTTAAAAGCGTTTGTTCATCAGTTAGAACAAACCATCAGCCAATATCGCTCGGCTAGCGGTGTGCATTGTCGTACTAAAGTAAAACTCCCAGAAGTAAGGAAACCGACTAGGCGTAAACGTTACTTCATCACTAGCCTGTTTTTCTTCTGTTTAATCGCCACCAGCATTGGCTTAACTGAATTTTGGTACACCAAGACCCACGAGCAAAGAGCGCGTGATTTCACATTCTTGCCAAGCTTTAGCGAACGTTACGTCTTATCAGGCGAAATCAAGGACATCGTATTCATCAGCGATGATAAAGACTTGGTAAATCCACCTCGTCACGCCAGCAAAGCGGACGCAATAGAAGCATCACAAACCAACGACTTTACGCCAAGTACAGCAAATTGGTTGGTTCAACTCGCCACCTTCTCAAGTAAGAAAAACGCCGAAGCTTTCATCAAGAACCTATCACCTTCAGCTTATGAGCCGATTATCTCTCCTTACAAGAAGTACTACCGAGTGATACTAAGAACAAACACCTCAGAAGAAGCGAGAAGCACAAAGGCGTGGTATGTCGAAAACGACCAAATAAACGCCATTATCGTTCGCACTTCTGCACACGAGTTAAACAAGGAAGAGTCTAACTGATTATGCCGGATGCCAAATCAAACAAGTCAGGCAATGTAAAAAAAACAGTAGGCATTTCTGCCCTAGCCTCTGTCGCCTCTTTTACCGTCGCTTCTAGCGTCATTCTGCTAACACCTCTCAACGCTTATTTGGTGTGGGCGCTGGCCACTATCGCCATTATATCCACGCTTATCGGCTTCATTTGTTACTGGGTGCTGATCAAACGCAGCGCAAAATCACAAGAAGAGTCATTAGATAAAGAATTGATTCAAAAACGACAAAAGCAACTAGCCAGTCATTTCAAGCGAATGATCAGTGGGCAGAAACGTAAAACTCGCTTAACCAGCCGTTACGACCAGCCAATCTATCTATTACTAAGTCAGAACCCAAATAAAGACAAAAGCATCATCACTCAAATGGGCTATGAAGCGTATAAGCTCGATGACTTCGGCAATGACATTGAATTCCCAATCCTGTTTTGGGTCAGTGAGCACTCGATTTTGGTTTCTATCAGTATGGGAGAAGACCAACACCCTGAGTACCTGAAAACGCTATGTCAATCGTTAACTGCGTGGCGACCAAGACAAGCCGCCAATGGCTTATTGCTTACCACCGATGTTTCCTCGTTATTAGAAAACAATGAGCAAATTACACAGCAAGCTGACGAGCTTAAATCGACCATTAAGACTTTTAATCAAGCATTTGGGGTCAGCTTACCGATTTATAATGTTATCTCGAATATGGGTAGCATCAGTGACTTTTGTCAGTTCTTCTCAGCATTTGATGAATCCAAAAGAGACGAAGTGTTTGGTGCCACCGCGCCTTACTCTAAACACGGTGGGATCGATGCAGACTGGTTTAACGATGAGTATGACCACTTGATCAGCGAACTGATTGCTAATATGAGCAATGCGCTTGCCGGGCAACTCAATCAAGATTATCGCAACTCCATAGCCAGTGCCCCTTTCCAGTTTGGATTATTAAAGCAGAATCTTTGGTTGTTCCTCAATCGTTTATACAGAGGAGAACAACTTAGTGATGCTCTGCAATTCCGCGGCTTTTACTTCACGCATGATGGACAAAGTTCAGCGCAGTCAGATTTATTGGCGAGCGCTGTCTCTTACTCAGTAGGTCACGAGCATTATCAACAAAACGAGCAAATCCCGGTTAACCAAACCTTATTTGCTCAATACCTAATGACTCACGTGATCCTATCGGAACATGAGCTGGTCGGCGTCAACAAACGCAAAGAGAACACTCTGCTCGTTAACCAAGTCGTTTTCACCCTATCTTGGATTGCCTTGCTCGCCGCTGTGTTGCTGGTGATTAAGTTTGATTTTGATTTCCAGAATCAACGTGAAACCAGAGCGGATATCATGCTTGAGCGTTATAAAGAGGCGATATCGGCATCGCCTTATGACATCGAGAACATGGCTGACAATATCCCCAACCTATTCTCACTGCAGCGTATCTATAACCTCTACAAGCAGCCAGAGCCTTGGTACAGCCTGCCGTTTATGCCAAATCCGAGCATCAAGGAAGAAGTCGAAGAAGCCTATTTCACCGAGCTACAACAAGTCCTGATTCCTTCAATGGAGAATACGCTAGAGAAAGACCTGTTTGTGTATGTAAACCTTGAGGATCAATCTCAGACGCTATCTCTGTTAAACAACTATCGTCTGTTGTTTAGCAAAGACAGAACCAACGTCCAAGAACTCAAGAACTACTACATTCGTACGCTCCAAGATCAAGGCGAAGCAGATAGCGTCAACATTGCTCAGCTTGATGTGCTACTCAATGACATCTTTGCTCGTAACCTAACGCCAGTAAAATCGAATCATGATTTAGAAAGCCTAGCGAAGAAAGTCATCACGCAAACGGGCATTGAAACCCTGCTATACGAACACATTCAGAGTTCTACGGCCTATGCTAAGCGTGTCGACATTCGCGGTGAGCTTGGTGAAAATTTCGGCTCAGTGCTTCAGTTTTCACCGAGTTACGCTGGCTACTTGGTTCCGTATATCTTTACCCCGGCGGGGTTTAACCAACTCGATTTATCGGTGAATTCCCCGACTCTGAAGTCCGCTTTACAGTCTTATGAAGGCGTTGCAGGAGCTTACCCTAGCGCACTGGAGCTGCATCGAATCAGTCGAGAGTTAAAGCAAACTTACCAGAATGATTACATCAACTATTGGCGTGATTTGGTTCGTAATGTCGAAGTCAAAGAAGTGGCTAATCCTACACAACTGAAAAGTGCATTAACGAGCCTGTCGGAAGCGAGCAATAACCCATTAGTCAGCTTGTACTCGACGATCGCTAAATACACCTATGTTGAGCTTGAAATCCCTGTAGAGGATGACAAGAAACAAGATCCTGCGAGTATGCCGATTCAAGACCCTGACAAAAAAGAATCCGCTCGCCAGATATCACTCAGCTTCCAAGCTTACAAAAAACAGGTATCGCCTAACGACCAAGGTAAGAAGCCAATCGATAACCTGCTTACTGCGTTTATCAACGCTAAAAAGTGGGGAGACAAGTTTTACGAAACCAAAGAGCCGCAAAAGGTTGCCTTTGATACGCTGTCCGTCACTTTGCAAGCCGGTAACCCTATTGCGTCCCTATCGAGCCTATCCAACAGCCATTTAGCGGTCGCTCAAGAACTGGTTAACAAGGTGGTACACCAAAGTAATGAAACGGTGATGTCACTGGCTCACGACTACTTAAACACAGCGTGGTCGAACGAAATTTATCAGCCTTATCAACAGCGTTTGGCCTCTTTTTATCCGTTCAATCGAAAGTCTAAAACGGATGTCAGTGTGGCGGATGTGAAAGCCTTCTTCGTTACGAATGGCATCGTCGATAAGTTCTCTCAAACTCGCCTTAATGGATTCGTTAAAGATAGCGACGAAGCGCCTTATTTACCGGGACTACTGCCGGGTACAGGCTTATCGATTACGCCAGAGGTTTGGACAATGATGGACAAAGCCGGCGATATAAAAAGTGCCCTGTTCTTAGCTGACCCATCGAACATCCTGATCAATTTCCAATTGAAAGCCGTCGATATGACGCCAAACATAACGGAGTTTTCGATCATTTCGGATAAGCCAATCTTTACCTATCGTCATGGGCCGACGTTATGGAGCCAGCAATCGTGGCAAGGTGACGCGAAGTTTATCGAAAAGCTAGGTATTCAGCTTAATGCACAGGACTCTACAATTGGCCAGAACACAGTAAAAGGCACATGGAGTTGGTTCCGCTTATTCGAACCAAATGTGAACTTTACGTCTGCACAAGACACCCAGGTAGAATTTGTTTACGGTGACAGCAAGGTGAAATTAACAATCAAGACTCAGGGTCAATCGAACCCGTTTGTTCCTGGCTTCTTCTCCGGATTCTCTCTGCCAAGTGGGATCTAATAACGCTTTCACAACGAGCTCGTCTTGCCTATCAAGGCGAGCTCAACCTGCAGAGGATATTGTCTCTTCAAACACAGAAGACGTGAAAGGTGGTGTGATAGATGAAAAGCTTCGACAAGCGTTTACAGCTCATGGCTACACTAATCTCACTCGCTTAAGTCTACGAGTTTTCAGAGCCCAGCATCCTAGTTGGGGACTGGTGACCATTAAATATGCTCAAGAGCTCAAGCACCGTCACTTTTTAAAACAAGAGGCTGAGTTTCTGTATTCAAATACCAATACCGACTCTAATAAAAAAGATACCTGGCCGAACTATTGTGATTACTTTTCTCGTCATCAGACTGACTGCCTGGTGCTTTCTCACTTAAGTGGTAACACACTGCTGGAAATTCAAAGCAACTCAAATATCAATGCCGATATGCCCTCTCAATGGCTTAGCACTTTAGAATCAGCCATCAACCAAGTCCATACTGCTGGATTTGTTCATGGAGATATTAAGCCATCCAATATCGTGCTCAGCCCACAAGGACAAGCTCAACTCATCGACTTTGGCTCCGTTACTAAAATAGGAACTGAACGTACTGCGCTTCGCTTTGAAAGCTACACACCTCGATACGCGATGCTTGATTCAGTAACAAGTAGGCTAGACGATTGGTTCGCGCTTGCAGTCATGTTGGAAGAACGGTTAGATGAAGCGAATCTGCCTAGTCGGTATCAGGTTCTACTGAAACAGCATAGATAAGCCCGACATTCGGCATCGCATGTCTTCCCCTGTAGCAAGTCCAAGATAGATTTGAAAGGCTAATTGAAAGGCTAATTGAAAGGCTAATTAACTCTGAATGATTCAGTGTCAGCAAACGAGAACCTGAACTATTCAACCTTGATCGCACTACTACACAATCCATTTAGTTATTCTTTGTCAAATAACGGTTAATATATAAAATATCTATTAATAAATAGGCGCGCCATTATCTTTATAGATTCCAAAACCAACAATTAACCCTCCTGAAATCATGCATTTCCGCCAAATTCCACTACGCTTTATTAATATAAAACATAGCAATCTGATTAAATTTTTTAGGGACGAAAAATGAATCAAATTACGACAGATAAACCGATCATTCTGGTTGTTGATGACATCCCGGACAATATTCATACCCTCTCAGGGATCCTGAACGACGACTTTAAAATTAAGGCTGCGACATCCGGAGAAAAAGCGCTAAAAATTGCTTCTACTCACCCAAAGCCTCATCTCATTCTTCTCGATATCATGATGCCTGTGATGGATGGTTATGAAGTATGCCGTCGACTTAAAAGTAACCCTGTCACTTCTGACATCCCCGTTATCTTTGTGACAGCTAAGACAGATGTAGTAGACGAACAGAAAGGCTTTGAACTCGGAGCCGTTGATTACATCACTAAACCAGTCAGCCCCCCTATCGTGAAAGCTCGCGTTGTCACACATATCTCCTTGTATGACCAAAACTTGGCACTGTCTCGTAAGGTAAGACAGAGAACGGAAGCTCTCGCCATGAGTCGATTGGAGATAATCCGCAAGCTCGGCCGCGCCGCTGAATACAAGGATAATGAAACCGGAATGCACGTTGTAAGAATGAGCTACTACTCAAAGATTTTGGCTCAACAGTTAGACGTCAGTGAAGAGTGGGTGGAGTTGTTATTCCAAGCAGCTCCGATGCACGATATTGGCAAAATCGGTATTCCTGACTGCATATTAGGTAAACCTGGCAAGCTTGATGCGGATGAATGGGCAATCATGCAAACACACGTAACGATTGGCGGGGATATTATCGGAGACAACGACTCTAAATTGCTAAAACTCGCCCAAGAGATCGCTCTTTATCACCATGAGAAATGGGATGGCAGCGGCTACCCTCATAAGCTATCAGGCGAAGACATCCCTCTAAGTGCACGTATTGTTGCAATAGCAGATGTATTCGATGCCCTCACCAGCGAACGCCCATACAAGAAAGCTTGGCCGATTGAAAAAGCGATTGAGTTAATACAAGAGCAAGCTGGCCATCACTTTGATCCTAACTTGGTTCCTATTTTCATTAGTAAGCTCGATGAAATGCTCACTATCAAAGACTCTTTTACTGATGAACAAGAACACTAAGTTCGCTGGTACTTTATCAATACAGGCACTTTATGAATACTGTTTCAAGATTTGCTACTGATTCGAAATTAATCTTAACCTCCTTTCTGGTCGCAGCCATCGTGGTGTTTTCTGTCGCGGTAGGCGCTTGGATCAATCTCAACGATCGCTTCATCGGCGTTGAACAATACGCTTCCAGTACTCGCTTATTGACCTCACTCGATAAGCTCCGCGTTTATGAGTTGTCTTTTAGTAACGACTACAGCGAACAAGTCATCTCTAACTTTGATCAAGAAGCAGAACAAACCGTGGCTCTGGCCAATGATTACGCCGACCAGTATGCAACGTCCCTTCCTATCAATTTACTCACGGAATATTTGGTTCAATTCAAGCAATATGTCGACATTGTTGAGTTGAACCAATCAACTCGAACGCTTATGGACGAGCGCTCTAATGCCGCAACAGACTTATTGCGAGAGATGAGGGATCTACATAATCAAGCGATCAATCAAAACAATCAGAAAATTCGCGGTCTGCGACTAAACAACGAAGAACTGACCAACGTCGCACTAAAAACCAGTCAACTTGCCACTCTCGCCGTTAACATACAAAACCTTGAAAAAGAGTATTTACTCGACGGCGACCTAAAGACTCACTCGTTAGTCAAACTTGAGATGCAAAAGGCTTCACAGCTCATTTCAGAGTTGCAAGAGCAGATTTTGGATGACAAAGGGCAACAACTTTTAGAGATTGTAGATAAGGCAAAAAATCGCTATTACACCAACTTAGTTCAGCTGCAAGGCATACCGGCGTCTTCGAAAAAGTTAAGAGCATCCCTTATCAATCAAGTCACCCTAAGTGGCTCTGAATTCTCACGCTCAGTTAGCTTGCTCTATCAAACTAAACAGAGCCAAGTCGCGGAACTGAGTCATCTCGTTTCTCAATCTCAAGCAGAACTCTCTTCCCAATTGCTCATAGGGCAAGACCTATTGGCGATTCGCACGCTACTAAGTCGTTCAAATCGATTCAACCGAGATTTTCTGCTCGCAAATTCAAAGGAACAGAAGCTCATTGCCGACAAAGTGTCACATGTAATTAATGAGATGCAATCCAAATCTAGCAATGCACAACGACTTATTACTTTATATGCACCAAACGTAAAAATTACTGCCTTTGACGAGCATATCAGCATTTATGAATCGCAATTTATGGAGTTAGTCAGTTCACAGATGCGAGGTCACCAACTACTCACGGCAATGGATGAAAGCTTCTTAGAATTTCGAGATTTCGTCTCTCAACGTCACCTTTCAGAAAGCGTCAATGTAAAAGACTCTTCTAGCGTGACGTTCCATTTAGCCATCGGTGGGATGATTTTCTTTGTGATTATTTTGTTGATGGGCTTGCTGGCTAACAAAGCGCATTCTGCTTTAGAAACTTTCGCACACAGTCTAGCCGCAGCAAGAGATGAAGCCGATGCCGCAAACCAAGCAAAATCTGACTTCCTCGCTAACATGAGCCACGAAATTCGTACCCCAATGAATGCCATCATTGGTATGAGTTATCTGGCATTAAAAACCGATTTAACCAAGGCGCAGCGTAACTACATCCATAAAGTGAAGCTCTCTTCCGATACCCTACTCGGCCTAATCAATGACATTCTCGATTTCTCGAAAATTGAAGCTGGTAAACTCGATATTGAGAAAGTGGACTTCCAACTTGAGAATGTACTCGACAATATTACTAACTTGGTTGGCTTACGAGCCTCAGAACGCGACCTAGAGCTGCTCATTCAAGTCGACAGAGACGTGCCGACTAACCTGATTGGGGATCCGTTAAGAATTGGGCAAATATTGATTAATCTAAGTAACAATGCTGTCAAATTCACAGAGAAAGGCGAAGTGAAGATCGCTATCTCGGTTGCAGAAAGACAAGGCGATGACATCAAGTTGAACTTTGCCGTCTCAGACAGTGGGATTGGTATGACGCAAGAGCAAGCCGCCAAGTTATTCAACAAGTTCACTCAGGCTGATAGCTCAACCACACGAAAATACGGTGGTACGGGCTTGGGCCTCGCCATTAGTAAAGAACTAAGCCAACTGATGGGCGGCGATATTCATGTCTCAACGGAACTTGGCAAAGGCTCGACCTTTTCATTTACGATTGCCACTCGCGTCAGTCATTCCATCCAGCAACATCGAGTGGTGGTGCCTGCATCGATTAACGACTTGAAAGTATTAGTCGTCGATGACAACTCCAGCGCACGCTTGATCATGGGTGACATTCTAGAGTCGTTGAAGCTAACGCCAACACTAAGTTCATCGGTGGATGACGCTCTTGTTGAGTTACATACCGCTGACGCTCAGAACAAACCATTTGATTTGGTTATCTCCGATTGGAAGATGCCTAAGAGAGACGGTGTAGACTTACTCGCAGAGCTCAACAGTGGGCAGCAGCTAAACACAATGCCTAAGATCATGATGCTGACCGCTTACGACAGAGAAGAGCTTGCTGAAGCGATTGAACAAAGAGGCTTTGAAGTGCCTAGCATTCTAGATAAGCCAATCACCTCCTCTCATCTTTATGACTCTATTGTCTCACTCTATGGGCTCGATTCAGACCGTGTCTCACGCAGCGAACTTGAGCAACAAACTCAGTTAGCCAACGTTCAGCAACTAGCCGGAGCCAAGCTACTCTTAGTTGAAGACAATGAGATCAACCAAGAACTTGCGACTGAGCTATTAGAAGGACAGAAAATTCAGGTTTCGGTAGCCGAAAATGGCAAGCTCGCGATTGAGCTTTACCAACAAGCCATTGCAGACGGACAACCGTTCGATGGTATTTTGATGGATTGCCAAATGCCAGTAATGGACGGCTATGAAGCAACAGAGTACATCCGTCAGCAGATCAACGATCAAGATATACCGATCATCGCGATGACAGCCAATGTCATGGAGCGAGACAAGGAAAAGGCGCTCAGTTGTGGTATGAGTGACATTATTGCTAAACCTATCGATGTCGGTTCCATGTTTGCCACTCTTGCGAATTGGGTATCACCTTCCCGTCCTACTGCGTTTATTGATCCAATATCACATCAAGCAGAATCAGTGAACTCTAGCTCTAACGAGTCAGAAGACAACAGTGCCTTTAATGAAGCGCTTTCCAAAGTTGAAGGTCTAGACATTACGCTTGGCTTAATCAGAGCCAACAATAATCACCAACTGTATAGCAAGCTATTGCATCGATTTGTCGAGGCCTACTCTGACAAAGATAAGCTTGAAAGCGAGCTAACAGGCGGCAGCGCACCACGCTATCTTCACACACTGAAAGGGGTGGCTGGTAATTTGGGGGCGAAACAACTGCACACGTTGTGTGAAAACCTAGAAGCACAACCAGACGACAACGATTTGAAAGACAATGTGATCGACGCATCGCTTAAACTAAGCAAATCAATAAGCCAAGCCTTGTCTCAAATTGAAGTATCGAAAGATTCAGTAGCGACCAATTCTACCAAGTCGGAAGAGAGCTCTGAACAGCAGCAACCATCGACTACTGATCAGCAACTCTACCGCCAATTATTGGAGGCGACGGCCAATGATGACACCGATGCGCTCACCATAATTCTTAACATTGAAGATGGCGCTAAGATTGGGTTATCCCCTTCAGAATTCAAACGACTGGAAGTTTCGTTGGAAGAGTTTGATTTTGACAAGGCAACTGAGATCTTAAAAGGATCGACCTTGCCTGATTAACCGTCTGACAAATAAAGGAATTCGTTACAAACATTCCAAATTTTTTAGAGAGCCTGATATGGCTCTCTTTTTTTCGCCTTCGCACAACACGTCATCGTGAACTTTATGAACAATATTAATCCAATGTTCTTTATTCTCAATATCGCCGCATTACAGACATTTCGTTAACACACCGTTAACTTTAGCGTCATCTGCTAGGCAATATCCTACTCATCTGTTTAGTAGCTGGAAATAAACATAAGTTTCTCTCCATTGAAGAGATCCCCTACATAAGGAACGTGAACCATGTTCAAGGCACTGAAACCTACTCTTGCGGCTTCTATCATCGCAGCAACCTTTTCTTTCAACACTTTTGCTGCTGACGTAGAAAAAATCCACTTCCTAATCCCTGGCGGCGCTGGTGGCGGTTGGGATATGACAGCTCGTGGTACGGGTGATGTATTGGTGAAATCAGACATCGTAGAAAATGTCTCTTTCCAAAACCTGTCTGGTGGCGGCGGCGGTAAAGCGATTGCTCACCTAATCGAAACAGCACAACGCCAAGAAGACACGCTAATGGTGAACTCAACGCCTATCGTTGTTCGCTCACTAACAGGTATCTTCCCTCAATCTTTCCGTGACCTAACTCCGGTAGCAGCAACCATTGCCGATTACGGTGCAATCGTCGCGTCTGCAGATTCTAAATACGACACTTGGGAAGACGTCGTTAAAGAGTTCGAAACCAACCCACGTAAAGTGAAAATTGCTGGCGGTTCAGCTCGTGGCAGCATGGACCACCTTGTGGTAGCGGCAGCGTTCAAAGGCGAAGGTTTTGATGCGAAGAAAGTACGTTACATTGCCTACGATGCTGGCGGTAAAGCGATGGCGGCACTGCTTTCTGGCGAAACACAGCTGCTTTCAACTGGCCTTGGTGAAGTACTAGAGATGTCTAAATCTGGCCAAGTAAAAGTGCTTGCTGTTACGGCTCCAAAACGTCTTGACGCTGCGCCTAACATCCCAACACTGACTGAGTACGGCAACGAGACAGTATTTGCTAACTGGCGTGGTTTCTTCGCGGCACCGGGGACAAGCCAAGCAAAAATCGACGAGTGGAACGAAGCTCTTGGCAAAATGTACAAAACCGATGAGTGGCAAGTGGTTCGTGACCGTAACGGTTGGATCGACAACTACAAAGCTGACAAAGATTTTTACGCCTTCCTAGAAGACCAAGAAAAACAGATGGGCGATCTAATGCGTGAGCTTGGCTTCTTGAAGTAACCAACAACCAGAGAGGGTCTTTGTGCCCTCTTACTCTTTCCTGTTTCGCCGTACATGAGTTAACTAAAACTCCTTTGTTTATTCGTAGTGTATTGCTAAAGCTTGCTGATTCGTTGTAGAGGCAAGTGGCTTAACCAAGTCATGTAATTCGCTCACCTTTGGTTAGTGATCCCAGACATTCTTCATTAACTCGCTCATGTACGGCTTTTTTACTTTTTATACCACCCCAAATGGAGTTGGATATGTCGGACTTACCAACCAAATTTCTGAGTAAGGAATCTTTGCTTTCGAAGGATCGCATCGGAGCCATGATCTTTATGCTGGCGTGCTTGTGCTACGGCTACCAAACCACGCTGATTCCTTTGTTTCCCGGTGACGAGTACGAACCCTTCACAGCAAGAACCTTACCTACCCTGTTGACGTTTATCGGCATTGGCCTTTCGTTGATCCTGCTAATAACGGGACAACCGGATAAGAAAGTCACATGTGACACAACGCCGCTGAACTGGAAACTGCTGATTGGCTTCTTGGTGTTAATGGCACTGTACGGTGTTGGGCTGACTTATCTTGGCTTTGTTTTAGCAACCAGCTTCTTCTTACTTGCAGGCTTTTACCTACTGGGTGAGCGTCGTAAAGCGGTTTTATTTGGCGCGTCATTTCCTTTCGTTATCGCGTTCTTTCTTTTATTAACTCAAGGCTTAGATATCTACCTAGAGCCTGGTTTAATCTTCACTCTTTGGTAGGGATAACATTATGTTAGACGGAATTTTACAAGGACTTTCGACCGCTGTGATGCCAATGAACATCATGATGGTAATCGTGGGCTGTTTCGTTGGCACCTTCATCGGTATGCTACCGGGGTTAGGTCCAATTTCAGCAATCGCGTTGATGATCCCTATTACATACGGCCTAGACCCTTCTTCTGGCCTAATCTTGATGGCTGGTGTGTATTACGGCGCTGTATTTGGTGGCTCTACGTCATCCATCTTAATCAATGCTCCGGGTTGTTCTTCAACGGTAGTAACCGCGTTTGACGGCTACCCGATGGCTCAAAAAGGCCAAGCAGGTAAAGCTCTTGCTCTCGCGGCTTACTCTTCTTTCACCGGCGGTACGCTTTCAGCGATCATGCTTTTGATTGCCGCACCGGCTCTAGCAAGCGTGTCACTGAGCTTCCAGTCTTCAGACTACTTTGCATTGATGCTATTAGGTTTATCCGCTGTAGCGGCGTTTGCTGGCCCAGGTCAGGTAATCAAAGCGTGGATGATGACTATTCTTGGTTTGATGCTATCAACTGTAGGTATCGACAAAGGGGTTGGCGTTGAACGTTTCACTTTTGGCCTAACGGATCTGATGGATGGCTTCAGCTTCCTATTATTAGCGATGGCAACGTTCGCACTGGGTGAAACCTTGATGGGTATTCTTAAGCCAGAGCAAGATACCAGCGCAGAAGAAAGCCAAAAGATGTCTGATATTGGTAGCATGAAAGTCACCAAAGAAGAGTTCAAAGAAGTGGCGCCGGTTTCGATCCGCTCTTCTATTCTGGGTTTCTTTACCGGTGTTCTACCGGGCGCAGGAGCCACTATTGCGGCATTCCTAAGTTACGGTATGGAGCGTAGCCTAGCGCCAAAAGACAAACAGAAAGAGTTCGGTAAAGGCAGCATTCGTGGTCTTGTTGCACCTGAATCAGCAAACAACGCAGCTTCAAGTGGCTCATTCGTTCCGCTACTAACGCTTGGTATTCCGGGCTCTGGTACAACCGCGATTATGCTTGGTGCATTGATTGCCTACGGTATTCAGCCAGGTCCTCGCTTGTTCGTTGAACACCCAGATGTATTTTGGTCAGTCATCATATCTATGTACTTTGGCAACATCGTACTGGTTATCTTGAACCTGCCTTTAATCCCTTATATTTCTAAACTGCTAGCGGTACCTAGAACGGTTCTACTGCCAATGATTATCTTCTTCTCAATCACTGGCGTGTACTTGGTGTCATTCAACACGATGGACGTATTTGTGATGCTACTGGTAGCGATGGCAGCAATAGCATTAAGGCTAGCCAACTTCCCATTGGCACCATTACTGTTAGGCTTCATATTGGGTGGCTTGATGGAAGAGAACTTAAGACGTGCATTGATGATCAGCGATGGTGAGCTGAACTTCTTATGGGAACGCCCTATTACGATGACGTTCACTATTCTGGCGGTACTGGTGCTGTCTAGCCCGATTCTAGTGAAACTATTTAAGAGTTTTAGAGCGAAGCCAGTAGAAGTGTAAAGCTTTATCGAATCAACTAAACCTCAACGAAAGGAGCCATTGGCTCCTTTTTTCATTTAGAGCCTCAATTCAAACCAGCGGTTAAAGATGGTAGCAAACTCACAAACCTATCTTTACAACACACATCGCGCTGATATTCATAACAAATTCAAGTAAGGTAACCAGTTAGTTAACGTATTGGATTCTAAAACTATGGATTGGTTGATTCTGTTCTTATCAGGGGTGATTGGCGGTGTGCTTAACTCCATTGCGGGTGGCGGCAGCTTCATCACCTTCCCTGCTCTATTGTTTGCTGGCGTTCCACCAATAGCAGCCAACGCGACCAATACCTTTGCTTCGTGTGCCGGATACATTAGCGGAGCCTATGCTCTGCGCCACGAAATTCAATCTGGTACTAAGCAGCTAAAACTGACCATTGCTTTATGTGTCATTGGCGGTGGTATCGGGGCTTTCTTGCTACTTCACACACCAGAAGCTCTGTTCACTCAATCCGTTCCTTGGCTGCTGCTGTTTGCAGCTTTGCTATTCACGTTTGGTGGCACGCTTAATAAATGGCTTAAACAAGCTACAGCAAAACATAAGCACGCCAACAGCGCAGGCGCATTCTTTTCCGCTTTATTACTTTTGATTATCTGTATCTACGGTGGGTATTTTAATGCAGGTTTGGGCATTGTGACATTGAGCTATTTGGCGCTGGCTGGTTACACCAACATCAACGTGATGAATGGTATCAAACTGCTCGTGTCCGCGTGTGCTTCCCTCGCAGCGATCGTGTTTTTTATCGTAAATGGCTCGATTGATTGGCCATCTGGCCTAGCTGTATTATTGGGTACATTGGTTGGTGGTTATTATTCAGCAAAAATCTCTCGCCGCATCCCTCAACAATATGTTCGTACCACAGTGATCATCGCGAGCTTTTTGATCACCGCTTACTTTTTCTATGCTAGCTAGGTTTTATACTAAGTAGGTTCTATGTTAAATGAGCTCTGTGCCAACTTGGTTATAAGCTAACTAGACATTCGGTCAATAAGGCTTGCAACTAGAAAGACAAAGCCAAAAGACTCCACCCTTCTCATATCGATTTCGCTATTTTATTGCTTATAAAATAGCCAAGCCAAAATGTGTGAGACGAGTCCTCCAATTAGCAAATTTGATAACAATTTAGACTGTTTTTTAGCCTTTATTTTGCCAAAGGTGGGATAATTCTTCTGTCGAAAGTGAGACTTCATTAGGAGGCGTTATGAACACTAAACTAGGTCATGTCATGTCATCAAGTCGACTCATTTGCTTTGTCGCTTTTCTTGCTGCCACATTCGCGTGGATCCTAAAAATGCCCGCTCTGTTTTCTGTGTCAGCGCTATTCTTACTGGTCAGTGCGATCGTCTATGTCACAGATCTTTGGAAGAATCAAAGAAAGAACCGCGAAGCTTAGCCATTTACGGTTTAAATCGAACGAATTAAAAAAGGAGCTCATAGGCTCCTTTTGTGTTTTTCGCTTATCTAATTAGGCGTACTAATCGCCGACGCCTTCTTGTTAACGACGCTTTCTTATTAACGACGCCTTCTTATTAACGACGAAAGTTACGACCGTTACCGCCGCGGCGTTCTTTAAATGCAGACGCAGCTTTAGCTTGAGAAGCGTGGATAGACTCAACCGTTAGTTCCATTGGCTCACGAGGCTCTAGCCCATGGCGGAATGTACGTGAACGCGGAGGCATCTGGTATTCGATGTCAGATGCTTTAGGCATGCGCTTGAAACGGTAAAGGTAGAAGTTTTCAACCTTTTCACGAGCCCATTCGGTTTTCTTCAGGTATTTAACTGCGCTTGCCACTGTAGGTTTAGTGTTAAAGCAGTTCATACGCATTGCCGCATCTAAAATTTCCCAACCATAGTGATCCACTAATTCAGTGATCATGGTTTCAAGCTTTAAGCCGTGTAGCGGGTTATTTTGTTGCAGTTCGATTCTTTCTTCTTCAGTCATAATATTACCTTTTTCAAGGCAACTAAAGGCCTTGAATTTACTCTAGAACACCGTCATCACTGACCATTTCTAGCTCAATCACTTGGGCATTACATCCATTGCCCTTATTTATGCCTTTATGATGGCATAAAGCATACTCGTTATCCTATTTATCTTTGAAATTAATTTCGAATTGGTCACTTAACACCCTACCTTAGCTCGCTATACAGACTAAGCACATTCTGCAAACAAACCTTCACCTCAAAGGTTATGAAACTGGTTTAACTTAACAAAACCTCCGGTAACCGTATGCAAAAACCATACATTTAGTGATGACATTAAAGTTTTTCAGTACGCAGTATTACATTTTAATAACACAGTGCTATGGTTTTATTGAATATCGAAACGGTAAAAAACCCGATTAAACAATGACATAATTATAATTAAAGGTTGGCTTGCCACATGTTTGACTACTCCCATTTCAGTAGAGCAGCGGCCCAAGACAAAGACATCGTCGCCATAGTCGATGATCTCTTCCAGCTAGCTCGTGAACACTACCCCATATTATCTCGGCTATCCGTGGTGCTATGCAGTGAAAATAAAGCATCGAATTATTTTGTTTCAGACTCACTGTGCCAAAACGCCAAGCATCACTACATCGAACAGGAGATCAAACCCAACTCTGCTCTGAGTCGTCTGGCTGAGTCATTGGAAACAAGAATTGTTGATGACCTCTCTTTGATGAATCCGACTAAGCAAATCTCTCATCTGCTCAAGCTTGGTCACCAAAGTAGCTACACCACTCCAATCCACTACCAAGAGAGTAACCTTGGGTTCGTTTTCATCAACGCATCATGCACTGACTTTTTTGCTAAGCAGACAATACAAAGTGACATCGCCTACCTCACCCAAGCGATTTCGAACCTGTTTGTGCAACTCTTCGAACGTCAGAGACATTTTCAGTCCTCATTAGCGATCGCTCTAAACATGGGACACGCACGAGATCCTGAAACCAAAGAGCATCTGATTCGCATGGGAAAATACAGCGAGCAGCTGGCACGTACGCTTTCGCATAGTAACAATGAGATTACCCACCAATTCGTTCACCGCATTCGCTTATATGCCCCGTTTCACGACATAGGTAAGTACCGAATTCCAGACAAAGTGCTCTTCAGTACTGAGCGTTTTTCGGAAGAAGAAAGAAACATCATGAACAATCACACGATATATGGCGAAGAGATGATTGATGACGTGGTTGCCCTTTCCCACCACAGCTCAATGTGCGGCGAAGAAGTTCAGTTCATCAAGAATATTGTACGTCACCATCATGAACGGTTTGATGGCTCGGGATTGCCAGATGCGCTCATTGGAGAAGCGATTCCACTGGAGGCAAGAATTGTCACGCTAGCAGATGTATTCGATGCTTTACTGAGTAAACGAGCTTATAAACACGCATGGTCAGCATCTAAGGTAATGGACTACATTGAAGCGCATACTGGGCTGATGTTTGATCCAGAGTGTGTGTCTGCGCTGAAGCAAAACCTTGATTACTTCATGTCGATACGAGAGCAATACAGTGATGTGCAAAGTCCACAAGCTGCGCTCGCTTAAAGTGTTGTATTAAATTTACTTTACGTGACTCTCTTTCAGAACCTACAAAAAAGGATGCCAATCGGCATCCTTTTGTTTTCTAGTGTACAGCTGATAAGAACAACAAGGTTCTTAACTGATTCTAACTAACGATTATACGTCGTAAGTTGTAGAAGCAGTGTCGCCGCCTGTACCAGTCCAGTTTGTGTGGAAGAATTCACCACGTGGACGGTCAGTACGCTCGTAAGTGTGAGCACCGAAGTAGTCACGTTGAGCTTGAAGCAGGTTCGCTGGTAGACGTGCAGTTGTGTAACCGTCTAGGAAAGATAGCGCAGAAATCGTACATGGCATTGGGATACCAGACTCTAGAGATTTCGCCGCTACTTTACGCCATGCCACTAGGCTGCCTTGTAGGATGTTTTTGAAGTACTCGTCAGAACCTAGGAACGCGATGTCTGGGTTTGCTTCGTACGCATCACGGATGTTGCCTAGGAATGCAGAACGGATGATACAACCACCACGCCACATTAGCGCAACGTTACCGTAGTTTAGGTCCCAGCCGTTTTCGTTCGACGCTTCACGCATTAGCATGAAACCTTGAGCGTAAGAGATGATCTTAGAAGCCAGTAGAGCTTGACGTAGTGCATCAACCCACTCTTGCTTGTCACCTTCAACTGGAGTGATTGTTTTCTCAAACAAAGCTTCAGCTTCAACACGTTGGTCTTTAAGTGCAGACAGGCAACGAGAGAATACAGACTCAGAGATTAGAGTCAGTGGGATACCTAGGTCTAGTGCGTTGATACCCGTCCACTTACCTGTACCTTTTTGGCCTGCAGTGTCTAGGATCTTCTCAACTAGCGCTTCACCGTCTTCATCTTTGTAGCCAAGGATGTCAGCAGTGATTTCAACTAGGTAGCTGTCTAGCTCAGTCTTGTTCCAGTCAGCGAATACTGCTTGCATCTCGTCAGCAGACATACCTAGGCCATCTTTCATGAACTGGTATGCTTCAGTGATAAGCTGCATGTCACCGTATTCGATGCCGTTGTGTACCATCTTAACGAAGTGACCAGCACCGTCGTTACCAACCCAGTCACAACAAGGCTCACCAGCGTCAGTTTTTGCAGAGATACCTTGGAAGATTGGCTTAACCGCTTCCCAAGCTTCAGCCGCGCCGCCTGGCATGATTGAAGGACCGAAACGAGCACCTTCTTCACCACCAGATACACCAGTACCGATGAAGTGGATGCCTTTCTCACGACAATGCGCTACACGACGGTTAGTGTCTGGGTAGTTAGTGTTACCACCATCAATGATGATGTCGCCTTCGTCTAGAAGTGGGATTAGGTTTTCGATGAACGTGTCTACAACGTCACCAGCACGAACCATAAGCATCACTTTACGTGGCGCTTCTAGCTTCTCAACTAGCTCTTCTAGAGAGTAAGCACCAACAATGTTAGTACCTTTAGCTGGACCTTCTAGGAACTCGTCTACTTTAGCAGCAGTACGGTTATGAGCCACAACTTTGAAGCCGTGGTCGTTCATGTTTAGGATAAGGTTCTGACCCATTACTGCTAGGCCAATTACACCGATATCACCTTTCATTATTTTATCTCCTTGCGGCTATTCGCACTTATGCGATAGCACTTGCTGCATTTGAATCTAGGAACCACTCTGTTTCGCCAGTTTTAGACTGGATTTTCGCTGCCGGGTAAGGCAATTCTGAAGCAGGAGTTGTATGAATTTCTTTAACGATCTCAACTTTACCTGCACCCAGTACTAGGTAGCTGATTCGTTTTGCTGCTTCTAAAACTTTCGCTGTTTTAGAAACACGGATTTGACCAGACTCAGGGTGAGAAGCCAGTACAGATAGGTTCTCATCTTGGTAGTTGGTTACGCCCGGGAATAGTGAAGCTGTGTGGCCGTCTGCGCCAACACCAAGCAGAATCCAATCGAATACAGGCGTGCCGTTTTCTGTTGGGATTACGTCTGCCATCTCTTTTGCGAAACGCTCTGCTTCTGCTTTTGGTTCATCTTCACCACGGATGCGGTGGATGTTTTCAGCAGGAAGGTTTACTTGAGTAAACAACAGTGAGTTTGCTTCACCGAAATTGCTTTCAGCGTCGTCTGGTGCAACGCAACGTTCGTCGCCCCACCAGAAGTGAAGGTTATTCCATTGAATACCTTCGGCGTAAGGCGCCTCAGCTAAAAGCTTGAAAAGCATTTTTGGCGTGCTGCCACCAGACAGTGAAATGTGAACAGGTTTGCCCTGCTCGCTGTATGCTTTCATTTCATTTGCTAGGTTTTCAACAACCAGTTCAGGGGTTGCAAAGATCTTGTGATTGATCATAGTTCGCAGTAATCCGTGTCTGTTAAGTTTTTGCATGGGAAACGCCATGCGCGGCCATCACGTTGCAGAAGTTCATCTGCTTCCTGTGGGCCCCAAGTACCACAAGCATAGCCAAACAGTGCTTGAGGATCTTGCTTGAAGTCTAAGATTGGTTGAACGTACTTCCAACATGCTTCTACCGCATCGGTACGTGCAAACAGAGTCGCATCACCGTTCAGTGCATCAAGAAGAAGACGCTCATAAGCCGTCAGCATCTGAGTTTCAGGCAAGTCAGAGTAAGAGAAGTTCATTTTCACTTCTTTTGCTTTGAAGCCTGCGCCTGGCTCTTTCAAACCAAAGCTCATCTGAATACCTTCATCCGGTTGGATACGGATAATCAGCTTGTTCTCTGGTGCATCTTGACCAAATACTGGGTGTGGCGTGTTCTTAAAGTGAATCACGATTTCAGTCACACGTGTTGGTAAGCGTTTACCTGTACGTACGTAGAAAGGAACACCATTCCAACGCCAGTTATTGATGTGAGCTTTCAAGCCGATGTAAGTCTCGGTACGAGAATCATCCGCTACACCATGCTCTTCACGGTAACCTAGTAGGTGCTGACCACGAACATCTGATGCTGTGTACTGACCTAATACTAAGTCTTTACGCAGATCATCTTCTTCTAATGGTTTCAGACACTGAAGCACTTTAACCACTTCATCACGAATAGAATCAGCGTTAATTTGAGCTGGTGGTTCCATACCCACCATTGCTAACACTTGTAGCAAGTGGTTTTGGAACATATCACGAACTGCGCCAGAACCATCGTAGTAGCCGCCACGTTCTTCAACGCCAAGGAACTCAGCACCTGTGATTTCAACGTAATCAATGAAGTTACGGTTCCACAGTGGTTCAAACATCGCGTTTGAGAAACGAAGCACTAGAAGGTTTTGAACCGTTTCTTTACCAAGGTAATGGTCGATACGGTAGATCTGGTGTTCTTGGAAGTGATGATGGATCTCTTCATCCAACGCTTGAGCTGATGCTAAGTCGTAACCAAATGGTTTTTCGATGATCAGACGACGCCAGCCATTCGATTCATCGTTAAGGCCATGCGCAGCAAGGTTTGCTGGGATAACACCGTATAGGCTTGGCGGGGTTGCCAAGTAGAACAGTGTGTTATGGTTTTCGAATTGGTAGTCTTGCTCAAGCTTGTCTAGACGTTGTGCTAAACGAGCGTAGTCGTCTACATCTGAAGTGTTGATCGCTTGGTAATGCAGATGTTCGATAAATGCATTCAGCGTCTCTGGTTCAGTTTTTTCCATTTCCTGAAGAGACTTCTTCAGCTTCTCACGGTAAGACTCATCGCTGTACTCAGTACGGCTCACTCCAAGAATCGCAAAGGATTCTGGTAGTTGATTGCTAGCATACAGGTGGTATAGAGCAGGAATTAACTTGCGGTAAGTTAGATCTCCCGACGCACCAAAAATAACGATGCTGCTGTTTTCAGGTATTACCATCATCTTTCCTATAAAAACAAGGTTTTTAGTATTCGCCAAAGGTATCAGCGACATACGAAAATAGATAATAGGTCTTAACTATTACATCAATAGTAAGCGCCTATTAAATTTGAGAATGCGTTTGGTAAACGAGGGTGAAAGCTATCACCTCTATTCGGGACGGTATTGTCTATGACTATTTGATTTACATCAACCACTGTGAAAGCAATCGATTAAATATTGACTCATTTCGAACAAATTCTAATCAATAGCTCAGTTCATTTGTCCCAAGGGAGAAGCAAATCGGCATTCTCAAACAGTGTAGTCAAGAAAGAACGGTATCTGGTCGGTGGAGTGAGCAATAAGAAAGGGAGAGAAAGGTAAAACCAGCTTATTCAACTGGCTTTATATTTATTGTGATGATGTCGTGTTTATCTTTGCGCTTTATTATAACAACGCTCCGGGCGACCTACGGTACCGTAATTTAAGTCTGCGACTAACTCACCAGTGGTAATCAAAAATTCTAAATAGCGTCTGGCGGTGGTTCGGCTAGCACCAATTCGTTCTCCGGCTTCATCGGCGGTAATATTAACGGCATCAGCTTGCTGAAAAATGGCTCTGATTTTGTCCAACGTTACGCCATCAATGCCTTTGGGCAAGGTGGATACTTTTCCAGAGTCCGCTTTGGCATTGGCTTGCAGCATCTTATCAACCAAACCTTGGTTCAAATCCGACACACTTTCAAACTCTTGCTGTTGAGATTGATACTTTTTCAGCGCCGCTTCCAAACGAGGGAACATCACAGGTTTCAATAGATAATCGACCACTCCACCACGCATCGCCTGTTGCAGCGTATCCACATCACGAGCAGCGGTAATCAAGATAACGTCGCAGCCTTGATTGCTCCCTCTTACGTGATTAAGAATATCGAGCCCACACCCGTCCGGCAGGTACACATCCAATAACACCAAATCAGGTTTTAAGATGTCCAGTTGCATGAGCGCTTCAGACTGAGTGGTGGCAATGCCGACCACGTCAAAGCCACCCATCTGTTCTAAATAACGATGGTGTAGCTCTGCAATCGCAATATCATCTTCAATGACCATGACTCTCGTGATTGCGTTCATTTATGTTCTTCCTTTAACCATGCTTTTTCCGTCACGATGATCTTCACAAGATCGCTTCGTGCTTAATTATTATTGTTCTTCTTTTGGCAGATAAACCGTCATTCGCGTGCCAAAATCTTGGTTGTCGACCATTTCAAGCTGCCCTTGATATCGGTCTGCCAGTTGCTTTATCAGATACAAACCCACACCGCGATTTTGCTTCGCTTTGCTCGATACGCCTTTTTCGGTGAGTGCTTTTGTCGCCAGCTCTTTCGGCAAACCACACCCTTTGTCTTCTACTTCTACGATAATTTCATTACCAAAATCACTGATTGAAACTTCAATAACACGACGCGCTGGAGCAATTTTCCCCTCTTGCTTAATTGCCGTCATAGTGGCATCAAAGGCGTTATCAATCAGGTTGCCAAGAATGGTGACAACGTCATCCGCGTTCAGCCAGCTAGGCAGCGCTTCAAGCCTTGAGCCCTCTTCAACCTTGAGCTCTAAGCCTATTTCGCGCGCGCGCTCCGTTTTCCCAAGCAGCATACCTGCAATGAGCGGATCTTTAACGGTTTCACGCAAAAACTCGATCAAGCTTTGATAGTGCGCCGTTTCTTGGCCAATCAGTTGCTGGACTGAATCCAACTCGCCCATCTGGATCAAGCCACTGATGGTATTGAGCTTATTTTGATGCTCGTGGGTTTGTGAACGCAGTAGATCGGCATACTCTTTGGTTTGTGAGAGCTGGTCTGTTAAATCGTTGATTTCATCTCGTAATCGGAAACTGGATACCGCACCAACCACTTCACCACCGACGATAATGGGGCTGCGATTGGCGATGATGCGCTTGTTGTTCAAGTATAATTCAATATCGTGGTCAGTCTCCCTCGTCGACAACAGCTGTTCTAAATCACTGCCTATGAGAACTTCTGCAAGTCGTTGGTTCAATGATTGCTCTCGACTTATCGATAAGATATCGCAGGCACTCTTATTAATAGAACGTAAAATGCCGTGCTTATCGATGCTCAGAATACCCTCTTTCACGGTACTCATGGTTACATCTAGCTCAACATAAAGTCGGCCTATCTCTTCAGGCTCAAAGCCTAAAATAGCGCGTTGAAAACGGCGAGATACATAACTCGAAATCAAAGCGTTGACCGCAACCACCAGCAACGCCATCACAATCAAAAAGGCTAAATAAGGTTCGATTCGATCTTGTAAAGAATCCAGTAAGTAACCAACTGACACCACCCCAATAACGGTACCTTGAGTGTCTTTTACCGCGGATTTACCACGAACTGAAAAACCCAGCGATCCCTTGGCGGTCGACACATAAGACTCGCCCAATACCAATGCTTTTTGGTTATCGCCACCACGCATGGGTTTACCGAGCCTGTCATCGTAAGGGTGAATCAGGCGGATACCTTTATCATCTCCAACAACGATAAACGCCGCGCCAATGAGCTGAGTAAGGTTACGAAATTTAACTTGGGTTTCTTCAGACAAAACGTAGGGAACGCCATTAGGGTCCAACGTTCCATTTTCTTGAATAATGCTGGTGACAAGTGGCGATTCAGATAGAAATTCAGCAACACCTAACGCTTTCAAACCCATCTCTTGTTCTTGAGATTGTTTGATGTAGTAAAAACCAGCCGCTGCAAGAATCAAAAGTTCAACGAGGCCAGTGACCGTCATGATAATCAGTAACCTTTTACGGAAACTGATACTGCTCCATTTCATATTCCACCGTCCCTAGTGTTAGACGATCAATGTTAACACCAAGTTAATCGCATGACCTTTCTAGGGACGTGAATTTGTGACTGCTACTCAACTAAATAATTGAGCAGATTGTTAATTGATAATCCTTTACGTTGTTCATCTCGATTAATCGTTCACTTTTAGAACGGATTAGCTTAAAAACCAAAATAAACGAATAAATATTGAGCTAGATCACTAAGCTTTTAGGTGTTTTTTAGGTTGTTTAAAATAAATACAATTATAATGGTTGCATATGAAGAAGTTTATTGTTGCTAAGCCATAAGTCATGATTTTCAGACCGTGCTTTGAATCGAAATTTCGATTAACAAAATGGCAACAACCCTTCGCTCGCTGGACGTATCTATAACTAAAAGTTGCACGCTCGCCGTTACGAATGATGAACAAACGGATTAAGTATTCTCCCCTATTCATCCATCGCTAATTCACACTCGGCTAGCCAGACAACGAGAGGTGACTGATAAAAGCATCACCCAATAATAAAACATTGATGAGCAGGAAGTATCGATCAGTGGCAACGTCCAATAGAAACAGGATAACAAACATAACGTATAAACATTGTTGAAAAGGAAACAAGGCAATGAAACGCGATAACTTTGGAATTTGTCTTACTAAGACTATGCTGTTCAAACACTTACAATCGACTTTTACTCACGTAAGAGCCTATGAGAAAGATGGCACCTCCCCACTCGATCTCAAGGTATTGTTAGCATTCCCGCAAATGTCAGGTAGAGATTTATTACAAACAATGCAAGGTTCAAGACAATTGGTATGGCGCGCCGATCACCATTGTCCTAGCTTTAAATAAGCCACTTCATTTTGTAAAAACACTTCTATACTGAACTTAAAGAGCACGCTTCTGCGTGCTTTTTAAGTTTCATTTATCTTCGATATTCACATCACTCAATCTTATTTACACTTGATTAACGAGTTATGAGAATTTGTATTCATATGAGACAATCTATTCAAGACAAATGACTATCGCCCTGTTAACATTAGAGCTAATACTCTAATTTGGTATTTAATTCCGATGACCAAACCAAAATTTCGACACCTTGTAATTGCTGGCATGCTCCTCGGCATATTTGCTTCGCCAGGCTACGCAGCCCCGCTTACTTTTTCTGAAGCATGGCTAATGCTACAAGAAAACAACAACTCACTTGCGGCTCAACGAGCTAACGTTGAACGTTATCAACACCTTCAGAATTCAACAAGTAGCCTTAATCTACCTTCTATTACCTTAGGGGCTAACTACACGCACCTTGATAGTGATGTGACTATCAATGGCGAACAGTTTGCCGACAGCTTGAGTGGTGTGCCCTCTATTGGTCTCCCTGTTCCTCCTCAAATCATCAGTGCGCTTGGCGGGATTACTTCCACCATTACTGAACAAGACATCTTTAGCTCTTCTATTCGCGCGGTGTGGCCTATCTTTACAGGTGGTCGAATTACCGCGGCGCAGAATGCTGCAGAAGGTAAAAGCGAAGAAGCACAAAGCCAATTGTTGATGGAGAAGCAAGCTCGCTACGAAGATTTAAGTAAATATTACTTCTCTGTGATCTTAGCGGAAGACGTCGTGAGAACGCGTCAAGCCGTCGAAACAGGCTTAACTCAACATCGTGATTTCGCCATCAAGCTTGAACAGCAAGGGCAAATCGCACGAGTAGAACGCCTACAAGCCGATGCTTCTTTAGATAAAGCGATTGTAGAGCGCACGAAAGCTCAGAACGATCTCAAGATTGCTCAACTAGCACTGACTCAGATCCTTGGTCAAAGTGAAAGTGTAGAACCCTCAGAGCAACTGTTTATCAATAAGAACCTACCTCACATGGACGTGTTCATTGACCAAACTCTCATGACCTATCCCGGCCTTAAAATTCTTGATGCAAAAGAGAAACAAGCAAGCAGCTTAATTAAAGCCGAGAAAGGTAAGTACTACCCAGAAGTTTATCTTTACGGTGACTACAGCCTGTATGAAGATGACTCTCTAGCCAGTGAAATGAAACCCGATTGGTTAGTTGGTATTGGTGTAAATGTGCCGTTGATTGACACTTCAGGCCGTTCCGACAAAGTCGCTGCGGCTCACAGTGCCGTATCGCAGGTTCAATTTCTGAAGTCACAAGCCAAGCAAGACTTAACCGTATTAGTTCAAAAGACTTATCTTGAAGCAAACCAAGCAATTGAAGAGGTTCAAGGCCTAAACTCAAGCCTGTCTTTAGCTCAAGAGAACCTATTGCTTCGTAAAAAAGCCTTCACACAAGGGCTTTCTAACTCATTAGAAGTGGTTGATGCAGAGCTCTATCTTGCGAGCATTAAGACACAGCAAGCTGCTGCGCGATTCAAATACCTTATCTCTCTCAACAAGCTTTTGGCGCTTACCAGCGAAATGAATGCTTACTCAAGTTACTTAACTTCTTCTGTTACGTCTGATTTCGACTCAAAAACAGACACCGCTAGCCAGTCAAAAGGATAACTCATGAAACCTATTAAGCCCCTTCTTCTATCTATAGTTGGTATCGGCATTATTGGCTGGGTCGGATACAGTTTTTACCAAGCTTATCAACCTCAGCCTGTTAAGCTTCAAGGTCAAATCGATGCGCAGCAATACAGCATCTCATCGAAAGTACCTGGCAGAATTGATGAAATATTCGTGCGTAAAGGCGATTCAGTTGAAAAAGGCGAATTGATCTTTTCTCTTCTTAGCCCAGAGATTGATGCGAAATTAGAACAAGCAAAAGCCGGTCAGAAAGCCGCTGGTGCATTGGCACAAGAAGCAGAGAATGGCGCACGTACTCAGCAAATCCAAGCGGCTAAAGACCAATGGTTGAAAGCGAAAGCAGCTGCCGATCTGATGGACAAAACCTACCAACGTGTAAACAACCTTTACAACGATGGTGTCGTTGCCGAGCAAAAACGCGATGAAGCCAAAACTCAATGGCAAGCAGCGAAGTACACCGAAAGTGCTGCGTTCCAAATGTATCAATTGGCGCAAGAAGGAGCTCGTGACGAAACCAAAGTGGCTGCCGCTCAAAAAGCGTTAATGGCGGCAGGGGCAGTGGCGGAAGTTGAAGCTTACGCAAAAGACACACAGGTCCACAGCTGGTTTAATGGCGAAGTGTCTCAAGTTCTATTGAGCAGCGGTGAACTCGCACCACAAGGCTTCCCTGTTGTGACTGTCATCGACACCAAGGATGCTTGGGCCGTGCTCAATGTGCGTGAAGATATGCTTAAGCACTTTGAGAAAGGCAGTCAGTTTGAGGCATACCTACCAGCTCTGGATAAATCATTAACTTTCCAAGTCACACACATCGCCGTAATGGGTGATTTCGCAACTTGGCGTTCAACAGACGCAGCACAAGGCTTTGACTTACGTACTTTTGAAGTAGAAGCGCACCCTGTCGATACGAGCGAAACACTGCGTATGGGCATGAGCCTAGTGGTTGAGCTTTAGGTGACGTATGTCTGCTAATTCTCACTTACCAGAGCATCACAAAGCGACAAGCAATTTGCTTAGACAGTGGGCTATTGTGCGTAAAGACAAGTGGCTGCTATCTTGCTTAACTTGGATACCCTTGCTGCTTGCTGCAAGTATCTGGCTGATCTTCTCACAAGGCATCGCCCGTGATTTGCCTGTTGCAGTGGTTGACCTAGAACACAGCCAAATTTCGCAGCAGTTTACTCGCTTAGTCGATGCCTCACCTACCCTGAAGGTCACTCAAAAATACAGCTCTGCGAGTGATGCGGCGAAAGCGATGATCGAACGCGATATCTATGGTTATGTTGTGATACCAAGGCACTTCGACCGAGACCTTCTGCTCGGCTTGAATCCGCAAGTGTCTGTGTTCTATAACAGCCAATTTATCCTAATCGGTAAGCTGGTGAACTCTGCGTTGCTGCAGGCTCAAGGGACTTTTAACGCGCAACTTGAAGTCGTGAAACAGCTGTCACACGGTGATACCACGGTGCAATCCGCATTAGGCCAAGCAGTAACAGTGCAAAGCCAGATCACACCACTGTTCAACAAGAACACCAGTTATGCTCAGTTCTTGGTGTCTGCGGTTATTCCTGCACTGTGGCAGATCATGATTGTGGTGGGCACGATATTGGTTTTGACGGCAAACGTGAGAGCTCGCGGCCTTCACGCTTGGTTATCCAACGCCCCTATGAAGTCACTCGCATCAACATTAACGCCCTACCTTGTCTTGTTTTTGATGTTTGGTATCGCGTTTAGCTTTTGGTTTTATGTGCTCTTAGACTGGCCATTTAACGGCAGCTTTGTGGCATTGGCCATTGCCCAACTGCTTACCGTCATCAGCTGTATCATCATGGGTTGTTTGTTTTTCTTCTTAACACTTGATCCTGCAAGGGCGATGAGTTTCGCTGGCGCATTTACGGCACCAAGTTTTGCGTTCATGGGTATTACCTTTCCGGTCACAGACATGAACACGGCAGCGCAAATTTGGAGAAGCTTATTGCCTGTGAGTCATTACATCGAAGTACAAACGGCGCAGTCTAGTTATGGTGTGAGCGCCGCACAGTCTTTGATCAGCCTCTCTTCCATGTTGTGGTACGCGGTTCCTGCTTTGGTGGTGATGTTGTTAATTAAGAAACACTTGGCGCAATCAGCTCTAACTGCACAAGCGGATCTATCTACAAAAGCAGGTCTATCAGCAAAAACAACGCCGTCAACACAGCCAGAAGCATCAGCACAACAAGGAGTAAAACGATGAGCTTTACTCAACTGCTCAAGCAAGAACTCCTAGCGGTATTGCGCAACCCTGTCGTGCTTCTTACGGTATTTGGTGGTGTGGTCTTCTATTCATTCTTGTATCCATTGCCTTACGCGAACCAAGTTCCTCAACAGCTGAAAGCCTCGGTTGTGAACTTGGATAAGAGTCAAAGCAGCTACCAATTAGAACGAATGGTGGATGCCACCTCTCAAATCGAATTAGTCCGTCGAGACTCCACCATCGCCGATGCTAAACAAGCCGTGCTTAACCAAGAGATTGGCGGATTCCTCGTCATTCCAGAAGATTTCTATAAAGACTTGCTGCTCGGTAAAAGCCCGACACTTTCTTACGCTGGTGATGCTTCTTACTTCTTGGTCTACGGAACCATTGTTGAAGGGCTTGCCAAAGCAGGAGGTACGTTAGCTGCAGAAGTAAAGGTCCGTCACTTGTTAGTCGAAGGTGTGCCTTTAGAATCCGCAGCCAAAGGCTACAGCGCATTTAGCTTAAATTTAAAACCTACTTTCAATAGTCGAATGGGATACATCGATTACGTCGTTCCCGCTGTCTTTGTATTGATCCTTCAGCAAACCCTAGCCATGGCATCAGGGTTGGTTGGTGCAACGCAAAATGCTCAATCCACATTCGGCTATTGGTGCAGAGTTCATCCAACCAAACTAATCCTTGCTCGCTGTTGCACCTTAGTAGGGATCTACTACTTATTATCGATGTACTACTTCGGCGCCAGCTTTTCGATGTACGGGATTAACCTACTCGCCTCAATCTCACAGATTTTAACCTTGTTACTGCCCTTCTTATTGGCCAGCTGTTTGATTGGCATTTTTATCGGTGAGTTAGTGCCACGAAGAGAGTTAGTCACGGTTGTGGTGTTAATCAGTTCAATGCCACTGATCTTCTCTTCAGGTTTTATCTGGCCGATTGAAATGATGCCTGAATGGTTAGTACTGTTATCACAACTGTTTCCAAGCACACCTGCTATCCAAGGTTTCTTAGCCCTGAATCAGATGGGCGCTTCGTGGCAAGAGGTCGCATCTCAATGGACGCTGTTATGGGGACAAGTTGTACTTTGGGGGTCGTTGCTTGCACTGAAGCTCTACCACAAGTCGAGCAAAAGCATCGTTAACCGCACTACCGATAATAGCCTTTGAGTGGTTTAGCTCATCGCAAACATAAAAAGCTCTGATAAAGGGCTTTTTTAATACCTCCGACTTGCTCCTTCCCTTGTAAGAGACTTTTCAAAACCTCCCAAAAACAAGCGTTACATCAAAGCTCATCTATTTTAGCTATCAATTTAACCGCCAATCTATATGCCTTTTCAAACTCAAAAATCATCGACTTATACCCAAAAGACGACAAAACACGAATTATTGTAAATTTATTGTAAAAATTTCTTTGACGGTATTAATTTTATGTATAGGGTTATCAATAAGACGTGGTAAGCCGAATATCATAGTCTTATTGGTTCACGTGCCAAAAGGATCTCCATATAAAACGTGATTAGTAGTGATATTTATCTCGCATTTCGACTTGGCTACAGAGCATTTTGTCGCTATCGAAGAAATAAATAAGCTATTGAAATATAAGACAAACACAACATAAGCAAACATAAATTAATAAAAAGACAGGGAAAACCATGAAAAACATAAGAGAATTATTTTTTGGGTTTATATTATTGTTTAGTTCCAGTGCATTTGCAGAAGAAGGATCATTTAATCAAGCTATCAGTAACTTAAGCAAAAGTGTTGATGGATTTTTCAACGACTACACAGGATGGTTCGTTGGACTCATATTTAAAAGTGTACCGGTTGGCGAAGCCAACTTCCCTATTATTGTTGGCTGGTTATTACTCGCTGCGTTGATCTTTACTGTTTACTTTGGCTTCGTCCAATTTAAGCGAGTCGGTATGGCTGTAGATATCATTAGAGGCAAGTACACAGACCCTAACTCAAAAGAAGACGGCGAAGTTTCCCATTTTCAAGCTTTAGCTACTGCCCTTTCTGGAACCGTCGGTCTTGGTAACATCGCAGGTGTAGGTGCTGCACTCGCCATTGGTGGTCCTGGCGCGACATTCTGGATGATCTTGTGTGGCCTTCTTGGTATGGCTTCTAAGTTCTGTGAGTGTACCTTAGGTGTGAAATACCGAACTATCCTACCTTCAGGCGTTGTTTCAGGTGGTCCAATGTACTACCTAAGCCAAGGTCTTGGTGAAAGAGGTTTAGGCGGACTAGGTAAAGTGCTCGCTATTGGTTTTGCATTAATGTGTATTTTAGGCGCATTGGGCGGCGGTAACATGTTCCAAGCTAACCAAGCACACGCCATGTTAACTTACGCATTTGATGTACCAAGTGAGTACGGTGTGATCACTGGCCTTGTACTCGCCGCTTTAGTTTTCTCTGTGATTGTTGGTGGTATGCCTTCTATCGCATCGGTAACGGAAAAAGTTGTTCCTTGGATGGCAGCTCTGTATATCGGTATGGCTCTGATTGTTATCGGTTCTAACCTTGATCAAGTTGGTCCTGCGTTCAGTGCAATCTTTACAGGTGCATTTACTGGTGAAGGTGTCGTTGGTGGATTCATTGGTGCATTAATTCAAGGCTTGAAGCGTGCAACGTTCTCGAACGAAGCAGGTGTAGGTTCAGCAGCTATCGCTCACTCAGCGGTTAAAACAAAAGAGCCAATCACCGAAGGTCTAGTATCACTATTAGAACCGTTCGTTGATACAGTAGTCATTTGTACAATGACAGCATTGGTTATCACTATCGCTGGCTTAAATGTAGGTCCATTCGATGGTTCTGGTTTAACGGGTGTAACACTTACTGCAGCATCATTTACTGAAACTGCAGAAGTATTTAAATACACACTCGCTCTTGCGGTAATCATGTTTGCGTTTTCGACAATGATCTCTTGGTCGTACTACGGCCTTAAGGCGTGGACTTACCTATTTGGTGAAGGCAAAACAACGGAACTGATTTTCAAAGTGATGTTTTGTGTGTTTGTTGTTATTGGTGCCACGATTCAGTTTGGCGCGGTAATCGACTTCTCTGACGCGGCTATCTTTGCTATGTCTATCTTTAACATCCTTGGCCTATACTTCTTGATGCCAGTTGTGAAGAAGGAACTGCAATCGTTCGTTGCTCGTGTAAAATCAGGTGAAATCAAAACCTACGAAAAATAGTGACTCGTCAATAATTTATTGTCGAATAACACTGTTCTAAAAATTTTTTGTAATACCCTTTGCTTGAGAAAGCGAGAACAGTACTGCAATTAATCTAAAATCCCTACTGGCTCATGGTTTAGCTCGTAGGGATTTTTTATGTTTGAATTGTTAGACTAGCATCTATCCTCAATGCCTTGCTTACTCTTTTCACTATCGTGTTCAACGTCGATACGACGAACCAATTCTTCTACTTCGATTATCTCTTTTTGCACTAGTGGCGAACGACAATCATCGAAACAATAAGCTATGGTGCAGTGCTCGCAAAGATACTCTTGCATCACTCCATCCCTGTAGTCAAAGCAGTCCAAATGCGAGTTAGTAATAGTGAAAAAGAATCGACTCTACGCTCTCAAGAAAACGCAAAACGCCCACATCACGTGTGATGTGGGCGTTTCAATATTTACTGCAAAATTAACGCTAGGTTGGTAAAACCTTCAGCTTATAGACCCATCTCTTCAGTGAGCGTTTTGATCTGCTTGAGATCCATGGTGTGCACTTCAATCATCTGTCTGATATCGCTCAGTCGAGAGTTAGCGTTATCTTGCTTCTCACACGCGTCAGATTTCGCATCCCATGATGTGCCATCTAAGTAAACATCACACGCTTTCTTAAGAGAACCAAGGTTCTGCTCGAGTTGATCTCTTTCTTTCTCAAGTTTTTCAAGTTCTTGAGAAATCTGTAATTCTTTTCGGAAAACTTCACGCGAACGCTCAAACAACGTCGATTGCATGTCAGCTTGACGATTAAGTTTCTGGTTGTCTTGCTGAGTTTGCTCTAACGTTTGCTTCTGTTCATTTAGCTGTTGCTCTAACGAGTAGTTCGCCTTCTCTAAAACCGAAGATTGTTTCGCTAATTCTTGGAGTTCTTTTTGATGCTCTTCCGTTTGTTTCACTAGAGCGGCTTCTACTTTCGCATCGATTTCGGTATCAACTTTTGCCACTTTAGTTTCAACGGATGTCATCAACTGTGCTCTGCTGTCATGCAGTTCTTGATAACGAGTTTCGAGTACCTGATAAGTGGACTCCCACTTAGAAGCCGTAACTGTAGAACCAATTAAGCCACCCAGTGCTAAACCTATAACCGCAGCAATGCCGATATAGAGCTGACTGCGCTTATCGCGTTCTTCAATAACAACCACTTCACCTTGTTCGCTTTGTCCAGATTGCTGGTTCACTAGCGGGTACTCCCAAAAATTTGTTTAACGTTACGCGGTCACTGACACGAATGCCAATACTGATAGTGTAGGCTCAGTTAAACCTATCGCTCAAGCCAGAAGCACTTAAGCTCTGCTAACACATTCATCCCACCAGTTCACAGGCAGGTTTAACGAGTTAACTCCGAAATCATCAAGCTGGCAGTATACAAAAGGAAGCTGCTAACGATAACTATCACTACCCATTTTTGCAGTTTTTCGTTTGTCCGGTAACGAAATAGTACAAATGCCAAAGCCAATAAAAAAACAATCGCTATTAGTCGAGTCATAACTCCTCCTTGTTTCTCTATTTTATACCATTTAAATAAGCAAGTTACGTCAGAGACTCGTTGTTTGATCATTTAGTTGAACAACATTTGTGCAAACAGATATTTTGTAGCTGACATCACATTTTATATGATCTAGGATACGCCTACAGATTACCTAATTATTTAGGTAATTGTTCCGATGAAGACTGCAGGAGAGTGGTTTTTAACTAAATATTAACATTTAGTTAGATTGACCCGCCGAAGAAGTAAATCTTTCAGGTGCTTTATGCTGGAGAAATCCAGAAAAGTGAGGACTGTCGTTGGAGGAACCTCTGGAGAGAACCGTACTACTTTTTTGTAGCAAGCGGTCGCCGAAGGAGCAAGCTTAGTGCCCGTTACTTATCTATAAGTGATTCGCTAAGTGAAACTCTCAGGCAAAAGGACAGAGGAGTGGAAAGCAACAGCCTTAATTAACAAAAGAATTCTATCTAGAAATCCGTATGTATTAAGTAGTGCTCCCGATCCCTGCGATCTGCACTGCCTTCCCTCTTCTCCTTAAATTTTTGATTTATTAAGGGGAATCTATGAACCACCTACAAGCTACACTACAAACCATCAACCAATTCGTTTGGGGACCACCACTGCTTATTCTGCTAGTGGGTACAGGTATCTACTTTACTTTTCGCTTAGGCTTACTCCAGTTTAGACACCTCCCAACCGCACTAAAAATGGTGTTCAGCAAAGACAAATCTGGTACGGGTGACGTATCAAGTTTTGCCGCTTTGTGTACTGCACTTTCAGCGACCATTGGTACAGGTAACATCGTTGGTGTAGCGACCGCAATCAAGATTGGTGGCCCTGGTGCCCTGTTCTGGATGTGGCTTGCCGCTGTATTTGGCATGGCGACCAAATACGCAGAATGTCTACTTGCTGTTAAATACCGCAGAACCGATAGCAATGGCGAAATGGTTGGCGGCCCTATGTACTATCTTCAATACGGTGTTGGCTCAAGAATATTGGCGGTGATGTTCGCTGTGTTCGCTTTGGGTGTTGCCTGCTTCGGTATTGGTACCTTCCCACAAGTTAACGCTATCTTAGATGCAACTGAAATCTCATTTGGCGCTTCTCGTGAGATGTCTGCTGTCGTGCTTACGATATTGGTGGCGGTGGTAACCCTTGGTGGTATCCAATCTATCGCTAAAGTAGCAGGGAAAGTTGTTCCTACTATGGCGGTGATGTACGTCGTCGCGTGTTTAAGCGTTCTGATTTCAAATGCAGACCAACTACTGAATGCCATTACCCTTGTTGTTACCTCTGCGTTTACAAATACTGCGGCAACAGGCGGTTTCTTTGGTGCGAGCATCATGCTTGCTATCCAATCTGGTATTGCTCGTGGTGTATTCTCTAATGAATCTGGTTTAGGTAGCGCACCAATGGCTGCGGCGGCTGCAAAAACAGATTCATGCGTGAAACAAGGCCTTGTCTCTATGACTGGTACCTTCTTCGATACCATCATCATTTGTACGATGACAGGTTTGGCACTTATCTTAACAGGCGCTTGGCAGACTGACCTTTCTGGTGCTGCGATGACCACTCATGCATTTGCTGTTGGTCTGAATGCAGACACGCTTGGCCCTATGCTGGTTTCAGTTGGCCTAATCTTCTTTGCGTTTACTACGATTTTAGGCTGGAACTACTACGGCGAGCGCTGTGTTGTTTTCTTGCTGGGTACTAAAGCAGTCTTACCTTACAAGATCATCTTCATTGCGTTGGTGGCTTCTGGTGCATTCTTGAAGCTCGACATGATCTGGATATTGGCAGATATCGTCAACGGCCTGATGGCAATTCCAAACCTAATCGGCCTTATCTTACTACGCCATGTTGTTATCGAAGAAACTAAGCTGTTCTTCAAACCTTTAACGTCTTCAAAAGATTGTGAAGCTGTTAAAGCATAATCAGAATTGATTGAACCAAAGCCCGCATTCAAATGCGGGCTTTTTTATATCCCTTCGATACTTAAACTGATTGAATTATTACTATCGTATATCCACAAATAAAATAAGATTTTAATTAGACCAGTGTTCTAATTAATTTATTGGTAAAGATTGAACCAAAACTATCTAATTAAAAGCTCGCTAATAAAATCAACACTTAATTAGATGTTACTTATATTTAACAGATTGTGACTAAATGGCAGAGTTTCTTTCATAAACAAATAAAGAACGCTTTTGTTATGACCACTCAAAAACACACCAGAATAAAACATGTGACTTTAATTCATATAATAGTCAGTTTATAGTCATCTAAATTGTTGAGAGAATTATAATAAAAATAAAACGTTGGCTATATGATCAGATTCGACCCGATTAAAAACCGTATTTATAACGACGAACGTTCTATTAAGATAGGATATCGTGAGACTCGCGTTTTAGAGTTATTACTCAAAAACTCACCTGAGATTGTGAACAAACAAGATATTATTAGCTTCGCATGGGGAAGCGAGTTCATTGGGGATACGTCACTTGCGAAGTGTATCAGCTTACTTCGCCAAGGGTTCGTTAAGCTTGGTATCAGAGAAACACCCATCGTCACGGTGCCAAAGGTCGGTTACCGCCTAATTGATGAATGCGTCTTTATTGACTCGCAACCACAAAGCGAAACCACTGTTCCTCTCACTCCTGTGAGTGACAAAGTTCCACTCGGTCATAGTAGTATTGCAGCCTCTATTGCGAGCAACGATACACCTGAATCCAAATCGACTTCACTTGCCTATTCTCAGGTCAGCTTATACAAAAACAGACTGTGTTACTTCATAACGGGCTGTTTGCTGTTGTCCTCGGCACTGTTGGCTTTTGCTAAGGTTCACGATAAAAGCCTTGGTGATATCGCCCCCTTTAACCGACTTAATGAACAATGGGTTGGGCAGGTACAAGTTTTTCAAGAAACAGAGATGTCCTTGAGCCCAGAACTCGAGGCTATTCTCTACAAATACCAATGCGATTGCGTAGCCTACATCAGCGATGAGCCAGGCTATTCAGAACTCTCCATGCTCAACAAGACAACACGTCAGTCCATCAATATCTTTTACACAGCCACGCAGTTAGATCGAGCGAGTGAAGAGATAAAATTATTCCTAAAGAGAGGCCAATTATGATGCCATTTGTAGCTCTGTTTTCCTCGCTAGCGTTATTGATTGGCATATGGAGTATCCCTTCTTCTCCGCCCCAAGAAGAGCACCGTTATCAACATAGCGTGGTAGATCTTGTATTAGATGGAAATGTATTACGAACCGATGGGCTCACCAAAATAAGTGATAACAAAGTTCTGCACCTAATGTCCGTCCAAGATGACAACATGCCCGACCCGATTGTTCTACGATTCAGAGGTGAGGCTGGCCCTTCTCAATCCCTATTCTTTTCAATAGCTGGCACTATCGACTTAGTCTCCGTGCAAAAAATAAATAAAACGATGAATGACAACTTATTGTCGCCCTACCTACTTATCAACAATGACCCTTTAACATTGAAGGTTGATATATTAAGTTCAAATGATCTATTTGCCATCATTCGAACATGTAATACAGGAAGAACTCAACTTTTGGCTAAACGATAATTTATCGCCGTTTGGCCACCAGCTGAATTCATTCCATTTTAATTAACACCGTTCTGAATATTACACATAAAAAACGAATGGTTATATTTATTACTGCATCAGTAAACATCTCTTGCATTTTGAGCATTCAATTAATCGAACGTTTAAAACACTGGATTAAATTTAAACATCCAAGTCTCATTTATCGCTTTACTGTTGACATTTACATCAAATAAAAACGATGTGAATAATATATCGCCTCTCGTACTTAACCATTCATTTCGCTCGCGATTGACCACGTCAAAAACTATTTGACGTTAATGTGTCAGTCATAACGCCTCATTTTTCTAAAAACGGTTTGAGCCCTATCAAACATTTTCTTTTTAGTTACAGCCTCTTTCACCGAACAAACAATTGAGACAATACAAACCATTGAATTAAAAGGGTAATTTAATTCAACCCTTTTCAGTATCTATCTATTTATCAACATGAAAAAGTGAACTTGTCTTGTTAACTGCACGGCACAAAAAACATTATCAAAATAGAAAAACTACAAATGAGGGAATTGTTAATGATCCGAATAAACAGAAGTCTCTTAGCAACCGCAGTGTTGTCTGTTCTATCTACTGGCGTAAACGCAAAAATTTACCCAGACCAAATAGTCCATGACCAACTTGGTGACGATGTATGTCGCTCTGGCTATCGCCCGTTAGACCGTTTTGAAGCGGAAGAGCAAAAGAGTGCTTTACTGGCTAGAATGGGCACTTGGCAGATCACAGGCTTAAAAGGAAACTGGGTGATAATGGGCCCGGGATACAACGGCCTTATTAAACAAGACACAACCAACGGCAAAACGTTCTGCTATCCGAACAATGACCAGTCTGAAATTCCAAACTACTCTGCTAAATCGGTTCCAGAAGGCAGCGAGTTGGATGTTCAATACGAGTTGGTCAATAACCGTAACGACTTTGTTCGTCCGTTAAGCTATTTAGCTCACAACCTTGGTTACGCATGGGTTGGCGGCAATAATAGTCAGTACGTGGGTGAAGACATGACGATCAACCGCTCTGGCGACAGCTGGGTGATACAAGGAAACAATGGTGGTTCTTGTAGTGGTTATCGCTGTGGGGAGAAAACCAAAATCACCGTCGACAACTTTGCCTACACCGTTAACGACGACAATTTTTGGCATGGCGATGTTGTTGAATCTGACCGTGAACTAGTGAAGACCGTTTACGCGACAGCAAGAAACAACAGTAATATCGCGCAACAAGTGGTTGTCGACCTGAAAGTAGATGAATCAACAAACTGGTCGAAAACGAACAGCTACGGATTCTCACAAAGTGTTCAAACAGAGAATACGTTTAAGTGGCCTCTTGTTGGCGAAACTAAGCTCACCATTAAGTTCGAAGCCAACCAAAGCTTCTCTAAATCCAACGGTGGCTCCACTAGCGAGCAAGTAACACTTCAAGCGCGCCCAATGGTTCCAGCAAACTCAGAGCTTCCGATTCGAGTCGAGCTGTATCGTTCAAGCATCTCCTACCCGTATCGATTCAACGCCGACATTAGCTACGATGTTGAGTTTAACGGCTTCCTACGTTGGGGTGGCAACGCATGGCATACACATCCAGACAATCGCCCTTACAAAACCCACACCTTCACTATGGGTCGCGGCAGTGATAAATCTGCTGACATTCGCTACCAATGGGATCACCGATACATTCCAGGTGAAACCAAATGGTGGGACTGGGGCTGGGCAATTAAAGAAGCGGGCTTATCTAGCATGCAATACGCAACAGGCGGAAGCTTACGTCCCTTCCACTCTTACGTATCGGGTGATTTCTACGCAGACTCTCAATTTGCAGGCACCATTGAGATTGGCCAAGCAACACCGATTGCCAACAATCTACGCAGCAAAAGAAGCACTGATTCCGTCAACGAAACGACTGAGCGCATTGGCGATATTGAAGTCACTACCAACTTCAATGCTGATGAGTTGAGTGACTTAGGTTTCGAAGGTGCTGAGATGAACATCAGTGTCGTGGAATAGCTACACCGTCAATAATTAGGCTGCAAATAACTACGCTGTGAAGAACTTCGTTGTTTAATAAGCGCGGCACAAATCTACAAGCAATAAAACGCAAAAGCCCACGACACGTCGTGGGCTTTCATATGTTCTATTAAAAAACAGTGAACTACACAGGTTCTTCCATCAGAAGCTTAACGCCCAGCCCCACCAGCACCATACCAGTCACGCCTTCCATCCACTTCATAAAACTCGCGTTCTTGAGCAAATTTTTAGCGGAATTAAGAGCACCAGCTAAACCACATTGCCACACCATCGCAATCACAAAGTGGACTGAAGCCATCAACATAGATTGCAATAAAGGCGAGCCTTCAGGGTTTACAAATTGAGGCAGAAAAGCCAAATAGAAAACCGCCGTTTTTGGGTTAAGAACATTAGACAGAAAGCCTTCACGCAAAGAACGCTTAGCACTGTAAGCCTGCTGAGCTTGTTCACCGACCTTCAAACCACCACCGTTTTTCATCAAAGCTCGCAAACTACTTAAGCCAAGCCAGATTAGGTAAACCGCACCCACCATCTTAACGGCTTGGAAGAGTTCAGCAGACTGGGCGAGAATTGCAGAAATACCCACAGCAGAGAAAAACGCGTGCACATACAAGCCGCTACAAATACCAAAGCTCGTCATACAACCGTCAGCTAAGCCAGAGCGGCTGGTATTACGAATCACCAAAGCCGTATCTAAGCCCGGCGTTAGCGTTAAAATAGTGATGGCAATTAGAAATGCCTCAAAGTTCAAAATATCCATATCATTGTCATTCTTGTTCAGCGATCCATCATCAATACCGTGTATCTGAACAATTCGCAAGCAACAATTGCCACCAGCTATACAACTCACTGATTTTGTGCACAATAGAACAGTTTAATTTGTTAAGAAATAGTAAATTCAAGGCATCGTACCGCCTCATGCTTTTCTCGCTATATCTTCGACTCCGAAGGTAAGCGTCTTTTAAAAGTGAGCCATAATCAAAATACATGAGAGATGAACCTTAACGCTGATGCTGTCCTAAGGATCATTTACAGAAACCAAATTAAGAGTAGTCAAATGAGCGCATTCACAAAACTAGTCGAACACTCTCAAAAATGTTCACGCTTTCAACACCTAGCCTCTATTTGTGGTTGGGACCAAGCTTCCATGATGCCAGCTGGCGGTAACCAAGCTCGCAGTGAAGCAATGGCCGAGCTATCTGTTCATATTCACGGCCTAATGACACAACCACAGCTTGGTGACTGGATTGCAGACGCCGAAAACGAAGCACTGAACAACGATCAACAGTCGTCTCTACGTGAAATAAAACGCCAATGGCAGCAAGCTAACCTACTTCCAGAAAAACTGGTTGAAGCGAAATCTCTAGCGGGTTCAAAGTGTGAGCATGCTTGGCGTAGCCAACGTGGAGAAAACGACTGGGTTGGTTTTGAAAAGAACTGGCGTGAAGTGGTTGAGCTATCACGTGAAGAAGCACAAATCCGCGCCGATGCCGCTAACCTAACCCCTTATGATGCGATGCTGGATATCTATGAACCGGGTACTAGCTCTGCTTCACTGGATGTCTTATTTGCAGACGTTAAAACATGGCTACCAAGCCTGATTGACGAAGTGATCGAAAAGCAATCGAGCGAGCAATTTAGCGCGCCATCCGGTATCTACTCGACTGAGAAACAGAAAGCACTGGGTTTAGAAGTCATGAAGCTGCTTCAGTTCGATTTTGAACACGGCCGATTGGATGAAAGTGTTCACCCATTCTGTGGCGGCGTGCCTTCAGACGTGCGTATCACAACGCGCTACGACGAAGCGGAATTCGTTCAAAGCTTAATGGGCATTGTGCATGAAACAGGGCACGCACGTTACGAACAAGGCTTACCAAAACACCTAGCAGGCCAACCGGCGGGCGAAGCACGCTCTATGGGTATCCATGAGTCTCAATCTTTGTTCTTCGAGATGCAAGTTGGCCGCAGCGATCCATTCATCGGACACTTAGCCAACCTAGCAGGACAACAGTTCTCAGGTTCAGAATTTGAGAAAGATAACTTCCAGAAGATCTACACTCGCGTGAAGAAAGACTTCATCCGTGTTGATGCCGATGAGCTGACCTACCCAGCGCACGTTATCTTACGTTACGAAATTGAACGTGACTTGATCAACGGCAAAATCAAACACACTGATGTCCCAGAACTTTGGAACACTAAGATGCAGTCTTACCTTGGTTTAAGCACTCAAGGCAACTTCACAAATGGCTGTATGCAAGATATCCACTGGACAGATGGCGCATTCGGCTACTTCCCATCTTACACACTAGGCGCGATGTACGCGGCTCAGTTCATGGCTTCAATGAAGCAAACGGTGGATGTGAACGCTGTGATTGAAAGTGGTGACCTATCGCCTATCTTCACTTGGTTAGAGTCGAACATTTGGAGTAAAGGTAGCCTGCTTAACACCGATGATTTGGTGAAAGGCGCAACGGGTGAAACGCTCAATGCTGAGCACTTTAAACAGCATTTGATGAACCGTTATTTGAAAGGTTAAGCATAGCGGCCAGTAGACGTTAGAACAATGATCTACTGGCTCGTTTCTGGACAAATCTTTTGGGATTATGAAAGCTTGTCTATATATCCCTCGATATCAACATCATCAATTAGCCCGTCTGGTAAGTAGCGCTTAGCATAGCTTAGGTAAGTTCCGCTAGTGAGCAATAATTTAAACACGTCTTTATCAATATGCCCGCCTAATGCCATTTTAGACATGATGTGGATAGCCTCACTTAGCGATTTGGCTTTCTTATAAGGTCGGTCGGCAGCGGTTAGCGCCTCAAAAATATCGGCTACTGCAAGAATACGCTCAGGAATCGACAACTCTTTCCCAGTCAAGCCTCTCGGATAACCAAAGCCTTCCATCGCCTCATGGTGAGTCGTCGCATAGCGAGGAACGCGCTCAAGCTCGGGCGGGAATGGGATGCTCTCCAACATTTTGATTCCACTTATCATGTGTTCATTAATCTTAAAGCGCTCTTCTGCCGATAATGTGCCACGCTGTACAGCTAAGTTATATAACTCACCATGGTTATAGAGAATATCGGGCACCTTCATATTGATACCAAACTCAGGGTCGATATAAAACGGCTGTTCACGTTCAATCACATGTTCAGGGCGATCGGTCAGTAATTTCTCTACTGCTGGTGTCGCTTTAAACTGATAACGCGCTTCCTCTAATGGAGATAAACCCAATCCACGATCGAAGTATCGCACCCACTCTTTTTCAGCCAGTTCATGCAGACGTGCAATATCTTGATCAGACATGAATTCTGCCCCTACGTTAGCGTTGGCAATAAAATTAAACTCTTCGGTAAGTACTGCAAATTCTTGTTGTAATGCTTGTTCTGGCTGCCCATCAACGCCCAGTTCTTGCAATTTTTTGAGTAAGTATTGGATTTGTATATCTCGCCACAGCACCTCAAAGCGCATACGAACTTCGTGGATTCGGTTATAGTTGGTTTCTAATTTACTGCCTTTATCGACCACAAACTCTGGCGTCGCAATTTTGCCACAATCATGTAGCCAAGCGGCGATACGAAACTCACGTCGTTCTTCATCATTTTCAAAAGCAAACCCTTTAAACAAAGCTTGCTCGGATTTCTCGGCAGCTTCCGACAACATCAGAGCAATCTCTGGTACACGGTTACAATGGCCCGCTGTATAGTGAGATTTTTCATCGATCGCGCGCGCGATAAGTTGAATCACAGACTCAAAAAACTCATTTTGACGCTGCTCAAATTGCTGTAGCGAATGACTACCTCTCATCAGAGATAAACCAAGCTGATGAATTTCTTCAATACGGGAATGAACACGCTGCACTTTTTCGTACTCACGATCTTTAACGAACCTGACCTGTTTTCTTAATGCATTAATTGGCTCCGAAATAGGTTTTGCCATTGCCCACGCAATTGGGATTAAGAGAGTAAGCACAAGGAATGACGCACCAACTGCGTAAACTACCGTTTCATTTACGCCTGCCATTAAGTGGGCTTTAGGAATCACAACAGCAAAATAACGTCCCTCTTTATGTGTCAACTTAGCAACATAGACATATTTCTCGACACCATGGACTGATACCAAGCGCACTGAATTAACAAATGTTGGATCTTTTGCGAATTCAAGAAGTTCCTCGTATGGCACAAAAGTATAAGTTGACTGGGCTGTACTACCCTTAAACCATTTTTCACGCAGCTCAGTTCTCTGCTCTGGCGTAATAGCGCTGACCGCAAGATTAATTATCTCAACTAAAGCTCTTTGATCTTCATTTATTAAGTAATAAAAGGCGTTCGGAATATTGGGCCCTTTAAGCAAATTAATTACCAAATTTTGGCGGAACGTTTCGCGTATCTTGTTTGTCAAAATTTTTTGAATATCAAGCACAGCAACAATATCGCCATTCAATACACCATCAATCGCGTCGTGCAATGAAGCGTAACTAATGATGGTCATTTGGGGATAAGCTTCTTCCAAATCATCTTGAATGCTCCACCCTTTCAGCAAACCAATCCGAGTTTGCTTTACTTGCTCTAGGGTATTGATGTGTTGGTTTTCCTTCTTCGTCAGAAAAGCAAACTTAGCGTGATATAAAGGTTTACCAACCACACCAATACTAGAAAGATCGTCTTGATCGGCAACAGAGTGAAGAATGTCAATATTTCCGCTATCAAAGTCTTTCACAAGCTCATTCCAGCTACGGCCGTTCACAAACCTAAATTTTAAGCCTGTCATTTCCGATATCATTTTGAATAAGTCTATTGCGAATCCATTCGGACGCCCACCCACGGCAAAGTCGACCGGGCCCCAGTTGTTTTGGTTTGACACTGTTAGTTCCGGAGCTTGGTCGACTAACATTCGCTGCTCATCGGTCAAATCCACTGGAGAGACTGATGGTAACCGCCCTTCAACATCCACCACCTTATTCGTTGCAATCAACTGCCCATTTTCTTGATAGATAAAGGCTTCAGCCTCTGAGGCCTTCTTGTTTTTAACAAATCGATTAGTCAATTGCGCTTCTAAAGAGGAAAGGAGGATATCTACACCCACCACAGTTTTTGAACCCGGTACTTTGATTGAAAAAGTTTCACCTGAGACTTTTAGCGTATTAAACAAGTAAGGCGATGTGTTATAAGTTTCATCATATTCAGCATTTTCAAACCAACTACGCTGAGTGGGGATAAAATTACTCGACTCATTCGAGGTATGTCGTGAATTAAAATTCTCATCGTAATAGCTACTCACCTTACTACGTTCTCGATTCACTCCGCGGTGAACTATAAGCAACCACTTATCACCGGGTTTCGCCTTCACACGCGAACGAACCTCCTTAGAAGAAAGATTAATCAGCTGGAAGAAATCGTTATTTTCTTTAGCCACAAAAATACTATGGATACTAGACTCTCTCACTAACAATTGAGACAAAGGGACAATGATACTCTCTTCCGGTGTATCCACGCCGATCAGAGATACCAGTTGAGCGCCCCTACGCGTTATGTTGTCAGCTAAATTTTGAAGACTAGACAAATGGCTCGATACACCAGTTGCAATGGTTTGATATTGAGTAAGGGTGTGTTGCAGCTCTGTTTTTTTCGCAAAATGGTATTGCAAGAGAATAGCAACACTGGCCGTCACGAGAGTGCAAAAGACAAACATACCCCCTAACACTGTCCTTAACGATATGCGTGTGTATTTTTTCTTCATTTTTATTGGCTCAGCTCAGTGCCTTAATATTTCAACTGACTACAGTATCGTTCAAGAACAACTTTGACGCCAATGATGAGTATTCCCATGCATCAACGAAAATTCGTTCGTAATGAGGCACCTATATCCTGACAACCAAGCAAAATTGCCAACAATGGAATCAAGTCTTTCTGCTTCTATTAATTTGAGTATCGTGAATATTGATATTCAAGAACTAATTTTAGGTCGTATTAAGTCTTAAACGCTCGGTAGCTTAGGAATAAACGAATAATAAAGGCTGAGCAGATTATCTGACTCAGCCTTTTTACTTTTTAGACCTAGATCATTTATCGCCAGTAAGCATATCGAAGAAGATCTGTCTCGACTCAGGTGTGTTGTCTCTATGAGTTTCGTATTTTACATGCGTGTTTGCATCAACTGCTTTTGATAGCTTGATGCTCCAAAGTGCTTTCATTTGATTCGGTACAATTGAATATCGGACATCGATAATACGCAGCTCATCCGTTGGGTCCTGAGCAATATAACCATTCGAGAACCAGCGGAAACGTTCAATGTCTTTGGCTTGTTGGGAATCTGGGTCTAGCCAAGGTAAATCCTGACTCACATTCAGTTTCGCAATCGACTCTCCGGGATATACATTTACCGATGTGCCAACCCGCACTGCGTCTACATGATATTGAGCCTCTGTTTCGTACACCACTTTCCACACCAAGATATTAGCGAAGCTTGGTTTTGCCTCTAATCGAATCGGTGTGTATTGCCTTTCTTGCGCTAATTGCCACCCAACCGCCTCTGCCCTGTCTCGTTGAATCATCCCTAATGTTGGATAAATTAGCGCCCAAGCAAACGCGACACGCGCGAGCCAAGGCGCTCGTTTCAACGTTGCACACACAAGTAAAATTAAGATGGGAAGCGTATAAACGGGATCAATGATTGATATGGTGTTCCAAGCAAAGCGCGCGTTGGTGAAAGGCCAAAGTAACTGCGTACCATAAGTGGTACAAGCGTCTAACAGTGCATGAGTGCCATAACCCAGAGCACAAAACAGCCAACTTTGTTTGAAAGTAAGCCCACGTTTTTTTGCAATCAGATGATGCAGAACCAAAGCGCAGATCAAACTGCCAATGGGGATAAAAAAGAGTGAATGGGTAAATTGTCGATGAAATTCCAAAGCCAACAAAGGGTCACTTTGAGACTTAATCAGTGCATCTAAATCTGGAGCCAATCCAGAGAGTAGACCTAATACCCCAGCAACAACCAAATGTTGTTTTTTGCTGGCCGATTGTGACAAAGAAGCGCCTAACACGCCCTGCGTTAAAGGATCCATAAACCACTCATTGATAGCATTCCGTTGAATCAAACAAGGTACATTTAGCTATAGCAGTGAATTGTTCATAACTAAACGGTTTTATCAATATACTCATGTACATAGCTGTATAAGCATAGACCGACAAACAAAAAAAGAGCAGTTATGAAACTGCCCTTTTCTAATTATTGGTGGTTGATCAATTTATTCGTTTTTGTTCTATATATTCACACTTGAACGATCTGTAATTAACGAGCAACCATGCTTGCTGCGATAACCACCAGCAGTACTGAGAAGATTTTCTTAATCGTTGGAACCGGTAAATGGTTAGTGGCTTTTGCGCCCAACGGAGCCGTGAACCAAGACGTGCACACAATACCCAGCAGCGCAGGCAGATAAACAAAGCCAGCAAAACCGTCTGATAGAGCAAAGTGGCTGCTGCCTGAACTGATATAACCTATCGAGCCAAACAACGCGATCACAATGCCACAAGCCGAGGCACAACCAATGGCCTTTTTCATATCAACAGAGAAGAACGTTAATAACGGAACCAGCAATGCACCACCACCAATCCCTATCATGGCAGACAAGCCACCCGTAATGGTTGTCAATACAGTGAGCACGCCTTTGTTCGGCAGTTTTCGTTCCTTAGGCGCATCATTTTTGCTGCTTAAGAACATCTTGATCGCAATAAGAACCACACTCACGGCAAACACGATACGAACGACCTTTTCCGGTAACAACGCCGCCATAAAACCACTAACCAGAGCTCCCAGAGCAACACCGAGCATGATCCAAGGTGCCAAATCCCAAGGCACATTGCCATTCTTGTGGTGAGCAAGTGCAGAAGACGTAGAGGTGAACAGAATCGATGCCAACGAGGTAGCGATCGCCGCGACAACCACTTGGTCGGACGGAAGAACTTCTAAATACAGTAAAATGCTGCTTAACACGGGAACAATGATCAGCCCTCCGCCAATACCTAACAAACCGGCTAGAAACCCAACACCACTGCCAAGTAACGCACAGTAGAAAATCAACAACAGCAATTCACTCATTTCATCCATCTCTTCATTAAATTAATTGTCTTAAATAACGCACTATTAATATGGTTATATTTCCATCAAGCTAATTAATATAACTGACACCGACTTAAATATTCAAACAGAATAGATCATGAATATTCCTCATGTTGAATGTGAAGTAATACCATTGTTAATGGTCAACCTATCCACGTATAAAAACCTTAAGCGATTAACTTTATACGACATTAATTCTATTAAGCATTAATTTCAGACAGCATAGCCTTCGATTCTTAATCCGGTCACAAGCAAATAATAAAAGCTGTTTTAATACTAAAGACCGAGAGAATCAGAAAACAAATTGGGATACCAAATCAGCATGAATAAAGAATTTAATTTTACGATTAAGAGCATTAGCCTCGACGAGAACTACCAGCCTGCAGACAGCACGCGTATCACAACCAACTTTGCTAACCTGGCTCGCGGTGACAGCCGTCAAGCGAACTTACGTAATGCACTACAAATGATAGACAACAGTTTCAATGCGTTAGCACACTGGGACAACCCGAAGGGCGACCGTTACTCTGTTGAGCTTGAAATCATTTCTGTTGATATGGATATTGAAAGCAACGGCGAAGCATTCCCTTCAATTGAAGTGCTGAAAACCAATATTGTAGACCGTAAAACTAACGAGCGTATTGAAGGCATTATCGGAAATAACTTCTCTTCTTATGTTCGAGATTATGACTTTAGCGTACGTCTATTGGATCATAATAAAGGCCAAGATAAATTCAGCATTCCAGAAGATTTTGGTGATTTACACGGCAAGCTATTTAAATATTTCGTTAACTCTGACGCTTACAAAAAGAACTTTAATAAGCCACCTGTTATTTGCTTAAGCGTGTCAGATAATAAAACCTATTACCGCACTGAAAACCAACATCCAGTATTAGGTTTTGAATACCAACCGAATGAGTCTTCTTTAACTGAGCAATATTTTAAGAAGATGGGCTTACAGGTTCGTTATTTCATGCCGCCAAACAGTGTTGCACCTTTGGCTTTCTATTTCTTTGGTGATCTGCTGAACGATTACTCTAACCTAGAGCTTATCAGCACCATCAGTACCATGGGCACATTCCAGAAAATCTACCGCCCTGAGATCTACAACGCGAACGCGGTTGCAGGCAACTGTTACCAACCAAACTTGAAAAACTTGGATCACTCGCTGACTCAAATCGTGTACGACCGTGAAGAACGAAGCCAGCTAGCTGTTGAACAAGGTAAATTCGCAGAAGAGAAGTTCATTAAGCCATACCAATCAGTTCTAGAGAACTGGTCGGCAAATTACGCACTTTAATCGTCTATTGCGCTTTAAAACCACCCAAGGATAGGCAGTATTATTATGAAAACACTATTACCGACTTCAACAGCGGGCAGTTTGCCGAAACCGTCTTGGCTTGCACAACCAGAGACGCTTTGGTCGCCATGGAAACTTCAAGGCGATGAACTCACAGACGGCAAACAAGATGCGCTGCGTGTCTCTCTGCACGAGCAACAGCAAGCAGGCATTGATATTGTGAGTGACGGCGAACAAACACGTCAGCACTTTGTAACGACCTTCATTGAACATCTGAATGGCGTTGATTTTGAAAAGCGTGAAACCGTTAAAATCCGCGACCGCTACGATGCGAGTGTGCCTACAGTGGTTGGCCCAGTTTCTCGTCAGAAATCGGTGTTTGTTGAAGATGCGAAGTTCTTACGTCAGCAAACCGACCAACCGATCAAATGGGCTCTGCCGGGTCCTATGACCATGATTGATACACTTTACGATGCGCATTACCAAAGCCGTGAAAAACTGGCGTGGGAATTTGCGAAGATCCTCAACGAAGAAGCGAAAGAGTTAGAAGCTGCAGGCGTTGATATTATTCAGTTCGATGAACCTGCATTTAACGTGTTTTTTGATGAAGTGAACAATTGGGGCATTGCTTGTTTGGAAAGAGCCATTGAAGGGCTTAAATGCGAAACCGCAGTACATATTTGCTATGGCTACGGCATCAAAGCGAATACGGATTGGAAAAAGACACTAGGCACCGAGTGGCGTCAATACGAAGAAGTATTTCCTAAGCTGCAGCAATCGAATATCGATATTATCTCTTTAGAGTGTCACAACTCTCATGTACCTCTTGAGCTACTTGAACTGGTACGAGGCAAGAAAGTGATGGTTGGTGCGATTGATGTTGCTACAGACTCTATTGAAACACCGGAAGAAGTGGCTAGCACGCTAAGAGAAACACTTAAGTATGTTGATGCAGACAAGCTCTACCCTTGCACCAATTGCGGTATGGCTCCCCTACCTCGCGACATTGCTTCAGCTAAGCTGAATGCGCTAAGTGCTGGCGCAGAGATCGTTCGTAAAGAGCTTTCAGCGTAACGCTTTCCTAAAGAACAAAAGCTATCCCCTGAAGCCTAAGTATCACATCGATGCTTAGGCTTCCGTACTCTTCTCAACTTCCACTCTCTATTTATCTAACCTTTATCTATCTAAGAAAGTAGCCATCTTCTTCAGAGTGATTAGCGCCTTATCAAGCTCGTCTCTTTCAATGCCTTCAGCGCCACTTTCAGCCCATACTTCCTGTTTTTTATCTAACAGCGAATACGCTCCCTTGCCCTTTTCAGTCATGTTAACCAACTTTGCTTTTTTGTGATTTGGGTTATCAAGCCAAGTTAGCAGGCCATCTTTCACCATGATGTCTGTAACACGCTGAGTCGCTTGTCTGCTTTGCCCCATAATACGAGCAATTTGAGAAACCGTGACCAGATCATCGGACTTTTCGATCGCACCCATCACCTTCCATCTGGCACTGCTTAACCCTAATTCTTCGGTTAATTTATCACCCTCAGCATTCAATAGACCACTGACCTTAAAGATCTCTAGTGCGATCTTAGTAAAAACTTCTCCATTCGTATCCATAACACTCACTTTGACAACATGCTGTCATTAAATTAGACTTAAACCAAATTGACAACATGTTACCAAATTAACAGCGAGAATGATATGAAACCAATAATCCACAAAACAGCGACATTAACAGCAACACTGTGTATCGTGACATTCTTTACCAGCACATTGCTTGTAGAACTGTTTGGCACTTTGGAATCAGTGAAGCTAGTCAAATCGATGATCGTTTTTCCGGGCTTGTTTATTCTTATCCCTGCCATTGCTATCACTGGTGCGACCGGTGCATCTATGGCAAAACAACGTAAAGGAAAAATAGCTGAGCGCAAGAGTAAACGCATGCCAATTATCGCGTTCAACGGGATCGTTATTTTGATTCCGGCCGCGTACTTTTTGAATCAGTGGGCAAGTTTAGGAGAGTTCGACTCTATGTTTTATGGTGTTCAGGTTTTAGAACTGATAGCTGGTGCGACCAACCTAACACTGATGTCTTTGAATATTATGGACGGCAGAAAGTTTCGTCCTAAAAAGGCGAAACAAGGCTAAGCTCATTGTGTTTAAGCAAACTATACGTGGCTGTTACCAGGTTTTATCTAGGTCTTTAGCATACAAAGAGATCGCTCGTTGGTACTCTTTGATCGCTTCGCTATTCGTCGTGGAAACTAAAAGCTCAAGTAACAGCGATGTCGCCTCTTTATGGCGACCTAAATTGTACAAACACATTGCGTAGAAAGGTTTCACTTCTATCGATTCAGGATACTCAGCCATCGTCTGTTCGAAATAGCCTAAAGCCTCTGCATAAAGGCCAAGGCTTCGATAAGTACTCGCCAAGCCGAACAACGCATCAAAACGCTCTACTGAAGAAAGCACGCCAGACAGAGACAATACATAGTGCTCAATCGCCTGTTGCTCTTTGCCTTGGTTGTCGTAAGACCACGCAATCTGTAAATGAGCTTTCGCCGCATAGTTTTCATCAGTGAGTAGCGTTGCCAACAAGTCACGCGACTCTTGATACTTTTCTTCTTTTCGCAATTCGATGGCTTGTTTGATAGTGGTGTCCATAACTCTCCCTGACGCTTAAGCGCTGTGCTATGCGTTCATTTCTTCGAACATCTGTTTGTAAGACTGAGTTTGCTGTGCCGATTGAGTCAGCCCGAATTTATTGGCTAACAACTCAAGCTCACTTTTATACGCAGACAACTTAGATTCATCGTCCGTCATGATAGCAAATTCGGCAAAATCACCGATACCCGCAAGAGAATCGACCGTGATATGGAACTCTCCAACAAAATAGATACTGCGAGTTTTTTGCGCTTCAAGAATCACTTCGTATCCCAGGTTCTCTAGCATACTCTTCGCATTCGACGCATCGGTGATGTTTGTCGCTTCACATCGATCAGGCTCAGGGCCTTTTACGATCCATAGTTTGATGCCCGACGGCTCCATAGTGCGAATACACAAGCTTTTATTCTGAGCCTGTAAGCTTCTATCAGGGCTATCGAAATACCAATCACATTCCTGATTGTCTTGCAGCATTACTTCATGAGGAATTAGGTTCAAAGTTTTCAAGAACTCAGACTTAGAGCTAAGTCGATACTTCAGCTCAACCTCATATTTGCCTTTGAAATGGTCGTTGGTCATAAGATCGCTCGGTGCAAAAAAGGCGATACTAGCACACGAACCGCATCCGAAATACAAACTGACGCACAACACAAACTAAAGCAGTGGAACTACGTTCGACACGCTAACACACGCTGCCATTCTTCTTGGCTCATAGAGCCTTTAGAAAGGTAAATATTGTGTTTCTGCATTGCACCTTTCGTGTATGAAAGCTTGATGAATGATCCAATGTCAAACGGAAGAAAGCTGCGCTGTAAAGCCACATCGCAAGCAACGCCATTTAAACGTACATGACCGTTCATGATTTCAAATGAGCTATCGCGAAGCTTCCACCACAACATTAGAATTTTAATTAGTGGAGGAACATAAATTATCAGCCCTATGGTTAGCAGCGATGAACGATCACCGTCTGATATCCAATAGACAATACCTAGTGCAATAACAATAAACAGTAACTCTGAAAATAAGTACTTAATAAAATTTAATTGGATACGGTTATCCATGACACTCTCTCAATGATGACCCTAAAGGCAGCTCCATTTCAACGAGCCCTTTCACTTCAGACAACTGAGTAAAACCTTTTGATTGATAAAGCTTAATGGCGGGATTCTCACTGAACACGCGCAACACTAACTGAGTGGATGCTTGATTGTTCGCATGTTCAATAGCTAAATCGAGACACTTAGAGCCAAAACCTCGACCTTGATAGTCAGCTAATATCTGCAAGTCCCTAAGAAACGTTGTACCACTGGCGTAACTGAAGCGAACAACACCAATACGGCTATCCCCCACATAAATTTCATAGTTATCCAGCTCATCCCAGCTGCGTAAAAACTGACTATGACCCCAAGCGATGCCACGAACTTGGTAGTAACTCGCCATATTCGTTTTGGTGATCGATTCAGCGAACTTAGGATCGGAACCTTTGACCAGCCTTACTTCCATATTGTGTCCTTTTTTTAAATCACATCTGAATACGGCATAGGAAAGTGCCACATAGTTTGAATCACTTTGAAGAGCTAACCATTGATTTTAACGATCGCACCGCGTTTTGGTAACTCACTCTTGGGTTGTTTCCCCAATACGCCAAGGCGTAAATACCTAGTACCAGTGAAGCCCAAAGCAAAGCCGATATCATACAAGTACTATAAATGTCAGGGAGCATAGCGATTGCCTTGTGATATTTTTCGTCTGGAATTGTCCCTTGCACTTCCATGATGCTCAAGGTGACGTTAATTGGCGTATAACCTATCCAGAATAAAACCCATGAGCCAGCAGCAACAGGAGATAAAAACAGAAACGGCTTTAACCATCGGTGGGGAAACAAGAAATATAAAAGCATAGACACATACAATACACTAAGAAACAGACTCCAAGAGCGCACGTTAATATTGGCAATCCAATACCTTTCTTCAGCATACATAAACAAAACAACGGTTCCCAAAATACTCGCAAACATAAGCTTGCCGATATTGGTCGTCCTCTTTATCCGAAATAGTACATAACTTAATAAGGTCACCAAGACGGCAAACCACGCCATAATGTCCCAGTCCATTGAGAAAAAGCGCGGAGCATAAGTGTTGTTAAGTATGACAACGCCCAGCAACACTCCGATTGATAAGTACGCGATGACTAGCCGTACCATGAACCAACCTAGCTTTTTCATTACTTCATTATTCATCAGCACCGATCATCCCCAATTTAAAACGAAAAGAGATAATGCCTCTAAAGTAATCACCCTCTACAAGTGCGCATCGAAAGTGCCAAATGTTGGATATCATGAAAATTGTCCTTTACTCATCAACGCCAAAACTATCACCCAGCTTTTCTATAAACCAAGTTCCTTGGCACGGGCCATTGGTTAAGTGCCAACGGCCATCAAATCTATTGCCACTGCCATGTGCGGAAAAACGATAATCCCATTGGCGATGTTTAGCATATAAACGTAAGTCGCCGCTTTCAGTAATCCAGCCCTCTAACGGTGTTCCGTTGTAGGTAAGCCTTAGGGTAGCCTTACCCTCACGAATGGTTCCGGTGATGGTTGTGCGTTCACACATATTATTGCCAGTGGTGTTAATGCGACGGCCTAGCCACTCACCGTCGAAATCGGTAGAAGGAACAAATTGGGGACTATCAGGAAGTTTAGGAAACGACTCGGAATTACTGGACCCGAACCACTGGAGTTCACGACCAACGAGGAAGAAGCCAACAAAGCCGATTGAAATCGCTATCACAAATCCCTTTTTCATGAGCCTCTTCCTAATCCACTGACCTTAAGAAAAGAACCCTAACATAATGAAAAGTAATAACTTACTATCAATTTAATTAATTTTGATATATTCCACAAATTGCATTCAAATGTTGAATATAGAGAAAGCGGCATCGTACAAAAATGCCGCGCATTGAGAATCAATTATGGGCAGTGCCGAAAGCTCTGCACAGAGAAGCCCTAACCTTCCAAGGCATTGCGCCAATACTGAACGGTTTTCTCCGACACCGAGCCTGTCTCGGTCGCCGCTGATACTAGAAACTCACATAAGCGAGTTGCGACTTCTTCATTACCTAACAAGTATAAACTGCGAATGGCTCGCGTTAGCCTCAATTGGTTATGGTCATGATTCTTCAACCATACATGGTTCGCCGGGCTAAGTGGCAACGATGAAGATATTTCATTCCCGTTGCGCTGCATGCCCCAAAACTCAAGCATCAGGTCAAGCACTTGTAGATGAGCTATGCGAAGCGCTTCTGAATTAGCAAAAAGCGCCCTATCTTCTTGAGTAACCAACGGTGCATGTTGATTAAACTTAGTCCCCTCATCAATTGGGAAAAATACTTGAATGTACTTATGGTCATGCTCCAACCAAAAATGATTGTAAGCCAATAACTGTTCTACATTTCTACCAAATTTATCCGGCGCTTCACCAGATATAAAGCGAGCAATCTCACTCATTTTAAAATCCTACTGACTATAAACCCCCACTTGTGGGCGAATGCATTATTACGCAGTAAGCCGTGAAAAGCCTAGTCCTTTACGTTGTAAGTACCGATCTGACTTAGAACTCCAAATACCACGCGTTAGGAATCACATTTGAATACTTTCGACTTACTTTTCCAACAAACGACACTGGTACTCTGCGACACATTTTAGATCTGCTGCATGTTAAGGGAATCGTTCATGAAAAAAACATAATGCATCCGCTAGCGTAGCGTATGGGTTTTAGACTTAAGCCAGCAACCAGTGTGTTAATAACTGAGTACTAAAACCTGAACGACTAAAAGAGGTAGGTAAAATAAGCACCGAAGGATTACATCTTTCAACGAAAAACCCTTCAGAAAGCGTCCTTCGGTGCATTGAATTTCAAGAGACTAGCGCAAGCGCCTCAACACAACCTGCTGGTCGAGCTCATTCTGATAGTCCGTGTAATCAAGCCCTTGATCAAATATGTACTCAGTGACAAGAGTACGAATGCATTCAACCAATGTGCTTGCTTGCCAAGGCTTTTCAAAGTAACGGTCGATGCCTGCTGCATTAATCGCATTGATGGTATCAGTATGAGTGGCCTGCCCCGTAAGAAGAATTTTCTTTGTATTCGGAAAGCGGCTGTCATGGAACACTTCAGTGAGTAACTCCACACCCGTTTTCCCTGGCATCACATGATCAGACACGATGACGGTAATGTGTTCGCCTTCTGCGTCAAGTTCATCAATGAGATCAAGCACTTCTTGCGCTGATTCACAATCTTCAATATTCAGCCAACTCGCCAGCGGCTCTAAATCTTGTATCACTGCGCTCAGTACTTCTCTCTGGTCATCGACACAGATTAAATTAAGCTTCTCCATGTTCACCCTCTATTGGTAACTTGATTCTAAATACAGTTTTAGAAGCGTCACTTTTCACAATGATACTTCCGCCATAACCCGCCACAATCCGCTTAACTACTGATAAACCCAAGCCCAATCCAAACGATAAACCACCTTTTTTAGTGGTGAAGTTGGGCTGAAATATCTTTCTACGAGTCGCCTCGTCTATCTCAGGGCCGTTATTCGTGATCGTAACTAATATTCTTTTCTTACTTAATCTGGTTTGAATTTCTATTGTGGCATCGTCTGAATTCGACATTGCATCACAAGCATTCTTTACAATGTTGACCCAAATCTGAACGAGCTCTGTTTTCGAGCCTTTAAAAGACGGTAAATCCGCAGGGCTCAATCGCACAGACACTCGACGTAACTCACTTTGTAACAACGATAAGGCATGGTTAATGGAGTCGTTAATATCAACCGCTTCTTCGGTGTCGATATCCGTTCTGCCAAGTTGTTTAACCGATTTTACGATGCCGACAGTGTGTCTAGATGCCAAACGTAAATCATGTAAATCACAGCCCATCTGCCAAAAACGAATCGCTTCTTCTGGGTTTTTCAGCCAGTGCTTTGAAATAACGTCTGTTGCAGATAAAGCGTCAATTGGAATCGCCTTTGCAAGAGAGCGAGCAATGTTTTTGTCTAAACCATATTTTCTTTCAAATTGTCGCCCACGTGTTCGTGCTTCTAACGACGACGTTTTCTGACCATGCATTAACCCAAAATCGAAAAATTGACTGGCTTCTGGATGCACTTCTTCAAGCAGATCCATGATGACCGTTTCAAGTCGACCAGATTTACTATTTACCACACCAATAGCGTTGTTAAGTTCATGAGCAATCCCTGCAGCTAATTGACCCAAGGTCGTCATTTGCTCAGCAGTATGTAACTTCTCTAGCGCTTTTTGTTTCGCTATCGCTTCTTGTGTTGCGCGGCGTTGACGACGCGACAACTCATTGACAATCACAGGTGTGAACTGTGCGGTAAGAGGACCAAATTTACGTTCATCTTCTGCAGGCGTGTCTTTATCGATCCACGCTAACTCAACATCGGTTTTAGCAACAACCGTTGAAGATGCTGTCCAATTACCTGAAAAGAAGCTATGAACGCCTATAAAAGCCCCACTACCCGCGCTAAATACTCGCACTTGCGGTGTATTCGCATCGGTATAAAACCCTTCCAGTTCTCCACTAAACACATAATATAAACGTGTGTTTAACGCTGATTGTTCAATAATGGTGTTACCGGCACAGCACGTCACCCGACGTTCTGTTTGGTTAAAATAGCGCTCGATAAGTGCTTCTAGCTTTTGTTGATACACGTATCGTTATCCTATGTGACCAATTGAATGTAGCAGCCACACCATAACAAAACTCAGTAGCACACCAACCACACCCAAAATAATACCGATTCTGGCCATTTGATTACTTTGCACATGACCCGTGGCATGAGCCAACGCATTCGGTGGTGTACTGATTGGCAGCGACATCCCTAATGAAGCGGCAAAGGTCACAACCAGAATTAACGTTATCTCACCGCCTAGTGGCGTGAGTGAAGCCATAGACGAACCTAATGCAGCCATAATTGGCATTAACAAGTTGGCCGTTGCGGTATGAGACATAAAGTTTGCCATTAGCAAACACAAGAACGCCGCTCCGAACAACACCACATATGGTGAGTAAGCATCAAACGGAATGCTGTGTACCACGAGCCTTGCTAAGCCAGTTTTATCGAGAGCTAAACCAAGCGCGATACCACCTGATACAAGCCACAGTACGTCCCAAGAAATCTTTTTCAGGTCTTCTTTATTGATGATCCCTGTAAGTGAGAACACAGCGACAGGAATCAGAGCGACGGTATAAGAGTTCATGCCATGGCTTGAACCCATTAACCAAAGAATGATGGTGAGCGCAAAAGTGACGTATACCGCAATGGCTTTAGGCGTTTTAAGGAATTTACCTTTGATGCTTAGCTCGATTTTCTTTTGGTCAGCTTTGTACATAAAGCCTATTAAAAACCACGCTAACGCCATCATAATAACGACAAACGGCACACCAAATGCCATCCATTCGCCGAACGTAATGAGGTTATCGCCAACTAAATATTTAAGTGCGATAGCGTTCGGGGGGGTGCCGATCGGGGTACCAATGCCACCGATGTTAGCGGCAACAGGGATACAAAGCGCAAACGCTACACGACCGGGGTCTTTCGGACCAAACACAGCCAATACCGGCGTTAAAATAGAGAGCATCATTGCCGTTGTTGCCGTGTTAGACATAAACATCGAAAAGATACCAGTGATCAACATTAAGCCGAGCATCACAAACTTCGGGTCTTGCCCAAATGGCTTCAACAACACGCGGGCTAAGTTTACGTCTAATCGATATTTAGTGGCAGCCATCGCCAAGAAGAAACCACCCAAAAACAGCATGATGATTGGGCTGGCGAATGTCGCCATGATATCGCTGTATTTTAACAACTCACCAAAATGTTCCTCCCCATGCTCAAACCTTAAAAAGATCAGCCCTTTATCCGACAACATCAATAATTGCAGAACGATAATAACAACAGACGTCGCGTAAATCGGGATAGGCTCGAACACCCAGCACAATGCCGCTAATAAAAAGATCGCGATAACGCGTTGTTGAATAATCGTGAGGCCTTCAAATGGAAACGCTGATAGCGGCATTACGAGGATAATGAAAGGAATTAAAATAGGGATAATGTATTTAATATAGGGGCGCATAGCACAAAAACTCTTCCTGAGATAACAACTACTTAGAAATTAGATTTACAGCTCTAATTTAGATCCGACAACGAATTATCGAGCTCTTATCACTATCTCACTATCGGCTAGATCAATGATTACGTAATCGCGATATCCCCTTTTTCGATTCTGTGCGCTACCTCTACGTTTGTGTATCATTTACTGTTGCAATTAAATTCACGAAAGTAGTTTCTACGTTTCTAGCCATAATCCGTTCCAGTTATTCTAGATACTGTCAGAACAGGTCCGTCACTTAAAGTCACGTCCATAAATTAAGGATCACTTCTGATAAAAGCGCTGAACAAGATCGTTGGGGGTTGATGGATGCTGGCACTGCTATAAAGTGCCTTTTCCAATAATTGGTCGCTTGTCATGCTTCCTACGTGAAACTAACGATGAATAGAGATGGTGGTTATGAAACTAGCATCTTTGAGAGGTATATCGACTCAAATGGTTCTCTATAAACTCAATATCTGCACGATAAAAATCACCAAGAGGTATCGCTGAGGGTTCTAGCCAATAGAAAGTTTGCTGTCTTTCTGCATCGACCATTTTCGGTTCATTATTTAGATCCGCACGCAAAACGACGTAATGAATCTCACCACCGAAGTAGTTCTGACCTTTATGAGTGCCGAGGAGTTGTAAATCTTTAATACCTGTTTCTTCCCACAACTCTCTAATTGCGGCTTCGCTACCAGACTCTCCGGGATCAACGGAACCTCCTGGGAACTCAAAAACCATACCTTGGCGATGTCTAAAACGCTTTTGGATTAAGACTTTCCCTTCTCTTACAACCACGGCCATAGCTATGTTTTTCATATGAGCTTCCTTGTACTTCAAAAAGTACTTTAAACAAAATGAACTAAGAATAAGGAATGCGCCTTAGGTGTGCCGTTGTATTTGCACCAACTATTACTTAACTTAAAAGAGACTCGCACTGGCTTAGCGATTGCTGCCTCCTCAGCATTAGGTATAAAGCCCATGTAATCATTGCGTCTAGAGTTATACCCAAGCCGAACATCAATCCGATAGTTTGCAGTGTAGGAACAAATATGCCGGTTTGATAACACACAAAAGCACCACCATAGAACAGACTATTAACCACCAAAGATTGATAGAGCATGAGGTCTGTTCGACCAATACCATAGAAGTAATTGTCTATGACATTGTTGAAGCTAAACACAACATAAAATCCGACTAACAACCATACTAAATCGATAATTGGGCCTGAGTTCTTAACCCCCATTACACTTGATATAAAGCCATCCCACATCGGTATTGTGATAGCCCAAGCGACAATGACCCCTACAGTTAACCAAAAGTAACCATTGATTCGTTCAATCGATAACCCTTTGTTGGTTGCAGCGTCTTGTTTCACTAACTGACCTAAAGCTAATATAGGAAGCAACAACCATCCCCAAATAAATTGATTCGCAACCCAGAACGTTCCGGCTTGTTGTACTTGGTTCACTAATTGCAAAATCATTACAATAAAAGCGGTATTACGAACAAATGACTCTAGGCCTGACTTCCACCCAATGACTACCCACTCCTTTAGCCATATATTTTGATTTCGATGACTTTGCCCAAACTTAAGAGATATACCTAATCTTATAAGATAAGTAATGGCGACTGCGGCGAGTATTAAATTGACAATAATATTGCTAAAAGCGATACCATGAACGCCCAATTCAAAGGAAATTGGTAACTGGCTAACAAGTAGAGTGTCAAACAAAATCGTTAGTATCATTTGTACGACTAACAACTTGTACAGAGTCTTCTTCTGATTTTTCAACACTAAAACTAACGATAAAAAGGCGTAAACACTAGAAAGTAATATAGCTAATGATTCCAATCGGATATATTGTGTCGTCGTAGTGAACAGTTCTTTTTGTTGTTGCATTGCAGTAACAAAGATTGGCGTAAACCATAGGACAACAGCAGTGACTAAAAGGTAACTGAATACTATAATTTTTAGTCCTAGACTAACCCTCTCTTGAAATTTCCTATCATCACTTACTACCTTACCAAAGATAAATGCTAACGGAATGAATAACGCTTCATGGAGTACTTCATAACCAACATTTAGCCAAGCTACTTGCGCCGCGATACTATATACCCAAGGGCTTGCGATGCTTCCTAAAAAGTAAATTCTAGTTGTCGCATAAATTAAGGGAATAAAACTCGTAAGCATCAACACCAACCAGAGTTGATAATTAATATTTTTATTCATTTTTACACCCTAGAAGTTAACTTGAAACGACAACATTTCGGATTTCAGACAAAAACATAGAGGCGTGTACGGTAGCTTTCCACGTAAATCATGCACTAATTCAATTCCGCGCAATTATTACCTCCGAACTCTAGAAACACTAAAGTCAACGCATAGTGAAAAAGCCATGCGTTGAGAATTCGTCTTAAAATCTTGTTAGATCATTGATTTACATTGAGTTATAAGCATATGCACTGCATTTATTGGTTCTTTTAGCAACTGGAGGTTTTGAGGCGTAGTTACAATAAACATTTGAGTGACTAACCCTTGCAAACGGTTCCATAACAGCAGACTTTAAATACAACTCGTCATAACCATGAGCTTCCCTTTCAAGTTCTCCAATTATCTGCTTAAGAAATCGTATGATAGAAATTGAATTATCTTCGATATCCATTTGTTCTGCATATTCATATGCAGACAGTGGTTTACCTTTACTAGCATTATGCTTATAACCATGACTATGTTCAAAATTTCTAATCGAAACATATCTATGTACTAGATATTCAATGTTATTCAAACGACACTGCATTTCAAAAATATTATTACTTTGTGTCCAAGAGCTGTTTCTTTTAAAGCTACCATCCTTATTTACCTTAGGTCTTCCACCCTCATAGTCATACCTTTCATCCGAGTCATGAATAATGTGTTGACGGATTTTAAAGTGACCAAGAACTTCCATGAAGAATGTCATGTTTGTCTTTGACAGAGCATTTAACACAAACACTTCTTTTTCTGGGTAGTACTTTTCAATCAGAGTTCTTAGAACTATAGCCTCAGTATCGCCTTCTACCATAATGACATCATCAGAAAAAAATGTTTCACACAAATGAGGATTAAAGCGATTGAGCATCAAAATTCTATCTTTAACTACCTTTCTATTTGCAAACACATCGTTACTTGATTGGTATACAACAGTCTCCCCATTTTGCTTTTTAACAAACCTAGCTAAAGAAGTATGATCACGACTTAAGTCGATCAACTGGGGATCATGTGAAACACAGAGCACCTGATAGTTTTCTTGCTCAGCTATGTTATACAGCGTATTTCTAAACTTTCTTTTATTTGCAGGATGTAAATATAATTCAGGTTCTTCAAACAAAATTATATGCTTTTCATCTTTAGTCGTATCTCGAAAGAAACCCAAAATATTGATAATTGCTTGTCTAATTAAACCATGTCCATGCAGATCAAAAGTTTGACTATCACTCTTACCCACTTCATTTAATTTATCTAGCGCTTCATTTAATTCTTTCTCTTCATTAGTATTGTTACTAATTGCGACACTGAAATCTTTTTCAAAAGCCTTTGTAATATCTGTTTCTTTATTAGGATTTGAAGCTATATTTAGCTTTAAATCTGGAAAAGTTTCACAAAAGTACCTATTTGCGCCTTCATTAATTTCGCTAACATAACCATCAGTTTCCACTCTATCTTGTAGAGTTTTAATAGCAGATATTGCTGCTTCATATTCGTTTTTATGATTAGCCTTAAGTTTCTTGAGTAATTTATTCTTTATCTCTTTCTCAATCCAGTCCGTTAGAGATTTCACACTTGGGATTGCTTCAATATAAATTATATTAGGTGTTGCCTTTGTCAAGAAAGTCTCTAGCCCACCAAAACCATCAGGAACATACTCATTCCTCTCAACGGAAAATGTTTCTTTTTGGGCTTTTGTTCCTACTTTCGTCCATGTTTTTCTAAACTTAACTTCATTATCTTTACTGACCCATTTATCAAAACCTTTTTCTGAGAAATAATCATTATCACTGTCCTCTTTGATGTAGGTAGCTTCTATAACTATATTATTGCCTGCGTTTTGACCATAGAAATCAGTAATTTGTGCAGCTTGATTGGGCTTTACAAAATATTGATAAGCATGAAGAATACTTGATTTCCCTATATTGTTCTTCCCGAATATAAAAACTATATTGTTATCAATGAAACTGATAATGTTTTCATCACCATTGATAGCTCTAAAGCTAGATATTTTTAGGCTTTTTAATTTCATTTTTATCTCTTGTAGTTTTCGCCAAACTGACCAAATAAGCTAACAGTGATTAGACAGAAAACTCTGTATTTAAATACAGAGTTTTCTGTCTAGTTTCTTATGCTGTCTATCTTAAGCGACTTACTCCATTTATAACAACAACTTATCGTTCTTAGTTTATGATTGAACAAGAAAATGTAGATCTTCTTCTGTCTGACAATATCAAATGTAGAAAAGATGAGTTCTGTATTTAATGGTATTGTTAAAATAAGTTTACTATTGATAATAAAGACAATATTTCTACATCCAAAACGCTCTTATTTACTCATTTGCAATTAAGATAAAAAGCCAAAAACATCGAAGTTAGCTTAGAGAAACGTATTCTATCGATTCAAACAAAGCGTATTTTAATAACTACCGCCCCTTCATACGTTTACGATAAATAATAAAATTTGATTTTATAAAAATAATTTGATCAATAAGAATCTTTGTAAACTTTGAATTACATACTCTAAAACTTAATCTCTGATAAAAACTTGTCATAAGCCGAAATACTCTTCCAATCTTGATTCGCAACACATGGCACTAATGTGTTGCATATAGACTTCCTATAAAGCCGTTGGGAAGAAGGAGTTTATATTAAAATCAGGAACGAAAAATGAACCAACAACGTCAACTAAGCTGGAAAATAGCAGCTATTCTAGGTACGTCTTTTGGCTTTAATGCACACGCTGCAGAAATGGTCAGGGTCGATGATGATGCATTACTCCAACAGAGCCTCATCGCGCAGTCGAAGAGTGTTGCCCCACTAGAATTAGGTTTTTCTGAAGTAAAACGGGTGGTACTGCCCAATGGAAAAACCAAAGTCCGCTATCAACAAACTCACCTAGGTTTACCCGTCTTTGATACTTCGGTCGTGGCCACCCTTTCCAAGAACCAACCCACTCAGGTGTTTGGCTCGATGGCACAAGGGATCAGTGGGGACTTGTCCAGCATCGCACCAAAGCTAAATCAGGAACAAGCGATTGAAGCCGCACTGTCCGCTCACCGCACGCTTACCGTCGGCAAAAAGTCGATTGAAAACAAAAATGCGAAACTGATGGTGAGATTGGATGAGAACCAAACCGCCCAAGTGGTGTATCTGGTCGATTTCTTTATCGCTTCCTCTATGCCAGAGCGCCCTTTTTACTTTATTGATGCCACGACTGGCGATGTTCTCCAAAAATGGAATGGGTTAAACCACGCCAAAGCATCCGGCACTGGCCCCGGTGGTAATATCAAAACCACTCGATATGAATATGGCAGCGACTTCCCTAGCTTTCCCATCGACAAAACAGGCACAACTTGTACGTTAGAAAACGATTCTGTTAAGACAGTCGATTTGAGGAACGGAACGTCTGGCAGCGCAGCCTACAGTTACAACTGTGCCGACGGCACCAACTACACCGATCACAAATACATCAACGGGGCATACTCGCCTCTTAACGATGCGCACTACTTTGGTAATGTCGTATTCGATATGTACAAAGAGTGGATGAACACATCGCCTTTGACTTTCCAGCTGACGATGCGAGTTCATTACGGTACCGATTATGAAAATGCCTTTTGGAATGGCTCATCCATGACCTTTGGCGATGGTGGCAGCACCTTCTATCCATTGGTCGACATCAACGTGAGTGCTCACGAGGTTAGCCACGGGTTCACCGAGCAAAACTCCGGCCTTGTGTACCGAAACATGTCGGGCGGTATGAATGAAGCCTTCTCAGATATTGCGGGCGAAGCGGCTGAATACTACTTACGTGGCAGTGTAGATTGGATTGTCGGAAGCGATATATTCAAATCAGAAGGCGGCTTGCGTTACTTCGATCAACCTTCAAAAGATGGTCGCTCGATTGACCACGCCTCGCAATACTACGATGGCTTGAACGTTCACCTATCTAGCGGTGTTTATAACCGCGCCTTTTACCTTTTAGCGAACAAGTCTGGCTGGGATGTGCGTAAGGGTTTTGAGATCTTTACGGTCGCAAACCAATTGTATTGGACGGCAAACAGTACCTTTGATGCCGGTGCTTGTGGCGTAGCGAAAGCCGCAGCCGACATGGGCTATGTGGTTGCCGATGTTGAAGATGCTTTTAATACCGTCGGCGTTAATACCAGTTGTGGTGTCACGCCTCCAACTGGCAATGTATTAACGAAAGGCACACCGATTGCGAACTTAAGTGGGAATCAATACTCTGAAAGCTTCTACACATTCACGGTCGATTCTGCATCCAGCGTGACGGTTTCAATGTCTGGTGGTTCAGGCGATGCCGACCTTTACGTGAAATCGGGCAGCAAGCCAACGACATCGAGTTACGATTGTCGCCCTTATCGCGCAGGGAACAATGAGCAGTGCAGTGTGAACGCGCAACCGGGTGTCACCTATCATGTGTTACTGCGCGGATACTCGAACTACTCTGGCCTAACATTGCGTTTAGATTGAGTGACGTACACTAACAGCGAAACTGTATGTCTCGTTTTGAAATAGACAGACCAACACGCCTACTCTTTGATGAGTAGGCTTTTCGTTTCACAACGCTAACTTCATACTTAATTGGTGAAGAGTTCGCGTAGCCACAAGTTCACGATGTCGTCATTGCGGTTGCTGTGCCAATACACACTCAATGATGGTGTAAGGTATTCAAATGGCACCTCTAACAGCTTTATTTTGTCTTTATCAAAATACGCGTCTGCGACCCCTTTAGGGAAAGTTGCAACCCAATCACTGTTATAAATGGTGTCCGAAAAGTCAGCAATGGAATTGAGCTTTCTCGCTACCTTTCTTTCGGAAAAGATCGGGCTGTGAAGCTCGGTTAGCTGGTTCACTCGATAATTATCATGCGTCAACATCACGTGCTTTTCAGCTAAGTAGCGCTCTAAAGTTATCTGTTCTTCTATCTGCGAGTGGTTTTGGCTGCATACAACGCATAGTTCATCGCCCCAGATCTCTTGGCTCTGCAGTGTCGGGTGAGCATTAGTAAGGTCGACGACAAGGTCGATCTTCTTCTCTCGAATATCCGTTGCCATGTCTTCTTTGATGTTCACCACTTCGATAACGCAGTTGGGGGCTTCTTTTTGAATCCTGTCCAAGATACGAGGCAAGATCACGCTGCTTGAAATGCTCATCGCAGCAATTCTGAAGGTGTAATTACACTCTTTCGGGTCGAAATCGTGAGTTTCAGGGAGTGAGTGTGAAACCAGCTTATGTGCTTGCTTGAAGATTGGGTACAGGTCGTTCGCGACTGGCGTAGGCTCGAGTGTGTATGATTTTCTAACGAAGAGGAGATCCCGATATTCGTCTCTAAGCTGCTTTAGGTGCGCGCTGAGACTAGGTTGAGATATATTGAGCCTTTCTGCCGCGTACGTCAGGTTTCCTTCTTCATATATCGCAATAAAGTAATATATGAGGTTGAGGTTAAATCGTTTCATTCGAGCTCTTCAGGCAGTCATGTATTTAAATAAACGATAAAAATAATATCGTTTAAATGACTGTGAATTATCGCTTTCCATTCCCATATTTTAGTTAGGGTTATGACAGAACATTGTTAAAACGCCAAAACAAAATGACACGAACTAGTACGGTAGTATTTAAAGAATAAACTTCGAAAATAGGTAACAGACTGGTTTTTATAAAGATATAGGTTTTCCTGATATCTAGTATAGGCATGGCGTTATATTAGAAGACGCTTGAGTTTGACATAATTCCCGATTCCTAAATAGACACATATAGAAATAGAGAATGATGAACCGATTTGTAAAACCGATAATAATCTCAGCGAGCCTAGTGACTTTATTTGGCTGCGTAGGTAGTAACGCAGTAACTGGTAAACTAATGGAATTTAACGTTAAAGCCGTTGATAACCGTTACGCTCGTGGTGGCCTAAACATGTTACTTGCCCCTGCTTATGGTATTACCGTTGCTGCCGATTACATCGTGTTTAACTCACTGGAATTTTGGACGGGTAAGAACCCAATCAACAAGAAGCCACACATCTTCGATTCTAAGGTTGATACTTACATTGATGTTAATGACCAACTGGATGACAGTTTAACAGAAGCGCCTATCGACCCATTGGCAAAGCATGTGATTGACCACAGTGAAATGAAAGTACTTAACCAAGACGAAATCGCAATTGAGCTAACCTACAACGACGGTACTCGCGCGACTCTAACGGGTCAACGTTTCGGCGATGAAGTTCACTACTCTATTGATAACCAAGTGATTGCAAAAACAAGCTTGGAAGAGATGCAGATGTACATGGCATCGGCTGAGCAGTCTTAAGCAACGTAGAATTAACTGATACACCCCCAATCAATTCAGTTAGTCAGTACCTATAAAAAAGAGAGGTTAGCTTAGTCGCTAACCTCTCTTTTTTGTTTGTCGTTTTTATTTTGGTTTATGACGAATAACCGTCACTAATAAGCGAAATAAGGAGAGAAACGTTTGATATTGAGCTGACGAGTCATATTGCTCAGCTGCTCCTCTCGGGTGTCTTGAAACTGATCCAATCGCTGGTAAATAGTGAAGTATCGATTGATGTTGGCGACGTATTTTACAGGCTCTTGGCTAATATTTTGTCTTGCGACCACTTCAACATGATTAAACCATTTATTTGGGTTGTAACCTTGCTTGGCGGCAAGCACACGCATTCGTCTGATTTTAGCAGGCCCGGCATTATAAGCGGCTAAGCTAAAATGAATCTTGTCGATATCCGAGATTTCAGGCAAATCGAAGTACCGGTCATAGATAAAACGCAGATACTTGCTGCCCGCATGAATATTGCTTTCTAAGTCGTAAACATTATCAATATCGACATACCAATCTTTTGCGGTTTTAGGCATCACTTGCATAATACCCACCGCACCACGATGCGATATTTTTGAGTTATCCAAGCCTGATTCTTGAAAAGCCATCGCTAACAAAATGAACCAATCGATCTCGAACTTTTCCCCATAAACCATGAACAGCTTTTCTAGCTTATCCCGTTCTTCGTTTTGCATCGGATTAGAGGCTCTATTCATCCATGACGTACTTTCGAGATAACGATTGTCGATGACATTACCCAGCAACGTCCCCTGCTTTGAATCTTGCAAATATTGGTCGATTTTGGCTTTCAGTTGCGGGCTATTTTTGCGAATCGCCCAAGCAATATCTGCATTGTGCCTAAAGGCAAGATTGTGATGGATTCTGATGTCTTGCTCTAAGTTTCCCCATAGTTCAAGCTTGTGGCTATCCACGATGGTTGCGGTAATTTGTCCGCGTTTAATCAAATCGAGCAATTCGAGATCTTGGAGGTTGTCACTTAACAAGTGGATATAGATGGGCGCTAAACCGTTCTTCTCTAGCTGTTTATTCACTGAGTGAACGCTGCTGATATAACTGGAGTTTTGCTTTAGCCAGACCTCTTTACCCTGTAACTGGGTGATGTCGTTAATCAAAGGGGTAGAACGGCTTGTCACTAGTAATTCATCAATGTCGCTACGAATGGGAATACTGAAATCGACCAATTGCTCACGCTGTTTAGTCACTGTTAGGTTGGCGATGGCAATATCACCTTGCCCCTGATTCAAAGCATTGAGTAGCTCACTCCGCTCAACCGGAATCACCTTAACGCGCAGTAAAGGGTCACGCAGCTTTAGCTCTTGATCAAAGTAATAAATCTGCTCAGCAAGGATCCCTTTCGGCTTACCATTTTCAATATGATAGAACCCCATATCACCAGACACTAAGACACGCACAACGCCTTTTTCACGCAACGCAGAGAAGTCACCCACATAGGATTCGAGCGCGTTGTCGGGTATTTCAAAACCAAGAGTCGATTTGGAAATAAGTGAAAGAAAAACCAACACCTTCGATAAACGTGAAGCGCCATTAAAATTCGTCATATTCATTATTCCTAATGCGTTTAAACCAAAACCCTCAATAATGCTAGGTGTTGCATGTGAGCTATCGGGCTAGAAGCGATTCAACGTAAAGGAACATTTCTTAACGTTGTACGATTGCAATCTACGTTGTTGGACAGAGTACGTTGATGTGTAAAGTGCGTTTGATGTTCAGAGCAATCTGGTGAGCGTTGTGGACCGTTTAGGCGTTGCATTGATTCGTTACTTTTTATCAAGGGAAGCGAATTATACCGGAAACCATCAAGTCCGAAATAACGCAGTGGCTATAGTAGATATAGGGTGTTCCTATAGATCTCCCCCTCTAAAAGCGCCATCAGAAGTCACTCTTCGCAGTCTCTAATAAATCCCCAAATAGGCCAAATACCACTCAGCAGTTAATAATTTCATCATTAAGTTATTGATTGGTTTATAAATTCAGATATATCAAGCCAGCACTATTTTAATATTTTATAAATTGTTTAAATTGAGATCCTGTGCTGCACAACGAGGTAAAAATGACTGCCTAACTTTTGAACACATTCACGTTGCTGATAGGTTAATCCTTATAGGGCAAATGCTCTATTAATGATAAAAATTAAAATAAGGATTATTTATGAGACCATCTATTTCTATCAGTATGGTGCTTGCAACGACAGTGGTTGGCTTCCAGTCTTTTGCGCAAAATATTGAGACAACTGATTCATTAGGTATTGCAGAAAGTAGCGCAGCGCAAAAGCAATCTTTGGCGTTACAAATCAGCGAGCGTTATGCCGATCTTGAGCTTTCTTTGAAGGCTCAAATTTCACAAAAGAGTTTATCCGCACCAATAGACAAACTGAGCTCTTCTCAGCCCTACTCTTCATTTTCAAGTAAGATGCAGAAAGCGGATCTTGGTTATCGCAAGATGAAAGGGATCAATAACTTCAGCGACTCCGTGTTAGAAATTCGCATGGCTGATGAAGCGATGATTGAAGCTTGGAAGAACGGCGAAAAACCGCTATTTGCATTTGAACCATCGGGCGATGACTCGAATTGGCAGTACATTGAAGCGTATGACGTGTACGGACAAGTTCATCAATTAGACGTGTACCAAATGCCAGACGTGCCAGTGTTTGTGGTTGATAGCAATGGTGCGGAAGAGCTCAAAGCCGGCTTAATGGCAATGCAGGCTGAGATGCAGAAGCTAGGCACCACAACGCAGATCAATGCCGATGCTAGCAAAAGCAGCAACAAGGCTCTAAAACAGACCTTTGCTACAAAAGCTAATCGCTCGATGACCTTGTCGGAACCTGAGCCGTTGAATACCACGCAATTAACCAAAATCCGTTTGGCTGTTGACCAAGAACCTTGGATCTCTGGCAAAGCGGAAATCTACGCTATCGTGACGGGTGTCGATTCAAGTCGTTTAGAGCCACAAATAGACCTCGTTGAGATGCCTTATCTGGATTACGACAAACAGACTTACTACCCAAATCAGACCGTTATCTTCTGGCCTCGCTATCGCTGGGGCGCTGCAGATATGATCTTAATGGAGCACGATGATGGAACAGACTATAAAGCGCTGGCAAAACTCTTGGTGCAAGCCGCAGAAGAGATACTGAAGATGATTCCTGATCCAGAAGTTCAGGGTTACGCGATCATCCCTCAGATCACTGGCAAGATTATCGATGTGATTCCTGATGGGGTATTAGTGAATGATGATGACTTCGTGGATGTGTACTACACCTTAATGCAGAACACGCCTTATGTAGATCGTCCGGGCGCAGGCGGAAATGCTGTCGCATCGTTTGCACCAGTCACGATTTCGCCTACAGAGTAAGTCGTTTCTTATTGAGTTAGGGCTTAATCGCTAGGCCCTAACTCTTCATTATTGAAGCTAAGTAAAGCACAAGAGATCTACTCAGAACCTAATTACAGGGAGTAATCAAACACAATGATGTCTTCTAAAAGCGGACGAAACACATCTTTCAGCGCGTCATGCTCTGGGTGTGGAAGGTAATTCTGACGGCCTTCTTCATCGGCGAACGTCATTAACACCGAATGGGTATAACCTTGGTTCTTGTTTTCAGGACTGTCATTTAGCCCCCACTCGACTGCAGTTACCCCTTCAACCTTGTTTGGCATCGCTTCAAACAACATCTTTAGTTTTTGAACCTCTGAAGCCTCTGCGTTTTCTTTAAACTTAATCAGTAAAATATGACGAATCATTCCCGTTTCTTTTCGAGTCATTCCTATCCCTTTTCGAATCGTTCGCTTGCTCGTTTGTCATGCTTAACCAGCACCGAGTCGCGCTCTTAAGTTAGAGGAGAACAAAATGCCACACGTTACACAACATGCCAAGGCTAGAGCACCAGAGTTTATAAAATAACCCAAATCCCCAAACAAAAATGCTGCACCCAAGGGCGCAGCATTTCTCATGACAATGATAAGCACGTTTATACGTTAATCACGACGACCTGTAAGCTGGATCGTCTGGTCTTGATCAACGCTCTTGTGGAATTTTATTCCGCCGTTAGTGGCGTCATTTCTTCCTTCAAGTACTGGCTCAGATTCAACACGCTCAGCCTTTACTTGATTACCTTCGCTTCTCGTCATATCGAGAGTACTCGCATAAGTACCGTCAGCCGCGAAAGCCGTGTTCATAGATAAAGCCATCAATCCAAGTGCGATTAACTTGTTCATACATCACCTCGTTGTATTTCTAATTCTTTGTTCGTTTGGTATCTGTGTTTTTGTTGAAGTAACTTTAGCAATCGAACACGAACCATTCGAGGAAAAGCAAGATTTACCAAATGGAAAATCAAGGGATTAGCGAAGTTCTGACGCTGTGCTGTCTTATCCGTTTTGCACTACCACTATGATATTAGAGTCACATAATTTCTGTACGCCAACCGCACAGAGATTGCTGCCTATAAAAGGAATCATTTGGAGAAAATGTGGACATCAATCTAGATATTCAAAATATCCTCGTCATCAAGCGTATGTATGAACTTCGCAATGTTGGACTGGTGGCGGAGTCGCTAGGAAAAACCTCTGGGGCGATCAGCAAGAACCTATCGAAGTTAAAATTGCAGCTCGACGATCCACTGTTCATTCAAACCAAAAACGGGTTTGAACCCACGACTTTTGTTGAAGCCAACATCGAAAATTTTGAGCAGATCCTCAGCAGTATCGAAGCCATAAAGCATCAAGTATTTTCGCCAGAGACTTACCAAGGCAATATCAAAATCTACGCAAATACCCTGTTCTGGGAACGCTTTGGTTCGAAACTCTTATTTGCTCTGACTAAAGCGGCACCCCATGCTCGCTATTCATTTCTTAGGTGGGGAAGCAATGCTAGGAACAAGCTCATCGATGGTGAGGAATCCATTGCAGTTCACTACTTTGATGAAACCTTGCCACAGTCGATTTCTCAAAAGGCGTTCGGGGAAGGGAAAGTGGTTTTCTTCGTGAGAGACGATCACCCTGCGAAAGACTTTGAGTCACTCGTCAATTATCCAATCGCTCTATTTAAAACACCAGGATGGAATGACAATAAATATCCGGTACTTGAGCGTCTTAGAAATATCGGTTTTCACGTAAACCCACGAGTCGAAGTCGACCACCCTGCGATGATTCATGATGTTATATTCAAATCCGACTATTTTGGTATCACTCTCAGTGGCAGCGTACCAGAAGGCTGTCGCAGTATGGACTTGCCAGAAAAGCTGACCATAGATGTGAGCTATGTGATGAGCTGCCGCCGCTCGCAAAAAGACGCACCTTTGAATCAGTGGTTATTCCAAATGTTGAAATCTACCCTGAAAAACAAACAAGCGTAGTTCAGCTTTTAACGGGTTGAAGGCTTAACTGCCTAACTCTCCTGCCATCCAAAAAAAGAAAAGGCTCCCGAGGGAGCCTTTGATTATATTTCTAGTGACTATTCGCTTATGTTTTTATTTTAAAATGCTTCTTCGAGCGTTTGTTCATTCTTTTTTTCTGTCTGTTTTTCAACGGTTTCAACCTCTTTCAAGCGTGCAGTAAAGTGTCTTAACACCGGCGGTTCATAGGTAAAATCGAGCCCTTTCACTTGCCCGGCATTCTCTTTCACTTTTTCGAATGCTTCGATGATGAAGTCCATGTGTGTTTGTGTGTAGGTCGCGCGAGGAATAGTAAGGCGCAACAACTCTGCAGGGCATGGATGTTGCTCGCCCGTGGCAGGATCGCGACCTTGCAGCAAAGACCCAATCTCAACCGCTCTGATTCCCGCGACTTTGTACAACTCGCAGGCCAAAGCATGTGCTGGGAACTGACCTGATGGAATGTGTGGAAGCAGTTTACCCGCATCGACAAACGCAGCATGACCACCCGCTTGTTGGCACACAATACCTATCGCTTCTAAGCCATCGACTAAGTACTGAACCTGACCAATACGATATTCCAACCAGTCTTGACGCATGCCGTCATAAAGGCCAACCGCAAGGCGTTCCATCGCGCCACCTTCTAAGCCACCATAGGTTGGGAAGCCCTCTTGCACGACACACAAGGTTCGACACTCTGTGTACACATCCATGAAAGCGTCGTCTTTAAAGCACAACAAGCCGCCCATTTGTACCATGGCATCTTTCTTGGCAGACATGGCTAAGCCATCCGCGTATTTGTAAGACTCACGCGTGATCTGTTCGATTGTCCAATCTTGATAACCCACTTCTCGTTGTTGAATGAAGTAGGCATTTTCAGCGTAGCGTGCCGAGTCCATGATCACAGGAATATCGTACTTCTGAGCGATTTCATAAACGGCTTTTAGATTGGCGATAGACACTGGCTGTCCACCAGCAGAGTTACAAGTAATGGTGCTCACAATATAAGGAACATTGGCTGCGCCCGCTTCTAAGATCGCTTCTTCCAGCTTCACCACATCGAAGTTGCCTTTGAAATCCGCGTTCACCGAGGTATCGAACGCTTCTTTGGTATAAACGTTCTTCGCCACACAGCAATTCACTTGGGTGTGACCTTGTGTTGTATCGAAGAAGTAGTTCGACAGCGCGACCATTTTGCTTCGGTCGAGCCCTTTCTCCATTTCACGCTTCTTAATAAGAACCGGAATGTAGATCTGCTCTGCGCCGCGTCCTTGGTGGGTTGGAATCGTCAACTCGTAACCGAAAATATCCTTAACCGCATTCGACAATGCGTAGTAACTGCGGCTACCACTGTAAGCTTCATCACCCATTAACATCGCGGCTTGCATACGCTGAGTAATAGATCCTGTTCCGCTGTCTGTCAGTAAGTCGATAAACACATCATCACTGTCGAGCAAAAATGGGTTCATGCCCGCTTCAACAATGGCTTGTTCACGATAGGCGCGAGTTGTTCTTTTTACTGGCTCGACAACGCGAATACGAAACGGTTCTGGTAGATGTTTGAAGTTTTCCATAATAATACCTTTCAATACATTCCGATCAGGTCGAAATCTATTTTCTTTAGATGTCACGAATCCTCACCATTAAATTAATAGTTCCGTATAAAGACACACAGAAAATTAACAGTGAAAACAAACAAGTTAAATAATGATTTATTAATCAAACCTAAACAGAGGCTAAGATAATTAGCGAGAACGACAAAAAACGAATGCCCTACACGGAATAATAAGTGCGACATTCATACGTTCAAGGTTATCAAAACTGCTGATAGGTATACAAAGCTCACTGCTTTGCTGGCGCGTGACGCCTAGAGGGTACTACTCTGAAGAAAGGTGGAACGAGAGCTGGTGATCTAAGGTATACCAAGCTAACAAGGTTAGCCAAGTTGTTGATTGCCATTTCAGATACATGTTCACAATATATCCCTACGTTGAAATCAAGATGATCCGAAATTTAAATATAGTGCAATTGTTTTATAAATAAAGCTTAGAAAAGTATAAATGTGATCAATATTTAGAATGGTAATTAAATACGATAGCGTGTTATATAAACTGTGAATCACAGCTGTTTATATACTATTAAACTAGTTCAGAGAGAACCTTAATAATATCGAATCTCTTTTACACTCAATACATCTCTAATAAGGGGCGAAGATAGCTGTTTTCTAAAAAAGCCATCTTCTAGAGAGCTAAAAAGCTAAGCTCTAAAACTCGCCGATCTAGAAAAGATAAGTTCTGATGAGTCTCAAACCTCACCAGAACCGTATTCGCAGTGAATGACTTACTTCTTCTTCACGGCTTGCTTGATGGCCATTTCAGCCAGTTTTGGTGTCGCCGCTTTCAATGCGCTGGGTGCCACCTTCTTACCCACTTTGACTGCTTTATTCAGTTGGCCTTTAACCGACGTGCCTCTTTTCATGGCTTCGAAGCGTTGGCGGTTTCTCTGCACGTTATTTGCGTCTGCGATACGCTCAATCAACGTCTGCCTTAAAGTATCTAAACCAAACTGTACCTTTTCAGGCGCAATCGCCAGCGGCAAAGCAATGTCCGGCAGCAGCAGTGTTTGATTATATTCAAGCGCTTGAGCAATGATCTTTGCTTTGGTCGATGTTGGATTCTCTAAGTCATACGGCGGCTGCCAGTCGTCTACAGGCTTTAGTCGGTCTACCTGATTAACAACCGAGACAACTATCGGCTTCTTACGTGAGATGTTCTTCGGATCGTCATAGAAAGCATCAAATCTATCTTTCAACTGCTTATCCAAATCACGCGCAGACTGATTGGCTTTAAGCACCCATAGCACCACATCGGCTTGGGTCATCTCTTTGAGTATTAAGGCTTCGGTTTTAGGATTGCCATCAAGCCCTTGAAGATCAACCACGCGAACATCATTGTCGTCGACAAACGCGTTGTACACCGTTGAAGTGTCGGTTGATGGCAGCACATCCACTTCTGCAACCAACTCTTGCTTGAGTGCATTAATAAGTGAAGATTTACCAGAACTGGTTTGCCCCACCAGCACGATTCGCACGGGTTCTAACTCTGGAGCAAAGCGTTGTTCGTCGAGTTCAGAAACATCAGACGCTTGCAGAGCTTCATCTTCAATACTGAAACGTCCGCTATAGAGGTCAATCGCCACCGCAGCGACTTCATCTAACAAGGCTTGTTTAGCGGCGTATTGCATGTCATCAACCACACCTCTTGTCATCGATGCGGTCGCTTGTTCTCGACCCAAATCGGAAATCACTTTTAGTGGGTTCAAATAGAGGTTTTTAAGGTGATTCCCCCAAATAGCGGCCTTAACGATCTTCTGCCCTAGCTCGCCATATTTGTCATAAGCTTCGTAGCCCGCTTTGATGTAAGAAACCTTGAGATATTCAATGCCGGGTATATGCTCTCGCACGACCAATTTGTATCGTCGGCTTACCTCTTCGAACAGCTTTAATCCTTCAGGAATCGAGAAATCGAGTGATTTCTTATCAAACTTTTTCGCAACGAATTCAAGTACCTCTAAACCGGTTTGGTCTAGGTTACCCCACTCTATGTCGACCATTAATTGTTGGCGTACATGATGTTTTGAATCATTCCAGATCAACAGTTCTTTTTGAGACCAATCAGCCGAAGCCTTAACCAATGCATCGTTGATATCAGCTTTTTTATGCTGTGATTCAGACTCAGAAGCATCCTCACCAAGGTCATCGCTTTCTTTGTTTGAGAAGGGCTCCGTACTTGAAGATCGGCGTGAAGAATCGCGTGAAGAACGACTAGAAATAAACAGAGGAATGGTGAACACCAAGGTACTCACGGCAATGGCAATCGACATTTCGAGTAGGTAACCGTATTTGACCGCCAAGAAGACACCAAAACCCATCATGATAATGCTTGGGAAGATCGCCGAAATCAGGGCAATGCCCCAGCGGCCACTCGATAGCACCGCCAGTAATCGAAATAGGTTTCTAATTTTCTTCATAGCCCGACGCCGCCTTTCCTTTTTTCAGGGATTCTTTGTAGATCTTCTGCATCTCTTGTTCAGACACTTCTTCGCCTTTGTTCTTATGATAGAAGTAAAAACAAGCCGCGCGACCTAAACCATAAGAGGTGCCGAAACTCATTGCCGCTGCAGCCACCGCGCCTACCGTTTGACCATAAACTGGAATCAGCTTTATCAACTGTCGAGTGCCCAGCTTCATTCCGTATTGCAAAGCAAAGCTGCTTCCCAGAGTGCCTATCAACTCACTGAAGACTCTCTTGTTCCATTCGACCCCATATTGATTCGCCAAGCTATGAAGCATTTTGGCTTGAATCGCAGGTACCGATACCAAACCAACACCCGGAATCAAATCGCTCGCCGCGGCACTTCCTGCATACCAAAGCACTTCGTTTTCTACTTGATCAAAGTTAGCTTCTTCTTGCGTGGAATGCTCTTTGTCTTGCACCATCATTCCGATCACCGGAAGAATACTGGTCAGCTTTTCTAACAAGATGTCATAGTTGTAAATTGAACCACTGTTATTGCTCGAGTCATCGACTTCAAAATCGACTGCTACCGATTCAAACTCTTTACCCCAAGTCTTCTCTACTTGGTTAGTGTTGAATTGAATTTGCCTTGTTCGATCTGGTTCACTGTAAGACAACACCGCCGTATGAACCAGCAGCAAGTGTTTAATCTTCTTCTGTTTCTTAATCTGTTTTAGAGCAGTAAGCACGGCGGATTGTTCAGGCTCGTCGGCTTTCATCACAACGACTAACGCATTACCTGCCTGACCAATCTCTTCCAGATCCTCTTTCGCATCGTAATTCGCTTCGCTTAGTCCTCTGGTATCGAGAAAGCGCATCACCGGTTTGTCTTGTGGAAACTCATACGACATCGCCGTCATGGTACAAGGCGCAAAACCATTACCCACTTCTACAGAAGAGTCACCAGTCACCGCTTGAATAAACGATGACTTGCCCGCCCCCGTTTTGCCCAACAGCCACAATGTAGGAAGATGCTTGCGCTGATATTCATGAGCCTGAGTCAAGTCTGGGTTCTTGCTCGGATTAATGAAGTCTTTTATTTGATCAAACATGTTTAGAGTAACGCTCACTTGATGTTGAGATTCGAGTTGATGACAAAGCAATACTGACTTATATAATCACAAATCATATTAAACTTATGTTTGTTCAGTCGCACAGGTTTACAATGCCTAAACGCTTGTTTTTATTTGCGCGCTCATTTTTTATAGACGCTTTTTTATACGTGCGGGTATCATCGTATTGATTCGGGTACCTAACGAACATCAACAAACACAGAGAGCTCAAAGAGAAGTATGGAACAAATTTATTTAGCTGGCGGTTGCTTGTGGGGTGTACAAGAATTTATTAAGTACGTTCCTGGTGTTATCAGCACAGAAGCAGGCCGTGCAAATGGAAGCGCCCAGCCAACAGAGAACAAGACGACTCAAAGCAACGGCACACAAAACGATTACGATGGCTACGCAGAGTGCGTACAAATTGAATTTGATCCAAGTATCACATCAGTCACGATTCTGATGGAACATTTGTTTGAGATTATTGACCCTTATAGCGTCAATAAACAAGGTGTTGATATCGGAGAGAAATACCGCACAGGCGTTTACAGCACTAACGCAGAACACTTAACCGAAGCTAAGCACTATATTTCTTCAAGAGATGATGCCGACCGTATCGCTGTTGAGGTGTTGCCATTGACCAATTATGTTGCCAGCGACGACATCCACCAGCACCACTTAAGTCACTTCCCTGAAGATCACCACTTATGTCATATCCCTTGGGATCTGCTGCATAAGTATAAATCACAGTAGTCTCGACGTAAGATTAAAATAGTCACGACGTAAGATTGAGATGGTCACGATCTAAGATCGAGAAAGCCTCAACAGACATTATCTGTTGAGGCTTTTTAAGTGTTAATAGTCAGGACAGTATCGTGAATTGACTTGATAGCTCAAACCATTAAGCCATTAAGCAATAACCAATAACTTACTTAGTCGTATTCTCAAGCACGTAGTCCGGACCCGCTGTTTCAGCCGTCACGACCGCAAGTTTAGACACGTCTGCGCCTTCACCTTGGTAAGCGTTAATGCCATTTTCTACAACGACTTTTGGTAATTCTACCGAGTAGCCTTCGATCAGTTCAGAATCCGTTACTTGACCTACGTAAGTTTCGTCTGTGTAGGTTGCGCCAACTAATGGGAAATCTTGCGTTGCACGTACACTTACAAACTCAGGTGACAGCGAGTTATCGACCACGTTGTGTTTGAACGCCACATCAACGCCCGCATAAATGCCTTCCACTTCTGCGTTGTCAAACAAACTTACACGGTGGCTTTGGTTGCCGTAAACAATGCCCCACTCAGTGTCGACTAGAGAGTTGTTCTCGATGGTGATGTTTTTCGGCGTCCATTGCTTGTTCAGCTCTTTGCCCTTCACCGATTGATCTAGCTGCTCACCATTCGCTACGTCGATGATGCCCGTGTTAATAACAATACCGCCACGTAGGTCAGCATTGCCTTCAATCAAGCCATCGCGGCCTCGAGTGTTTGCAATGTAGTTGTTACGAATCACATGATCTTCATCGTAGATACGGACGCCGCCCGTTAGGCGCTTTCCATTACCTAGAATCATGTTGTTCTCAACCGTGTTGCCTTTTCCGTGACGCAGTGAAATAAGCGCCGTGCTTTGGAAAATCGTATTGCCTGAGATCGTGTTGTCGCCCGACTTAATCGAGATAAGCTCACGCTCACCATCCATATCGATCATTAGGTTGTTCACGAACTTAGAACTTGAATCCCACTGTGAAGATTTAGAATCACCAATACGGATCGCTTCCCAGCTGTTGCCGTTGTAACGAATCGCTTCTTTGATGTCGAATTCGTTGAACTGGTTAGGCTTTTGATCCATGAAGATGTTATTTGCGATCAGGTGGTTGTCAGCTGTGTCATCTTTTTGTACACCAATCAAAGTGCCGCGTTTTTGCTTACCTTCGAAACGGTTGTTGATGACTTTGCCGTCTTTACCCCATAGAGAAACCCAAAGGTACTTTGGATACTCAGAACGACGCTCGTCTGGCTCGTACGTGTAATCGTGGTTGAAGTAGTAGAATGTTGAGTTTTGAAGCGTATTGCCATTACCCATCATACGAACTGCACCAAAGCGTTCGTTAGGGCCGCCTTCAGTAAATACCAAGCCATCAAGCGTGATGTCATCGCCTTTCAGTTCAAACTGAATCAAGCCCGTGATCCACGCAGAACCTGCTCGCTCTGCCTTGATAGAGATGTCATTCGCCGTAATCGTTACTTGACCTAAGTTCGCGTATTTACCGGCAGGGATAACCAATTCATCGCCATCTTTTAGGTTTTCAAATTGTGCTTTAAGCGCAGCCACTTGTTCTTCTGAAGCAACGGCTAAAGTGTCGCCATCGACCTCAGTTAAGCGGTCACTGCTCAATAGGTAACTACGGTCGATTTCGCTAATAGCTGGCGTAGCTTGTTCAGCGACACTGACTACGGGTGCTGTTTTCTCTTGTGTTGTACACCCAGTTGCAAAAGCAAGCGTGAACGCGCTAATAATGCTTACCGATAATAGTTTTTTGTTCATCGTACATCTCACATTAAAGTTTGGATTATAAAAATGACGACCACCCGTTAAGGTGGCCGTGATGTTATTTAGGATGCGAATTAGATTAGCCTTCGGCTGGAGTTACTTCGTCTTGTTGCTCGACTTTGTCATCGACTGCTTTAACAAGTAACAGACCAACAGAGAACACAATCAAGCCACACAGAACGAATACCATGCGTCCCCACATTGGGTTAGGCAGTACGAACATTGTCATTACGCCCACCCCCGCAACTGCGATAAGTGAACCCAACATACGACGTTGCTTGTTATCCAGTTTCTTCTGCTCGTTACTTTCAGCAACCAATGGTGTCGCTAGGTTGTTGAAGAACTTGTCTACGTCTTTCTCACGGTGCTCAGCAAGAGGCTTGTAGAACAGTGTTGAAAGAACAAAGAAGCCAGCAGTAAATACGATGTGACCGATAAGGCCGATAGCCACTTTCAGGTCAGCCCACTCACGACCTGTTAGTTCATTTAGACCGAACCAGTTTTGAATCATGTCCGCTGTGATAACGAAACCAACGAAGTAAGAAACTACACCACCTACAACTAGCGTACCCCAACCTGCCCAATCCGGTGTTTTACGGATGAAGAAGCCACAGAATGCTGGAATTGTCATTGGGAAGCCGATCAATGCGCCCACGTACATCATGGTGTCGAAAAGGCTCAGACCTTTAAGAGAGTTGATGAACAGAGCAACCAAGATGATCGCGATGCCGAAGAAAGTAGACGTTAGCTTAGAAACAACCATTAGCTCTTTCTCTGTCGCTTTAGGGCGAAGAATCGGCTCGTAGAAGTTCTTAACGAAGATACCTGAGTTACGGTTTAGACCTGAATCCATTGAAGACATAGTCGCAGCAAACATAGCGGCAATCAGAAGACCAACCATACCTGCAGGCATGTATTCTTGAACAAAGTAAAGGTAAGCGAAGTCAGCGGCTTTGCTGCCAGCTTCTGGGTAAGCTGCTGCTAAATCAACACCTTGACCAGCCATGAACCAAGAAGGCATGAACCAGATGATTGGACCAAGCGTCATTAGTACACAGGCAAGCAGTGCCGCTTTACGTGCGTTGTTTGAGTCTTTCGCAGCAAGGTAACGGTAAGAGTTAAGCATGTTGTTGGTAATGCTGAACTGCTTTAAGAAGATGAACACAGCCCAGATGCTGAAGATGCTCATGTAGTTCAGGTTATCACCCGTAATGAATGAATCTGTTGGGAAGTCGTTAACGATCTGCGTAACGCCGCCACCGTGGTAAATAGCAACCACTGCACACGTCACCGTTACCGCCATGATGATAACCATCTGCATAAAGTCAGATGCGATTACCGCCCAAGAGCCGCCCGTTACTGACATCACCAGTACAACCAGACCCGTTAGGACAATCGTCGTTGTCATATCAAAGCCGAAGATACCCGATGCGATGATCGCAAGGCCATTCAACCAGATACCTGCAGAGATAACGCTGTTTGGCATGCCAGACCAAGTAAATACTTGCTCATTCACCTTACCAAAACGCATACGAATCGCTTCAATTACCGTCACAACGCGCAGTTGGCGGAACTTCGGAGCGAAGTAAAGGTAGTTCATTAGGTAACCGAATGCGTTCGCGATGAAGATAATCGCTACGGCAAAACCATCGGTGAAGGCTTTACCAGCTGCACCAGTAAATGTCCAAGCACTGAACTGGGTCATAAATGCGGTTGCACCTACCATCCACCACAGCATATTACCTCCCCCACGGAAGTAATCACTTGTCGTACTTGTAAACGTTCGGAACATCCACCCTATCGCAATTAAGAATAGGAAGTAGATGCCAACTATCAGGGTATTGAGTTCCATCGTTAGACCTTTTATTTATGTTTTTTTGTTGAGGTCACTATAGATAGATGGCAAGCATATTTGTACTACAATAATCTAAATGCGTGACAGTGATCTTACAGTCTGACAGTCAATTAATCATACAAGTGATCGAGTTCAAAGTTGCACCACCTAGGAGCGCAATTCCTCAAGTCAGTGCAGTTATCCGCACTAAATTTCGACCAAAACCCCGAAAAACATGAACAAAGTCTCTAAAAATCGAAGATTCATCGTTAAAAACTATTATTCGTGACGATCAAAGCTTAAAGAAGATCAGCAAAAATATCGTTAGATATAATTTATAAAAATGAATCAAACCAACGCATTTGTAGTACAAATAAGATTGAGAATTTGCTTTTAAAAGTTCCCTATATTAGGCAGCCAATAATGAAAACTTGAAAACCACTATTAGATACTGACAGGGATACACGGAAGTGAAATGCTTTTAACACACCCGTTACACTTTCCCCGTCCAATAAAAAGGTGTCATTATGAAGAAATACGTTCCAATCTTAATTGCTCTTAGTACGGTATCTTCTATGAGCTATGCAGCAACACCACGTGAAGATGCTGTTGACTACTTACAGATGCGTAAAGGCGTGGCTTACCAAGTAAACCATTCAAAACCCTTCACTGGTCAATTTGAAGAGAAGTTCGATAACGGCCAAGTCGCGACCCAAGCTCAGTTTGCCGATGGCTTAGAACTTGGGCTAGAAACGAACTGGTATCCGAATGGCCAAGTCGCTTCTAAAGTGAATTACGTAAAAGGTGAACTGCAAGGCAAAGCTGAAACCTGGTATCCAAACGGACAGAAAAAAGCAGAACTCAATTATAAAGACAATGAACTATCAGGCACCGCCTCTCGCTGGTATCCCAACGGGGAACAAAGCCTGACAGCTGAATACAGCGACGGACAAAAAGATGGATTGGTAACGGACTACTACCCGAACGGTAACAAGGCCAGCCAAGCGAAGTTTGATGAAGGTGAAGTCGCGAACGGAAAACTTACTCGCTGGAATACTAACGGTGACAAGGTTGAAGAACTGACCTTTAAAGACCACAAAGTCACCTCTAAACAGGTGTGGATGCCTACAGAAAGCTAAGCCTCAAGAACGGCTCTCACTGAGCTCTTTGATATAGCTAAACGCCTGCTGTTAAAGTTTGCAGCTGCACGTCTGCAACTAAGAGACAAGAGAAGAGAAACGAACATTCATGTGATTAAGCGTGAATGTTCGTGGCTTTTTCACTTGCTCTTTTCACGACCTCTTCCCTCGTCACTTCCTTCCAACTTTGCCTATCTCCCTTCACTGTTATTTACAGCACTCTATCTAGTGATAAAACAATCACCAATAGTCATTGAAAATAATAAATATTTAACTTGCGCATAACCTTTCCATAAAATACTGTAAGCAAACGTTTCCGTTGCGAGTCAGATCTCAATTACCGACCTCGTAAGCTATCTACACGCAAATAAGAGAAACACGATTCCAAATACGTTGTTGAGTCATATTGTTTTGCTTTGGTGCCCGCCTATGAAAATTAAAACCTCCCTTTTTAGCCTTGCTTGTTTATCCATTGTCTCTTTATTGGTTGTCGTTTCATTTACTGAAATCGCCAATCTAAAGCTGATCAAATTAGAGAAAACCTTGATCAAGGTGAAGTCGCTTGAAGTTTCTATGCTTCAACTGAATCGAACAGAACTAGAGTTTTTGATCAGTCACGACAAAACCCTCAAGCCTGAATTCGCCAAAGAGTATTCACACTTCCAACAGTTGATGAATAGCTTCTCTGTTTTACTTGAAGAGTCAGACATAGCGGTGCCTGAGCTAGATAAGCTCAATCGAGAAGTGAAGCAATACAACAAAGACTTTTCCTTAATGGTAGACGCGATAGACCGCAACCCGGAAAAGGTCAGTGAACTGAAATCAGAAATGAAAATGCTGTTTGAAGATATCATCTCTATATTCACCGGCGTTGAAGTCCGTTTAGAACAACAGGTCGAATCGATTCAACAAACCATTACCACGTTTATTGTGAGCTCAGTACTTGCCGTCACGGTATTACTGATGGCCTTATCTTTTGGGATCTCATCGCGTGTTGCAAAGAAGATAGCCTCATTAAACGCAACTATGTTGCTCGTCTCCCAACAACGTGACTTTACCGTCACAGCGGAAGACAGCGGCTCAGATGAAATTGCTGAGATTGCCAAGTCGTTTAACACCGTATTAGAAGACATTCGCCAACTTGTTGGTCAAGTGCAGGGGTCGATTCAGGAACTGGGCAACATTTCTAACCAGTTGCAACACGACGGTATCGAAGTGGAAGGCGCGTTGAATAAGCAGCAACAACAAACAGAAAATATTGCGACCGCGATAAACCAGATGGGCAGCAATATCCAAAATGTGGCCAACAACAGTGAAAACGCGTCATCAAATGCGCAAACCAGTTTCGCCACCGCGAATGATGGCCTGAACGATGTAGCCTTCACCAGAGACACAATCAATACTCTTTCAACCGATCTCGTGAGCGCGAGTGAAGAAGTGAATCGTCTTTCTGTTCATTCCGAGAAGATCAATACCGTGCTAGAGGTGATTAAAGACATTGCTGAACAAACCAACCTACTCGCTTTGAATGCCGCCATTGAAGCAGCGCGCGCTGGAGAACAAGGTCGTGGTTTTGCGGTTGTTGCGGATGAGGTAAGAACCTTGGCAGGCAGAACACAACTTTCAACCGAAGAGATCTCAACCATTATTCAAGGGGTTCAAGACCAAACCCAAATGGTGGTTAACACGATTCAAAATTGTTGTGAGAAAGGGAATACCAGTGTCGACTCTTGTGAGAAGGCACATTCTAGAATCACATCGGTTATCGCAGATATGGAAACCATTCTAAATAACAGTTTAGAGGTATCCAATGCCATGAAGGAGCAAAGTGAGGTCACATCAGAGATCATCGAAAATGTAGATGCCATCAAACAGCTGACAATGACCAATGTGAAAAGTGCTTCAAAAAACGCAGCTTCTGCAACTTCAGTCGTAGAGCAAACAGACTCACTTGAACGTGCTGTCATCAACCTAAAAGCCTAGCTATTAAGCCGTGGTTTACACGCTTATTAAGCCTCAAACGACTCTCTGCTCAAATTTCAGATAAAAAAACGCTCATGTTGCCTGTATCAACATGAGCGCAAGGGCAGATCTTCGACTACCATCTCCTACCTTTCTAAACGAAAGCAGAAGTTATAATTAGAATAGTTGGGAGCAATAATCAAAATGCTTTCGCAAGCACTTCAACGATTTCTTCTTTGTCGCTGATGAGAACAACGGGTAACTATTCGAACCCTGTTCATTCCTATCAAGTTCGTACTCATATAGCAGGCTATGTCACTGCCTTGCCTACTACATTTCAAACCTTCTTTGATTGAGCTTTGAATCACCTCAAGTAAATGCCTCATGTTCTTAAAGCGATTGGATTTAATCCATTTAGCTTCAAAACCATTCTTACTTATTCGGCTTCACACCGTCAGTGCATCCAATCAACACAGCAAAGTTATGTGTTGCTACAGAAAGTTAGTAAATAATAATGTATTACAAATAAAAATGATATCTAAAGGTTCAATTTTTTGCTGTAGCGCACATTTATTGACGAACAAAACTCTTCAAAACCATTATCAACATCCAAATAAAACACTAAAAATCATAAACTTACTAGCAAACTCTAACTTTGTAACCCTTTGTAAATAGTGGTTTTGTCCCAACAACACGATCAAATTCACAGATTATGCGCCTTCAAATCGTTAGCATATTTGTATTATTTAAATGCAAAACAAATTTGAAATAACCAAGAAATAATTTCAATAACAAAATGCATTGAAGACAAGAACTACTCTATTTGGCTTGTAATTATGGCCAATACTCAACCTATAAATATGGAACTAATACCATGAATAAAACTAAAATCGTGATTGCTGTGGCATCTGTACTCGCTGCTGGCTCTGTATCTGCTGCGTCTTTCGATATGAGACACGAATACAAGAGTCATACAGATCAACACGCTACTCGTGTAAAACTTGGCGATAGCATTGGCAACTTCCTTGTAGATATCGAGGCGAAATTCAAGGGAGAAGACGGTAAATTCATGGAAGATTTGAAGAACAATGGTTGGGAGCTTGGTCTAAATTACCGTCATGTACTAAACGATAACTGGACAATGACTTACGGTATGCCAATTGAAGGTCGTGAATCTGGCGTTACATACAAGCCTCAAGTTCGTGCAACATACAAAGTGGATAGCGTTGATGGCCTAAGCCTAAGTGCTCGTTACCGTTACGATATGAGACAGAACACTAGCACAACTGAGTACGAGATCGACGGTGATGGTGAAATTGTCGGTGTTGAGAAAAACATTGAAAACCAACGTCGTCACCGTCTAACGGCAAACGTTAACTACTCAATGGACAACTGGCGCTTTGGTTTTGAAGGTAACTACTACAAAGCTGATGGCTACGATATCTACGACAACGATGATACTAACTACGAGTTAAACGCAAGCATTCGCCATATTATGGGTCAATGGGCACCATATGTAGAGTTTGGTGATGTGAGCACTTCATCAACTAAAGCGACTCGTGAACTGCGTAGCCGTGTTGGTCTAACTTACAGCTTCTAATCGATAGCTATATGAATGATCTAAAATAATTACTGTCCTAATTTTCTAAGACCTAAACAAAAGCCAGCTTAATCGCTGGCTTTTTTTCCTTTAAAATCAGCAAAATAAGAGCCGCGCACTTGCAGCTCTTTTTCCTAGTGACTAATCCGATAGAGAAAGGCAACGGTCACATTATCGTTAGGCACAACTCGCTTCTGCTGAGCCAAAAACAATTCCGCTGTCGAAACGGCATCGGCTAATGCATTGTGGCTGTTGTACTCAGGAAGCCCATACCTTGCTCGCGTCCCTGCCAGAGTTAAATCGACTTCTTCATGATTGCTGATCGCTTTCTCCATGCTTTTCTCAATACACAAGGTATCAAGCCAGAGCAGAGGAATCGCTCGTAAACCGTAGCAGCGAAGAAGGTATTGGCTAATGAACTTCTCTTCGACCACACAAGCGTGCGCGACAATGATCTTGCCTTTTGCTGCTTCGAAAAATGTCAGCATCGCATCATGAATAGACGCGCCCTCTTCCAACATTTGCGGCGTAATATGGTTGATAACAGCGGTTTCAGCGTTGATCTGAGAATCATTATTCAGATAAATATGCTTGGCTGACGCTAAGTCGATTCTCCCTTTAACCACATCGACCCACCCCATAGATAAGATAAGGTCTTGCTCGCTGTCTAAGCCCGTGGTTTCGAGATCTAAAATGATGTATTCGCTGTCTTTGGCCAAGTCCGTCATTTCAGGACAAGGCTGCTCTACGAGATCATGTAACGCCTCTGGCAACTTAACCGTTCCCAAATATTGCTTACGTTTACGTTTAATTCGCTCAAGCGGGTGAAAATAGTTTAGCATTCGTTTTAAACATTTATTTGTTGAACATAGCTTCATTAACGTGCTCCGAAACGAATTTTCGCCGCTTCTTGAAGGTCAGCAATGATCCTAAAGGCATCTTTCAAGTGTTTACGCTCAAAGCTACCAAAGCTATCTGGGTTGATGTTGTTGTCAGGCACATCCCCGTTCTTCAGCGCTTCAAGTTGATGACCAAAACGGAAAGAGAGAATGAACTGGTAAGCACCCAGAATGTTCTTGAATGCATCGTCGCTCAGCATGCCTTTTTCATTAGCAGCAGCGAAACGTTCATCAGTCGCCGACAAGTCGCACTCCACAGCAAGGCCATAAATACGCGCTAAGTCGATAATCAAGTTGATCGCGTACTTCTTCACGTTCAGCGTTTTCTTATTCTCACCTGACTTCTCTAGCACTAAGCTATTGAAGATGCCAAGTGGCGGGTTGGTATTGACCGCGTCTTTCACTAGCGTGCTTAAAAACTCACGGTTACCGCGAATATTGCTATGCAGCTCATCGCGAAGAATACCTTCGAACTCACTGTTGCCGTAGATAGTACGAATTTCTAGGAACACACTGATGTTAAGCAAGCGTTCATACTCTGGGTTAGCCACCCACTTCTTGTAGTAATGCTTCCAAACGCTGAGTGGCTGACACCATTTTGGCGTCGCGGCCATGAATTTACCTGGACATAATGGGTAGTGGCAGCTTGCTAAGCCGTTGGTCACCATCATCGCTAAGTGTTTGAAGTAAATACGGTCACTGTCGGTTGCATCATCAGCCAGAACAATCGCGCTGTCTTGGTCCGATAGCATGTGCACTTCATTACGCGCATGCGATCCGGCTACGATCCAAGAGAAATCACACGGTGGTGGGCCTAACTTATCAATCGCTATCTGAATCAATCGGCGGGTGTAGGCATCCATAATCATGGTCATTACCTTGCCGACGGTTTCAGGCGCTACTTTACCTTCCACCAGCGCTTCAAAAATAGCTTGGCGCTCTGAGGTGAACGAAGACATGGTTTTCACGCTGCCTGCGTATTTGATTTTCTCGATCAAGAATATCGCTTGAACACGGTGGTTTTGAACCAAATGAGATGTAGTAAGAAGACCTACAACCTTATTCTCTTTCACAACGGGCAAGTTACGGATATTGAATTGCATCATGATTGACGCCGCATGCAGCACTAAATCATCCGGTTTTACTGTAAGTGGAGAGTGCGTCATTACCTCAGAGATCAAACTATCAGTACTCACGCCGTGGGCGATCACTCGCTTCGTCATGTCTCGGTCGGTGATCAGACCAACAATGGTTTCACCTTCATAGATCACGGCACAAGGTGAGCGTTGATGAAGCATTTCAACCGCAACCGACTGGATGGTTTGCTCAGACTTAACAATCGCAACCTGCCCGCTTGCTACTTCTTCGACTTTACGAATAAATAGGCCTTTCTCTTTATTTGACCAAACCACATCCAGTGCCGACTTCAAGCGAACCTGCGCCTGTGAAGCAAAGTGTTCTGCGCAACTTGGAAAGGCTTTGAAAAGCGTTTGAAGTGCCGAGTGTGGAATCACATAAAGTAAGGTGTTTTCTATTGCGACAGCTCTGTAGCCTTTTTCATCGTTGACTTCAGAATCTAAGAACGTAAAGCCGAACAAATCTTCACTGCCTAGGCGAGCACGAAGCACACCATCAGATTTTCGTTGCTCCATAGAGCCCGTTCGAATGATATAGAGCGATTTTTCCTTCCCCGACTCACACAAATCAACCACATCTCCCTTGCCGAGATAAGTAATTTGAACGTTAGAGGCAAGTTCGCGAAGTGCTTGTTTAGGGATCTTATCGAATGGGTCGATTTGACCTATGAATTGAAGAATATTTGGCAGTAGAGACTGGGGCATAATCACACTCACAATAATTTAATTAGTATTATTATATAACTTAAAATACTGGTTACTAGTGCTTTTAACGAAACAGCAAATAATAGATTAAATATTGGACACCAGTCAGGTTTTCATCAAATTTGGATGCAAAAAAAAGCACGTATGAAACGTGCTTTTTAGAGGTCACTGCTGAAGTTAGCTTCTGTACAACCGTAATTTTAACTTTGACTACCCTAGTTTTACGAGAATGACCTCTCGTCGATAATGCAAAACGGTCAAAGCTAAAATAACAGTGAAAACAATTAGCTAGCGGCTGGTAATCTGTGATTTGTTTCTAACAGGTGACTTGCTGACGCGTGACGAGCTTTGTCACTATTACCTGCCATGATTGCTTCATAAATCTGGCGGTGTTCGTTAATACAAGTACTTCCCTCTTCAGAAGAGTGAGAAATAAAGTTAACAAACATGGTCGTTAAGATGTTACCAAATGGAAGATAGAAGTCGTTACCTGTCGCATTGAAGATCAGGCTATGGAATTTCATATCAATATCTAGCCAACGTTCTTGATCAAGCGTTTCTTCGCTAGAGATTTCTACCATTTGTTGGAAAATACTAGACAGCTCAATACGTTGTTCTGCACTCGCGAACTGAGCAGCTAAAGCACACGCTTCTGGTTCAATTGCGCGGCGTAAACCCAAAAACTGATGACAGAATTGGTCTGTATCGGCCAAACCGTCCATCCATTCGATCAATTGTGGATCTAAGAAGTTCCAGAATGCACGGTTAACAACGCGAGTACCAATCTTAGGACGAGATTCTAATAGACCTTTTGAAGTCAGAAGCTTAACCGCTTCTCTTAATGCTGTTCTACTGATACCAAATTGCTCACACAGAGCCATTTCACCAGGGATAATAGAACCTTGAGGCAAATTGCCCGACAAAATACCACGAGCGATTTCACGTGCAACTTGCACATGAAGGCTTCGCTTAGAGCCTGAAATAGAATTGAAAGAGCCAGCCATGTGTCTACTTACTTATTAGATATGTATTATTTAACCCGGACTATAGCACTGATTTATATCTTCACCAACACAGCATCAGAATAACGTGAGGTCACTACCAATAAAGGCTGGAGCAATATTTCACAAACCTGCTCATCTTTAGGTTTATAAAACCAATTCAACCCATTAATTCATACAAATAGTTCTCATTTACAATTTCAATGTATGCGTGAACTCACAAAACCACCCTTACTCTCACTATTTATGTCGGTAATAACCCGTTTTTAGATGAACACCCTTGAATATAGCAAGTGTTATTGTATGATTTATTGGTGTAAATAATCTACAATATAGGCGGCTCTGATGTTTAACGATTTAAAAGGCAAACGCATTCTAATTACTGGCTCTACTGCCGGTATGGGTTTAGCTACCGCACGTGTCTTTGCAAAATACGGCGCAAAAATCGGCATCAACAGTCGTGCTTTCAGCCCAAAAGTCGATGACGTTCTATCTGAACTTACCGCATTGGGTGGCGATGTTGCTTTTTTCCCTGCAAACCTAATGGACACATTAGAGTGCGAAAGGTTAGTCAAAGAGTTTACTGATCATTTTGGTGGCATGGACGTGTTGATTAACAACGCCGGTGGCCTTGGTGGTCGCGCCAATCTAGAAAATATCGATGATGAGTTTTATGAGCGCGTAATGAATCTTAATGTTCGCTCTGCGCTGATGACAACTAAGTTCTCTATCCCGCACTTACGCGCCTCTGCTGCTGAGTCCGGGCAAACATCGTGTGTGATTAGCACGGGCTCTATTGCCGCTCGCGAAGGCGGTGGTGTTGGTGCAGGCATCTATGCCGCATCTAAAGCTTGGTTACACGACATTCACCGTAATTGGGTGAAAGAGTTCGCGCAAGACAATATCCGTTTCAACATTGTTTCTCCGGGCACTATCGACACCGCATTTCACGATGGTAAAAGCGACGATTTGAAAGCGACCATTGCTAACAACATTCCAATGGGACGCTTTGGCAATATTGATGAAGTTGCCCCTTCATTTGCTTTCTTTGCATCGCACGCTTGCAGCGGTTACATCACAGGTCAAATCCTAGATGTTAATGGCGGACAAATAACGCCTTAGTTAGCTGGTTTTTATAAGCTCACTCAGCGATTTAAGTTCGCCACACTATATAAGGTCAACAGACCAGAGTAGATGAGGGAAAACCTCACACTAAATTCGACGTATACACTGACACTAAACGCCAGATTCGTCTGGTTTTTAGTGTTTTCAAAGTTTCAATTTCAGGTGGTTTAAATGTCAATATTTACATTGGTGGAAGATTCAAGCCGCCGAATTCATGTTCAAGTGGCGAGACAAATTGCTCGCAAGATCTTGTCAGGCGAGTTAGAAGAAAATCAAAAGTTACCCAGCGAAATGGAGCTGTGCGATATCTTTGGAGTAAGCAGAACTGCCCTTCGAGAATCAACCAAGCTACTTTCGGCAAAAGGTTTAATCGAGTCGAAGCCAAAAGTGGGCACTCGTATCAAACCGAGAACACAGTGGCACTTCTTAGACCCGCAATTGCTGTACTGGATTCAAGATTTAGAAGATACCAAGCCGTTCTTGTCTCAATTCTTAGGCTTAAGAAAAGCGATTGACCCGGAAGCGTGTGCACTCGCTGCAACTAATGCAACCGTTGAGCAACGCAAAGAGCTTTCGATTCTTTTCCAGAAGATGACCATCGCGGCAAATAGCTTCGATTATGAAGAGTGGACGACCAACGATCACCTGTTTCACCAAACGATTTTCTTATCGACAGGTAATCAGTTTTACATTCCGTTCGCGAACATTCTGTCGACTATCTTCAAGCAGTTTATCGACCACTCCGCTGAAGGCGGTCGCTTCTGTTTAGAAGAACACAAAGCGATTTACGACGCGATAATGTCAGGCGATGCCAAGCAAGCTCGAATTGCTTCTCAAGTCCTGCTAGACGATGAGAATCAAAAACTCTCTCGGGTTGAATTAGCCATCGCATAACCGAGATTAACCAAACTGACTTGTGTTTCAAAGACACAAGTCAGTCTTGTTTTAACACCCATTTTTTAACCATCAAATACCGTAGTGTTTTCTTCTTTAAACGCTCTACTCCGTCACCTCAGAGAAAGCTTACGGTTATACACATAAGGTGTTGTTTGTGTCTTCGCAATCGTACGTAAGGAAAAATTTCTCTCTCGCCTGGCCCCTCGCCTTAAACGGTATCTTGATGCAGTCGATGTTGATGATCGACACGTTGCTGGTTTCTCCTCTTGGTGAAATCCCTTTAGCTGCAATGGGGATTGCGACGACTATCGTTGCCTTTGTACTGGGAATTCAAATGGCGCTGGCAAACGGTACTCAGTTAGTATTAAGCCGCGCAGTGGGCTCTGGCATCGCCGCGTCATTATCTAAAGCATTTTGGGCAGGGTTATTTATCAACCTTGGCGTAGCAACCCTGTTTTGGCTTCTACTTACTTTTTTCGAACAACCCTTGATTCAAGCATTAACAGACGACGCTTCCCTTCACTTAGAAATCAGCCGCTATCTAGACATCTCGAAATACATCGTTATTTTTACCGCGTTAACGCAGGTGATCATTGCTTTATTTAATGCGCTAGGCAGAACTAAAGTCCCATTCAAAGGTTACTTAATTGAACTGCCTATCAATGCTGTACTCTCGTATGTGCTGATTCATGGCTTCTCTAATTTTGAAGGCATTGGTGTACAAGGTGCCGCATTAGGCAGCATTATTGCAATAACGATCCGCTTGCTGTATTTGGTTTTGTGCGTGCATTTAAGCTCAGCGATTTCACTCAAATTAGACGCTCAGCGATCTGAATTCTTTACCAACGTTCGCCGTCACTTTATCGAAATATTCCCCGTAGCAGCGAACGTGACCATGCTTTTGATTGGTGCAACGATATATCAATTGTTGTATTCGCAACTTAACATCAACGCTTACGTAGCGATTACTTTGGTGATGCCTTGGATCAGGGCTGTCTCTCAATTTATTACCGCTTGGGCTCACTCTTCCGCGATTACTATCAGCCAAGCGATTGGCTCCAAAAAGATGGATGACCTAGTCAAAAACGTCGATACCAGTATCGATATTGCAGTCGTCATTTCTTTCGTTTGTGCACTCTTGTTCGCAGGATTAAGTCTGGTCATTGGTGACATTTACCCGAACTTGGATGAGTCTACCTATCAAGCATTGGCCGTTATCGCCCCACTCTACATCTTCTTGCCAATTGTTCGTGGCTACAACACGGTTCATGGGAATGTATTAAGAGCACTAGGAAAAACGACCGCAGTCTTCAAAATCAACTTTACTGGTCAATGGGTAATTTCAATTCCATTGTGTGCATTGATCATCTTTGGTTTAGATGGCTCTATCTTTTGGGCCTTTGCTATCCAACCATTCGAAGAAGTCGTTAAAGCTTTCCCATTCCGTCACTTAGCTCGAAAGTCTCTAAAAGAGTTTGATGCCGACAAAGCTAAAGAGTTGATGTATGACTAAACTCGATATCGAGTTGCCGTCCTAAAATCTTTCTACGCTTTCTGGTTACAACCTTGTCTTTTGACAAGGTTGTATTGTTTCGACTGCACCTTTCATTGGTATGCTTCAATACACTCTCGCTGATACCCAGCTCATCTTAAATCTCATAGAAAACAAAAAGACCACTCAACATTTGGTTAAGTGGTCTTCGAAAACATTCCTTAAGGACAGTGTCGAGCTAGCCTACTGGCTATGTACTATTTACCGTTCAACTTAAGCGCTGAGAAAGTCACACTGTTGTAGTCGCCATTCTTTTTATCGACAGCGAAATCGCCAGTACCGCCACAACCTGGCCCCCATACAGGGTGAGAATCGCTCACGCTACATTGGCCGTATGCGCCCGCTTTGTAATAGAAATCATCTTCAGCATAACCCGTTGGTGAGTCAAGCTCATCAATACCTTTGCTCAGATCGATTTCATACTTAACCGTATCGTGACGTTCTGTTTCAAACGTTAGGTACATCATGGTGCCTTTCACTTCCACTTTGTAACTAAACTCTTCACCAAGAGCAATGCCCGCTTCGCCCGGTTCCGCTGGGTTTTCCCAGGTGTTACCCCAAACAGGGTAAGCGATGTCGGCACGGTTAGGATCTTTCTTCTCTAGATTACGCTCATAGTTCCAGAATACTGAACCCATTTCTTGGCCAGGAAACTTCTTATAGAAGATCTTTAGTGGTTCATTACCATGCCCGTAACCAGTTCCAGCTTTGATTAGCTCATTATGTTTTTTAGCGTGAATCTGACCAACAACCACCGAGTGAGCTGGGTACTTCTCTGGGTACTTAGCGTTAATCGCAACGTGATTCACTTTTAGTGTCGCTTCTAGTGTGCCGCCAACAGCACTGTACTCGCTTGCTGATGGATGGCTAGACAATGCCCATTGATTACCTTTGTCAGCCGTATCGATAGAGAAGTCAGCACCACGTGGCATCTGGCGTAACTCAGAACGCGCGTTTTTCGAATTTTTCGTCGTAATCGCTTGGTTCTGCACTTCAAATACAAGGTTGCCGTCTTTGTCAAGATGGAAGAAATCACTGTGTGAGTAGCTCATCATAGCTACCCCTTCTATTTCATCAACACGACCATCTTCATTAATATCTGAAGGTATGGTTATTTTCCAATTATGCATATCGAATTTATCGGCAGGTACGGGGTAAGAAACACCGTTATTTGCGAAAGTAACCATTGGCACAGTCGCTAATAACGCCACTGCTAATATGTTTTTCTTAAACATGACTCATCCTTTATTGTTAACAGATACTGAGTACACTCTCAGCACAGAAACTACTTTTGAACACGAATTAGTACTAAATATTTTCTCTTCGACTTAAATAAACCAACCAATAAATAGAATTTACATTTCGCCATCTTTTAACGTTTACTAAACATTTGACGGTGGTTTATATCTATAATCCCTCAACATGCCCCGTTATGTTTAAACCACAACAACTAGAACATCGATATGAAAGCGTGGGAATATTCTTATATTTGTATTATTTTAACACATACAACCAACTGAGCTTACAAGGTTTGTTAATATGAGAACTGAGTCATGATTGATTTGATTGGTAAGCCTTAAATTGAGATATTCATAACATTTAGCTATATAAATAGGCCATTAGTCGGAACTTTTGATAGATCTCACAGAAATCTACCCTAGGAATAAATACCATATTTGTCATACATTAATTTAATACCATGTAAGGTATTGGTTTGTGAGTCAGGGGTACATTGGATGTATCCAAAATAAAAAAATAATAGTGAGACAAAGGTATGAATTCTGTTACAAAAATTGCTACAGCTGTTGCATGTACTCTTTTAGCGGGCACAGCTGCTGGTGCATCTCTTGATTATCGTTACGAGTATCGTGCTGCGACGGATTATACAAAGACTAATGGTGATACGGCTCACGTAGACGCTCGCCATCAACACCGAGTTAAGCTAGGTGAAAGCTTTAAGCTGTCAGACAAGTGGAAGCACTCTACTGGTCTAGAACTTAAGTTCCACGGTGATGACTCTTACTATGATGAAGATTCAGGTTCTGTTAAATCAGCAAACAGCCAGAGTTTTTACGATGGCAATTGGTACATCTATGGTATGGAGATCGATAACACTGCGACATACAAAATAGACAATAATTGGTATCTACAAATGGGTATGCCTATTGCTTGGGATTGGGATGAGCCTAATGCTAACGATGGCGACTGGAAGATGAAAAAGGTTACGTTTAAACCTCAGTTTCGCGTTGGCTATAAAGCAGACATGGGTTTAACAACTGCTATTCGTTACCGTCATGAATATGCTGACTTCCGTAACCACACACAATTTGGTGACAAAGATTCTGAAACTGGCGAACGTTTAGAATCAGCTCAAAAGTCTAAAGTTACACTGACGGGTTCTTACAAAATTGAATCTCTACCTAAGCTTGGCCTTTCTTACGAAGCAAACTATGTAAAATCTTTGGATAACGTACTTCTTTATAATAGTGATGACTGGGAATGGGATGCTGGCTTAAAAGTAAACTACAAGTTCGGTTCTTGGAAACCTTTTGCTGAAATCTGGTCTTCTGATATCAGTTCATCTTCAAAAGATCGTGAAGCTAAATACCGTGTTGGTATTGCTTACTCATTCTAATAATAAAATAGTCAGAATATAAAATAGCCCTCTCCTCTTGTAATTTATTTGGGCATATTTTAATTACTTTATTTTAAATAATAGGATGTTCTAATCAGAATTAGCTTCATCCTAATAAATATTTAACGACTATTCATTATCTATTTCTTATGTGATTTACATATGGATTTAATATCATAAAGAGAATATTTTATGCAGATTTCTAAAGTCGCCACAGCTGTCGCTCTTTCAACAGGTTTATTATTCGGTTGTAACAGTGATGGTTTACCTATTCCGACCGATGGTTCTACTGATCCAGGTAGCCAACCTTCAGCATTAACTACGGGTTACTGGCAAATCAGTGATGGTAACTCCGCTTCAATATCCGCGTCATCAAACGCAGATCTTCCAAATGTGTATGTTTTCCAAGAAGACGGTAATCATAAGTACTATGACGACGACGACGACTTAGGTACATACACCATTAAAGATGCAAGTGCTTCTACCAATAATTATGATGAAGAAGCTGGCACTGTTTCTTTTACTTATTATGAAACAGGATCATCGACTCTTGAAATATTAGATGGTGTTTTTTCATTTGATGACTCAGGTGTACTGAGTATTTCTGATGAATCTACCGGTATCAATTACTCAGGTTCTGATCAAGCCTCTACCGACAGCGTACAAGATGCGATCAGTCAGGCCAATGAAGCGAGTGGTATCAACGGATATGTTCAGATTTTAGATACAAACAATGGCGGTGTAAAAGATGATGTCGGTGAGTTGCGTTTAAAGCTGTCCGACAGCAGCACTGGTGCAACCGTAGACAGTATTGAATCAGGAAAAGTGACCGTTGATTTGATCTATCAAGTCGATGAAGACACGGTACAACCAGAAAACGGCTCAGGTAACAACGCTTATATTAGCCTCTACGCTTCAGGTACATCTAATACGAACCTACACGGCGAGGTTATTTTTAACGCTGGAGAAATTTTCTACCGTTCTACAGTTACCGATAGTAGTGGTAAGCCTCAAATTGCTGAGGAACCTGTAGGCACTTACACGTTAGGCGAGGATCTCGCGGTTGAAGTCAGTTGGGCCAGCGGCTACTACACATTCAAGGTCAATGACACCGTATACGACAATAGCGGCAACGGCTTTGAAGCTTTCGACAAAACTGCCGTGACTATCGTATCATTAAAGCTTGGTGATACTTCCAATACAACACATTACGAATTGAACGCTGATAACTTTAAAGTTTATTCAAATGACACGACTACTGACGAGTTAGTATTTGAAGATAACTTTAATAACTATCCGAATGGGCAACTTTTGTCAGGCAATCCGTATAACAACAATACTGCGGAAGCGACTGTTGTTGTTGACGGAGGTAGTACCGAGCCAGAGCCAGAACCTGACCCGGATCCTGAGCCAAATCCAGGCGAAGTCACTGATGATTTTGAAAGTTATACTGTTAGTAATACTATTAGCGATGAATCAAGCCAATGGACTACTGCAAATATAAAAGATGACGAGAAAGGTACCACTTCGGCTATCGTTAGTTTAAACCCAACTGATGCTAACTCGCAGTCTTTATATCTAGAAGATTTAAATACAGGTTCCAAACCATTTGCTATTAGAGAGTTTACTGCAGGTGCAGAATCTGGTTCTATAACTGTTGACGCATATATATTTGATGCAAACACAAAATCAACCTATATCTCAATTGGTAATGGAAAAGATAACGCGAACCGTTTTTTTGAGATCCGTGAGTCCAACGGAAAGATCTATTATGAGAACGGTTCATCTGATTTTTCATTAGGAAGTTATGCCAACGATACATGGCATACCATAATGGTTAAATGGGAAGGCGCTACTGGTGTTGATGGCAACGACGCATTAGTAAACGTTTACATTAATGGCCTACTTATCGCAGAAGATATAGCTCAATCTAGTACAGGTTTAGACAATACGGTAATACCATCGCAATTGAATCTATATACTGGGGATAACAGCGGAAACGCTAATAAGGCTTATTTCGATAATGTTACTTCTAGTTTATTCAACCCAAATTAAGCTAACATTATGAAATAAAATTTAAAAGACCGGCTTGCCGGTCTTTTTTTTCTTCAATAAAAATATACCACTATCTAGAGGCAGCAAGCCCAAGGCGTCAACTGATGTATATTCTACACACTCTCAGTTGACCACACACAAAGCTGAATAATCATTAACAGTCAGTTAAAGCGTAGTAGCATTTGATAACCCAAATCCCCATTCACTTATAATCAAGAGTTAAAGTCACTGAGAGTCTATTTGTCATTTGGTTCCTCAAAGTCCACAAAGCTAAGAATAGTAGATATTTTCTTAGTGATGAACATCGCTAAGGTAGTAACTTTTGATGCCAACACTATTCATAAATTAAGAAACATTTATGTAGCCTCTGTAACGAAAGTAACTGGAGACAACAATAACTCCTAATACATTATTGCGTCTTACATTTGGTTAAGATTTGCAAACCAGATATTAGAAACACAAATAAACTCACCCATCTGTCCTTTCCTTATATCTTTCGTCCCGTTAACTGATTGAGAGATCCAAATAACAAGCACAAAAAAGCCTCCAAACCCTGAAGCTGGAGGCTATTGCGATAGCTTTAATATTAAGTGTTATTCGACCAGATTACTTTTTGTATTGATCGTGCGATACGTCTAGTTGGTAGAAAGTCGCTTGTGAGTAATCGTCTAGGTCGCCGCTGATGTTTTGGTTGTAAACACCTGCTTTGAAGTACATGTACTTGCCGCCTACGTCGTAACCGCTGTTGCTCATATCAACCACTTGTACAACGTCGTCTTTGCCTTCACGCATTAGCGTTACAGTCATCGTGTTGCCTTTAACGTCAATACGGTAGCTGAACACTTCGCCAAGTGCGATACCATCGTCACCCACTTCAGCAGTCATGTCGCCCACTAGAGGGTAGAAGTCCTCTTTAGTTGCATCTTGGCTTTCGTGTGCGAAGTAAACCGCACCCGTTGCTTGGTTTGGCAGTTTACGGTAGTACAAACGAATTGGTTCATCGTTTTGATCGTGAATCTGACCAATGATAAAGCGGCCTACTTCGTTCGCATTACCTGTCGTTGTTGCGTGATCGATTTTCAACGTTGCTTCTAAAACGCCATCAATACCAGCAGCTGCTTCTAAGTCAGATTCAGGTGCGCTTGAGAATACCCAGTTGTTCTTGTTAACACCTTTAGTGCTAATAGATTGGTCACCACGACGCATCATTTCACGAAGCTCTGTACGTGCGTACTTAGTGTTTTTAGAGGTACGAACACCTTTCACGTAAGACTTGAAGACTAGACCGCCATCGTCAGCTGTGTAAAAGATCTCTGGGTGTTGGTAACCGTTAGCAAGGTTCCATTCAGAAACGTCATCAGGCTTACCATTTTTGTCATGGTCGAACGGTTGAGATAAGTACCAATGCGTCATGTCAAAGTTTTCGCTTGGCGCGTTACCTGCAACTGGTGTCGCTGGCAGGCCTGTCGGAACTGGTAATGCACTGCGCGTGTCACATTCAACTGAGGTCTCACAAGGGTAAACCGCTGCTACACCAAAGTTACCAGAACGAAGATCTTTGCGCGCATCTTTACGTGCTTTTTCCACTGCTTTCATTTCAGCGATCATTGCCGCTTCTGCAGCTACTACATCTGAAGTAATGATATGGCTAGCGGGACAAGCATTAATGCTACAGTTAACCGCAGCTAATCCCGTTACACTGTTCCAACCGTTTTTGGTGTTACCGTGACCAACGTATCTTACGTAGCGCGCTTGCACTGCTGGCTCGAATTGGAAACGCTCTAGTCCAATCGCTTTACCTGAGCTCAGTTGGTTTTCAAGCACGGTTGTCCAGTTTTCGCCATCGACACTCACTTGAGTATCAAATTTAGATTGGCGCTCGTTACCTTTGCTGAAAGATGCTTGAACGGCATCAAATTCTTGCACTGAACCATAGTCTAGCGTTGCCCACTCACCGTCACCCGCAGATGACCAACGTGTTGTTAGGTCTTGGTCAACGAGACGATCAGGGCCGTTGCCATCATGGCTACTAGCGGTAACAGCAACTGGCGTTAGAAGCGCTTCACCAGTTTCTTTATTATTTGGAAAATCAGCAGTAGGCGTGCTCGTGCTCGCACAACCAACCGCAAGTAGAATAGAAGAAGCGAGTAAGGTTTTTAGAGTGATTTGTTTCATATTTAATCCATTATTATATTACAAAGGCAGCGTTTGTAAGTGAAAACAAAATTGGCAAACACGAGCTATAAGGCAATTCCTCTCTCAGTATTTGCGACAACATAAAAATATTACGTAATCTTATAATACAAATAAAATACTTCGTTGAATAAATGAGACTGGGAACACTTTCCGCTTTTTCCATACTTTAACTGGATCACACTTCCTATTGATAAAAGACAATATATAAAAATTTAGAATGCGAAATGGGCTATCAAGGGCGAAAAAACCGAGCGGTAATGGTGAGAATTTGCATCACTCGAGCAGAGCATTTGTCGTTCAGAACACATCATTCAAAAGTGTCGCAGCAGTTAAAAAAAAGACCACATTGTTAGGAATCAATATGGTCTTTAAAGCAGTCATTGTTGTTACTCAAACGTTAGCTAATTCAATAATGTTCAGCTCTAAGAGAACTAAAGCTCACATCAAACACTTCACCCGCATAGTCGCTATCAGGCTTAAACTGTGGATAGATGCCCGCTTTGAAATAGAAAGCGATGTCTGTCGATGTCCAATCTGATGTTAACGAAACCGTGTCCCCATCTTTATCTGTGTAATCTTGTCCCCAAGGGATTAAATGAGAAACGGTGTTGGTTCCATCTAAATCATGAGTCGCCAAGTAGATACCGTTTTGATTGGCACGAATCGTATATCGCCACTCTTCGCTTGCCGAATAAGTACCTAACTCGACACTGAACGGGTCACAATGATTACAGTCTTGGTTGTTGCGCTCAAAATCAGAGTTCAGTATCACTCTTACTGGCTTACTCTCGCCTTCCCATAACAGTTTCACCAATGCTTGATTGATCTTCCAACCATGGATTTGTCCAAGTACCACTTTTGGATCTTGATTGTTGATGTTCGGGTAATCTTCAACTCGCAAGGTGGCGGTGAGCTGATGGTTAGTTTTATTGGTTCGTGTGTCGTTCAAATACCAACTTGTATCTTCATCGCCGGTGCTGCAGTCCGGTTGAGTACTGCTTTGATACAATTCCCTTAACTCAGAACGAATATAGTTAGAGTTTTGTGTACTAGTGCCATAACCCATATCAGCTCTAAAGTGCATTCTTCCTTCATCGGTATTGAAATAAGATAGACCAATATCGCTGTCGTAGACATCACTGTCATTGGCAAGAAGGTCTTTGCTCGATTCGCATCGCTCAGGTTCTAGTTCAGCAGCACTGTCACCGCCACTTCCATACCAAGTGTCTTTGCTCGCAGGAATAGTCAACTTCCAATCGCTAATATCCCAATCGTTTGAGCCGTTGGCCTGTGTGGTGGTGTATCGCAGTGCCTGAAAGTGAGCCGTGGCTTCACCATTTTCAAATTGATTATAGATACCCGCTTTAAAGTAACTCAGTAGGTGCTGCCAGTAGGTAATGTCTTCGTCGACTTTAACTTCATCGTTCACTTTGATCGAAAGGGTGTTTTCATAAACAGAAAGATCAAACTTGGTGAAGCTATCGAGATCCGCCTCTCCCAAATCGTAGCGATTATATGAAGTGGCATAACAATCTGAAGAGTCAGCGGCACTGCTACAGTCAATGGCATTATTTTTCATGACTGCCCAGTAGTGACCTGTGAGGCCATCTCGTTCTTGCTCCCAAACCACACGCAATAGCGGATGAGGGATATAACCCGTACCACTCTCGTCTGTGCCTTTGTTGTGGATCTGTAGTACGGTCACTTCATCATGATCAGCGGGAGAACTCGCCATGGCATGCTCAATATCAGGTAGGCTTATTTCCGCATGTAGACTGCGTCTTACGCCAGCTTCATTGATATCGAAGTTTTCTCCCTCACGAACTTCAGATCGCATCTTGTAGTTTGCCATTTTGAAGATAAGATTTTCCGTCTCTTCATCAGCATAAAAATAATCACTGACATAACCATCGAAGTTACCATCTTTGACTTCAGAGGTTTTATTGCCCTCTTCTCCATTAGGATCAGAGACCTGAAGATCTGAGCTGGAAAGAATGTTTTGATATTTGGCAATATCATAGGGAGCAACAACACCATAAGACGTTCCTGGGTTATTGCTATCAGAAGGGTCACTACTGTCACTTGAGTCACTGGAACTGCTTCCACCGCAGCCATACGTAAGCGAAGCGAGTACTACGATGAAGATTGGCTTATTCACATTTATCTCACTTATCCATAAGAGTAGAGTGATAATGTATATTTGTACTATTTTATGTCAATTATCTATTTATCAGAATGTGAGGTGCGGCAAATGAAGTGAAATGAACGGATATTACGTAGAGTTAGACTCAAGAACAACGCAGAAAGGCCACTCTAAACTCGATAGTTATTGAGTGGCTTTCAAACCTAAAACCAAAATTAAGGCATTGATTTTATAACGTATTAGAAAACAATTTAAACTTTAAAGCTGCTCATCAACTCACTAACGCTACCGTTAAGTGTTTTGATTTCTGCTGATTCAGTCAACTGATCTTGGCTTAACTTATTAAGCTCCTCAACAAAGCTTTCAATCTTATGCATGTTCTTAGCGATGCTTTGAATTAAAGCGTTTTGCTCAACAGACGAACCCGAAATGTCATTGTTAAAACGACTCACCGTTTCCATCTGTTCTGTTAGCTTCGCCAACATATTTACCGCTTGAACCACTTGAGCGCGCGTCATTTCACAGTTGCTTTTGGTCAACTCAATCGATTTAACCAAACCATCTGATTTAGACTGCAAGCCAGACAGCGCTTCATCAATTTCAGAAGTACTGATTTGAGTTCGGTTGGCTAACGCACGGACTTCATCAGCAACCACCGCGAAACCTCGACCATGCTCACCCGCTCTCGCCGCTTCAATTGACGCATTCAATGCCAACAAATTAGTTTGTTCCGCAATTCCGCCAATCACAGACACGATAGACTGGATGCTCTGCGTTTCATTGGCCATTGAGCGAATGTCATCAGAAGTGGTGCAGACTTGCTTCTCAAGATCACTGATATAGGTTTCCGTCACGGTGTTAATCTGTTTCGTCTCATCACTGAACACAGCGGCCTCTCTTGCAGCTTCTGCCGCCGACTGAGAACTCTTCTCGACTTCGTTTGATGCTTCAGACAAGCCGTTAATCGCAGAGACCACTTGAACCGTTTCATCAGTGTGAACTTTCAGTACATCGCTGGTTTCTTTACAACCTTCACGAATACTCAGTACCTTACTATCGAGATCCGAGTTCTTAAATTTGACGTCCTTAACCATCTCTTGTAAGCCGATAATGAACAAGTTGATGTCTTTGGCGATATGCCCTAAGTCATCATTCCCCTTCTCAGCAAGCCTTTGAGTCAGGTCTCCGTTACCTTGAGATAGATCGTGAACGATTTTGCGCAGTGACACGATTGGGCGGTAGAAGCGATTCAGCAGTAAAATCATCAATATCACCGAGCCAAGCACACAAGCCACAATAAGAATGCGCGCACTCGACATCACGCCATTCAACTGATTGAGCGCGAGTTCAGGGTCAATACTGGAGATCATGTACCACTCTTTCTGGCTGCCAATATCCACTTTCTTGGCCATCAAAATTCTCTGGTTGCCATCAATCACACCCTCAATGAATTGATCAGGCTGTTCAATGGCACTATTGAGTTTCATCTGAGTGTCTGCAGAAGATATATTGCTTTGCGGAAGTACGTTTTCGATTGTTGAAGCGACCACCATCCCCTTCTCGTCGATGATAATGCCTTTGGCTTCGTAGATGCTGTCCAGCTGTTCAAGCTGAGTTTCCAAATCGTCAAAACGTATATCGGCCATGATGACACGATCTTGGTATGAGTAAGTCACACCGATCATAGGCACTTGAGTACTCTTAGTGAAAAACAGATCACTAAAAGATAAGCCTGATTTCAATTTAGCTTGTTGATACCAAGGTCGAGTGGTTGGATTGTACTTTTCTTTTATCCCAACGCCGTTAGGAAAAGACTCTGAAGGGCGAGAAGTATAAGAACGGCCGTCGTCAAAACCCACCACAATCTTGTCAATGCCACCGAGCTTTGCAGCATAATGCATCAGTGCTTCATTCGGCACTTGGTATGGGGATTTCATGAACTCTTGTGCAACAGAGTTAACGGTATCGATGGTGCGCTGAACGGTATTTTCTATTTGATTAATTTCTATCGTAAGCGAGTGATCAATCTCGTTATAAATCGTTTGGTTTACCTGTTCAGTGGCCAAGTTAAGCGTAAACCAGTTCGTAAATGCCAAAGCACTGGAACTGACAATCGCTACCATTAAAATCAATTTTCCTTTAAACCCTAGAGACAATTTTGAATTCATAAAACTCATCATCCATATCAACCTATGTCTATTATTTTCATCCGAATGAAATGGTCATTTTTTACATTTTCGAAGATACGGAAAGCGAAACTTGTTCATGCCGATCCATCGTCACAACCATCAATTTAATTAATATTGTATGTTTAAATGACCAGGCATTCTGTGAGCGATCTTGATATATTAAAACTGGCTAAAACAGCCCTGTGACATAGGTATCATTTATGAATTTGGATTTTGTTCGAAGTTAAACATTGACGCATAACGCATTCAAATAGATCGATTTTTGGATAATTAGCTCATCATTTCTCCGATAACACCTTTTCGGAAACTCTTCTTCTTCACCTCGTCCAGTCGAGTAAAAAAATGAGTCTTAACTCACACTTCTACCAACTAACCATTCACTAAAGGCATTCAATCTTAAAATTTATTTGTAATACAATAAGCCTTAAGTTATGGTGTATTTGAATCATAACTTAAGTTCTTTTTGGATGCTTTTGTTCAATTCAAAGTGATAATTGAAGCAGCCGCTTTAAGGTCATTGAACGCGTTTAACGTAGAAACTGTCGGGGGAGCTCGTTATTCGTTTTTTCACTTGCTATTGATCATTTGTTTTTCCAGACGGCTCGTCCGAACATGCCCATACAGTCACCAGCTGTGTGGGCTTTTTTTTTACTTTCTTTTCAGGCCCGATACACGAGCGGTGTTAAGTCATCACCAACAACCCTGTAAGTGCACTGGTTTTAAGTTTACGTAGAAAAGTAAGTGAACGAGTGGGTGCTAGAAGGCTTTGAATTTACAAATAGATATAGAAAAAATAGGAATTGAGGCAGTAAAATAGTCAAACAGAGTTTTGAGTAGATGTAGCTGAGGAAATTGAAGTAGAAGTAGAAGTAGAAGTAGAAGTAGAAGTAGAAGATTTTAACGAGGGAACAAAGGTTTGGGTATGGCAGATAAAAACGAACCTCGCTGAGGTATCGCCGCCTAAAATGACAGGCAATACCCTAGCGAGGTCGTACGTCGATTACTTCTCTAGTTTAGCGAAGTAGTCGAAGATTACTGGTACATCGTTGTTACCCATGCCTGCATCAACAGCAGCTTGTAGGCTTGTTGCAGTACCTTGAGCGATTAGAGACTCAGTACCTAGCTCTTCACAAAGAGCAAGGAAGTAACCAAGGTCTTTGTTTGCGTTAGCAACAGAGAAGCCTAGCTTCTCTTCGCCGTCTACTGCGTAGAACTTACAGAATTGCATGAACGGAGAGTTAGATGGACCTGCAGACATGATGTCAAACAGTTGTTGGCCATCAACACCAGCGCGTTGAGCAACAGCGAAAGCTTGAGACATAGTCGCAACAGTTGTCATACCCATGAAGTTGTTTACAAGCTTAGTCACGTGACCAGAACCTAGAGCACCTAGGTGGAATACGTTTTCGCCTTGCTCTTCAAGAACAGGTTTAACTTTGTTGAAAGTTTCCATGTCGCCAGCAGCCATGATGTTCAGAAGACCATCTTTAGCGTGTGCAGGAGTACGACCTAGAGGTGCGTCGATCATGCCCGCGCCTTTTTCAGCAAGAGCTGCGCCGATTTGCTTAGTAGAAGCAGGGATAGAAGTACCGAAGTCTACTAGTACTGCGCCTTCTTTGATGCCTGCTAGAACGCCATCTTCGCCGTAAACGATTTTTTCAACAACAGCAGAAGTTGTAAGACAAAACTGAACGATATCACTTGCAGCAGCTAGTTCTTTAGCAGAAGTGAATGCAGTTGCGTTGCCGCGATCTGTAACGCGAGCAACAGCTTCAGCGCTTAGATCCATTACGTTTACGTGGTAGCCGCGCTTTTGCAGGTTTTCAACCATGTTGCCGCCCATAAGACCTAGGCCAATGAAACCGATTACAGGTTTAGTCATGTTCAAACTCCAAATATAGTATTGTATGATTATATGCTCATTATAATAACTACGTCTTTCTCGTTACGCAATAGTTTTAGGGCATTGATTTAATGGTTAGACGTAAGTTGTGACGGGGGTTCACTTTACGAGAAAATATGGGTCACGCTTTGTACTTACAGGAACTATTTGCCACTTTAAAAACCGTCTATTGATGAAATAACATACGTTAAATGTCATACGATTAGTAAGCACAAGCTACGCCATTACCTATGTATAGTTCACTATTCCCCTACTCAGCCAGTGATTAGACTGTTCACGCAGAAGTAAGTCATATCAGTTTTTAGGTAAAAGGGATTGGCGCCCTATTCTTCTAACAAAGCGATACATGCGAGTCTCGTATATGACTCATGCACATTTCATTAAGCATAGTGGCTAAATACATACCCAGTCTTTGTGTGTATCAACTTCCAGGTTTAGCCCTCGAACTACTGACTTGGCATCGAGAAGCAATTGATTTCTCGGCCAATTAGTTTCGTTTCAACCTGATGGGGTTCCCAACTTTGCCAACTAATACAATTTAACTGAGTATCCAACTTGCTAGCTAACAAAACAAAAAAACTCCGAGCTTTCACTCGGAGTTTTTAATATCTAGCTTCTGTTACTTCAGCGAATTACAGTTCGATTGAAACCGTTTCACCGTCAACATTTAGCATTAGCGTGTTGCCTTCAAGCTTGTGAGACACTTCAACTTGCTCGCCTTCGTTCTTATTAGGAACAAGAAGCGTCAGGATGTTGTGCTCTTTCGATGGCTTGAATTCCACTTCAACGTGACGGTGGATTTCAAGATCTTTGAACTCGTATGGGTCAACTTCGCCAAAACCTTCAACGTTCTTAACTGACGTGATGTTATCAGCAGATTCGTTGATGAAGTTTACGTCTAGGTGCGCAACTTCGCCACGGATAGTGAAAGACTTGTCTGCCACTTCGTTTGCGAAAGTTGTGTGCATTAGCCAAGTCATGTCTTTCTCTTCAGAAAGCGTTGCCTTGTCTTGCATTACGAATACTTTACCTTGAACAAACCAGACCTTACGCTTGTAAGATTCAATTTCAGGAACGAAGTACTTGTAAGACGCTGTTGCATCGCCTTCAACCATCTTCACATCAGATTCAGTGTCGAAGTCAGAGATGTTGCCGCCCGCTTCGATACAGAAGCGATCTTGGTGGTTTTCGTAGCCTGTGTTCTTGTTCTCGCCGTACTGACCTTTACCGCCAAATAGTGGAAGGTTCTTAGAGAACGTTTGACGACGCCATTTCGTGTGCATATCAACACCGAAACCACCGTAGTAACCAGTGATTGACGCTAGCGTTTCACCGAATGCATGCAAGGTGAATGCGTTTTGGTCACCGTGAGAGTGGCTGATTGAGCCAAACGGAGAACATTTGAATACCATGTGAATATGGTTATCACGCTCAGTCATCTTGTTGTGGAATGCAGCCCAACCTGTGATTGGGAATACTTTCAACAGTGGATCATTCGATGGTGCCTTCTCTTCAGGTGCATCCCAAAGGAAGTTAAAACGAAGATCGTCGTAGCCGAAGTCCCACCAACCGAAGTTGTAGAACTTGGTGTGTGCTTCAGTATCACGGCCTTTCAGTTGGTTGTAGTACCAAACATACTCAGGCTTCTGGTTAACACCTGCGTAATGCTTGATGTTGTAAGCCAGTTTCAGGCCCGGGAAATCACCGATTGAAGACTGGTCACAGAAGCTCGCGCGCTTAGAGTGAACAGGCATGCAGTAAAGCGGGAAATCACCTGTGTTTTCGTAGAATGTTTTGTTGAACATGTCTACGCCACAGTATGCTTTCAATAGATCGAATGCTTCGCCTAGGAATGCAGTTTGTGTATTCCAGTAGTCAGGACCTTCAGCCCAACCGCCGTCTACACCGCCCCATGGTGGGTAGTGTACTGCGTAGTATTCTAGTGCGTATGCGATGTACTCGCCTGCTTTCGGGTGATCGTGGTAAAGCGCGATACACGTTGGGATGATAGCAGAAGAGATAGAACGAACACCGTGGCTGTTCAGTGGGTTGTTCAATAGATCAACCGTCACTTTCAGGTGGTGCATGATTTCGTCTAGACGCTCAATCAAAGCATCTTGAACTTGCTGACGTTCTTCATCTGTGAAGTAGCCGTGTAGCCAGTCGTAACCCCAAGCCATAGCCGCGATAACACGGAAAGCTGCTTCATCGTTATAGCCACGAGAAGTCACGCCTTCTGGATCGTACGTAGACAGTTTTAGAGTCCAAGCTTTTGCTTTAGCAATTAGCGCTTCGTCTTCTTTCACAACACCAGCAATTGCTAGGTTACGTGTCGCGTTCAGTGCCATTTGGCAATCAACGTACATTTGACGCCAGTAAGGACGCCATAGAGAAGCCTTACCTACCGTCTCAGCTGGGTACGCTTGAGGCTCTTCGAAAGGAGCAGTCTCAAGGAACTTAACTGTCGAGTTATTGTAGAAATCATCAAACATGCAGTGAGCTTCATCAGCTTTCACTTTCGCTTTGAATTCTTCTAACTGATCTGCTTGAACAAGAAGACGTGGACGTGCTTCGCTCAAGTTGTCTAGGAATGATAGGTCGAAGTCACGTGTTTGAACTTCGATAGGGAGTAGGTCTACAAGATTACCTGCTGAAGTATCATTCTCCAGCTTCATCTTCCTGATTGCATCAAGAGATTTTTGGTCGCTCATTCTAACTCACTTATTTTTCAAGTTGATTGAAAGGAATTAGCAATAATATACGTCTTATTGTAGGACAATTGAATCTATTTCGGTTCGATTGAACCATTTTGTACAGTTTTCGTGATTTAGGTCAGATATCTTCCACCTGACAGTTTTTCCGTTTCGCAGAACAAAAAATGCGACGCCCTTTCGAGTCGTCGCATTCTATTATAAACGTTTTCTCTATATTAGCTTTCGGTTACTGCTTTCGCTTGCTTACCGCCGTCATCGACCGCTTTAACCAATAGCACACCAACACCACCAACAATCACACCACAAAGGATAAAGACTAGACGTCCCCACATTGGGTTAGTAAGTAGAGCCATTAGCATGATACCGACACCCGCTACCGCAATCAGTTTACCAAGCATTTCACGCTGTTTGTTATCCAGTACTTTCTGTTCTGCTGACTCCGCAACTAATGGAGTAGACAGATTGCCGAAGAACTTATCAACGTCTGCTTGACGCTTCTCAGTTAATGGCTTGTAGAACAGAGTTGATAGGATGAAGAAACCACCTGTCAGCGTAATGTGAGCAATCAGACCGATAGCTACCTTAACATCAGACCATTCACGGCTTGTTAGCTCTTCCAGACCGAAGATTGAAGACACCATTTCAGCGTTAACAACGAAACCTACGTAGTAAGAAACAAAACCACCAACTACTAGCGTACCCCAACCAGCCCAGTCCGGTGTCTTCTTAATAAAGAAGCCAAGGAATGCAGGAATTGTCATTGGGAAGCCGATCAGTGCGCCTACATACATCATTGTATCGAACAGGCTCAAACCTTTAAGCGAGTTGATGAACTGTGCAATAAGGATGATAGCAATACCAAACACGGCAGAAGTAATCTTAGAAACCGTTACTAGTTCTTTTTCGCTAGCCGCACCCTTACGAACGATTGGTTCATAGAAGTTCTTAACAAAGATACCTGAGTTACGGTTTAGGCCAGAATCCATTGAAGACATTGTCGCTGCAAACATCGCCGCAACTAGAAGGCCAACCATACCTGCTGGCATGTACTCTTGTACGAAGTATAGGTAGGCAAAGTCACCCGCTTTCTTACCTGCATCTGGGTAAGCTGCCGCTAGGTCGACACCTTGACCTGCAATGTACCAAGAAGGCATGAACCAGATAAATACACCACAAAGCATTAGCACACACGCTAGTAGCGCCGCTTTCTTCGCGTTCTTTGAGTCTTTAGCCGCTAGGTAACGGTAAGAGTTAAGCATGTTGTTAGTAATAGAGAACTGCTTCACGAAGATGAAGAATGCCCAAATGCTGAAGATGCTTAAGTAGTTAATGTTGTTACCAGAAAGGAAAGACCCGCCTTCCGCTACTGGGAAGTTATTCACGATTTCACCAACACCGCCACCTTGAACAACAGCAACAACAGCACATGTCACGGTTACTGCCATGATGATAACCATCTGCATAAAGTCAGATGCGATTACCGCCCATGAGCCACCCGTTACAGACATTGCCAATACAACCAAACCGGTAATCCAGATAGTTGCTGTCATGTCGAAACCGAAGATACCAGATGCGATGATTGCTAGTGCGTTTAACCATACACCGGCAGAAACAACACTGTTTGGCATTGAAGACCAAGTGAAGACTTGTTCGTTAGTCGCACCGAAACGCATACGAATTGCTTCGATTACCGTTACTACACGTAGTTGACGGAACTTTGGAGCAAAGTATGCGAAGTTCATGAAGTAACCAAATGCGTTAGCTACGAAGATGACCGCGACTGCAAAACCATCGTTATACGCTTTACCTGCCGCACCGGTGAATGTCCATGCACTAAACTGGGTCATAAAGGCGGTTGCACCAACCATCCACCACAACATGTTACCGCCCCCGCGGAAGTAGTCACTGGTGGTACTTGTAAATGTTCTAAACATCCAACCTATCGCAATCAAGAATAGGAAATAAATGCCGACAATAATCGTGTTGAGTTCCATCGTGTATCCTTTGTCCGTTGTATTTTGTTACGAGGACTATAGGAAATCTCAAACTTTATTTGTAGTACAATAATCCAAATAAGTGATGGCGATCTTATTTTGATTGATTAAGTTAATTATATATATGACATAGGATGGAATATGGCCAATCCATTAAGGAAATTATTGGTGTTTGAGGTAAAAACTCAAAAAACCAAGACCAAAGAACATCACACCCATTAAAATCAAAGACTTACAAAAAAGTGAGACTTTGCACACTTATTAACAAATACAACCAAACACATATAAATATAAAATTCTCAAAAATAATAAAAGCCAAATCAGATCTGAATCACCCTCATTTATCACACAATAAACCAGTGTTTTTTATCTATTGAGAGTGGATAATTTCATTAGAATTCTACTTAAATTAATCAATATAGAAGAAGCATATCCAGTTCAAACGATGGTAGATTCAAAATATACAAAAATGAAAAATCATGGATGACGCATAATTATTTGGGGGGGGGGGGAGCTCGAGTGTCTAAAAACGAATATCGAGCGTAATATTATTTTTATTTTGATGGTAAAGAGAACGACCGCTAGGCGTATACAAGAAGGAACTGACTTAAGAAGGAGTTAAGCGAGGATGAACCAAAACAGTGCCACACATGGTGCAACACGCTTCCTAATGTCTCGTCCTAAAATACGTTGACAGTATTTCTACTAAGCCAACAGCGTCAGCTGTTGGCTTTTTTCATGCACCT
>NZ_JALNTU010000008.1:0-207875 GCF_023161685.1 Vibrio sp. 1CM8B
TGGAGCGATACATCGGGTTCGAACCGATGACCTCAACCTTGGCAAGGTTGCGCTCTACCAACTGAGCTAGTATCGCAATCTGAAAACGTCTTTCGCCGTTCAGGGCTGCGAATTATAAGAGCATTTTTTTGTGATGCAAGTCCTTAATGCAAAATTACGAAACTTTTTACTCAACTGCTGTAAAAGCACACAGATTTGCAAAAAAAACGGCTCTTATGTCCCTGAAAAGTTAGATAAACGTGATCATTTTATTCGACTAGATGTTAATAATCGTTTTTCGGTAGTACTGCAGCTCGGCGATAGACTCTCGAATATCATCCAATGCTAGGTGACTTCCTGACTTTGAAAAACCGTCTAACACTTCAGGCTTCCAACGACGAGTCAGCTCTTTCAGAGTGCTTACGTCAACATAGCGGTAGTGGAAGTACTCTTCTAACTCTGGCATGTGCTTGTATAGGAAACGGCGGTCTTGACCAATGCTGTTGCCACAAATTGGTGACTTACCTTTTGGTACCCATTTTTCAAGAAACTCAATGGTTTGTTGGATGGCATCTTGCTCTGAAACCGTGCTTTCTTGAATTCGTTTCACAAGGCCGCTGCCAGTGTGCGTCGTTGTGCACCACTCGTCCATCTTGTCCAATTCACTCTGAGGTTGGTGAATAGCCAAAACAGGTCCTTCAGCCAGGATGTTAAGCTCACTATCAGTAACGATAGTAGCAATTTCAATGATTTTATGAGTTTCAGGATCAAGTCCTGTCATCTCTAGATCAACCCAAATAAGGTTCTGATCGCTAAAGGACATAAGGCGTCGCCTATTTGTTTATGTGTAAAAGAGGTACTATACCCAAATAACTATACTCAAACTAGCTTTAGGACCATCGAAATCACGTGGTACCAGCAACATCCTGTTTGAGTCCCCAATCATCAAGTTAGATGTGTTAAGTGAAAAATTGTGGCTAAAAAAAAGAAGTTAACCAAAGGTCAAGTACGTCGTGTACGTAGCAACCAGAACAAGCGACTCAAGAAAGAAGATTCTATCCAATGGGATGAGAACATGCTTGGCGGAACCAAAAGCGGACTCGTGATTACGCGCTTTGGCCAACATGCTGATATCGAAGATCTTGAAACTAACGAAGTTCATCGTTGTAACTTACGCCGTAGTATCGAGACTTTAGTTTCTGGTGACCGAGTGACTTGGCGCGCAGGCTTAGAATCAATGGCCGGTATTTCTGGCGTTGTGGAAGCGGTTGAACCGAGAACTTCAATGCTGACTCGCCCTGATTACTACGATGGCCTAAAGCCAGTTGCTGCGAACGTCGACCAAATGGTTATCGTATCGGCTGTGCTACCAGAGCTATCACTTAATATTATCGACCGTTACCTAATTGCTTCAGAAACAGTGAACATCGCGCCGCTTGTTGTACTGAACAAGGTCGATCTACTGACTGATGAGCAGATTGCTGAATACCGTGAAACACTTAAAGAGTACGAGAAGATCGGCTATAAAGTGATGTTCGTGAGTAAAGAGTCTGGCTACGGCATCAAAGAGCTGGAAGCTGAACTCAAAGACCGTATCAACATCTTTGTTGGTCAATCGGGTGTGGGTAAATCAAGCCTAGTGAATGCATTAATGCCTACGCTAGACATTGAAGAAGGCGAAGTCTCTGAGAACTCAGGTCTTGGTCAGCACACAACCACGGCAGCTCGTTTATACCACTTCCCTTCTGGTGGTGATCTGATTGATTCACCAGGAGTACGTGAATTCGGCCTATGGCATTTAGAAGCTGACGAAATCACTGAAGCCTTTATCGAGTTTAAGCCTTACCTTGGCGGTTGTAAGTTCCGTGACTGTAAACACATTGATGACCCAGGCTGTATCCTGCGCGAAGCCGTAGAAAACGGAAAGATCAGTCGATTACGTTTCGACAACTACCACCGCATCATTGAAAGCATGGCGAGTAACAAAGATAACCGTCAGTATTCACGCAACAAAAAAGCCGATCTCTAATCGCGTTTTTGTGAACAAATGTGTGCATTTACTGACAATTGGCGCGAATTTAAGTAACATCTCGCGCCCTAAACCGTCATCGACAGATTTAATTGAAAAACAATTAGCATTGGAAAATTAATACAATGGATAAGATTAAAGTTGGATTGCAGTACTGGATTCCACAACATGGATTAACTCGCCTAGTCGGCAAACTTGCGTCTGCTAAAGCGGGCGGCTTAACGACAGCGATCATCAACTGGTTCATCAAGCAATACAAAGTGAACATGGATGAAGCTCTGCATAGCGATCCAAAACACTTTAAAACATTCAATGAATTCTTTGTGCGTGAATTGAAAGAAGGCATGCGCCCTATCGCTGAAGGTGAGTCTGTTATTGTTCACCCTGCAGATGCACGTGTAAGCCAATTTGGCCCAATTACTGACGGTCAACTGATTCAAGCGAAAGGCCATAACTACTCAGCTCGCGAGCTATTGGGTGGTGATGCTGCGCTAGCAGATGAGTTTACAGACGGTGAATTCGCAACGCTTTACCTGTCTCCAAGTGATTACCACCGCGTGCACATGCCATGCGACGGCACACTGCGCCAGATGATCTACGTTCCAGGTGACCTTTTCTCAGTTAACCCGTTAACGGCAGAAAACGTTCCAAACCTATTCGCACGTAACGAGCGTGTGGTTTGTATCTTTGATACTGAGTTTGGCCCAATGGCACAAGTGCTGGTTGGCGCAACTATCGTTGGCAGCATCGAGCAAGTATGGGCTGGTACCATTACTCCACCTCGTGGTAACTCAGTTTACAAATGGGATTACCCTGCACAAGGTGACAAAGCAATCATCTTGAAGAAAGGCGAAGAGATGGGCCGCTTTAAGCTTGGTTCAACGGTTATCAACCTGTTCGCTAAAGATGCGATCAAGTTTGACGACACGATGAAAAATGGTGAGAAAACGGTTCTTGGTACACCTTTCGCGCACATTGCAGGCAAAGAAGCACAAGCAACTGATAATGCTGCTGCCGATTCTACTGAGAACACAGACCAAGCGTAACTCTCAGAGTTAATTCATTAAGCTTTCAAGGCGCGTTACTTTTTCTATTTCAGAGAAGAACGCGCCTTTTTCTTAGCTCCACCGATTCGTTTGCTACTCAAGCTCTAACAACTCAAATTTCCAAAACCTTGCCCAGACACCTGTTGCTTCTCACTCTTGCTTCTAACTGCCCAGAAAAAGATTGACCAAAAACAAAACAGTTGCCGAAACCTTAAACAACTTTTTGATTTTCCAACCCGTCTCCAAGTACCAGAAATCCAGATAACTTACTCTATTTGAAGATATTTTATTTATAGGGTCTTTGTACATGCCTAAACTCAATGTTGGCGTTCTGGTCAAGCTGTTGATTTGTTTTGCGATTCCCTTAGGCGTGTTATTCATGCCGATAGATTCAATACCAATCGATGATCTCACGCTGATTCAACATCGCTTGTTGGCAATATTCTTGTTGGCCGCTCTACTGTGGGTCCTTGAACCTGTTCCGGTATTCGCCACTTCCATTTTGATCATTGCGCTTGAACTGGTGATGATATCTGACAAAGGTTTACACCTATTTAGAAATCCACCAGCAGGACACGATCTCGGTGAGTTAATCAAATATACCGACATATTTGGGGCATTTTCATCACCAATCATCATTCTATTCATGGGTGGTTTCGCGCTTGCGATCTCTGCATCCAAGTACGAACTCGATAACAACCTAGCTCGAGTGCTTCTCAAACCATTTGGTACAGAGCCGCGCTTCATTATGCTCGGCTTAATGCTGATCACCGCCGTGTTCTCAATGTTCATGTCAAATACAGCAACAACGGTAATGATGCTTGCGCTGCTCGGTCCGATCGTAGCTTCTGCACCAAAAGGCGATATGGGGATTAAGGCACTCGTATTGTGTATTCCAATTGCTGCCAACACCGGGGGTATCGCGACACCCATAGGTACACCGCCCAATGCCATCGCGCTGCAGTACCTAACGGGTGAAAACACCATCGACTTCCTCAGCTGGATGATGATGGGTTTACCCTTTGTGATCATCCAACTCACCATCGCTTGGTTTCTTCTACAAAAACTCTTCCCTTCTAAAGAGAGAAATATGGTGCTCAAGCTTGATGGGCAATTTAGAAAGAGCTGGCGAGCGATTGTGGTTTACATCACCTTCGCTGCGACAATCTTATTGTGGATGACCACCAAACTGCATGGCATGAACACTTATGTCGTGTCTATTATTCCACTGGCTGTGTTTACGCTGACTGGCATCATGGGCAAAGAAGAACTCAAGCTGATTAACTGGGATGTGTTGTGGTTGGTTGCAGGAGGTATTGCGATTGGTATCGGCCTTGATAAGACAGGTTTAGCTGCGGCACTCGCACACGCAATTGACTATGAATCGCTGTCACCGGCGGCTGTGGTACTAACGTTATCTATCGTGTGTTGGTTAATGGCGAATTTCATGTCAAACACCGCAACTGCCAACTTGCTGATGCCGATAGCCGCTGCAATTGGTGCTTCCATGGAAAGCCTAGTTGCGATTGGTGGCCTGCAAGGCTTGCTGGTTGTGGTCGCCTTCTCTGCGTCACTTGGTATGATTCTGCCAGTATCGACACCACCAAACTCACTGGCCTACTCGACCGGGCTTATCGAAAGCAAAGACATGGCGAAGATGGGCATCATCTTAGGTATTGTTGGCTTGCTGATGGTTTACCTCGCCCTGTTTATCATCACCTAGTAAGCGTTAACGCTCCCCTTTAATCCTAACTAAAGCGCTGAATGTAAATTTGGCGCTTTTTTCGATCTATACCACTCCACCCCAAGCAATTAACTAACATTTCAATCAACAGGTAACTGTGATTTTACTTCACTGTTTTACAAAAAGCAGAGCAAATATATTAAGAATTTATGATTTCAAACACAGTCATTCAGCCTAAGACAGCGGCACTATACACGCATCAGAGACACATCAATTCACCATCAAGTACGTCACTGTCATTAGGGCGTATTGACCTTTCGAGCTGATTTTTGCAGCGAATTGCTGGGTATGTCTACAAGGCAGAGGTTTTGATGTGTAGCTAGCCTACATGAGAAGCCGATAACGCAGTAGAAATGACCAGCAAACGCTGCCCGAAGGGTTCGGCTAAAAGCGTTTTACTCTTTGTTGAGGGGGATTTGCTTAGAATGGCTAGGCTACTTCCCCCTCGCCGCGATTAAAACGCTTTTATCTCGAACAAAATTGAACCGCGAAAGGTCAACACGCCCTAGTTTTTTGTCTAATAGAGAGGAATAGACCTTGAGACATACTATTAAATTTAAAATTCAGATCGCAATTGCGGTCATTATTGCCGTCGTGAGTGGCGCTCAAGCCTGGATATCGGTTAATCAACTGACTCAAGAAACTGAAGTCGCGATCAACCAAGAAATGAAAAATGTCAGTGCTGGCACCACGAATTACATTGCCGATTGGCTCTCTACTCGCAGCGATATGATGCTTGCTAATGAGCCGACTATTTCTAGCAATAGTAATTCTGACCGCGAATTATTGATCACCAAACAAGCCGGACAATTCTTGTCTGTTTATGCCGGATTCAGCGACGGCACTATCGCTTATGGCGACAAAGGTGAAGATTGGCCAGCAGGCTACGACCCGCGCACCCGCCCTTGGTATAAAGATGCCAACGCAACATCAGACCTCATCATTACTGAACCTTATCAAGACTTTGACGGCAGCATTGTCATCAGCTTTGCCAAAGCATTCAACGGTGAAAGACAAGGTGTCCTCGCGGCAGACTTAACCGTAACCAGCATTATCGACACCGTGCTCAACGTGAAACTCGATAACGATGGCTTTGCGTTTTTAGTCGATGGTAACAACAACATCGTTGCCTACAGTGATGAAGAGCTAAGTCAAAAACCACTGACCAGTTTGAATCCGGAACTAACGGCCAACAAGGTGTCACAACTGCTCCAAGGCCAAATGATCACCACGCTAACTTGGCCTGGCCAAGGGGATAAAATGGTCTACATTGCCAATGTCCCGAATACCGATTGGTCACTGGGTATTGTTATCGATAAAGAAATGGCGTTCTCTGCGGTATCTGACGCGATTCAGTTCATCTCCCTGACTTCTTTGATTTTGTACATCGTGATTTCGATTGCGAGCACAATGGTGATCAACCGCCTACTTTCCCCACTACAAACCTTATCAGAAGCACTGACTCAGCTTGCTCAAGGCAGAGGAGACCTCACTCAACGCATTGATATCACACGTATGGATGAGATTGGTAAACTTGCCGAGCTCGTAAACCAATTCTTAAGTCAGATGCAAAGCATGCTGAAAGGCGTTATCGAGCACAGCCATGATTTAAATAATCACGCAGAAAAAGCCAACCAATTGGCCACTCAATCCTCCATTCGAGTGGAGAATCAACAAAACGATATCAACCAGATAGCGACCGCGATTCATGAGATGTCAGCGACTGCCGCAGAGGTGGCGAGTCATGCAGAATTAACCGCATCCGCTTCTCAAGCTTCGGCGACCGCGTGTAATGATGGCCAAGAGGTTATTCAACAGAACCGCGACGCTATCACTAGCCTTGCGAGCCAAGTGGAAGACGCTGCCAATGTCATCCGAGAGCTGGAAAACAACGCGCAAAGCATCAACCAGATCCTATCCACCATTCAAGGCATTGCCGAACAAACCAACCTGTTGGCATTGAATGCCGCGATTGAAGCAGCGCGTGCGGGTGAGCAAGGTCGTGGATTTGCGGTTGTTGCAGACGAGGTTCGAGTACTGAGCCAAAGAACTCATGGCTCGACCGAAGAAATCCGCGTGATGATTGATACGCTGCAGAAGAATACCGAACATGCCGTTGAAAGCATGACCACCAGCACTAAACTGGCAGAAAACAGCGTTGGCTTCGCAGAGCAAGCTCATGGCAGCCTCTCTAAAATCACCCAAGCGATCACTGAAATCAACGACATGGCGCTACAAATAGCGAGTGCTGCCGAAGAGCAACGCGCAGTAAGCGAAGATATCAGCCGTAATACGCAAGGGATCAAAGATGCCTCCGACGATCTTGCACAACAAGCTGAAAGCAGCCGCAATAGCTCAAATGAAATGAGTAGCGCTGCTGAGTCGATGCGCCGAGATGTGGAGCGCTTTAAGGTATAACTCATCTCAAGCAACATAAGTTAAACCTCACCATCGAGCGGCGGGTGACGTAAACCGATAACTGAAACAAAGTGGTTCTTTTCATAAGAATCACTTTGTTCTCAGTCCGGTTTAATGCATATTGATGAGCTAATTTATCCCAGACACAAGGATGTTATTCAGATGGGATTCGAATGGTTGGCTCTTGCTGCCGCTTTTCTTTGGGCCATCGCGAGCCTGATGTCAGTAAAGCCTGCTCAACACTTAGGTTCTTTCGCCTATAGCCGATGGCGCATGGGTTGCACTGCTATCATCTTATCGAGCATGGCTTGGTTTACTGGCGGTTGGTCAACGGTCGAAGCAGACCTAGTCACGCCGATGATGCTGTCTGGGCTAATTGGCATCTTCATTGGTGATACCGCCCTATTTGCTTGTTTGAACAGAATGGGACCGCGCCAAGCAGGTTTGCTGTTCTCTTGTCACGCCGTGTTCTCGGCGATTCTTGGTTACTTCCTATTTAGCGAAAGCATGACTTCTGTTGAGCTGATTGGCTCGGCTTTGGTGTTCAGTGGCGTTTTAACAGCGATATTCTTTGGTCGTCGAGGACAAGCCAACAACCAACTCGAAACCATCAAAGGCACTGTGTGGATTGGCGTTGCTCTCGGAATCACAGCGGCTATCTGCCAAGCATTAGGTGGGATTATTGCCAAGCCCGTGATGCAAACCAGCATAGACCCTATTGCCGCTTCAGCGATTCGTATGATTACCGCTTTTGTTGCTCACTCTGCATTTCGCTTAACGGGCGCCAAGCTCTCACGCGCAATCAACCCGATGAATGGTCAAATATTTGCGATTACCGCAGTGAACGGATTTTTAGCGATGGCGGTGGGAATGACGCTGATCTTGTATGCGTTACAGGAAGGCAATGTCGGCATGGTTGCTTTGTTATCTTCAACCACACCGATTATGTTGTTACCAATACTCTGGCTTTACACCAAGCAGAGGCCAAATGCCTACGCTTGGATAGGTGCCATTGTTGCCGTAGTGGGTACTGGTATTCTGGTTAGCTAGTGGCACAGGTATTCTGGTCAGCTAGCCAAGCTGATGGAAACTGAGAGCTATTAGCTCTCAGTAAAAAAACAAAAAGCTAAGAACGTGGGAACGGGAAAGCGGTCACATCATCGATGTGGTCGTAACCCAAAGCCAGCATAATCAGCCTATCGATACCCAAAGCAACACCCGCACAATCTGGTAAACCCGCTTTTAATGCCTCAATCAAGTGATGGTCAATCGGCTGAGGCGATAAGCCCATCTCAATACGCTTGGCGTTGTCATCTTCAAAGCGCTTGAGCTGCTCTTGTGGCTTATCTAATTCATGGAAGCCGTTGGCTAACTCGATGCCTTTGAAATACACCTCAAAGCGATCGGCTACTCGTGGATCATTCGGGTTAATCTTGGCTAACGCCGCTTGTGATGCTGGGAAGTCATAAACAAACGCAGACACTTGTTGCCCTATCTTTGCTTCCACCCCAATACTAAACAGCAGTTGTAGTAAGGTATCGCGGTCCTCTTCTGGGTCGGCAATATCACTCAACCCAAGCTTCGCTGCCGCTTGTTTTAGGGTATCCATCGAATCTTCCAGTGGACACACACCTAACACATCAATAAAGGCTTGTTGGTAAGTCATTCGCTGTGCTGAGCCCGATTTAAGTACCTGCTGTAACAGCAAATCCATTTCATCCATCAGGTCATGATGATCAAAGCCAACTCGATACCACTCCAACATGGTGAACTCAGGGTTGTGATAACGGCCATTTTCTTCGTTACGGAAAGATTTACAAATTTGATAAATACAGCCACTGCCCGCCGCTAATAGGCGTTTCATATGAAACTCAGGGCTAGTCATAAAGAACAGTGGCTGACCGTGCGCATAACCCGGCCCTACGAATTCAGTTTTGAAAGTATGTAAATGCACGTCCGTCACCGTGGCGTGGCTCATCGCAGGCGTATCCACTTCCATCACGTTTCGCTCAGCAAAGAACTGACGAATTTGATTAAGGATATCAGCACGTTGCTTTAACTGTTTAATGGTTGCGGCCGGTTGCCATGTAGAGTGCATTATTGAGTTCCATATTACTGAATTCTAGGCGACGAAAATTACCACCTTTCATCGCTTTTGTAAGCTTCTATCTTTCTATTCGTGAAAGCAAAATGTTGTTTTAATGAAGCCAGAAAATTACGTTCTACAATACAATTATCAATACAGATTTCACATCAACATTGATAACAAAAATCATACTCAACAAGCCGTTAACACCCGTCCTGTGGGTTAATCGTTATCAACAATTCATTGCCGTGATTGCAGTCACATAACCTATAATTTCTATGCCTCCATATGCATTACCGACCTAAAAACCCAAATGCATCAACTTTTCGAATACCTTCCTCTCTTACACTGAACCTACCACTTAAGGCTTAGGGGCGCTAAATGGTTCCTACGATTTAGAACCTCCTAAATAGGCTTTTATAATTACAAGCGGAATACTCCGCATCACACTGGAGAATAACTGTGAAGACAATTACCACAGATATCGCAGTCATCGGCGCAGGCGGCGCTGGTCTTCGTACAGCTATTGCTGCGGCTGAAGCTAATCCTGAACTGGAAGTAGCACTGATTTCTAAAGTTTACCCAATGCGTTCGCACACGGTAGCGGCAGAAGGCGGTTCAGCAGCGGTAATTAAAGACGAAGATAGCCTAGATAACCACTTCAACGATACTGTTGGTGGTGGCGACTGGCTATGTGAACAGGATGTTGTTGAATACTTTGTTGAAAACTCGACTCGCGAAATGATCCAAATGGAACAATGGGGCTGCCCATGGAGTCGTAAAGAAAACGGTGAAGTAAACGTACGCCGATTCGGCGGTATGAAGGTGGAGAGAACGTGGTTCGCAGCGGATAAAACCGGCTTCCACATGCTTCATACTCTGTTCCAGACTTCGATGAAGTACGACACAATCAAACGATTTGATGAGTACTTTGTGGTGGATTTGCTCGTTGAAGATGGCGAAGTACAAGGCCTAATCGCGATTCACATGTCTGAAGGTGAGCTTGTTACCATCAAAGCAAAATCTGTTGTTCTAGCAACCGGTGGCGCAGGTCGTGTTTACCACTGTAATACCAACGGCGGCATCGTAACTGGCGACGGTATGGCAATGGCTTATCGCCACGGTGTACCACTGCGTGACATGGAGTTCGTTCAATACCACCCAACAGGCCTACCGGGCACTGGCATCTTGATGACCGAAGGTTGTCGTGGTGAAGGCGGTATCATCGTCAACAAGAACGGCTACCGTTACCTACAAGATTACGGCATGGGCCCTGAAACTCCAGTGGGCGAGCCGAAAAACAAATACATGGAACTGGGTCCTCGTGACAAAGTTTCTCAAGCATTCTGGCACGAACAGCAGAAAGGCAACACCATCAAGCACCCACTTGGTGATGTCGTACACCTTGACCTTCGCCACCTTGGTGAAGAATACCTGCAAGAGCGCCTACCGTTCATCTGTGAGCTGGCAAAAGCGTACGTAAACGTAGACCCAGCAAAAGAGCCAATCCCAATTCGCCCAACCGTTCACTACACCATGGGTGGTATTGAAACTAACGGTACCTGTGAAACTCGTATTAAAGGCCTATTCGCCGTTGGTGAATGTGCTTCAGTTGGCCTACACGGTGCAAACCGCCTAGGTTCTAACTCTCTGGCTGAGTTCGTGGTATTTGGCCGCGTAGCCGGTGAAGAAGCAGTGAAACGCGCTGCTGAATTCAAAGGCTGGAACGAAGAGTCTATCGCTAAGCAAGTGAAAGCGGTTGAAGATCGCATCGCAGGTCTACTAAGCCAAGAAGGCGATGAGAACTGGGCTGATATCCGTACTGAAATGGGTCACACCATGGAAGCGGGTTGTGGTATCTACCGTCAAGAAGACTTGATGCAAGAAACCATCGACAAAATCACTGAGCTAAAAGCACGTTACAAAAAGATCAGCATTAAAGACAAAGGCCAAGTGTTCAACACGGACCTACTTTACGCTATCGAAGTCGGCTACGGTCTTGAAGTTGCTGAAGCGATGGTTCACTCAGCGATCCTTCGTAAAGAGTCTCGCGGTGCGCACCAACGTCTAGACGACAACTGCACAGAACGTGATGACGTGAACTTCCTGAAACACTCTCTATCGTTCTACAACGAAGATGCAGCACCAACTATCGACTACAGCGGCGTTAAGATTACTAAATCTCAACCTAAAGCTCGTCTGTACGGTGAAGCTGCAGAGAAAGCCGCTGCCGCTGAAAAAGCAGCAGAAGAGAATGCTAAGAAGAGCGAAGAGGAGCAAGCATAATGTCAGCGAATCGAATCCAGAAAATTGAAATCCTGCGTTATGATCCTGAGCACGATGCAGAACCTCACTTTCAAACCTTTGAAGTGCCATTTGATGAAACCATGTCAGTACTTGATGCGATCGGTTACATCAAAGACAACCTAGATAAAGACCTGTCTTACCGTTGGTCTTGTCGTATGGCGATTTGTGGTTCTTGCGGCATCATGGTTGATGGCGTGCCAAAACTGGCGTGTAAGAGCTTCTTACGTGACTACCCGAATGGCTTCAAGATTGAGCCTTTGGCTAACTTCCCAATCGAAAAAGATTTGATTGTCGACATGACACCGTTCATCGAACGCCTTGAAGCAATCAAGCCTTACATCATTGGTAACGACCGTAAGCCAGAAGACGGCACGAACATCCAAACTCCAGAGCAAATGGCGAAGTACAAACAGTTCGCTGGCTGCATCAACTGTGGTTTGTGTTACGCAGCATGTCCTCAGTTTGGTCTAAACCCTGAGTTCATTGGCCCTGCGGCACTTGCTCTTGCTCACCGCTACAACCTAGATAGCCGTGACAATGGTAAAGCTGAGCGCATGAAGCTTATCAATGGCGACAACGGCGCTTGGGGCTGTACGTTTGTAGGTTACTGTTCTGACGTTTGTCCGAAGAAAGTAGACCCAGCAGCAGCTGTAAACCAAGGTAAAGTTGAGTCTTCAATGGACTTCGTTATCTCGATGTTCAAGCCAGACGGATCGCAAGTAAAAACAGCAGAGGAGGCATAATATGAGCAATCGTAAGCCTTATGTTCGTGAGATGAAGAGAACGTGGTGGAGCAACCATCCGTTCTACCGCTTCTACATGCTACGTGAAGCGACTGTACTGCCTTTGATTCTATTCACTCTGTTCCTAACCTTCGGTTTGGGTTCGCTAGTGAAAGGCCCTGAAGCGTGGGAAGGTTGGTTGAGCTTTATGGCTAACCCTGTCGTTGTTGGTATCAACATCGTGGCACTGCTAGGCAGCTTGCTGCACGCTCAAACCTTCTTCAGCATGATGCCTCAAGTAATGCCAATCCGTCTTAAAGGCAAATTGGTTGATAAAAGAATCATCGTACTGACCCAGTGGGCAGCGGTGGCCTTTATTTCTTTAATCGTTCTTGTTGTGGTGTAAGGAGCTTTCGTTATGAACACAAATTACAAAGTAAAACCTGTTAACCACAACCCACAACGCTCTGATGAGCCAATCTGGTGGGGCCTATTCGGCGCTGGCGGTACTTGGTTCGCGATGATCACACCAATCACGATTCTAGTGTTAGGTATCTTAGTGCCAATGGGCATCATCGATGCTGATGCAATGAGCTACGAACGTGTGTCTGAATTTGCCACCAGCATTATCGGTGCGCTATTCATCATCGGTACGCTAGCACTGCCAATGTGGCACGCAATGCACCGTCTTCACCACGGCATGCACGACCTTAAGTTCCACGTCGGCGTTGCAGGTAAAGTGGGCTGCTACTTCGTTGCAGGCCTAATCAGCGCACTGTCTGTTATCTTCATTTTTATGATTTAACAGTTAAGAGCAGGTTCGAGATTCGGGTAAACGAGTATCGAAGAGCTTAAGAGCAGATGCGGGATTCGAGTAATCGAGTGCCGAAGAGCTAAAAGCAGATGCGGGATTCGAGTAATCGAGTGTCGAAGAGCTTAAAAGCAGATGCGGGATTCGAGTAATCGAGTGTCGAAGAGCTTAAAAGCAGATGCGGGATTCGAGTAATCGAGATTCGAAGAGCTTAAGAGCAGAAAATAGAAAGCAGAGCTAGGTTATCCAGCTCTGCTTTTTTATTGTTTGTCGAATATCTCGCATCCCGTTTACTCGTATCTGCTCTTCCCCGATCTTGGGATACAAAAAAGGCCGCCTAAGCGACCTTTTTCAGATACTTGAAGTAAATTACTTCACACGACCAACGTATTCGCCAGTACGAGTATCAACTTTAACAACTTCACCGATTGCGATGAATAGAGGTACACGAACTACCGCGCCTGTTGCTAGAGTTGCAGGCTTACCGCCAGTACCTTGTGTGTCGCCTTTAAGGCCAGGATCGGTTTCAGTTACTTCGATCTCAACAAAGTTTGGTGGAGTTACTGTGATAGGGTTATCATTCCACAACGTTAGAGTACAAACGTCATTTTCAACTAACCATTTTGCAGAGTCAGCGACTGCTTTTACGTCTGCTGCGATTTGCTCAAATGTTTCGTTGTTCATGAAGTGGTAGAATTCGCCATCGTTGTATAGGTAACCTAGTTCAACGTCAACAACATCGGCAAGCTCAAAGCTTTCGCCTGATTTGAATGTTTTCTCTAACACTTTGCCTGACAGCAGTTTACGAAGTTTTACACGGTTAAACGCTTGGCCTTTACCTGGCTTAACGTATTCATTGTCGATAATTGAGCAAGGCTCGTTATCTAACATGAATTTTAAACCGCCTTTGAATTCATTGGTGCTTACTGACGCCATGATTTTCTCTTCCACATCTTTGAGTTAATTTCAATGCCGCATATCATAACCCGAAAAGTCGAATCTGTTGAGCAAAACTGGCTCAAACAACTATCGAATGCGATCTCTGACCCGACAAAACTGCTTGAGGCATTGGAAATAGACCCAACACCGTGGCAAGCAGGCTTTGCTGCTCGTGAGTTATTTGCGCTTCGGGTTCCTCTTAGCTTTGTCGAACGAATGGAAAAAGGCAACCCACACGACCCTTTGCTGCGACAGGTTTTGCCGCTAAGTGAAGAGTTTGAGGTTCATCAGGGCTATTCTGCCGATCCATTGGAAGAACAAGACAACGCCATTCCCGGACTACTGCACAAATACAAGAACCGTGCATTGATGATTGTGAAAGGCGGCTGTGCGATTAACTGTCGCTACTGCTTCCGTCGTCATTTTCCGTATCAAGATAACAAGGGCTCAAAATCAGTTTGGCAAACCAGCCTCGACTATGTGGCTGCTCACCCAGAGATCAACGAGGTTATCTTGTCGGGTGGCGATCCACTGATGGCAAAAGACAGCGAACTAGAGTGGCTTATCAATGCTATCGAACAGATCCCACATGTAAAAACCGTTCGAATTCATAGCCGATTACCGGTTGTGATTCCCGCTCGAGTAACGGATGAACTATGCCAATTGTTAGCGCAAACTCATCTCAATGTGGTGATGGTGAGCCATATTAACCATGCCAATGAAATCAACTTAGAGCTCAAACAAGCTTTCTATAAATTAAAACAAAGTGGTGTGACTCTGCTCAACCAAGGCGTGATGCTTAAAGGTGTGAACAACTGTGCTAACTCATTGAAAGATTTAAGCGAAAAGCTATTCGACGCCGGGGTTTTACCTTACTATATGCATGTACTTGATAAGGTTCAGGGCGCCGCTCATTTCTATATTTCAGATGAAGAAGCGAAACATCACTTTAAGGGATTAATCTCTGAGGTTTCTGGCTACCTAGTACCGAAGTTAACTCGTGAGATTGGCGGACGCAGCAGCAAGACACCACTCGACCTACACATTGAATAGAGAAGTTGTATCAATGAAACGCAATGCCTCAGTTACTCCACCAGCAATCACGTCCCGACAAGCGCTTAAGTTCAGTTCGAAAGGCTTCACTATCATCGAGCTGGTCGTAGTGATCGTGATTCTAGGTATTGTGTCAGTCACTGCAGCTTCTAAGTTCCTTAACCTTCAAACCGATGCTCGCATCTCGACGCTCAGTGGCCTGAAAGGCGGAATGGAGGGCGCAAGTGCTATGCTTTATGGTAAGACATCAGCACTAGGCTTAGATAAGGCTGTCAGCGCATCGATTAACGTTGAGGGTGACGATATATTGGTCGCTTACGGTTACCCAGCAGCGATGAACGATCAAACTTGGTCAATGCTTATCGAATCCACGTTCTTGGATGCGGTTTGGGATACGGGCAGAGCTGACTGGTTCTTTACCAACACTGACGCGAACGATGGCATTATTCTTTATGCGCCTTCGAGCCGAAAAAATCAGGCTGATAACTGCTACCTTGAGTACCAAGAAGCGACGGAGACCACGACACCAGTCTTCACCTTAACAACAGACGGCTGCTAGACTTTAAGCATCTTTACCAATCGTTAAGACAAAAAGTTTTTGTTCGATCGTCCGGTCTATTATTAGCATACTCGGCTCTATTCTAAATTTTTAGGAGGGGTGATATGACACAGTTTATAGAACAAACTCTCAACCTTGCCCCCTTTAGCTGGGCAGGCCTTGCAGTATGCATGCTGTGTGGTTCGTTAATCGGTATCGAGCGACAAACACGCGGTAAACCGGTAGGTATCAGGACATCGATTCTGATCATCAGCGGTACCTATTTCTTCCTTACGATGGCGATTAGCCTTTCCCCTAACACGCTCGATCAAGCTCGTGTGCTTGGTCAGATCATTACTGGGGTAGGTTTCCTTGGCGCTGGGGTAATGATGACACTGGATGGCAAGATTCATGGTGTCACTTCAGCCGCGATTATCTGGGTGCTCGCTGCATTAGGTATGATGATCGCACTTGGTCACCTTTCGCAATCAGTCATTATCACGCTAATGGCGCTAGTGATTCTGCTTGGTGTCGACAAGGTGGAAAACAGCTTCCAAAGCCTGCGTCGTGGCGTTCACCAAAAGTGGATGCGCAAAGGTCGCGTGAAGAAGTAGCCTCTCACCCTGAATGAGATCTACTAGACACAATTCCTTAGAGACAAAAAAGAAGCCTAGTCAAACGACTAGGCTTTGAGTTTTTACGAAAGCGCTTAATACACCTGAATACACACCCGGTTCTTACCCGCAGCCTTTGCCTTATAGAGCTGCTCATCAGACGAACGAATACTCTGGTTTTCCCACAAGTGCCCAACACTATCGAACTTATACAAAGAGTAAAGCGTCGCGCCGCCAGACACAGAAATACTAATCTTGTCACCCATAGGGCATCGATAACTCTGTAGGCTAATGTCGTTTTGAATTCGCTCAAAGATCGACGAAAGCAACTCTGATGATTCACCCGTAATCGCAACAACAAACTCTTCACCACCAAATCGAGCCACGATATCTTGCTGTCTAACGCTGTTCAGCATCAACTGAGCAACATGACAAATCACCTCGTCCCCCACTTTATGGCCATATTGATCATTAACGACTTTGAAATCATCGATATCAAACACACCAACACCAATAATCGGCTCTTCATCCTGAGCCAGTAATCGAGCTTCAAAACCACGTCGATTCAGCAAGCCAGTTAATGGGTCGCGCATTGCGAGGTCATTTAAACGCTGGTGTTCTTGTCTCGTATAGAAGCGCCATAACCATAAAACCGAGAGCAGATACAAAACCAACAGTATCGAAAGCTGAATCTTCTCCATCTCCAATACATGCAGAAAGTGCTCGCTCTTATCTTCTTCAATACTCAGATATAGCTGGGTGTTAATGTCATCAACATACAGAGGCTTGGAATAGGTAAAATCCATAAACCCGTATTTGTTTGCGCCTCGCGTACTAGTGACTTTATAACCATGGGTAGGATTCGAAACTAGGTTAGAGACATAGCCATCGACACCCAATACTCCTTTGAATTCGCCATTAACGTAGATTCCTTTGGTTAAAGTCACCACTTTCTGACCTGTTAGGTAGTCATCGTATTGGCCGGTATACACCACTTGGTCTTGACCTTGAGCTAAGCCAAAACGAATCGTGTTCACCCAATAAGGCCTGCTATTCACAACCGAATCAAAGGTGTCGCCCTTGATGTAACTGGCAAAGTCAGAAGGCGAAGATATGATGAACTTCTCTTTTGAAATGAAGTAAATCGCAGAGATGGTATCAATGGTATTGGCAAAATAAGCCATGGTCGGCGCGATGAACAAGCGCTTACCCGCTTCGGCATAAAGGTCCGATTTCGGGTTGCACATCTCGCGAGGGCCAGAGAACATAAAATCAAAACGAGGGGCATGTTGCTCCTCACTGGTGAAGTAGCACGTCTCACCTTCGATCTTTTTGTCATGCGAAAATACATAGGTATCCCCATGCAGTGGATAAAGCGCTGTGATGTTGTACTCAAGCGCATTTATGATCTGTGTGAGCTCCGCTAAAGAGCGTGTCACGCCTTGGTTTTCCATTCCATACTGTTTATCTGATTCTTCCGCTGAATCAACGAGCAACAAGCTCAAAACTACTAAAAAACTGGCGGTCAGACCTAAAAAAGCCTTTTTAAAATCGACGGTATGGTGGTTAATCAAAGCATATAAATCATCATTGGGAATTTATCGCACATTGTACTTATAAATCAGAACATCGCAACAACAAATATAAAACAACATGCTTATCAGCAATTTGAGGAGTGTGGTCAGAAATAGAATTGAACGTAATGACGCCTAAACAAAGAGTTTAGGCGTTGATAGGCTAAACGACAGCGTTATTTAGCAAAGTTTACAATCGGGAAGCACGGGAAGAAACCGTTATCAGCACAGTTGATCAGGCCAACTTGTACACCTTCGATTTTGTTGGTTTTGTTGAAGATACCAACCTGAACCGTCGACACTTCTGAAAGGTTCGCAGCGCCAACATCAACCATAGTGTTACCTTCTGAGTAGTTGACGAAACTCACGTTCGCGCCTTTTACATCATTGGTAATGTTCACTGCACCAAGGTTAACACCCGTTGTTTTACCTGTGTTCCAGTTGAAGAAACCTAGAGATGCGCCGGTCATTTCTTGGTTCACTTTTGATGCACCGAAGATACCCAGGTTCACACCTGTTGTTGTTTGCGTCTCAGACATACCAACAACCGCAAGATCGACACCTTTAAGGTCGTTTACTTGTCCGTGAAGCAGAGCTAAACGTACACCGCCAACCGCATCTGAATCAGGTGCGTTGAAGCCGTTGATCGTTGAAAACATAACTGGCGATGAAGCAAATGCCGCTGGTGCCATTACCGCTGCCGACACAGCTAATACTGAAAGTAGTTTTTTCATTGGGGGAGTCTCCACTGACTTATTGTTGACTTGATTAATCCATTTTCAATCAAGTATTTATTATCCTTTATTCAACAGCTATCCATATTAGATCAATGTCATAACTGTACTGTTGAATATAAGCCGCTAAATCATAAAGAGCAATGGTTAAGAGCAGATGCGGGATTCGAGTGACGAGATGCGAAGAGCAAAGAGCAAAGAGCAAAGAGCAAAGAGCAAAGAGCAAAGAGCAAAGAGCAAAGAGCAAAGAGCAAAGAGCAAAGAAGTCTACTGTTCTAGTGATTTGATTAAGGCTCCAAGCATTCGTGAGATTTGAAGTGCTTCAGATTGCCATTGCTCCCCTGCCTCATTGGAAATGAATCCAACTTCAGAGCCTATGTCTGCTTGAGTTGCAAACTCACCAATGGATCCTTTGGCGATTGCAAAGAAATGCTTACGCTCTTTAAGAGACTTTCGCTCACAGCCTTCAGCAATATTGCTAGGTACAGATAAAGCACTGCGAGTAATCTGATCTTTGAAACCATAATCACGACAAGAAACCATCTCCCGGTAAACAGAGATCGACAACAGACGACTGCGCTGCCAAACATCAAGTTTTCTATAAAGCACAATTTCTACCTAAAGACCGAAAACCTAATCATCTCAAAAGTACCCCATTGAAAAGAACCAAAAAAGAACCAAAGTTCAGGACTTCTATCCTTTCATCTTTTCTAATCTCATACCTACTCTAAATTCTTTTCGTAACCCGATAACCCAAATCTGCCTTTCAAGCTCTTCGCATCCCGTTTACCCGAATCCCGTATCTGCCTTCAAGCTCTTCGCATCCCGATTACTCGAATCTCGTATCTGCCTTCAAGCTCTTCGCATCCCGATTACTCGAATCTCGTATCTGCTCTTTAAAAAACAAAAACGGAGACCAAGGTCTCCGTTTTTAAAGCTTATGTATGGCTTTCTCTGTTACGAGAAAGGGGGATGATTACATCATACCGCCCATGCCACCCATACCGCCCATGCCACCCATATCAGGCATTGCAGGGCCAGAATCTTGTGGCTTATCAGTGATCATCGCTTCTGTTGTGATCATAAGACCAGCAACTGATGCTGCGAACTGAAGTGCAGAACGAGTTACCTTAGTTGGATCTAGGATACCCATCGCAATCATGTCGCCGTATTCGCCAGTAGCCGCGTTGTAACCGTAGTTACCTTCGCCAGCACGAACGTTGTTAGCAACCACTGATTCTTCATCACCTGCGTTCTTAGTGATTTGACGGATAGGCGCTTCCATTGCACGTAGTGCAACACGGATACCTACGTTTTGCTCTTCGTTGTCGCCTTCAAGGCCAGCAACTTTAGATGCAGCGCGGATAAGTGCAACACCACCACCAGCAACCACACCTTCTTCAACTGCAGCGCGAGTTGCGTGAAGTGCATCTTCAACACGGTCTTTCTTCTCTTTCATCTCAACTTCAGTCGCAGCGCCCACTTTGATTACTGCAACACCGCCAGCTAGCTTAGCTACGCGCTCTTGAAGTTTCTCTTTGTCGTAGTCAGACGTTGCATCTTCGATTTGTTGACGAATTTGAGAAACACGACCTTGGATCATCATTTCTTCACCCGCACCATCGATGATGGTTGAGTTTTCTTTAGTAATAGTAATGCGCTTAGCTTGACCTAGATCTTCTAGCGTTACTTTCTCAAGGTCTAGACCGATCTCTTCAGAGATAACCGTACCGCCCGTTAGGATAGCGATATCTTGAAGCATTGCTTTACGACGGTCACCGAAACCAGGGGCTTTAACAGCCGCCACTTTCACGATGCCGCGCATGTTGTTCACAACTAGAGTCGCTAGCGCTTCGCCTTCTACATCTTCAGCGATGATTAGAAGTGGACGAGATGCTTTAGCAACCGCTTCTAGAGTCGGAAGAAGTTCACGGATGTTTGATACTTTCTTGTCGATAAGAAGGATGAATGGGCTTTCTAGATCAACAGAACCTGCTTCTTGGTTGTTGATGAAGTAAGGAGATAGATAACCGCGGTCGAACTGCATACCTTCTACTACGTCTAGCTCGTCTTGCAGAGCCTGACCTTCTTCAACTGTGATAACGCCATCACGGCCTACTTTTTCCATCGCTTCAGCAATGATGTTACCGACTGTCGCGTCAGAGTTTGCAGAGATAGTACCTACTTGCGCGATAGCTTTAGTATCTGCACATGGAACAGAAAGGCCTTTTAGCTCTTCAACTGCTGCGATAACCGCTTTGTCGATGCCACGCTTAAGATCCATTGGGTTCATACCAGCAGCAACGGCTTTTAGGCCTTCAGTGATAATTGCTTGAGCAAGAACTGTTGCTGTCGTTGTACCGTCGCCCGCAGCGTCATTCGCTTGCGAGGCCACTTCTTTAACCATTTGTGCGCCCATGTTTTGGAACTTGTCTTCAAGTTCGATTTCACGTGCAACAGAAACACCATCTTTAGTGATCGTTGGTGCGCCAAATGATTTGTCTAGAACAACGTTACGGCCTTTAGGACCTAGCGTTACTTTTACCGCGTCAGCCAGAACGTTTACACCTTCTAGCATTTTAATACGTGCGTCGTTACCAAATTTAACGTCTTTAGCAGCCATCTTTATTTCCTTTAAATTCTTTATTCAGTCAGTTCAGGTTTATGGGTCGGATTACTCAACGATCGCCATGATGTCGTTTTCAGACATGATCAGAACTTCTTTGCCGTCGATTTTTTCAGACTTAGTGCCGTAGCCTTCAGCGAAGATAACAGTGTCGCCAACTTTAACGTCCAATGGTTGTACTGAACCGTTTTCTAGAATGCGGCCTTTGCCAACAGCTAGAATTACACCGCGAGTTGATTTTTCAGCGGCAGAACCAGTTAGAACGATGCCACCAGCAGATTTAGATTCAACTTCTTGGCGCTCAACGATAACTCGGTCGTGTAGAGGACGGATATTCATCGGTCAGATCTCCTGATAATTTCCATTTAATTTGATAGTTGCCACGATTGGCATGGGGTTAAAGAGTATGTTGGGGCGATGTGAAAGATCCCAAGGGGTGAAAGGGAAAAATTGTGATCCAAAGAGCAGATACGAGTAAACGGGATGCGAGATACGAAAAGCAAAAACGCCCCTGCGAGTAATCCTGTGTAACTGTCAGGGATAAAACAAAAGAAGGCTGCATATCTTTTCTCCGCTTTTAGCTCTCGATACTCGTTTACCCGCATCTCGTAACTGCCCCTCTCGCTCTTCGTATCTCGTTTACTCGAATCCCGCTTCTGCTTTTAAGCTCTTCGTATCCCGATTACTCGCATCTCGTATCTGCTCTTTAAGCTATTCCCTTCCCGCCCACATCTGTTTATCCTACGCTTTTGGTTTCTATCGGCGTTTTACATGCAAGATAAGCACGGGCTATTAACCGCCCCTATTGAGAGTACATTACGTACCATGACCATACCGACCATATTCGGTATGGTGGCGATCTTGATGTTTAACCTCGTCGATACCTTCTTTATCTCATTACTGGGCACACAAGCCCTTGCAGCGGTGAGTTTTACTTTCCCTGTCACCTTCGCCATCAACTGCATTACCATGGGCATAGGCATTGGCTTATCGACGTGTATTGGAAGATTGCTGGGCCAAGGTTGCGCGCAAAATGCCGCTCGTTTTACTTGCCACGGTTTACTGCTTGCTGTGCTGCTTGTTGGTTTTGCATCAACACTGGGGCTTATAACGCTAGAGCCTATGTTTACTCTGTTAGGTGCTGAACCTGAGTTACTGCCACTAATATCTGAATACATGACAGTCTGGTATTTAGCCATTCCACTGCTTGTTATTCCAATGGCAGGTAATAGTGCAATACGAGCCAGTGGTGATACTAAAACACCCGCCAAGATTATGATGTTGGCCGGCCTGATTAACGGCATTCTCGATCCCCTATTAATCTTTGGTTACGGCCCCTTCCCTGAATTAGGGATTCAGGGAGCCGCGATTGCTAGTGGCTTCAGTTGGTTTGGTGCATTGTGTGGCTCACTGTATGTATTAACCATACGAGAAAAGCTACTTGCTCCGCCTAAGCTAAAAAACCTCATCGATGACTGGAAACAGATCTTAACCATTGGCACACCCGCAGCCCTTTCCAATGCCCTCAATCCACTTGCTGGCGCCATTATAATGATGATGCTTGCCAAACAAGGAACCGAAGCCGTGGCGGCTTACGGAGCTGCCCAGCGTATTGAATCGATTCTTATCATTGTGTTGATGTCTCTGACCTCTGCCCTTACGCCTTTCATGGCGCAGAACTTTGGCGCAAACAACCCACAACGCAGCTTTAAGGCACTGTTTCTCAGTATGCGTTTTGCGGTGATGTTCCAAGGTTTGATTTTCTTAATGATGGTGCCACTGAGCATTCCTTTGGCCGCCCTGTTCTCTCAAGAAGAATCCGTGCGAGGCATTTTGTGGCATTACTTGCTAGTCGTCCCCTTTAGCTACGGATTTCAAGGCATTGTGATGATGTTGATCAGCGCGATGAATGCGATGCATCAACCACTCAAAGCCTTTCAATGGAGCTTCATGCGCCTGTTTGTATTTACCCTGCCATTTGCTTGGGTGGGCAGCCAACTTGATGGCGTCGAAGGGCTGTTTATAGGCCTAGCACTAGGAAACATAATGGGTGGTATTTCGGGGTATTGCTTTGCACTTCGTGTAAGGGCTAAAGCAGATGAGAAATACGAGTAGCGGGATGCGAAGAGCCTAAAAAAGCAGAGGCGGGATGCGAGATGCGAAAAGATATAAGAGCAGATGAGAGATGCGGATATCGAGATTCGAAGAGCTTTAAGAGCAGATGCGAGATTCGGGTATCGAGATGCGAAGAGCTTGAAAAGCAGGTACGAGATACTAAAGACTAGAAAGAAGGAAGATGACATGGAAGACAGTACTTACAAAATGTTCTATGACGCACCGATTGGCAAGATGATCATTGTGAGTAATGGTGTGTCGCTTATTGAAATTGACCATGTAAATCATGAAGAGCTAATGACTAGCAATCCAGATGAGCTTTGCCAACTGGCGACGAAACAGTTAGATGAATACTTCGCAGGCAAACGTACAAGCTTTGATTTGCCTTTAAAGCCACAAGGTACTGATTTTCAGCTCAAAGCATGGACGGCTTTAACAACCATTCCTTATGGCGAAACCATCAGCTACGGCGAACAAGCAAAGAGAATGGAAAACCCAAAAGCCGTAAGAGCGGTGGGTGGTGCGAACGGCAAGAACCCATTTAGTATTGTTGTACCCTGCCATAGAGTCATCGGCGCAAATGGAACATTAACTGGCTACACCGGCGGCATGAACCGCAAAGAGTGGTTGTTGGATTTTGAGCGTTCGGTTTTAAATAAAAAGAAGCAAACCTTATCTCGCTAGATCAATAATATAAAGTTTCACCATCAAGAAGCGCCGTTGTCATCAGACTAAATATAGTCTACATTTAAACCTCTACATTAAGAGATGATGATAATGTCCACTGAAACGATAAGTTACTTAAAAAAGCACGCGGCTAACCTCGATTTATCTGAGCCTATGACCATTACTCAAAATGGTAAGCCCGCTTATACGATTGAATCTTATGAAGATCGAAAGCGTAGAGATGAAGCTATAGCGCTAATGAAACTATTGTCGTTTTCTATTGATGATGAAAAACATGGCCGAGTAAACTCCAGCTCTCAGGTTCGAGATAAACTGGCAAAGCGTAAACAATCGGTTCAATAATATGACCACCATCGAGTACACAGACACCTTTGAACAATTACTTGATGCTTTAATTAATTACTTAAGTGATTATTCGAGTGAAGTGGCTGTTATTGAACGCATAGAAGCTCTTCTCGACCGATTTGAAGCCTTGGTCTCTGATAACCCTCATGCTGCAAACATTGCCCCTTCTTTACTAGAGCTTGGCGTGAAAAACTTTCGCGAATTTCATCTCGATAGTTTTCGTATTATCTACCGAACGTTACCGTCAGCTCATCCGAAAGAAACGAGAGTAATTGTAGATGTTATCGCATTGCAAAAACAAAACTTAGAACAACTGCTCATTCAACACTGCATACTCTACAAATAACGTTTAGCTCTGCGTATCTCGCATCTGCTCTTAAGCTCTTCGCATCTCGTTTACTCGTATCTCGCATCTATAAAAAAGCCCGCACTTTGAAGTGCGGGCTTTCAAAATCGTTAAAGCTCAACGTGAACCGCTGAGCCAAACAACTATTTAACGATCACATCACCTGACATTTCAGCTGGGATATCAATACCAGATAGAGAAAGCATCGTTGGTGCAAGGTCAGACAGCTTACCGCCTTCTTTGAACTCAACGTCTTTGTTGCCAACGTAGATAAGTGGCACTGGTAGGTTCGTGTGCGCCGTGTGGATGCCGCCCGTTTCTGGGTTTACCATCATTTCCGCGTTACCGTGGTCCGCTGTGATTAGCAGTTGGCCGTCAGCCTCTTTGATTGCTTCAACCACTTTGCCCAAACATTCGTCTAGCGACTCTACCGCTTTAACCGCTGCATCGTAAACGCCCGTATGGCCAACCATGTCACAGTTAGGGAAGTTACAAACGATAGCGTCGTATTTGCCGCCTTTGATTGCTGCAACAAGCTTTTCAGTTAGCTCTGGTGCGCTCATTTCTGGCTGTAGATCGTAAGTTGCTACTTTTGGAGAAGCAACAAGTTGACGCTCTTCGCCTTCGAACTCGTCTTCTTTACCGCCGTTGAAGAAGAAAGTCACGTGCGCGTATTTCTCTGTTTCAGAGATACGTAACTGTGTTTTGCCTTCTTTCGATAGCCATTCACCGTAGGTGTTCTCTAGAGAAGCCGGTGGGAATGCACATAGAAGTGGAATGTCTGCTGCGTATTGAGTCAGCATCACGAAATCGATCGCTGGGAATACGTTACGAGCAAAGCCGTCGAAATCAGGCACGAATGCACGTGTGATTTCACGCGCACGGTCAGCACGGTAGTTCATGAAGATAACCGCATCGCCATCAACGATAGCGGCAGACTCTTCGCCTTCTGCTTTGATTTCAGTTGCTTTAACGAACTCATCGTTTTCGTCACGAGCGTAAGCCGCTTCTAGGCCAGCAACGGCTGTGTCGAATGTGAATTCTGCTTTTGCTTGAGTAAGCAGGTCGTAAGATTCTTGAACGCGATCCCAGTTGTTATCACGGTCCATGGCGTAGTAACGACCAATAAGCGAAGCAACACGGCCTTTACCCAATTTAGCAAATAGTGCTTGGAAACGTGCAAGTGTGTTTTCTGCGCTACGTGGCGGTGTATCACGACCGTCTAGGAAAGCATGTAGGTAGATTTTCTCTGCACCACGCTCTGCTGCCATTTCAACGGCTGCGTAGATGTGGTCTTCATGAGAGTGAACGCCACCTGGAGACATAAGGCCCATGATGTGAACCGCTTTGTCTGCTTTCACCGCTTTGTCGATAGCGTTAACCAGCGTTTCAGTTTGGCCGAACTCGCCGTCTGAAATTGACTTAGTAATACGAGTAAGATCTTGGTATACCACGCGACCCGCACCGATGTTGGTGTGACCCACTTCAGAGTTACCCATTTGACCATCTGGTAGGCCTACATCTAAGCCAGAAGCAGAGATTAGCGTGTTAGGTTGGTTAGCAATAAGACCGTCTAATACTGGTGTTTTAGCGTTCGCGATAGCGTTGTCTTGGTTGTCTTCACGGTAACCGTAACCGTCAAGGATCACTAGAGCCATTGGCTTCTTAGCTGACATAGGACTGACCTCGTTCAATTCAAAATAAATCGGTATAAAAACAAATTAGCGTAATTTTACTACAGTTTACAGTCAAAACTGTAGTGGAAGATCAAGAAAGGGCGCAGGTAGGATGATCGAATATGAAAAAAAGCGTCATTTTAGGAGGGAGTAAAGTAGGGATATGAACACTTATATCCCCACCATCCATATTGAAAAAGCGGAACAACGGTAGCCTCACGGCTCTTCAGTTTAGAAGATTAATTTCAGTGTCATGCTCTTCATCATCGTCCTGTGACTTTAGATCATGCACCGCTGGTTGCTCTATCACTGTGGTTTTGTTGGTAACATATTGAAAGCTAAAATCATCCCACAATATTTGATCCAAACTTTCTTCAATTTCTTGATTAGATGAAATATCTATTATCATGATTACTGCCTCATATCGCTATTAAAGCTCATAGTAATTATGGACAATAAACAGAACATCTTCGAAAGAATTGTGTAAAAAACACGCTAACGGAAGGTCATAATTCACATCACCGAACTCAATATCGGTTCTAGGTTCTAGGTTCTAGGTTCTAGGTTCTAGGTTCTAGGTTCTAGGTTCTAGAAGGAGCTCTTCTTTGTTCTGAGCAGCATTCCAAACCAAATCCCCTACCCCATCTGTCGGCTTAAACCCGGTTGGCGCATCAAGAAGTAGCTGGCGAATCGCATCATGTTGTAAGTTGTGACAAGCAAAATCCAAAGATTCAAGTAGCGTGTCATATTCATTAATCGGTAAGAATACTTCTTGCGCGGTCATGATTCGCTCATGAGCTGTTGGGGATACGTTATCGCCAATCAATAACTCTTCATAGAGCTTCTCACCAGGACGCAGGCCAGAGAATTGGATCTCAATATCACCATGAGGGTTCTCTTCATTCTTAACAGAAAGCCCTGAAAGATTAATCAAGTTTGCTGCAAGGTCTGTGATTTTGACCGATTCACCCATATCAAGAACGAAAACATCACCGCCTTTACCCATAGCGCCCGCCTGAATCACCAATTGCGCCGCTTCAGGGATGGTCATAAAGAAACGGGTAATATCGCGGTGGGTAACAGTGAGTGGGCCACCGGCTTTAATCTGCCTTTTAAACAGAGGAATCACCGAACCAGACGAGCCAAGCACATTGCCAAAGCGAACCATACAGAAACGTGTGCCGTGATCTTTTAGGTTCTCTTGCTCAGCCAAAGCTTGCAAGCCTAATTCCGCCATACGCTTGGTGGTGCCCATCACGTTAGTTGGGCGTACCGCTTTATCTGTCGAGATAAGCACAAAGGATTCAACACCCGCTTCAATCGCCGCTTTAGCCGTATAGTAAGTGCCGTAAACATTATTACGCACACCTTCGACAACGTTATACTCGACAAGAGGAACATGTTTATAAGCCGCGGCATGATAAACCGTCTGCACACCAAAAGACTGCATTGAGGTCAATAAGCGATGTGAGCGCTGTACCGAGCCTAATAGTGGAACGATTTCAACATCGTAACCTTTAGTTTCTTTGACGAGGGAAAGCTCGCGATCAATTTGGTACAAGCCAAACTCAGACACTTCAAACAACACTAATGTTTTAGGTTGTTGTTTAAGAATTTGACGACAAAGTTCAGAACCAATTGAGCCGCCAGCACCGGTCACCATCACCACTTTGCCCTTGATGTTGGCTTCCATCAGAACCTGCTGAGGCGCAACCGCATCACGACCGAGCAAATCTTCAATAGGTACATCGGTAAGCTCATCAATTTTCGCTTTACCTGACACAATATCCGCCATTTCAGGAACGGTTTGAATCTCAACGGGCAGCTGCGCCAGCAAATCCAATACTTGCTTACGGCGAGCACGAGAAGCACTAGGGATCGCGAGCAAGATTTTAGAAACATCGTGCTTCTCAATCAACCTTTCCGCTTTGCCTAATGCAATAACGGGCAAACCCAAAATCATCGTATTGGTGAGCGTTTTGTCTTCATCAATGAACGCGCGTACTCGATAGTTTTCAGACGCTCTTAACGCAACAGCCAATTGTCGGCCGCCTGAGCCCGCACCGTAAATCAGTACTTCTTGACGTGAATCTTTCGATGTCGTCGCGACAAGATTGCGAACCACTAAACGAGAGCCACCACACAACAAAGCTAAATAAGCACCGTAAATAATAGGCACAGTACGAGGGACTGGTTCTTGCAAATAATACGCAAAAAGAGCCAAAGAGATTGCCGACAATATTGCGCCTGCCGTTACCACAAACAGCGCTTGAAAGGTGAGATACCTAAGTACTGCGCGATAAAGCCCTAATTTAGTAAAAATAAGCACCGTCATTATTACTGTTAAGCCTGTCAGTAATAAGTTGTCGCCATCATTCAAAAATTGGAAATCGCCTAGCCTTGTCCACAGCGCAATGTGCAGAGCAAATATAATGAGTAAAGCATCAATAGAAACACTGATAACCCGCTTTTTAAAACGAGAAAGGTGCCATATGAAGTTTAGACGTTGCATAAAGTTATTCTTATTTATGAGTATTTAATAAACCACAAAGACTGCATGAGTGGGATGTGTTGAACATTATTTAAATTCGCAAAGAGAACTTGCAAAAGATAACCCGAACATTTAATTCGCGCATTAATTTGTTATTGATATAAAAGCCCCAACAGTTCGACAACTTTCAGCTATTAGGGTATTTGTGACAGCTTAAGAAAAGAGCTTAAACTAACTGACATCTCATATATTGGAAACTTAAGCCAGTAAGCCAGTAAGCCAGTAAGCCAGTAAGCCAGTAAGCCAGTAAGCCAGTAAGCCAGTAATATTGAGACCAAAGATGCTGAAAGAAAAAGCTCTTTTTTACTTGTGAGGATGATTAAGCTTGTGCTTCAAGTAAAACAGCACGCAGCACTTCCGCCGTTTTCTCAACCTCGCTCTGCGTTAAGGTTGGGTGCACTAGAAACATTAAGCTGGTTTCACCTAACTGAACTGCGTTCTTTAATGGTGTTTCTGGCCTGAAGCTTGTGCCATCAAATGCTTTTTCTAAATAAACCTCAGAACAACTGCCTTGATATACAGGCACACCTTGCTCAACAATCGCATCAACAATTTTATCGCGAGTCCAACCTGGTTTTAGATGCTCAGGGCGAATAAACATATAATGCTTATATTCGGCATGTTCAATGTATTCAGGAATATCCACACTGCGAACAATTGGAAGATCAGCCATCGCCGCTTCAATCACAGCTGCGTTTGCTTGACGCTTTTGCGTCCAATCAGCCATGCGTTGAATTTGGATACGACCAATAACGGCTTGCATTTCTGTCATGCGCCAGTTGGTACCAAAGCTTTCATGAAGCCAACGGAAACCCGGTGCGTGCTCGCGGTTGTAAATGGCATCAAAGCTTTTACCATGATCCTTATAAGACCACATAAACGACCATAGATCTTTATCGTTGGTGGTTACCATGCCGCCTTCGCCGCCCGTGGTCATGATCTTGTCTTGGCAGAAAGACCAAGCACCAATATGACCAATCGTACCGACACTGCGACCTTTGTATTTCGCACCGTGCGCCTGAGCACAATCTTCAATAACCTTAAAGCCGTGCTGTTCAGAGAGCGCCATAATTGCATCCATCTCGGCAGGCATACCCGCTAGGTGAACAACAATCACGACTTTGGTTTTTGGCGTAAGTACCGCTTGTATCGATTCAGCAGTAATGTTTTGACTGTTTAGATCAACATCGGCAAATACAGGTGTCGCACCAGCCGTTACAATTGACGAAGCCGATGCTAAGAAAGTACGAGATGTGGTGATCACTTCATCACCTTGACCAACCCCAAATGCTTTCAGTGCAACATCTAACGCTAGCGTACCGTTACCCAGAGCTACTGCATATTCACAGCCAACCCAAGCCCCAAACTCTTTTTCGAATTCACGCCCTTCTTGACCCGTCCAATAGTTTACTTTATTTGAAAGTACAACCTTACTTACGGCATCCGCTTCTTCTTGAGTGAATGAAGGCCATGGGGATAAGTTAGTATTTAGCATCTTAATTCAACTCCAAAATCATATTATTGAGTATTTTAAAGTCAACCTTTCCACCATTTTTGCGTGGAATGTTTTTAATGTTAATTGACTGAATAACATTAATATTTAATTTAAACTTTTTAGCAAGATTGCGCTTCACCTCGTCAAAATCATGATTTTCACCTTCGAAGCAAATAAATAACTTATCATCACTTCCTGTACTGACAGCATTAATTGAGTTTACTGATAACCAATAATCTATCGAGTCTAAGCCAATACGAAGTCCAAATAGTTTAATAAATCTTTTTGCCCGCCCTGTAACAAAAAAATAACCATCTTCATCGAAATACCCTAAATCACCAGTTTTTAACAGTCCTTTCTGCTCATCAGCTAAAGCTAGATCTTTAGTAGTTTCAGCATACCCCAACATGACGTTTGCACCACGATAAACAATTTCACCTTCTACATGCGGTGAATATACTCTCTTTCCAGTAGAGTCGATCAAATACAACTCTCCTTCTGGTATGGCTATACCTATTGAGCCAACTTTAGAGGCGAGCTCTTGAGGTGGAACATAACTAATCCGTGGAGATGCCTCTGTTTGCCCATACATAACCACAAACCTCTGTTTAAGAGCTGAACACTCTGCTAAGAAGTACTCTATTGTTTCACTATCAAGCTTTCCGCCTGCTTGAGTAATATAACGAATACTAGATGTATCAAACCTTGTGTATTTAAGCCTTTTTAGCATTTGAAATACATAAGGTACTCCTGCAAACGATGTAACAGAATAATTTTGAATTTTAGCCCAAAAATCTCTGGTTATAACGCCGAAGTCATTAAGCACAATTGTAGCTCGGGCTAATAAATGAGAGTTGATAATCGACAGCCCATAGGAGTAACTCATTGGAAGTGTGGTAATAGCCACCTCAGAATCACTAATACCTAAATAATCTACAATTGAACGAGCATTAGATGCCAAATTATTGTAAGACAGCCTTACTAATTTAGGTGAACCAGTAGTGCCAGAAGTTGAGATCATCATAGCAAGATCAGGGTAGAGTTCAAAAACCTCACTATGTAGAACTTGTATATTACCGAATTTAACAAGAATGTTAGGATTGTATTGCATTAGAAGTGTATCTAATAAGCCTTGTTCAATTTTTAAGTCTATTAACAAAAAGGGTTGTTTTGCATACAAACAAGATAAATATGAAACTAAACTTACATATGTATTATCTACCAATAAAAAAACAAAAGATCTGGTTTTTGGCAACTTTTTAGAAAAGTCCTGAATGTCTTTCTGTAATTGTTCATACGTTATCTTACAGTCACTTTCAGTAATCACCGCTGTATTATTGCTGACAGAATCATCAAGATTCCAGAAATTAGAAGTCATATTATCATCTCCAGCCCTAGATTAGCATTCCACCATCAACACCTATAACTTGTCCCGTTACATAGCTAGATAAGTCAGATGCTAAGAACACAGCAACATTAGCAATTTCTTCTGCCTGACCTATGCGTTGCATAGCAATAGACTCGACGCGCTCATTAAATTTATCTTCGGTTAATGAACAGGCCATATCCGTTTTAATAAAGCCAGGGGCAATAGCATTGACCCTTATGTTGTTATTTGCCAATTCCTTAGCCAAGGATTTTGTTATCCCAATAACTGCGGCTTTAGAACCACCATAAACAGCTTGCCCAACATTACCATTAGTACCGATGATAGAAGCTAAGTTAATAATGCTACCAGCTTTGTTCCGAGTCATTAACCGGGAAGCATATTGCGCTGTATACAAGTTTGAAAACGTATTAATTGCAAAAGTACTCTGAATCTGCTGTTCTGTAACCATGCCTATTAAAGCATCATCTAAAATACCAGCATTATTAACCAATATGTCCAGTCGTTTCGTTTTTTTTATTAGCGCACGAAATGCTATTTTTACCTCGTTAGCATTTGCGACATCAAAACAAAGTGCTTCAACATCGTAGCCTTTCGACATTAAGTCATCGCACAATTTATTAACCTTCGAAATATCACGACCATTAATAAATACTTTAGCGCCTTCCTCACAAAAACGTTTAACCGTCGCTGTACCGATGCCACGAGTAGCACCAGTTACTAGTGCTACTTTATCTTTTAAAATCATGACTTACCTTATAAATCTATTTTCAACCACAGAATATTTAGCGCGTTCAGAGATTATTAACTTATCCCCGGCTGACTTTCTCACAGCCGTGTGTGAGTCAATTATATTTTGATTACCAATAGAGACTCCTGGGAAAATGGTTGAACGAGTACCTAAGAATGTTTGAGCGCCAACCTTTGCATTTCCATTGAGTGCAGCATATGGAGATATAACACAATGTTCACCTACTTGAGCCTCATGACCCACACTGGCATGGACATTGATAGAGACATTAGCCCCTACATTAGCTGTCGCATTAATGATGGAGAATGGACATACTATGGTACCTTCACCAACAGACGCCGACTTTGCTACTATCGCTGTTGGATGGATATATGTAAAAAAATCAGCACCGCGTTCTTTTAAAGATAAATAAATGGATTGCCGATAATTCACGCTACCAATGGCAATTATAAAAACATCACAAGAGCTTACAATGTACTTATCTAAAGTTCCAAGGTAGTCGATAGGACAATAATCACCTAGATCTTTATCATCAATAACACCTTTAATTTGGATACAAGGAATAACGCCTGATACTATATCTTTTTTTATATAGTCAAGCAGCTCAATGAAATAACCACCACCACCAACAAAAACTAAATTTTTCAATCGTTATCCTTATTACACAAAGTCAATTGATCGAGTCATACTTTGGAGCAGATCATACCCATCCCATAATGTACTAAAATCGAGCGCCTTTCCAGCAGGTACAACTCTATCAGGGTATATACCATGATTAATAAAATCACATTTCAAGTCATCGATACAAAAACCAATATAACTAATTGTTTGTACTTTTCTATCAACTAGTGATGTCAGTTCTGAAATATGGTTCAAGCTTACTTCGATAAATAATCCTGAACCACAATGCAACTCTCGAACAGAGTTATGAACACTTATCTTCGGTAAAGATATTCGCGTAAGCATCTCATTTTGATGTATAAAATCACATTGTGAAACTAGGGCTGAAATATGACATGACGCTACTACTTTATTCGCAATATCGGCAGGCTCAATATCCTTTGCAAACAATAAACTAGCTCTATCTGAAACTGCAGTCCAAAATCGGTCTATTGTCTCTTGCTGTCCATTACTATTGATCCAAGCAACAGTACGTGGTGACGAACAGCCTTGCTGCCCAAACCAATAGCTATCATTTACAAAGTCAATTACGTTTTTGTTGAATACCTCATCTGTAAATGAGGATAAACTTTCAGCATCAATTAAGCACACTGAATATTTATTGGCGAACTTAATTTCAGTAGCGGTAGGTTTCATAGAGAAGGAAGAAATCTTATTAACCGTATCATCTCCTCCCCAAACTACTCGAAGATCTATATCACTACATAGATCTTTAGTAATTTTATCAGAGTGCGGATAACTGACAATGCACAAATAGTTTTTTAAAGAAGAAAACTTATCCTTTGATAACTGGCTAGAAAGCATATCAACTAAAATATCCCGTTGTACAGACTGCTTAGAGGATACACGTACGACATTTTTATTACCCAATAGTAATGATATGAACAAGGAATAAATAAATATAGTATCAACGTTAGAAGGCGCAAAATGTATTACGTTACCAACTGGTACCTTTACAACTCCACCGCACTTTCGAATAAAGTTTTTTTCCAGCCTTACGATATTTGATTTTCGCATCCAGAATGCTAAAGACACTATGTCTGGGTATATTTTTAGTTTGGTATTACTTAGAAGCTCTTTGGAAAATTCATCCACAAATTGCTTAATTAGCGTAGAGAAAATAGGGAGATTATTATTAAAAATAAAAAAATTGGATATATTTTCATCAGGTGGTGTCAGTATACTGATATTTTCTTCATCAGATAAATATTTATTTTTAACTGTCATGGGTATCACTACATCCTCTTATTTCGGCTTTTGGTAATCGCCCCGTAACCGCGAAATACTTACCCTTGCGCCCACAATCACAATTATCTTCACCAATCAAATAACCTAAATCTTCAGTTAATAAGCGATGGCCCGGGTAACTTCGTGGGATAATAGATTCAACGACAATAACACCTGTCTCTTTTATTCCGACTGGCTCAAGCGTACGGCGATCTAAAAACTTAATATCAGCAAAGTTTGGACAATGGAGATGCCCTTTCTCACACTCAACATAAATCGAACCCACTTGTTCGACCATACCGTAAAAGTTGTGAACTCGCTTAATACCGCAATATTTTAATAGTTCAGCTTTATATGTCTTATTATCGACTGCTTGATCCTGTAATTTTTTCCAACCACCACTATGAACTATGACAGCATTTGCTAAATCTAACGTTCGATTTTTTTCTTTCAGTCTCTGTAAAAAATACTGCCAAATCATAAATGTGAAGCCAAATATTAAAATCTCTTGATCTTGATATTTCGAAATAAATGACTCAATAGCATCAAAGTTAATACTCATATCATTATTTAATGCATAAGTATGAAAACGCCCGAAATTTGATAAGCCAAGAATTCCAGCTCCCCTTGCTGAAAAGTTAGCGCGATCTTTCACCACACTCGGATGATCTATAATCAACATTGGTAAGCGTTGTTTACCTATAAAAGACTGCATAATATGGACTAAAACTTTAGTCTGCAGCTGTGCTGTTGATTTATCCAAATTGATTCTGGATACCACCTGAGAAGTTGTACCCGATGAAGTAAGCACTTTAAACAATTCATCTTTAGGTACACTTTTCAAATCAAGAAGCTTAAATAGACGAACTGGAAGCAAATAATTTGAAATACCAGATGCTTGAATTATATTGTTATACTCTGAACAATTTTCAAAGTGATAATTATCAAGCTCAGATAATGCTTCAGCTAAAACACAGTGCTTGTCCTCTTTATTAAGTGTATAAGGGCCATCAAGTTCAAGTAAGTCATTAATATTGTACATGTTTATAAACCTAAATTAAATACAAGTGATAGTTAATTCAACTACCACTATGTAATTTAAAACTCTACGTCATGAGTAGTAAGAATTTCTCGGGCTTTACCAACAGAACTCATATCAATTATTTGATCAGTATCTAACATAACATCAAAAACACCTTCCAACTCAGCAACTAAAGTCATATGAGCTATCGAATCCCACTCTTCGATGCTATTGTATTTTAAATCATCATTAATCACGTTTTTTGAAACACCTAACGCAGTCATAAACGCTTCTTGCAACTTTAAATTATTATTCATGTTTTTTTCCTTGATTAATAACACCTGAGCTACCTTTAAACTCAGACATTGTAGCCTCCCCGACAGCAGAGATACCTTCTTTTATAAAAACTTTTTTTACTGTTAAAATCAATATCTTAATATCTAACCATGTGGATTTATTTTCAACATACCAAATATCATAATCAAACTTTTGTTCCCAACTAATAGCGTTACGTCCATTGACCTGTGCCCAACCAGTAATGCCAGGACGTACATTATGTCGTGTGGCTTGACGAACATTATATAGCGGCAAATATTGCATTAAAAGTGGCCTTGGTCCAACTAAACTCATGTCACCTTTTAATACATTCCAAAGGCCTGGTAATTCATCTAAGCTAGAACTGCGAAGTTTCTCACCAAATAACGTCATCCTTTCGGAGTCTGGTAACAAACAACCATTCGCATCCATCGAACCCTTCATTGTTCGAAATTTGATCAATTCAAAAGGCTTACCGTTAAGTCCAGGCCTCTTTTGTTTGAATAAGACCGGAGAACCAAACTCTTTTTTAACAAAAAGATATATCACGATAATAATAGGACTAAAGAACACTAATGCTAAAAAAGATATTATGACATCAAAAATTCGTTTCACGATTTATTACCTCTTGCTAGAAAAAAGATTAAACCTGTTAAATACAATTTCATCAAAAACTTTTCTCAACTGGAGGTTTACGGTTTACTATATTATCAATTTCTAACAATGTTTCTAGTAATTCTTCCATATGCTCTAACTTCAACATGTTAGGGCCATCGCATAAAGCATTATCAGGGTCAGGATGGGTTTCCATGAATAGGCCGTCAATACCGACAGCGACAGCTGCTCTAGCTATCGCAGGGACGTGATATCTGTTCCCGCCCGTAGAGCCTTTTAACACTCCTGGCATTTGAACGCTGTGGGTTGCATCCATGATGACTTTACAACCTGATTCTTTCATTATTGTCAACCCTGGCATGTAGTTTATAAGTTGGCCAAATCCGAAGCTCGTTCCTCTATCACACAACCAAATATCATCATTTCCTACGGCTTTACATTTTTCAACAACAGGGAACATATCGGAAGGATGCATCCACTGACCTTTCTTAATATTCACAGGCTTACCAAGAGAAGCTACAGTTTCAATAAAATCAGTTTGGCGAACCAAAAAAGCAGGAGTCTGTAATACGTCGACGACAGACGCGACTTCATCGAGGCCTTCACGCTCATGGACATCTGTTAGCACTCTAACACCAAGCTCCTTTTTAGCTTTTTGTAGTATTTTTAGTCCACTTTCCATGCCAGGTCCGGTGAATGATCTATTAGATGAACGGTTCGCTTTTATAAATGAAGACTTTGCTATATATTCTATACCATACTTACTACAGACATCTTGCAAATAACCAAAGGTATCCATAACCAAACTTTCAGATTCAATAACACACGGTCCAGCGATTAAAAACATAACTTACTCCAATTAAATATCTAAATATCAAACACATTCAAAATATCTTTAGCTACGACATCATACTCTAAATTTTTACTGAAATATTTCATGACATTTTGGTTTTTTTGTTCCAATTGATCAATACCATCGATTATCCCAAGCAATGATTCGACATCTCCTGGTTTATAATTCAAACCCAAATCATTTTTGATAACAATGTCGTAGAGGTCCCCCTGCATTGAATTTAAAATTGGTAGGCCATACATAAGATATGTAAGCGCCTTGTAGGAAAATGATGCATTGGTTTCATCTTTGAAACCATTGAAACCCAGTTGGCATTTAGATGCAATATTCTTTAGTTTTTGGTCGTCATAGACTAAACCGTAATAAACATAATCCACGTTTTTAGAATTAAGTTGAAAGATAAGATCATCTAAAACATCCCCCCCCCCAACAAGATGTAACTTAACTTTCCGTTGAGAAATAGCAATAGAATCAACTAGCGTATAAAAATCGTATAACTGTCCAATATTACCTACATATAATATATTAATCACATTCGATTCAAAATCTAATTTAGCAAAGTCAGAATGAGTACCAAGGCTAATTTGTCTTTTTAATCCTCGTTCTGGGACTAATTCAAGAAATGTGCTAGACAATGATATAACACAATCCGCATACCTATAAGAAAAGGCATTAATTTTATGCCAAATAAAGGTACCTAATCTAAATACCCTCCCTTTTGGAAAAGGAAGAGAGTCAGGCCAGAAATCAACAACATCTATAATTAGTTTGCTTCTATTCACGATTCCAACAAAAAGAGCAAAAATAACAAAAGGAGATGTTACATACACTGAATCAAATTTACTTCGATTATTAAAATACCAAATCATAAAGCTTATAGATAATAAAATATGAGAGAAAAAACGAGAAATACCAGTGTTACTATAATACCTCATCGTCTTTATTGCTCTTATATCTAATTCAGAATACACCACCTGTTTTTTCATAGCATGCGAAAAGTCGCTAGTTAGTGTAAAAACATTACATCCCGAAGACGAAAGGACATCTCTAATCATAGCAGGTCTATTGGTTTTTGCCTCAAGATCAAAAAAAGGCGCTACTATCAATACATTCAATTTCTATTCCTTTTACGACTTGTGGTAAATATAGCCATAAGTCCATAAACTAATAAAGTAGACAACGAAGCGGCTAACGCTCCAAACTCTGGAATGAAGTAGTAATTTAGCAACAAATTCAAAATAGCAAAAGATGAAGAAAATAAAACCACGCTACCACCATTCCCGCTAGATATTTTTTTGTTAACGTTTAACATATATATAAACATAAATGACATCGCAATTGAATTTATGTATAAAATATATTTAACATCTCCAGAATATTTTGGATAGACAATTTCGAATATATATGTTAAGCAATATGCAAAAAATATAAAAGATGGAACAGATAACAATTTAATTGTAGATATTTTGCGTTCATGCGCTTTATCTTTGGTTAATATAAACTTAATGAAAACCACTTCAAATAGTATCGATACCAAATTTAGTAAATTAGTAAACTGAGTAGCTAGCGTATATTTAATCAACTCATAATCCGAAGATAAAGCTGAAACCATCAGCCTATCTGAGTTTATTATGATATACATCCCCAAGCTGTGAGGTAGATATTTAACAGCTTCAGTGAAAATAACTTTTCCGCTATATTTAATTCTAAATCTTGGGAATATAAAAATCAAAGATATAACTGAAAAAATAAGTTGCACATATATTATGTCAATAATTTCCAGATCGAAGAAAAGCAAAGATATAAGTAACATTTTTGGAACTAATATTAAGTAAACAGCTCTTTTAACAAGAAAAGAATTAATAATATTATTAATATTCCATGTAGCACTAAATGCTGTAACTATCGACTGAATAAATAGTATGTGATAATAGCCAGAGGGTAAAGAAAAAACCTCCATACTAAAAATGATACACGCAATTAAAGATATAGGTAAAGATGAGATAAACAATAACTTTGAAATATCAAAGAAACAATCTCGATATTCGTCACCATATTTAGAATATAGCTCCTTTAAATAAACACCAGAACCGATGCTGTAAAAAATGCTCAACACCAAAACCAATGAAATATATTCGACATAAATGGAAAACTCTCTCTCCGTATAGTTGTTGGATATCATATAGATAACTAAAAACTGGAGTATTTTTTCCAAACCTATTATCAATGTATTTACAAATATATTGAAACGCATCTTGCCCTCAAACACTAGGTATTATTTCTTCAGATACCCAACGATATTGAGTTCTTCATCTTTGATTAGAAGTATATTAACACCACACTCATCCATATATTGATATGCCTTATCTACAGATACATTATGTGCAATTGAAAGAGGGTCGACCGATGCATAATCTACAATACTTACATCGAAGATTTCACTTCCAAATTTATCCATAGCTCGTTTTAGGTCTCCATCCGTTATAATAAGAACACTTTCATTTAATGTAGATAAAACGAAACCACTCCTAGAGCTTGCGAGAACAGAAACCACGCCCTTAAAGTCAGACTCTATATCAACAATCGGTACGTTTCTATCCATCACATCAGCTGTTTTGTACAATAGTTTTCTTCCCAAGCTCCCTCCAGGATGAAAACGAGCGAAATTTGTTGGTGTAAACTTATTTTTTTCCATCAAACACATAGCCAAAGCGTCCCCCATTACCAACGTAGCTGTTGTAGATGCCGTAGGGGCAAGCTGTAATGGGCAAGCTTCTTTACGAACATGTGTAGATATATGTACATTTGAATTTAACGCTAAACTGGAGTTTTCATTACCAGTTAAAGATATTATTTTATTATTATTGGATTGTAAAAAAGGTAATAATTGCAAAATCTCGTCTGTTTCTCCAGAGTTTGATAATGCCAAAAAAACATCTTCACTTTTGACCATACCTAAATCACCATGAAATGCCTCAGCTGGATGCATAAAAAAACTTGGCGTACCTGTACTAGCAAAAGTTGCAGCAATTTTTTTACCAATTAGCCCTGACTTCCCCATTCCACATACGATCACTCTTCCGGAGGAAAAGCTAATAATATCAACAGCTTGAGAGAAATTAGCATCAAGACTATCTGATATATCTTTTAGACCAGAAATCTGAATTGAAATCACTTTCTTAGCGAAATTTAACATTTTTTTATCCCATTTTTCCATTATTAATTAAATAGTCTAGAATTTTAATCTTAGAGATCATATATATCAAAAGTGAAAGCAGTAATAGTCGCGATACAAAAATAATAGTATATCCAACCTCAAAACCCACTATATTAAAGGCAGTTAGGAGAACTAAATTTGTGAGGTAATCAAAGCCAATTACCACTATAGAGTTGATACCAAACCATTTAACCCAATAAATAACATATAAGCCTGACCAATAAGATAGTAACTTTGATATTGCAAGAACAATAAAAGAACCAAGACAAGAAAGAACTAAACCAATAAAGACAGGATCACCTAGCTCTCTCTGAGAAATGTCTATGGTCTTTGTTGAAAATTCGTAAAAATACCCATAACACATTAACAAAGGCAATATAAAAATGGCGGCTCTCTTTATAGTAAAGGACAAATCTAGTTTTTTTATAATGATACCCAATAAGTAATAATTAATGGCGACTAATGCTATAGGAACATTAAATGGGGTGATGGGGATGTCTACTTTAGTCAGAATAATCCCGATCACACCTATAAATAATAACGTGATATAGAAATATCTGGGTAATATATTATTAACAGTGAACGATATGCATTCAACAATAAACAAACAGAACAAAAACCATAATGGTGTGGTATAGAAATTACCAACAAGCAGTGGATATCCAGTCAGAGTTCCATAAAGCTTGTCGAGTAGCACTTGGGTAGTTATCGAATAAAAACCGGTAAGAGATGCGGCTATAAAAGGCACTGAACATATAATACCAAAGGTCCATGCAGGTATAACAAGCCGTCTAAACCTTGAATAAATATAATTTTGTGTTTTCCTTCCGTTATTTTTAAAAAGATATCCAGACAAAATGAAAAATGCTGGCATGTGGAATGAATATATAACTTGTCTGATATCTACAGGCAAATAAGGAGAGTGACCAAGCACAACAAGTGATAAACACAAGCCTCGATAAATATCTATAGTACAATCTCTCATAATATCCTTATTAGGAAACTCCATTTTTTCCTTTGATTGAAGTTCTATTTGATATAACTAAAAATGTAAATAGATTTAAAAATGCAAACTCTATCGATATAGCATTATTCATAATAAACCAAATAAAAACCACTATACTAAAAAACAAGAAATCAATGTGGTTCAACAAAAACCTACCGAAAACCGATAATATCGAAAAGACAAGAAAGAAAGCACCTATAAGACCAAACCTCGACAAAAAGTCAATAAACTCAGAATGATGCCCAATTCCGGAATTGTAAACCAAAGTAAAATCGCCTTTAAAGTCGACGTAATTACCACCAACCCCCAAAAATATGTTATTTAAAAATGTCTCCGCACTCAATCGGATCAAATCGAATCTACCTAGGTATTCGGAGTTGCTACTGTCTTGTCCTTCTTTAAAAAATAAATCATTCAGTGCAACAATTCGGTCTGATACAAATTCGGGTAGAATATCAAATTTATGTACAAAATATAAACCAACCACAAAGGCTAGAACGTTAAATATTTTCAACAAAGCCCCACCTCGAACAATGAATGTAAGGGCTAACAAAAAAGAAAATAATAGTAACGAAGTAGTTTTCCCACTCAATATCACATAAATAAGCGTCAGACTGATAACCGTGATCTTTTCAAATTTTCTTATTTTGCAGAAAAAAACAAGGATATATGAAATAAAGCATAAGAACATTACATATATAGTATTACCTAATAATTGTGGCCTATCTGATTCATCTAAAAAGTTGGCTTGGTATAATATTAAAGGATTGTCAATTAATATGTATATTTGCGTTGCTAACATGATAACTGATAAGTAAAGAACGAACCTGCTTAAGATGACTATGTATTTCTCTGAAAATTTAAATTCTAAGCAGAGTATGAAAGAAAAGAAAAATATCAGAAAATTAAAAAGTCTACCATAAGAAGAATTTGAGAAACCAATAACCCATGTTGACGTCAAATACACTAAAAAAATAATTATTATTACACTATGTACTTTAAACCCACTGTAAATAGCTTGTAACAATACACAAGAAATAGTTACAGCAAAAAAACAAGCGAGTAAGCTAACATTTAAATTAGGGATTAGCGCTAGAAATGCAAACACAAATGGGATCGTGCTCTTTACCTTGAAAAAATTACTCATTGTAATATGCTTCGACCTTATCAACTAAATCACGGTGACTATCAAAAACATCTGATTTTTTAGCTAATTCTAACGAGTATTCAGCACTAGCCACAAAACACTTTTTTCTCATTGAAGCACATTCCAATAATGGCATACATAAAGATTCATGCTTTGAAGTAACGACACAGAGAGATGAATTATGTATTAACTTCAAATATTCAATATGACTTGTATTACTCTTGATCATTATCTTTACTCTTTCATTTCTAACAAAATCTGAAATAGTAAAGCAGCCAACAACTAAAATTCTATAATTATGCTTCAAATTTGATTTTAAAAAGCCATTAAGAGTATCAACCACCATTTTATGTGGTTCTCTTCCTCCCAAAAAGAATATATAATCATCAATGTAACTCAAATCAAGGTTTATATTAAATTGAGCATTGTTTGTTGTAGGAATATCATTATAAAAGTTGGGGGCCAACTTTATTAACGACGAACAAAACCTGCTGAGTCTTTTCTTCATAAATTTGGTTTGAACATAGACAGCACTTGGGGGGAATATCATTAGTACAGTTCTGAAATAAAACCACTTGAAAAAAAATGAAACTGATATGCAACTTTTGTTTGAAATCAACTCATGGAAAGAATATGTATAAAATATATTATGCAAAAGCAATATATTATTTTTATTGAACGATGCTATTGGTATGTTATTTATCGAAATCCATTTAATTTTTGGATGAAACAATGCATAAAAAATAACACCGATATAATTTCGGAACACTTTATGACCTTTTGTGTCAATGCTTGCTTCTATATCTTTCTTTCTATTTACCAATATATTTATATCAAAGAAAAAATGAGTAATAAATTTTCTTGCATATAACAATGTCCCTTGACTTCTGCAAAAAGACGCATCACAAACATATTTTGACACCATCTATCTCCGATGAGAACTGTAAAAAATTGAGACGCCCTTGAATAGAACAATTGTATAGTTTTAATTTAGTCTTGGAATTCACAAAATTTTCAATACCGAAAATTATTCGATCTCCTGCGCTTTCATAAGTACTGTCAATTTTGTTAATATTGACAATATTTCTATTATTAAGCTCCTTAGAGTATGATGCATCAACTCCTAATAAATAAACCTCTTCATAACCAAGATATTCTGCCAACTCAATAGCAGAATACACCACAGTATAACCATCTGTTATATATCGAGCCGCATCTTTAGTCTTTTTATAAGTATATGGCAGATAATTATCACAAAAAACATGATCCATAAAATAGTGATTGAATACATAGTTAACATATTTCCTTACTTTCTTATTTTTAAGATAAAGATATGAACTTGATATTATTTTAGAATTAACACTATCTAAATAAGGCTCTATTTTTTCTGAGACCTGTAAGTCTTGTAACATATAATAAGTTGGTGACGGCCACTGACTTTCTTTTATCAATTTCGCATACCCGTTTACTGACAACGTATCTACATGCTTGAATATATCCTTATTTATGCAGCTCAAACTAGGCCCAGTCCCAAGGATGAGTAATTTTTTCTTGCCCGATGCTTTGTGAATTTTTGACAGCGATTTTGAACTTCCAAAATAGTCCAAGCCTATTCTTGCTAATAAATTCAAAAATGCTCTTTTAATAATAGTGATCAAAGCTCTCTCCTTTAAGATCATACCCAATAGATCTTAAGTACTGTTGATTCTTCTGCGACCTTAATATTCTACTTTCACCGCGCATCGCTTTTATCATAGTTATGTCATCGTCACCGATGTTATTTTCCGTGTCAAGAACAATAACTCCGGGTAAATTTGTAACATCTTTGGGATAACCCCGACTAATAATAATAATACAACCTGAACAATATGCTTCTAAAACTATAATGCCCAACCCTTCATACGCAGAAGGAGCCAAGAGAACATCTGTTTTAGATAACAGTACGTTCACATTATTACTAGGTTCAGAAATAGTTACATCAGATTCAAATTGAATTTTTTCTTTAACTATATCTTTCAAACTACCATTGCCTACAAATTGCATCTGGTAATGTTTTTTAAAATATTTATTAAATATATCTAATGCTAGAAGAGGTTGTTTTTGTTTCTCAAGCCTTGCTATAAAGCTCACTCTGTTTCTAAATTTTTCAGAATCAGGCGAGAAATCAGACAGATAAAATGCATTTCTTATCAGTTTATAATTAGAACCAAAAAGCCAATTTCCAGCTTCATGAGTACAAGCAAATTTTAGACAGTTTGATTTCTGGCTAACAAATTTAGTAATATTTTTGTTAATTCCAATATAGGCTGTCTCTTGATTTTTTCTGTAAAAGTTATGACTGTGAAGAACAATTTTTACTTTTCTATCAATTAACTTAATCAGTGTAAATACCACTCCAGACATCTCATTTAAATGCAAGTGAATGACATCAAATTTTTTGTTTCTTATAAAGTTATAAATAAATATGTATTTAGCTATTGCATTAGAGTTCTCGTTTAAAGTTACACTTGAGAATCTTTCCTTGAAAATGTCTACTTGACTTGATTTTTCAGATGATAATGTTAGAACATGGTGACTTAGATTCGTTAATTGAGTGTACCTTAAGATTACTTGTTCTATTCCACCATAACAAATTCCGGGAACTATATGTAGAATATTCATCAAACAAGCCGCCTAGCTAATTCTAGATCTTGATATTCATCAATATCAATAGCTTCGGCATGAGTAACAGTTACCATTTTAGGTTTTTCACCTATTCTTCTTTCACTTTCAATAACATTCCGTCTAAACATGTAGTAACCACTAGTTTCAACCAAAATGGGCTGTAACTTTTGAGTTTGTACAACATTATCTAGATCATAGTTTATTGGTTTACCGTCATACCAACAAAACGTTTTGATTTCTTCAACTGTAAATGCTGAATCGTATTCTCCATTTCTAATAGCACTAATTCCAATCTCGAAGGTTTCAGGCTTTATAAATGGAGACGTCGCATGCACTAATATATATATATCAGCATATATTTCACTAACAAAGCTACTATATATTTCCAGTCCTTTAGTTTCATCACTATCTAAACTCTTACAACGTCGTTTGAGTAATACATTTTTATTTATGCCTTCAATATAAGTCTCGTCAGACGTATATAAATATATATCATCTATTCCATCAACATCGACTAATCGGTCAGTGATATGCTGTACTAAATTCTTCTCCCCTATTACTTGATTATTTTTATCTTTTACACGCTTGCTATTATTTCTTAAAGGAATAAACGCTACAACTTTCAACTGCAACCTCCATATATAAAATTATTTAAAACTTCTAAATGCTATGCCTATTTTATCCTTTTCAGATAAAATGGGTGCTGTTTCTATTGGCCAAGATATTTCTAATTCAGGGTCATTCCAAGCCATTGATAATTCAGCTTGAGGGTTATAATAATCTGTACATTTATAAACAAATTCAGCTTCTTCACTTATTACATAGAATCCGTGTGCAAAGCCTTCTGGTACCCATAACTGTCGCTTGTTCTCTGCTGATAAATATTCCCCCACCCATTGACCAAACATTGGTGAGTCTTTTCTAAGATCGACGGCAACATCAAACACTTCACCTGAAACGACTCTTACCAACTTTCCTTGGGTGTTTTCTGTTTGATAATGCAAACCGCGTAAAATTCCTTTCTTAGACTTAGAGTGATTATCTTGCACAAATTGAGTCGGCTTTCCCGTCACTAGTTCTTCGAATTGCTTTTGATTCCAAGTTTCCATAAAGAAACCGCGCTCATCACCAAACACACTTGGTTCTATGATTTTTACATCAGGAATACGAGTGTCGATTATTTTCATTTTATTATTCCGTATACGCTTGAATATTGTTTAACGCGGCCTTCCAATCACTCGCTTTAACCGAGTAACCTAGAGTTACCTTTTCAGTACTTAATCGAGAATTACTTGGTCGCTTAGCTGGTGTTGGGTATTGGTCGGTAGTGATACTCGTTAAGATCGGCTTTTTATCAAGAACTCCTTGCTCAACTGCAACATCAAAAATAGCATCTGCAAAGTCAAACCAACTCACATGTGGCAAACCCGAGTAATGGTAAACACCGTACTCAACAGCATCACCTTGATTAATGCGCTTAGCTATTTGGATCAATGCATTGGCAATATCACCCGCATAAGTGGGTCCACCAAACTGATCACCAACAATACTTAGTGCATCTCTATTTGCTCCTAAACGCAGCATTGTTTTCACGAAGTTATTGCCGCTCTCACCAAATACCCATGCAGTACGCAGGATAATGTGTTTATCACACGCTTGTGCCACGGCGATTTCACCGGCGAGCTTACTTTCACCGTAAACGCCTTGAGGGTTTGTCGCATCCGTTTCCACATAATCACCGGCTTTATTGCCTTCAAACACATAATCGGTAGAGATATGCAAAATGGCCGCACCAACACTTTGTGCGGCTTGGGCAAGGTATTTGGGACCATCACGGTTTATCGCGTAAGAAAGGTCGACTTCCTCTTCTGCCTTATCAACCGCGGTATGTGCCGCCGCGTTAATAATGATGCTCGGCTTAAACTCAGCAACCGCTGCATTGACTGCATCTTGATTGGTGATATCAAGATGCTCTCTATCAAGCGCTAACACTTCCGTATTCTCATGGCTCGCTAACTGCTCAGTTAAACTTGAACCCACTTGGCCATGGCAACCCGTAATTAAGATACGCATTAACTTACTGCCTTTTTCTGAGTTTCAGTCACTAGACGTGTCAAATACTGACCGTATTCGTTTTTCATCATCGGCTTAGCGAGCGTCAATACTTGCTCATCACTCAGCCAGCCGTTGCGCCATGCGATTTCTTCTAAACACGCCACTTTTAAGCCTTGAACATTCTCAATCGTTTGTACGAAAGACGAGGCTTCATGGAGACTTTCGTGTGTACCTGTATCTAACCACGCAAAACCACGTCCCAATAATTCAACGTTAAGTGAACCATCATTGAGGTACATTTCATTGAGTGTGGTAATTTCTAGCTCACCACGATGAGATGGCTTCACTTGCTTGGCCATTTCCACCACGCGGTTATCGTAGAAATACAAGCCTGTTACTGCATAATTCGACTTTGGTGTATCTGGCTTCTCGTCGATAGATACCGCTTTCATGTTTTCATCAAATTCAACCACACCAAAACGTTCCGGGTCTTTTACTTGATAGCCAAAGACGGTTGAGCCAGACTCACGAGAAGCAGCGCTTTGTAGCGTTTTTGAAAAAGATTGGCCGTAGAAGATGTTATCGCCTAATACTAAACAGACATCGTCTTCACCAATGAACTCTTCACCAATGATAAACGCTTGCGCTAGACCATCTGGGCTTGGCTGAATCGCATACTCAAGATTAATACCGAAATCAGAGCCGTCACCCAGTAGACGCTTAAAACCAGCATTGTCTTCTGGTGTTGTGATAATCAAAATATCTTTAATGCCCGCCAGCATTAATGTCGAGATCGGGTAAAACACCATCGGCTTATCGTAGATTGGCAATAGTTGTTTTGAAACGCCGCGCGTTAATGGGTATAAACGCGTACCGGAACCACCCGCTAAAACAATCCCTTTCATTATTTACTTCCCTTTGATTCAGTTGCTTCTACACCTAGACGCTCACGCTGGTAGCTGCCATCTTGCACGTTTTGACACCAAGTAGAATTGTCTAGATACCATTGCACCGTTTTACTAAGACCTGTTTCAAAGGTTTCCTCAGGCGTCCAACCGAGCTCACGTTGCATTTTGCTTGAATCAATCGCGTAACGGCGGTCATGCCCTGGGCGATCTTGCACATTGGTGATCTGCTCTGCATACTTCGAGTCTTTCGGTACTAACGAGTCTAAGATTTCACAAATCGTGTTCACAACTTCGAGGTTTTTCTTCTCGTTGTGACCACCAATATTGTAGGTCTCGCCCACTTCACCTTCGGTCACGACTTTGTAGAGCGCTCGCGCATGGTCTTCAACAAACAGCCAGTCACGGATTTGATCGCCTTTTCCGTAGATAGGAAGGTCTTTGCCCTCTAGAGCATTAAGAATCACTAACGGGATCAATTTTTCAGGGAAGTGATAAGGACCGTAATTGTTTGAGCAGTTGGTTACTATGGTTGGCAGGCCGTAAGTACGCAACCATGCACGCACTAAGTGATCACTTGATGCTTTTGATGCCGAGTATGGGCTTGATGGCTCATACGAGGTTGTCTCTAAGAACATTGGCAGCGCTGTGCCTTCTGGAACTTCATCAGGGTGTGGAAGGTCGCCATACACTTCATCAGTAGAGATATGGTGAAAACGGAACTCTGCTTTTGCGCCTTCTTCAAGCGTATTCCAATACTCGCGTGTCGCTTCTAACAGAGTATAGGTGCCAACAATATTGGTTTCGATGAATGCCGCTGGGCCTGTGATTGAGCGGTCAACGTGTGACTCTGCTGCCAAGTGCATGACCGCATCCGGTTGGTGCGCTTTAAACACTCGATCTAATTCGGTACGATTACAGATATCGACTTGCTCAAAGGCATAGCGTTCAGACGAATCTACTTCTAAAAGAGACTCTAAATTGCCTGCGTAAGTGAGCTTATCAACGTTGATCACGCTGTCAGAAGTATTATTGATGATATGACGAATAACAGCTGAGCCGATAAAACCAGCACCACCAGTGACGAGGATTTTCATAATATTCTCTTGTAGTATCATGCTTAGAACACCTCACGAACGTGAAGATGCTGTTTGTATATGAGGAATTTAATCACACAAACATCTCAGTAATATTAAAGGCACTGAGACACTTTTTATTCATTTTGAGACAGTCGATTCTCGCCTATCCCTTATAAAACCTAGGTTTTGCTTACTTTTTAAAAACCGCCCCAATAGGCCGCCAAAGCCGCTTTCAACCTTTCGGCTTGCCGCAACTTTTTAACTTGCTAGCCACCCACATTTGGGTACGCTACCGCCCTTAGGTTTGGCTCCTAAAAGCAATAGTCACAATTTGTTCGCTTTATGCGGTTTTCATACGGTTTTAAATATGCGGAGCATTCTAGCAAAGTAAGTGCATATTAACCAGTTTGAAATTGACTCTGGCATGACAAACAACTCACCACGCATTCAGCCACCGGAAGCATTGTACGTCTTGCAGGTACTGAGTGCCTATGTGGTAGCGGTTTTCTTGTGCTGCGTCGCAGTAGCGCTTTTCTATATCAATGAAAATGTTGCCGTTGCGGTACAGCGAGACGAAGCTCGGGTTATTGTTTACCGTCAATAACGCTTTAATCTCGGTGCGTGTTAGCCCTTGTGGGTAATGGTTAACCAGCAGTTTCAAGAACTCGCCAATGCGCCCTTCCACTCGCGCTATCTCTTTTTCTAAAATGGTGACTTTTTCTTCCGTTGTCAGTTTTTTTAGGCTGATATCGTCCATTTGCCCTCTCCCTAATTCTACTTTTGTTTCTTGACGTTTTTTGTCTGTATTCGCGCTTGGTCTGCCCTAGCCTTTTGGTTTCCTAAGATCTTGGTTTTCTAAGCTATTTTTTTTAATAGCTTTGGCTGTGTGAACAAGCGCTTCATCTGTGAAAAATTGAATGGTCACTTTTTAGAATCCGTGCAGGGCGATTTGGATTGAACTAGGGCCTTGATACGAGCTTCGAACGGATTGGTGGTGCTTTTGGCTTTGTAATCCGCTAGGGCCTGAGAGACAGGTGTGGGTTGTTTGGGATCCATGGGCTTGGTTGCCGCTTCCTTGGTCGATGTAGAAGCAGAAGCCCTTGCTGATTTAGCCGTTCTTGTTTGCTTAGCCGCTCTAGCTTGCTTAAAGACTGGCGATGAGTCTCGCTTCGCTTTAGCTTGGGCGCTTCTTCTTAGCCAGCCATTCACAAAGTGGCCAATATGCTCAAAGGGTTTGCGCTTATCGGGGTTGATGTACAGCCAGGCTTGCATGGCATGCAGTTCTTGCAGCACATCTAACTTGGGGTAGATGCGTTCTAATATGGTGGTGAACTCATGATAAATCGGCGCGCTGCCCTCTTTGGTGAGCAGGTGAATCACGGCTTCATTCTGTTGGCTTATGGGGTTTGTGACGTTGGTTTTAGGTGTCGAGATCTCATGTTGTTCAGAACCGCTTGGGGGTTCAAGCACAGCGGTGTCATCCAAGCTGCCGTTTTTCAAGCTCAACTCTGTTTTATGTTCTTTATGAAAGATTATGTGTGCCAGGTGATCACTCTCCGTGTTGGATCTTGAGTCACCCAGGGGAGTGTCTGAATGGTCGGTTTTCTGCGCCTGTTCTGTCTTCTGGGGATATTCCGACGAAGCTGATGGTAAACCTGCTTGTTCTGCATTGGCATTCTCTTGATTCGCTTGGCCTAGATCGGTCTGCTGAATGTGGCTGTCGCTGGGAAGGCGCAGCTGATATATGTTGCTGCGCTGGCGTCCTGAATCATCAAACCGCTTTATCCGCTTCACAAAACCTTGCTTTTCGAGCTCGTTAACGTGTCGTTTCACGGTTCTTACCGACACTTCACAATATTGCGCCAAGTAATTGAGGGAAGGAAAACACACGCCGCGCGCGTCTGCGTTATCGGCTAATTTCAATAACACTAACTTGCTTATTGGCGAGCCGGTTTTTAAGGGGATAAAAGAAAGAATAAGAGAAACACACATGGTTAACGCTCCTTGTTAAATGACCATTCGTACTGAAATCCATTGATTTAAAGGGCATTAACAACACTTTTTGGCGCTTTAGGGGCGAAAGGCTTATGAGATAAGTTGTAAGAAAAGATGTTTGGTTAATCGACTCGGATAGATATGCAACATCAACCTTATTAATCAATGACTTTTCGAAGCACCTCTCACTTTTCTGCGTTCCTCTGTTTTCGCGCTATTCCCGCCAACCCCAATCAAGAATGTTGAAGTACATTGCCCTCCCCATGCAGCAATAAGGTGCTTAATGAAGGCGATAGTTTCTCTTTTTATTTCAGCGTATCAACCCGGTATGGCGAGCATCGAGTGCCACGCTAACTCCCTCATTCAGTCACGCCAGCCGTTACTTTTTAGTGATAGTGATGGGTCTGGCCAAGTACTGAGCTATGAAGCCGGCGGTTATAAAGAAAGCCAAATGGAAGGTTGTTATTTTGATGAGGATGAATGCGGTGACGCCCCCAGCTATGAGGATATTTGTTGGATGATCAGCCGAGCACGGCGCAGGCAGCCACTGGGTTATTACGTGATGTATTTACATTATGTAAACCACCACTCTGGTTATGCCAAAACCGTAGCAGCGAGTTTGCGGAAACACATCGCATTGCACCCTGATTTAAAAGAATCGTTATCAACGTATTTAACCGCCTATTTACAACAACACGAGGATTTATTTTGTCAAACACTCCACCAGCAACTGATCGAGTTCCACACCAGCCGTTAGCAGCGCCTGTTTTACAAGAGCGGGCTTACACCAAAGAACGAATTGATTCGGAAGAGCAGGCTAGCAAGGTGGAGCTTATCCCCTCGTTAGAGCCTTGTTTACCTTCAGCATCCTATTCTTTCAGTCTCGTTTCGGTTCTACTCCGTTTACCTCATTGCCCGCCCTATTCCTTTATTACAGTGCATTGCAGCGCCACGCCGCCACAGCAAGATGTAGGCGTAGCCGAGATTCGCCAATGGCATAAAAAGAGAGGCTGGCGCGATGTGGGGTATCACTTTGTTATTCGTCGCAATGGGGATGTCCAATTGGGCAGGCCGCTGTCGCAAACCGGCGCGCATGTGAAACGACACAACAAGGGCAATATTGGGGTTTGTTTGGTTGGCGGTTGTAATGCCGAGCTGCAACCAGAAGATAACTTCACACTTGCGCAGCGCAAGGCACTGTTTGGTTTGATGGCTGCACTGCAAGAGCAGTTCTTGATTTCAGATGAGAATGTTAAAGGGCATAAAGATTGGGGCGTGAATAAAGCGTGTCCTGTTTTGAAGATAAAAGCTTAAGAGCTTGAAAGCAGATGCGGGATGCGAGTAAACGAGATGCGAAAAGCTTAAAGAGCAGTAGCGGGATTCGGGTAAGCGAGATGCGAAAGGCTTGAGGAGCAGATGCGAGTGACGGGTAAACGGGATGCGAAAAGCAGGAAGAGCAGTAGCGGGATTCGGGTAAACGAGATGCGAAAGGCTTAAGAGCGGATGCGAGTGGCGGGTAAACGGGATGCGAAAAGCTAGAGGAGCAGATGAGGGTGGCGCGAGAAGGAGTAGCGAAGAGACTAAAAGCAGATTCCAGATACTTCGTTCCTCGCCTCTAAAGCAACAGAATGGCGGAATGACGGAGTCGTGGGATTATTAACTTAATAAAAGTAGTCGTCATTCCCTACAGTGAGGGACGAACGTGATAGGGAATCTAATTCAACGGATAAATGGCGGAGGAGAGGTCTCGCTAAGATTGTCGAACCATAAGGTTATACATGCGGTTAAAGCCAATCAATCAACCAAGGAGCAGTATGACATTGTTCGGAAGAATATTCGGGAGCCAGTCTTCTATTAGCAAGGGGTTAGATGCACTCACCAACACAGGAGATGCGATGTTTTTTACTGATGAAGAAAAAGCGAAGCACAAGCTGGCACTGCTTAAAGCGTATGAACCTTTTAAGTTGGTACAACGCTACATTGTGTTGTTGTTCACCATACCTTATGTGGCACTGCATGTGATGGTAATTCTGGGCTGCATGCACGGCTACGATTGGAAGCCATTGGGGGAAATGACCAATGAGGCGTTTGGTTATCCGGTGTTAGCGGCTATTGGATTGTATTTAACGGGTGGCGTGGTGAAGAAGTAGATGCGAGTGGATAAAACATAGATACGGGTGACGGGTAACGAGATTCGAAGAGCGGAAAAGCAGAGATGGATATTGGATAACGTCTGAACTCGCCACCTATTAGATTCCGTCATTCCAGAATTGAGGGACGAAATATCTGGAATCTCAATGTCACGTCCAATTTACATGTTTGGTACCCACGACGAAAAGAGATTCCCTATCACGCTCGTGCCTCGCTGTAGGGAATGACGCTGTTATTTTTTACTATTAGGTGAAGAGATAAAATACAAGTAAACGGGGTGCGAAGAGCTTAAAAGAATAGATGCGGGTAGCGGGTAAACGAGTAACGAAGAGATAAAGAGATGAAGAGATGAAGAGCGGATTCGAGTGGCGCTTTTCGTATCTCGCCACTCTCATCCCGTTACTGTCTTTAGATCTTCGTTTACCCGATTACTCGCATCTCGTTACTGCTCTTAGTTATTTCTTGTCGCTCGAATATGCGTAGTTGTAGTAACCGTAGCCGTATGAGCTTGATGCTTTCTTCTCGATGGCGTTGAAGATAACGCCTTTCACTTCAATGCCCGATTGTTCGAAACGGTTGCGAGCAACATCAATCTCTTTAATGGTGTTTTGACCGTAACGCGCGACCATTAATGTGGTGCCAGCGAAGGCGCCGACAATGCTTGGGTCGGTTACTGCGAGTACTGGTGGAGTATCGACAATCACCAGGTCATACTCTTTTGATGCCCATTCCATTAGTTCCGCAAAGCGTGGGTGCATCAGCAACTCTGATGGGTTAGGTGGCACTTGGCCGCGAGTAAGAATATGTAGGTTTTCTACTGGTGTGGTTTTAATGGATTGAGCAAACTCTTGCTTACCACTTAATACATCAGAAAGGCCGTTATCCCAGTTCACACCAAAGCTTTGTTGTAGGTAACCTTTACGCATGTCGGCATCAATCAACAATACCTTTTGGCCTGTTTTTGCGGCTACTGCGGCAAAGTTGGTCGAGATGAATGATTTACCAATACCCGGCGCAGGGCCAGAGATCATCAAGACGTTGTTTTTCGCTTCTAGCATCGCAAAGTGCAAGCTGGTACGAAGGCCACGCAGTGCTTCAACCGAAAGATCAGCAGGGTTCGATTCGGCAAGCAGTGCCTGAACGCCTTTTGTTTGTACTTTCTTCGATTTAAAGCGGTTGGTTAGCTCAATCTGTAAATCTGATTTTGGTACCGCTGCGTAAACCGGAAGGCCGATTTGTTCAATTTGGTCAGGGCTTTCAACACCACGGTGGAACGCGGCTTTCACTAATACAAATGCGACACTTAACATGCCACCCAGTAGCGTTGCTAACACAACAATCAGCGGCTTCTTAGGTTTGACGGCGCGAGCATACGCTTGAGCGTCATCTAAGATACGAACGTTACCGACCGTACCGGCTTTAATAATGCTGAGTTCTTGAACCTTGTTTAGTAACTGGATGTAGATCTGTTGGTTTACTTCAACATCACGTGTCATACGCAGTACTTCACGCTGTGTTTTCGGTAGCTTTTGTACTTGTTTGTTTAGGCGCTCTTTCTCACCCATCAGCGTTTTACGCTTATCAAGCAGAGCTTTGTATGCCGGGTGATCTTTAGTAAAGCGTTGGCTGATTTCACTCTCTTTAAACGTCAATTCATTCAATTGCGCTTCAAGCTCTACCATTACCTTCAGGGTTGATTGTGCTTCTAAACCCAAGTCGATCGATTCGTTCTTTTGGCGGTAATTATTTAGTACGTCTTCATAACCAGTTAGCTCAGATTTAATGCCCGGAAGGTGACTTTCTAGAAAAGAGAGACTCTTCTCTGCTTCTGCTGAATTACGCTTCACATTTTGTAAGAAGTAGATCTGACTAATGTGATTGAGGATTTCAGAGATCTGTTGCTTGTTTTCACCTTCAAAGCTCAGCTTCAAAATGCCGGTTTGCTTACCTTGCTCAGACAATGATAAAGACTTCTTCAACCATTCGATCGCTTCTAGTCGGCTACGTTGACTAATAGAGAATTCAAAATCGTTGTGTGATTCAAAACCTGCCACAAACAAACTGTAGTCGTCGGCTGTTGCTAGCTCACCCACTTTGCCTTGCAAGATAACGCGCTCATCGTCACGAACCAGTTGGTAAGTGCCCTGCTCGGCATCGAGAATTTGAATGGTGTGTGCGTAACCATTCGCGTAGCTTGGCAATGTAAAACGGCTTACTGAGATGTGGTTGATGTCACCGGTTAAGCGAGCAAAACCCTTACCTACGATAGGGGCATAGTTAGGAGATGTCACCGTGGTGAGGTTAAACTTATCCACCGTTTCACCCAAGATCATACGAGATTTGATGATCTCCACTTCTGTTGTCGCAGAAGATTCTTGAGAGAACAACTCCCCCATGTCACCGACCATGGAGGAAATGCCGCCAGAGCTCTTCTCTTCAATTTGGATCAGGGCATCCGCTTTGTATATCGGCGTTGAAAGCAGAGCAAACGCAATACCAAACACAGCAAAAGCAAATGTGGTCAGCATGATTAGCCATTTAGCGTCCAGCAGAATGCCAAGCAGTTTTCCTAAATCTATCTCATCAGAGTTATCTGTATGCGATTGCTGAGAGGGTTGTGTTGTCATTTGTTTGCTACTTCCTAAATTATTGCTATTTAAGAGACGATATATACGCTCCGCGTACTTCTCTTCTATATGATTCTGTTGGTGGCTTAGCCACGCCTACGTGTAGAGCATGACATTTTAAAAGCTGTCTATTTGAAACCTACAGTATTTAAACCTACTGTATTTTTAAACCTACAGTTTTTTTGCCCAAGCTTGTGCGGCTTCGTCAATCAGCTTATAAGCGTATTCAAAGGCTTCACGGCTTTGACGGTGTGGATCGGGGATGTCTTTTTGGCCTATCCACTGACCAAACAACATAGTTTTACCGCGTGCCTCTGGCGATATTTGAGTGAGCGCTTCTAAATGGCCCTTCTCCATCACCAAAATCAAGTCATACTGAGCACAAAGCTGTGGCGTCACTTGTTGAGACTGATGGTTTTCAACATCGACCCCGTTTTCTGCAGCGATCAAAATCGCCGTGTCGTCTGCGGGCTTGCCAATTAAACGGCTTTTTTCAGCAGCGATACCGGCAGAGGCTACCTCTTTGTTCGGAAGCAACTGTTGAAGAACGCGCTCTCCGGTCGGGGAACGACAAATGTTACCCACGCAGACCACTAAAATTTTATTAAACATAATTGTCTCTAATTGTATTGGGCCTACAAGCATAAAAAATCAGGTTACACGTACAATGCAACCTGATGATTAATCTTCATTTATTACCAATTACGAACGCGTAACATACCTTCGGTTAGGTCGTTGAAGCCTGAAATGGTTGGTACAAGCTGACCGATTACACGGTTCCAGCGACTGATTGGTGCTGCCGTTACGTAAACAATGTCGTAAGGTCTTAAATCAAACTCGGTACCAATCACTAAAGCTGATGCATCTTCCATATTCAGTTGGTAGATGTCTGCCATGCGTTCTGATTTATCATCTGAAGTTCGGATGACAAACACACCCGTTGCATCGGCAGTCAGCTGGTTGATACCACCGACATTGCTGAGTGCTTCGGTTAGGCTCATCCCTACGCGATCAATTTTGAGTAGTTGAGGATCGTTCACCTCACCCATCACGAACACTTTCTGATTGTCGTTACGAGGTACGTGAACAATATCACCCGCTTGCAGTAAGCGGTTTTGGGTTAGATCACCACGTTGCATTAAGCCATAAAGCGAAAGGTTCTCTTCCACGCCATTACGCGTTAATGAAACATTACGCCAATCCGCATCTTCAGATAAACCGCCCGAACGGTTCACGGCATCCAGTAATGTTAGTGGGATATTGGTGATTGGCTGTTGGCCAGGGTTAGACACTTCGCCAGTAATGTAGGTTTTCTTAGATCGGAAAGCCGCTACGTTCACATCAACTTGAGGGCTTTCGATGTATTTAGCTAAGCGATTTGCAATATCAGCACGCACTTCGCGAACGGTTTTGCCAGCCACTTCGACGGTACCAATGTAAGGGTAAAAGATGGTGCCATCGGCATGAACCCAGTTACCCGCTTCTGTGCTGCTACGGTAAGAACCGGCAGGAATCGTCAGTTCTGGGTGATCCCAGATCGTGATATTTAAGATATCGCCCACTCCGACTTTGTATTCATACTTTGCGATGTCTACATCAAGTTCAGGGTTCGCTTGTGACACCGACAATGTACTTGTTTGGTAAGTTGATACTAACTGTGCAGTCAGCGGATAAACATTCACCACTTCAGAAATATCAGACTCTTGCTGTTCCTCAGAGGGCTGAATCACATTCTTACCACCGGTAGACAGGTGAGTACCTGGAGTCGTACACCCTACAAGCAATGCAGGTATAAGCGCGAAAAGGAGACGATTTTTATTGATCTTCATGTTAACCAAGTAATAGAGATGGAATGTGTTGTGATACCCCAAAGGACACCCAAGGAAGTTAAGCGCGTAATTTTATCAGCTATGCAGTTTTAAATAGAGCTGAAGTAGAGAAATAATAAGATCTAGCTCTCATTTGGCATCGAAAAATCAAGACGCTACCGCCCTTTGATCGTCCGCGACACCACACTGCGTAGTTGATACCAAACGCAGCAAAAACGATGCCTGCATCCGGTCATTTTAATCCGTAAACATTATCCACAATTTGTGTTTATTATCAACCTAGTTGAATGGTTTTAAGGGGGAAGAGCTTAAGACCAGATACGGGATGCGAGTGAACGAGATGCGAAGAGATAAAAGCAGGTGCGGGATTCTAAAGAGCAGATGAGAGATGCGAGTGAACGAGATTCGAAAAGATAAGAGCAGTGGCGGGATTCTAAAGAGCAGTATCGAGATGCAGGTAAGCGAGTATCGAAGAGCTCAAGAGCAGATGAGAGTAGCGAGATACGAGTAAACGAAGAGCAAAAGCAAAAGCAAAAGAGCCAACACATGAAGTGTTGGCTCTTTATTTTAGACTTTACGCTGAATTATTTTACTGCTTCTAAGTATTTCAGATAAGCATTGCGTAAGCGCTGTCGGTTTTCATGGTAGTAGCTTGCACCGATGCGGTTGCGGTTGAAGTACTGCCTTTCAATATTGTGTTGTAAGCCAGTATCAACACCTAAACCTGTGCCTAAATTATTGTGACTATCACCAACGCGAGTTTGAAGCGCGTATACAAACTGGTCGATACCACGTAATTGAACGTAGTCAGGGCTCATATCACGCCACAACGTTAGAGGGATTGCGATAGAAAGCGTCACAAAATCTTCGGCTTCACTGCTGCCTACTGCTTTTGTGGTTTGGTATGACGCATCAACTCTTACGTCACCTAACCAATGACTGGTAGTTACACGTACCCCTTCATCGCCTTTCCAGAATTGACCGGCTTGCACTTTACCTTGCCAGTTCCAGTCCGGTCTTGAGTAGGTGTAGTGGCCAATCATAGGGGTCGCATCTAAGATGGCTTTCCCTCTTGAGTCGTACTTATCTTGAGCAGAAAAGTTCGCATATTCAGCTCCTAGAATGTGACGACCGCTATTGCTCGCATACTGCGTTTCATTCAAAAAGCCCAAAAAGTTTCCGTAAACTTGTCCGAATGAGAATTGAGTGGTGAGGTTGTAAGGCAATTGGAATGCTTGGTGGAAAAGAACCCTATCGACTTCATTTTCAAAGGCATTATCACCCCAAATTTCGCCCTCTTCAAAATCATCACTCTCTGCCAGTGGCATTACATGTCGAACATCCAACGCAGCGCCTTTCCACAAAGGTGTGTAAAGGTTAGTAGCCAGCGCTAAAGAGTAATCAAATACACCGTATTCTGTGGCAGTATTGTGATACAAAGCAGGAGACACAATCACCTGTGTGCGACCAAATCCAGAACGAGCCACCTCTTTATCAAAGTTCGCTTTTGCATAGCTCTTTTTCACATCAGAAGTACGCACAAGAAGGTTTTTGCAAGGTTCGCCCGTTTTTACAAATTCTCGGTAACATGGGGCACTGGTGATCACTTCCATCATCGGCATGTCATTCACCAAGTTAAACAGGCGAATGTTTTGTTGTTGGTAATTTTTAACCCCGAGGTCTTGAAGCATACCTTCTCCCACGTAGGAAGAGATAATACCCAACGCAACACCCACACCGTCCACTTGGTTACGATTATAACGTCTGTTTTCCAGTGCTACGTTTAAACCAATATCATCAGCCGAAATTCTAACGTTAAGAAAGCCTTCATCAACCAGTGCCTTTTTAAGTTGAACCATACCAGCAAATTTATGATGCGCTTGTTCTACTGCGATCTTGTCTTCTAGGGTTAACTCATTCACTCGGCGAGATTCAGAGAAACCCATTAAAGGAGTCGATGCTGCCACAGACCAAATATCTATATCGGCATTACCACTGGTATAAAACTGGTATTGAAAAGATAGCTGTGTATCCAGTGGCAGGTAATTTTCTGGAGTAAACACCTTAAGGCCAGCGTTGAATTGGTGAGAGTCGTGTTCTGCAATAAGCTGAACAAAATCCAACGGCTGATACTCTAAGCTGGCAAAAGGCCCGTTTAGAACACCATGGCTTACTTCTGATTTACCGTAACCGGCACTAAACCTTGCCGGAACAAAGTCAGGCTCAAAATCAGCTACCGCATAGTAGGTTTCAAAGTTGCTGGCTGCGCCACCAAAATCTTGAACACCTATGGCAAAATCGAACCCTGTCCAATCTTTAACGAAAGGAAGTTGGTATTTAAACGATGCCGATAAGTCACGAATACCGTTACCACAATTAGGATTGTAGTTGGGTACATTTGTGTAAAGGTGACAGTCATAAGTTTTTGTGACAATTCGCCCCGCCGCCTCAAAGCCATCAAATAAACCAACGCTAAATAGTATGTTATCTAACTCACTGGTTTTCCCCTTGTATGGCACGCCTTGACCGTAGAGGTAAGAAATGTCGCCAGTGTCCATCACTTGAGCATTGGGCACAATGATTGCACCGGTATAACTCTGGGACGACATCAAGTTATCGACGGCGTAGGCATTAGAAGCGATAGCTAATGCGCTAAGAGATGCTATGAGAGATGCGCTTTTAGAATAACTGAATATTTTCATTGGGATACAATAGGTTTTAACCGTATTTGACAGTGACTATGTTAGATAGTGGCCGTGTTTATTAGTAACAGTGCTTGAAAGTGACTACGTTTAATGGCGACAGAGTTTAATGGTGACATGCTCGATAGTAATAGCATGTAAAAAAGGCACCGAGTGGTGCCTTTTATTATTGATGCTTAAATTAACCGCCAGTACCACCGCCGTTACCGCCACCGCCAGTACCGCCAGTACCACCAGTGCCGCCAGTGCCGCCAGTTGGTGGGTTAGTACCATCATCTGGGTTTGGAACAGGTTCCGCGTCTTTTGCAGGAGGAAGATCTACAGGAGTATTTGGATCAGCCACAACATCTTCAATTAGCGTTGGGTCTTCAGTTAGATCCAAGTAAATTGTGTCGCCATCCGGGTTTTCAGGGTAAGCAGGATTCTCATCAATGACTTTGTCTGCTATCGCAACAGTCGCATCAGATACTTCACTTACTGATGCATCAGGGCTTACTACAAGCACATCTGATAGTACTGCATTTGTAGCAGATACAAGGCTCGCTTCAGATGCAGGAAGGTCTGCAATAACTTCGTCGGTACGACGCAAGAAGTCAGCTACACTACTGATGCTACCATTGTTCAACAAGTCACCAAGGCCAAGAGCCGTTAGAACTTGAATACCCGTTGCTTCGTCATAAGGTGCGCCATCTAGCTCTTTCTCAATTAGCGTAGAGATTGGAGAAGACGTCACGAGGTCATCGAGATTTGCTAAGCCTTTAGGGAACTTGTAGCTCACCTTGCTCATGTCTTTGCCGTTAGAAACATCTTGGGCACCTGGTGTTGCGTTATATGTAAACGCACAAGTTTCAGGCTTGTTAAAAACGGTAAGCTCTGTGACTTCAGAAACACCATAAAAGTTAGTTGCCTCTAAAGTGCCCGTTGTTCCATCATCACAGCTGAATGTGCCTTTCATACCCATAACTGCAGGGTCGAATGCCATAATGTTACGATATGCTTGCTCAGGTGGCACGCTGTTGTCATTATCGCTACCACAACCGCCAAGGATTGCACCAACGACTGATAACGCTAAAATTTTATATTTCACAATTTATCCCTACAAATGATTAAAAGCTGTGTGACAAAGCAACATTAAATGAGTCGATATCGACGCCACCAATATCTTGATACAACTGGTATTCAATACCGACTTTCATTGCTGAAGTAATCGAGTATTCAGTACCAAAAGCAATCGTTGGAGTCACACCAGAATCGTCAGACTCAACACCTGGACCGTTTGCTTTCCAGTCATAAATGGCGATGCCACCTTTTGCGTATAGCGCTAAGCTGTCTGTTACATTTCCAGAGGCTTTAAGAACCACATCAAAGCTGCTTGCTTCGTAGCTGCCACCTGCAATGTCTTTAAGATCATACTCACCAAGGTAGTTATAACCACCTTCGATGGCTAGTGTATCTACGATATGATAACCAACAAACAAACCGTAAGATGTGTCTGAGTCGTCAATCGCCGTACGGCTCTCAACTAATGGTGCAAAGTTATCGGCAGTTACATTACCAACTTTAGCGCCCACGTATAAATTTTCAGCTCCAACAGCTGTTGCTGATAGCAACAACAAAGGAGAAACCCTAGCTAACCACTGCATTTTCATATAATTATATCTTCCATATTTCAAACTGAACTGAGGCTGATTTTCCTAGCAAATCTAAGCGATAGTCTAATCAGTTTTTGTATGAAAGCCCAAAAAGCAGACACTCATACACGCCATTCCGTACCAAAGCTACTGACACAATTGAACAATATTGCATGCTGAAGCTAGAAGCTAGAAGCAACTCAATACTGTACTTTTGAATTTCGCCAGATTTATCAATGTTGTTTAACAAGCACAAAGAACTTGAGAGTAGCTTGCTTAAGCTATTACAAGCGAGCAGTTAGCATAATCTTTTCGTATGACACTACAAAAATGGTACTCACAAGGAACCAACACAAAAAGATTACTGCGTTACTTTCAATATCCACCCAAAACCATCTAATCAATGATAGATAGCCTAAAAAGGAATTACTCTGATTAAACAACTAATTGAACAACATGATAGGTAATAACCGCTATCAAGTAAATGTATAATTAGTAAACGCACCACAACGATTCAAAAAAAAGTCAGGATTGCGTCAGAAAGGGGTAAAAAGATGAATGGAGAAAATTTGAACGCGGTCGCCCGCACTTTCGCTTAATGCTGGTTTAGTGATGTACGGAGGTTGGTATCTCATTCTATGTGTTAAGGAGAAGCAACCCTAACCCGCCAAACGTTAGGTATCAGTATTTGGTTGGAGTTACGATAGCCATCCTTTATGCGGTCTTGGCTCAGGGGATAGTATGTAAGAGGAATAAAAAATGGCTAGTGTGAGACACTAGCCATTAAAGCGAATTAATCTTTTTTTCTAAATAAAAATCGAATCAGAACTACTGCAAAACCCAACATACCACCGAATAATGTACCAAGAACAACAATCAAAGCACGCTTAGGTTTATCTCGAGTTATCGGCTGTTCAACATTTTCTAGGTAACGGAACGTTTGAAAATCAACAGTCCGGTCAACTTCAAGGCTATTCAACATATCTAACTTTGCATTTATCTGCTGTAGGCGAGGCTCAATGACACTGAGATTTTTTACTGATTCCAAAGCGTGGACTTTTGCCTCCAAACCTTTTAGCCCCAGATCGATACCAAATAGTTCATTATCATTGCCAGTCTGAATTGGACTCTCCACTCCTGCAGATCGAGCTATATCAGCGGCATACTTCGTTCGTTCAGTTTCCACTAATAATTGATTTTTAGCTTGATTTTCAAGAATTTGCTTTTGCTGAATTAATTCATTTTTTTTGCCACTAACTACGGCATGTAAATTATTAAACGCATCTTGATGCACTTTTGATTCTGTAGCCAAAATGTAATCTGTTAATAAATTGAAACTGCTCTCTTTGGCTGTTGTTTGAAAAGTAATGATATATGGTGACCTAGAGTCCTTTCTATCAACTTTAGAGGCGGAAACTCTATCGAACCATTTACTATACAACAATCTAGTTTCATCGATACTACTCTCAGCACTACTGTTAAATACAGAATCTTTAAACTCGGCACTGTTATCTAAAAAAGCTTTCTTATTATTAGTGGAGTTAAATGCATTTACAAAGCGTTGGAATAACACTTCTGAACTCACCAAACGATTAAGTTCTTTGCTAACAAGGACTGTGCCATCTTCTTGATAGATATCAAAAACAGGTTGAAACTGCTTCACTTGGCGCTGATACGCAGCCAAATTTTGAGGTTGAGCCTCAGTGATCTTTGCATTAGAAGACCACCATTCTTGAGACAGAAAAGCCAAACCAATACTACTAACAAAAAATAAAGCAGTAACCAATATCACAATTAACTTACCACCCCACAAAGCTCTAAACAGCTCCCTCAAGTTAATCTCATCGTTCGTAGTGTACATTGGTGGATTTTGCGGGGAGTACGGTTGTGTCTGCTGTTTCACTGTAAATCTCTCAAAACATTTGAATTAATAACGGCAGAATGCTATCACGCCGTATGTTTTTAGTATTGTGTGATTTGTAAACGTTATGAAAACGATCTTCAGGATACTCACAATTCAGTGTATTCTAGTTCAATTGGCATTTTACATGCAAGATAAGCACGGGCTATTAACCACCCCAGTTGCAATTACATTGCGCACTATGACCATCCCGACTATCTTCGTATGGTCGCAATCTTGATATTTAACTTGGTCGATACCTTCTTTATTTCACTGCTCGGCACGCAAGCGCTTACGGGTGTCAGCTTTACTTTCCCGGTCACCTTCACCGTCAACAGCATCACCATGAGCATGAGCATTGGTGTGGAGCTTTCCACATTTATTGGGCGGTTACTCGGCTAGATCTGAGCACAAAATGCCGCTCGCTTTAGTTGCCACTGCTTGCAGTGATGCTTGTTGGTTTTGCATCAACACTAGTGCTTGTAACGCTTGAGTCTATGTTTACCTTGTGGGGGAGGAAGAACCTGAGTTACTGCCGCTAATATCGGAGTACATGTCTGTCTGGTATTTAGCGATACCGCTGCTTGTTATGTCTATGGCAAGTAGCAGTGCAATTCGAGCGAGTGGCAATACCAAAGCATCCGCCAAGATTATAATGCTGGCAGGCCTAATTAACGGCATTCTCGACCCGCTTCTCATCTTTGGTTATGGCCCTTTCCCGGAATTGGAGATTCAAGGTGCTGCGCTTCGTGTTAGAACGAGATCAGATGCGGGATGAGAGTAAACAAGATTCGATCGACAGGACTAGTGTAAAAAATGTGGTTTACATTCACTTCACTAGAAAACTTACCAGTTACGGGGAGTTCCCTTTAGAGCTTAATTACGATAGAGAAAGATCACGTAGATCATTACCCCTTCTTTTATCTAACAGCCAAATACACTAAAATAGTTCCAAATACATTATTAGGCTGAATCGTGCTCATATCATTTATTGACCTCTCTTTCCTGTTTTTCTTTTCCCTTGCAACAACTTTTACAATGCGTAAATTTGCAAAAAAAATAGGGTTAGTTGACAAGCCAAATGCTCGTAAGTTGCACAATGGTGCTGTCCCCTTAGTTGGTGGGCTATCCATTTGTATATCTATACTTTATTTCTTATTCAATAATCCAACTATTCTACCGTATACCGAGCTATACGCCGCGTGTATCTTCATACTTGTTAGCGTTGGAGTTTTGGATGACAAATACGACATAAGCTTTAAACTAAGGTTTGCTGTTCAAGCCGGGCTATCCATCATGATGATGGTGGTTGGTGGTATTGAACTCAATACGATAGGAGATGTCTTTGGTAGTGGAGATGTAATTACATTAGGTTGGTTTGGTTACTTTGTTACAATATTAGCTGTTGTTGGGGCTATAAATGCATTCAACATGGTCGACGGAATTGATGGCCTACTAGGCGGGTTATCTATAGTAACCTTTGGTGGGCTCGGTATCATGCTTAACCATGACGGGCAATCGAATTTAGCTTATATTTGTTTAGTATTGGTCGTTGTGATTATTCCGTATATCCTATTAAACCTAGGTGCATTTGGCCGAAAAAGGAAAGTATTCATGGGGGATGCTGGAAGCATGTTGATTGGCTTTACAGTAATCTGGCTTTTACTACTCTCAAGCCAAAATGGGAGTAAGCCACCGTTACGTCCTGTGACTGCGCTGTGGTTAATTGCTGTGCCTTTGATGGATATGGCTGCGATTATGATTCGCCGAATACGAAGAGGGGACTCTCCTTTTAAACCTGACCGTGAACATTTACATCACATATTTCAGCGTTTGGGGTTTAGCTCAACACAAACACTTATCATTATTTGTAGCACTGCAATCCTATATGCAACCGTGGGGATATCAGCTGAAATGCTCAGTATACCAGAATATATCATGCTCTACGCTTTTGTAATTTGCTTTACAATCTATCTTGCGCTTCTAAGCAATATATGGAAGATTCTAGCCTATTTTAGAAAGAAATATCCCAAATAACTATTAATCCTAGACACTCACCTAAGACAACAAGTTGGGCATATGCCATATACATATTAATATTAATATTAATATTAATATTAATACTAAATTAGTATGTATATAGCTCCCTCTTGGACAAAAGTATATTATAAAAAGATTCACTTCAACCAAGATGATTCATAACTAAGCAAGTAATTAAATTTTTAACGAACAACAAGATTTAGATACCAACGCAATAAACATCTAAATCGAACAAAGAACTGAAAAATACAAATAAAACAAGTCTCGTCTACATTGCTCCAACAAGCAATTAAATAAAAATCGTACTTTAACCAATTTACTTTCTAGAAGAATAGAAATTAAATATTAACCTAGAAGAAATTATTTTAAAAATAGGCCAACTTGAACTATTTGAAACATCTACATCGGTAAAGTAAACCAATTACAACCAAATATAGAATAAGAGTTTGACCATGATACATTGGGATATCTGTCAATCCTGACACAATATATATAATCGGTATACCAATCAGTAAGTCTTTACCTAACAAAGATACATCTTTGAAAAAAAACACAGGGAACAGCATAAAACTCAGATATATCAAAACTCCTCCTACCCCGTGCTGAACAAGCTTGTTTAATATTTCATTGTGTGGATGAGGAGCCGTAATTACATTTTTTGTCAACTCACCTTTATCGTATAACTCTTTTAATTCAGACTTATAATCTTTAACACCTAAGATAGGGCTACCATCTGCTATCGTTATAGCTGTTTTCCATAATTGTAGCCGAACACCAATAGACGTACTGAGATTACCTTGTTCGATTGCAGAGAATTCTGACATGGTTCTTTGATATCGTTCATATACAAAATTCTTACTAAACAATGCTATAACAGAAACAACAACAACAACCATTAATACAATAGTTTTACTGAGCTTTATTCTCTTTATATTCTTTGTAGAAACTACCATTACAGCAAAGGCCAGAGCAAGCCATACACCACGACTCTCAGTCAACAAAACACTTGAAGTTGCAAGGGCAAATCCACTAAAAAGGAGTAGTGCTTGATTTTTACTCTGCTCATATATAGCTAATATAAAAGCTGTTATAGCAAGTGAGGCTCCGAGTGTCGCATAAGGTATAGGGTTAACAGGCAGTGACATTCGAGATTTACCCAAGTAAACTTGATAGTAAACTGAAACACCCAGTATACAAACAGAACCTAAAATCACTAAAACCTGCAAGTGTAGAACCTTTAATTTATCATAAGGCAAAAAAAGCATGATAAAAAAAGCCCCAATCGCAGCACGAGACTCTCGCCCACTAAAGTCTCCCTTATATATATAACTTACACCAATAAACAACAAATATAGTACAATTAAATATAACCACCAATTATTACTCAAGTTAGATCGAATTATAGTAGTTCGATAAACAAAAAAAGAAGCAACTATAGCGACAAGTATAATTACTGAAAGAACTTTATCACCATTCTCAAATATAAATAAGCCACTAAAAATCCAAATAAAGGGTAGATAAATGAATATATTTAAAACCTGCTTCTTAAGCATAACTAAACCTTGAAAGAAAAACCTAGGACTGTACCAATTTGATATTCGATACCAACAACCAATCGTTATTGTTAACCAAAAAAAATACACACAGGGTACGGATAATTTACTTTCACTTCCTGGTCACTTCTAAAAATTGTTGTAATCATTATTTTCATCTCAAAATGGCTAGTATGAGTGACGTATCGAAGAGAAAACAGGCAACTCTTCTGGCTATTTAATACAAACCTCTCATCAAACTTATCGTAAGTGATACATAAGACGAAAGGCTTTATTTGGCTATATATTACTTCTAAGCCCTCGGCCGACTAAATGAAAGTACTTTCATATTGCCGTGAGACTTTATCCCAAGTATAACGCTTAAGCGCTATGTCCTTCATTGCTTTACCATTCCCCTCTAAGCCACCCAATCCGTTAGTGTTCAAAATAAGGTTAAGTAGACTATCACTACTACTGAAATACAATGCACTATCTTCCGTGCTGTAACGATTAAAGCTACAGTCAAATGCGAAAACAGGAACACCAAAATGCATCATCTCAACTAACGAAGGATTAGTGCCACCGGCTGAGTGACCATGAAGATACAAAGAACAACCTTGACGAAGCTTGTATAGTTCATCAATATCATAAATAGGATCCAGTAGTTCAATATTGGGAAATTTGGCGTACTCAAGCCTAATTTTACGTCCGTATTCGCTTGCATCCCAATTACCCACAAATTTTATTGGAAATGAAGTTTTTGAATAGGCCTCAAGGATCATCTCAACGTTATTTTCTGGCTCTATACGACACAACCCTAAAGCATAACTTTGAGAATTAATAGACTGAGTTGGGGTTTCTGGTTTTGCGTGATCACCACCGTAAGCTATTGTTTCCGAATTTAATCCATATTCTTTATAGACGTAATCCGTAATAGCCTGGTTATCAGTAACAACAACATCAGAATACCTGACAGCCATTGATTCAGAGAACTTCAAGAAACGTTTCGCGAGCCCTCCCCATTTCTCTCGCTTCCACTCTAAGCCATCAATATTTGTCACTATTTTCGCTTTGGAGAATAACTTAAAAATTGGAAGGAAAATGCAACCAGAAACGCCCAAAATAAGAACTACATCGGGTTCTATTTTCCAAGATTTTATCAGCGATAATATATCATAGAAGATGCTTTGAGCACCGTTAGCCCTTAATGGTAAATAATGCAATTGGGCCTGGTTATACTCTTGCATACGTGTCTGATAGCTTTTTGACGAACAAAAAACAATATACTGAGTTCCACTGTCTTTATTTAAAGTCAAGTTCTCAACAAGCGACTCAAAGCCGCCATAACATGCAGGGATTCCAACAGTGCCAACAACTATTACTCGCTTCATTTTAGTTTGGTAACCTCACTCAATGAGAGTCCATTCATGTCCTTATTAGAAAGTAGTGGCGTGCTATTAGACGGTATTAAAGGCCACGATATATTAACTCGTTGATCGTCCCATGCTAATGATTGCTCAGCGCTAGGGTTATAAAAGTCGGTACATTTATAGACAAACTCAGCCTCGTCACTCGTCACGTAAAAGCCATGTGCAAAACCTTCCGGAACCCAAAGTTGGCGCTTGTTCTCTGCAGATAAATACTCACCAACCCATTGACCAAACGTTGGAGAACCCTTTCGAATATCGACTGCTACATCAAATACCTCACCTGACACTACACGAACAAGCTTACCTTGTGTGTTTTCGGTCTGGTAATGCAAACCACGCAAAATCCCTTGTTTAGATTTGGAATGGTTATCTTGTACAAAGTGCGTCGGCTTTCCCGTTACTAGTTCTTCAAATTTCTTTTGATTCCAGGTTTCCATAAAGAAACCACGCTCATCACCAAACACACTTGGTTCTATGATTTTTACATCAGGAATACGAGTATCGATTACTTTCATTTTGTTATTCCGTATACGCTTGAATATTGTTTAACGCAGTCTTCCAATCACTCGCTTCAACAGAGAAACCTAAAGTGATTTTCTCGGTACTTAAGCGAGAGTTACTTGGACGCTTTGCTGGTGTCGGGTATTGGTCGGTGGCAATACTCGTTAAGTTCGGCTTTTTCACAAGCACCCCTTGCTCAACCGCAACATCAAAAATGGCATCGGCAAAGTCAAACCAACTCACATGTGGCAAACCCGAGTAATGGTAAACACCGTAATCCACAGTGTCCCCCTGAGTAATGCACTTCGCGATTTGAATCAATGTACCCGCTATATCGCCCGCATAAGTAGGTCCACCAAACTGATCACCCACAATACTTAATGCGTCTCGACTTGCTCCTAAGCGAAGCATAGTTTTCACGAAATTATTACCGTTCTCACCAAATACCCATGCAGTACGAAGGATAATATGTTTATTACACGCTTGTGCCACGGCAATTTCACCAGCGAGCTTACTTTTACCGTAAACGCCTTGAGGATTTGTAGCATCCGTTTCCACATACTCGCCCACTTTATTGCCTTCAAACACATAATCGGTCGAGATATGCAGTATCGCAGCACCAATGCTCTGCGCTGCTTGTGCGAGGTATTTTGGACCATCACGGTTTATCGCGTAAGAAAGGTCGACTTCCTCTTCAGCCTTGTCAACCGCTGTATGTGCAGCCGCATTGATAATAATGGTTGGTTGAAATTCGGTAACAGCAGAATAGACCGCTTCTTGATCAGTAATATCAAGATGCTCTCTATCTAAACCGCATACTGTGATATTTTCGTTATTGGCCAACTGCTGAGTTAAGCAAGAGCCCACTTGACCAAAGCAACCAGTAATGAGTACTCGCATCATTTTACCGCCTTGTTCTGAGTTTCGCTCACTAGTCGCGTTAAATATTGGCCATATTCATTTTTCATCATCGGCTTAGCCAGCATCAATACTTGCTCATCACTCAGCCAACCGTTACGCCATGAGATTTCTTCTAGACACGCGACTTTTAAACCTTGAACATTCTCTATCGTCTGCACGAAAGACGAGGCTTCATGAAGGCTTTCATGCGTGCCTGTATCTAACCACGCAAAGCCACGACCAAGTAGTTCTACGTTTAATGATCCGTCATTTAAATACATTTCATTGAGTGTCGTAATTTCTAACTCGCCACGGTGTGATGGCTTAACCTGCTTGGCCATTTCCACCACACGATTATCGTAGAAATACAAACCTGTTACGGCATAGTTGGACTTTGGTGTTTCCGGCTTTTCTTCAATTGAAACAGCCTTCATCTCTTCATCAAATTCGACCACACCGAAACGCTCAGGATCTTTCACTTGGTAACCAAACACGGTTGCACCCGATTCTCTTGAAGCGGCACTTTGTAGCATTTTAGAAAAAGATTGACCATAGAAGATGTTATCGCCAAGTACTAAACAAACGCTGTCATCACCAATGAACTCTTCACCAATAATAAACGCTTGTGCTAAGCCATCTGGGCTTGGTTGAATAGCGTACTCAAGGTTGATACCAAAATCAGAGCCATCACCCAACAGGCGCTTAAAACCGGCATTATCTTCTGGTGTCGTGATTATTAAAATATCTTTAATACCAGCGAGCATTAAAGTCGAAACTGGGTAAAATACCATCGGCTTATCGTAGATAGGCAATAGCTGCTTTGATACGCCGCGAGTCAATGGGTATAAACGTGTGCCGGAACCACCCGCTAATACAATACCTTTCATTAGTTACCTTCCTTTGATTCAACGGTTTCTACACCCAAACGCTCACGTTGGTAGCTACCATCTTGCACGTTTTGACACCATGTTGAGTTGTCTAGGTACCATTGCACTGTTTTACGAAGACCTGTTTCAAACGTCTCTTCTGGCATCCAATCTAGTTCACGTTGCATTTTAGATGAGTCAATGGCGTAACGGCGGTCATGACCAGGACGATCTTGAACGTACGTGATCTGCTCTGCATACGCTGACTCTTTCGGTACTAGCGTATCTAGGATGTTGCAAATCGTATTCACGACCTCAAGGTTTTTCTTCTCGTTGTGACCACCGATGTTGTAAGTCTCGCCTACTTTACCTTCAGTCACTACTTTGTATAGTGCACGAGCATGGTCTTCCACAAACAGCCAATCACGAATTTGATCGCCTTTTCCGTAGATAGGAAGATCTTTTCCTTCCAGAGCATTTAAGATGACAAGTGGGATCAGTTTTTCAGGAAAGTGATATGGGCCGTAGTTATTTGAGCAGTTAGTAACGATAGTTGGCAGGCCGTAAGTACGTAACCATGCACGAACTAAATGATCACTTGATGCTTTTGAAGCAGAGTAGGGGCTAGATGGTTCATAAGGTGTCGTCTCTAAGAACATCGGCAGGTCTGTACCTTCTGGAACCTCATCAGGATGTGGAAGGTCACCATATACTTCATCCGTCGAGATATGATGAAAACGGAACTCTGTTTTTGCTTTGTCTGACAGCGTATTCCAGTACTCTCGAGTAGCTTCTAACAAGGTGTATGTGCCAACGACATTCGTTTCAATAAACGCAGCAGGGCCAGTGATAGAGCGATCAACATGCGATTCAGCTGCAAGGTGCATTACCGCATCAGGTTTATATTGCTCAAAAACACGGGCAAGCTCTGAACGATTACAGATGTCCACTTTCTCGAATCCATAACGTTCGTTCGAATCGACTTCAACAAGAGACTCTAAGTTACCAGCGTAGGTTAGGCAATCAACATTAACAACTTCATCATGAGTGTTCTCTATTATATGTCTAATAACAGCACTTCCTATAAATCCAGCACCGCCTGTTACTAATATTTTCATTAATCAATTACTCACAGTCAAAATAGCAACCCAATGTTTGCTTTACAATATGTTTAGAATGATACTTTCTATCAAAAATAAGCTTCGAACGCCCTTTATTTCTATCAATCAGAGCGCTGTTTATATTAATAATAGCTGAGGCTAATGAAATAGACGATTTAGGCTTAATAAGATCGCCATTCCAACGGTCAACAACAGTTTCATTACAACCAGGAGCATCTGTAGTCACGATATATTTGTCGTAATATAGAGCCTCGATTATCGCGCGGGGAGTCCCTTCTCTATAAGAAGGGAGTACTACTACATCACTCAATTGGATATATTGAAAGATATTAGGTTTGTGTTCAAAAAAAATCGCATTTCTTAATTTCGTGTTGGAAATTTTTGTTTTTGTCATACCTGACGCTTCATCTAATGATGGAGAACCTATATGTAGAAAAACGAAATCATCTCTTACCAGATTGATGCGCTCAATGGCCTCTATATACTCGTTGATACCTTTTTCAAACAATGCTCTGCTAGGATATAAAACGAGTAACTCATGTCCCAAAAATCCATGCTGCTTTAAAAATTCCACCTTATTTATAGGTTTAACCTTATTGCTTGGAATCATGCTTGGATCAAATCCTGAACCATTAGTTACTAAAACCTTATCTGACTTCAGTAGTCCCTTAGATAGAAAGTAGTTTGCATCATCATGGTTCTGAAAGAATATATTATTAGATCTCTTACCCAAAATACGATAAATCCAATTAACTAATAATCGGCCAAACCAATAACTAACTTTATCATAGGAATAGAGGAGTCCCATCCCCGTTACTGATAGGTATAATCTATTTTTATTATTAGAGAGTAAACTAGCAAGCCCACCAACAACATTAGCTTTATGTGTAAAACAATGAATAATATCTGGTTTAACTTCTAATATTTTATTTAATATAAAAACAAACAACTTTATAATCGATACTAACCCAATAGACCTTCCAGAAAAGTCTGCAGTATGCGTTACAACACCCATACGTTTCAAGTCACCAATAAAGCTTCCTTCCGGACTAGATGCAGTAGAAATACTATGCACTTCATGTCCTTGCTCAATTAAGGCCTTGATAATTGGATAACGAAATTTGTATAAAGCGCCATCAGAGTTGCAGATTAATAGACATTTAGCCATTAAAATCACCTTCAATAAAATCTAAGTATTTATCGCATTGTGACTCAAGGGTATACCCTTCTCTTACCACACGATTACCTTCAAGTCCTATTTTCAATCTGAGTTTTTCATCATTGATAAGTTTAAAAAGCATTTCATACCATTCATCATCATCGTGAGCGTATAACCCCGACTCACCATTCTTAACTAAAACACTATTCTCGCCCACAGGACTGCAAACCACGGGTTTAGACATTGCCATATATTGAATCAATTTAAAAGCACACTTACCTTTTTCAAATCGAGAATCATTCAAAGGCATAATACCTATATCAATATAACTTAGTTCCAATATTTCATGCTCTTCCGACCATTGAATTACTTTATTTCTAAAACGCAAATTTTCACAAAACTCTTTATCTGCACCAATCAAGTGAACTTCGACGTCTAAGTTCTCCTGCAAGCGACTAATCGCGCTCTCCACACTTAGCAGATATTGGGATGAAGTTGGGGAACCAATCCAACCAATAACAATTTTATTGTCACTTCTGGAGCGTTTACATTTTTCCTTATTATACCTTTGGTAGTCAATCACAGTTGGTATTTTTACCACTCTTCGAGCTCCCACTGACTTAGCAAATCTTAGTATATATTCACTTCCAGCATTAACTCCGCTTGCCCATTGGATAATTCGACGATGCTTGTTATACAGAAAAGAAAAGAAGTAACTTTCTTTAAACTTATCATAATTATGCCAAACAGCATCGTCATAATCTAAAATATAATTACGCCCAGTCACTTTGAACATCCATTCAAAGATCGGAGGAAAGTACGGAACCACCTCTTTTTCAATTATTAAAATAGATTTATTGTCCAATAACAAATATAAAGAAACCGCCAGTCTTTTTAATATTGCCCATATTGCAAGAAAGTAATACAACTTATTACCTGAATATTTAAGAATCAAATAATCATCACAAAAAAGGGGGGCGTGAACAACCTTATATCCTTTCCCAATAAGAAAAGGAAAATATTGTAGACTGCGATATCTACTGCTAGCACCTAAACTTTGATGCTTAGTTAGATAAAATATCTTTTTCATTGTTAATTTTCTCTCGAATATGATAGAAACAATACATGATAGAAACAATTTCCATAATAACACTTGCAATTAAGATCGAGTATTCATTAAAAATCCCGGCCAATGTTATTATTAAAATGAAATTAACACATAATGATATAAGGCTAATTTTAAAAACATGGGAAACAAGGTTAAACTTAAATAGCAAAAAAGACTGAATTGAAGTGAACATTGAAAGTGTAGCTGATATAAAAAAGAACATAAAGAATATTGGCTTCATATCATACAAATAATAAGCAAGCATACAAACAAATACAACAGATAAATAAACAAATCGAGAACTATAAAACAAATATTCCTTCATCACATGAAAGAATGATACTGCATTATTGATTGATGATTTAGCTATTTTATCAACATAGTAACTGCTTGAAATATACGTTGTGACAAAAATAAAAATAGAAACCATCAACATATAGTTACCTATTATCACTATATCTTTATCTAAGAGTAGTATTGGCATCAATAGTGCGTAAACTCTTCCTCCCAATATTGATAGACAATTTTGCATGTAGAAATATTTACCGTCGAGTATATTTAGATCACACGAAAAACCATGTGAAGCATTGTCTTTACGGGAGACATTAACTCGCCAACTTGAATAATAAACAACGCATTCAATAAGCCTATATGCAAGAACTAAATATAGAACCCAACTATAATAAGGGAAAAATATTAGTATAGGAAAAATAGAAAACAAAAACACAGGGAAAGAAAGTATATAACTATACTCTTTATTAACAAAGTAAAATGAACTATATGAAACATTAATCGAAGAAAGCAAACAAATAAATTGCATCGATAATATTATATTTATTTCCATATCAAAGAAAAAATATAATATAGCTGAAATGAGCGTAGAAAAAGGAATGGCCACCAAAATTTTATAGTATAAAATTTTGGTTACCCCCCCAGTAAAGCTATCACTTTTAGAAGATAGCTTCGATAACATGTACTTTAGTGGGAATATATCGACTAGAGTCAAAAATATTACACAAATAGGAATTAAAATAACAACCTTTGAGTAATTATATTCATCCATCACAATACTAGAGATAAACATCAAGCCTATGTATAGGCCTGAGTTAGCAGCTCGAAAAGAGAATCTTCCTACGCTATTCCATATTGATTTGTTTAACATAGAGCAAAGCAACCCTCTTAAATAATGCGCATACTAACAGCAAAAAAGATAAGTAAAGGATAGTGTCATTAAACTTATAAGCAACTAATGACAAAACACAAACAGGTAAAAATGATGCATACAAAAAGGTTATTGTGAAGTTTCTCTTTATTTTAGAAAAATAGTCTACAGCTGACAATACAAAACCTAAAACAATAGATGATAGAAAAGCACCCCATAGAGATAACTCATTTATAATAGCAAGATGCATAGTATAGACATTTGTAACAACCCCTCCTACCTCGATAAAATCTAGCACAGAGGAATTAACTGAAATATACTCAAAGCCTAAGACCTTATTAACAATTAAATAAAACTTATTCAGTATTGTTGGTAGATAAGGTTCAAATATTACATTGTTGTATGTAAATAATTTTCCGTCTAAAGCATAAAGTGCGCCTATTGCATAGTCGTAGGGGTAAAGAAGAACATTTGTAGTCAAACTAGATAGATCATTCAAACTATTCAAACTTCCCACATCATTGTCTATAGCTTTCCCGGTAAAAACAGAAAATAAGATAATGAACAAGTAAAATAATACAACTGCGATAATACTAAAATAAATCAATCTTATATCATTAGTGTTTGTCCGTCGATACTTCACACCGAACATCATTATTATACATGTGATGAAGTTAATTTTAGCCCCAGTAAAAAGCAGGCTAAGTAATACCAAAGCAATTCCAATATATTCGACCTTATACAATTTGGTAAAACATGACTTATAGACAGCAAGGCAACAACTTAAAGAACCAAATATATAATAATAAATCAGAACTCCCGTATCGTTATTAATTTTATTAATATTTGCTCTTGCTTGACCACTAAACAGAAAGTTTAAAAGACCAATTTCTTTTTCAATAGTTACTATAAAAACTAAAAAAAGAGAAAACCATATTAGCCAGGATAACTTTGTTAGTGCTGCTATATTTTTTAAGTTTTCAAAATCATAGTTCTCATGATAATCTAGACTGGAGTCACCTTCAAAAGATAAGTAAAAAATAACATACGATAAATTAAAAGCTAACAAATAACATAGCAAATATAGCCGAACCTCAACACTAAGCTCTCCAAAGGAAGATAGATCGAGTTGAGCTAGAAAAATTGCAAACAGCCAAGTCATATTAAAAACAAGATAAAGACTAAGCCCCCCATTATTTAACCTAGCTTTTAAAGCAATGACCGCAAAAATCATTAAGAACAAAAACATTATAAACATAAAATAATCATTTCAACCTAAATAATCAGAGTAACATCATTTAAAAACTATATGGTCACTAAGCTTTTATAACATTTAATCTCAATGTAGAAATGAACATATCTCTATCAAAGATCACATAAGTCACTTAATCAGAATTCCGACAAGCTATCTTAAAATAATATAAATTATAGAGGTTCATAACTCTGATTAACTCCAATATCAAACTACTCCAGCTAAAAAACTCTATTCGAGAAAGTGAAGAGTTACACAGAGTCTTGCTAGCAAGATAATATCCATTAATAAATAACCTAACCTTATTATGGGTTAAAATATTACCTGCTACTCTAGAAAATATCGACAACTCTTCAAGTGAAAATTTCAATTAGCTTTTCTATGAAAAATATTCACTTATTCTTTATACTGGTAGCTTATACTTCAAAGAAAATATCCATCGCACTATTTAGAATCATATTTCTTCACATACCAGGATACGGCATGCTTAATGGCTTTGTCTATTCTATGGGTTGGCTCATAACCTAATTTCAATTTAGCTTTTTGTATACTAGCTTGGGAGTGTCTAACATCACCCACACGGAAGTCTCTATAGGATGGTAATGTAGACAAATTGAAGTTCAATTCATTTAGTGAATTCTGTATCGAGCTATAAAGCTCATTTAAACTAGTCCTATCGCCAAGAGCAACATTGTATACTTCATCTTTAGCTTCATCAGGAGCTAAAGCAGCTAGAATGTTCATCTGTATTGTATTATCAATAAAGCAAAAATCTCTACTCGTTTCACCATCACCATTAATAAACACTTCTTCTTTCTTAATCATTGATGCTGTCCACTTTGGTATAACAGCCGCATAAGCACCATTGGGATCCTGTCTAGGCCCAAACACATTGAAATAACGTAGGCCAATAGTTTTAAAGCCGTAAGTACGTGCATAGACTCCAGCATAAAGCTCATTTACATATTTAGTAACAGCGTAAGGCGATAGTGGACTGCCAATATTTTCTTCTACTTTTGGTAACGCTGGATGGTCACCATAGGTTGAGCTGCTCGCAGCGTAAGTAAAACTACTCACTTGAGCTTCTTTTGCTGCCGTCAACATATTTACGAAACCAGTAATGTTTGCAGCATTGGTTGTGACAGGATCTGCAATTGACCTTGGCACACTGCCCAGAGCTGCTTGATGGAGCACATAGTCGACCGCAACTTCACCTAGACCAATAGCTTTCTCACAATCGGCGTAATTTCGAATATCACCTTCAATAAAAGAAAAACGCTTCCATTGCTCCTCAGTTACAAGCGAACGCACTTCATCCAAATTGTGCTGATGCCCTGTAGCAAAGTTATCTAGTCCAACCACTTTTTGATTTAATTTCAATAGCGTCTCGAGTAGGTTGGAACCGATAAAACCTGCTACTCCTGTAATTAACCACTTTTGGGGAGATTCCGTTAATTGCTTTTTTATTTGATCATATTGAGTCATATCGGCCACTTGTTTAAGCTTAATGATTAAGGGGAAATAAAAGTACTATTTTGAGATAACGTGCTAATTTTCGCAGCACGTTATTTTAGGTTTGAGAGCATTAGCATTAGAGACGCATGTCTACATCGCTTTTTTCTAAGACATATTTTAAGTCATACAAGACATGTGTTTCTTTACCGAACTCTCTAATTTTTTCTGCACCTAACTGCTTGAATTCATCATGTGATACCGCTAAAACAATACCATCATAATGATTCAACTGTGCTTCTTTGATGACCGATAAACCATACTCGTGCTGTGCTTCCTCGTTTGAACACCAAGGGTCAAGAACATCAACGTTAATGTTGTATTCTTTAAGTTCAGAAACAATATCGATCACTTTAGTATTCCTAAGATCTGGGCAGTTTTCTTTAAACGTTAAGCCCATAACAAGTACATTAGCGCCTTCAACATGAATACGCTTTTTAAGCATACTTTTAACCAACGTAGAAACTACATACCCCCCCATACCATCATTCAAACGACGACCGGCTAGAATCATCTCCGGGTGATACCCTACTGTTTGAGCTTTATGTGTTAAGTAGTATGGGTCCACACCAATACAGTGACCGCCAACAAGACCAGGACGAAATGGTAAGAAGTTCCATTTAGTACCTGCCGCTTCTAATACTTCAAGAGTATCAATATTCAACTTATTAAATATAATTGAAAGCTCATTGATTAATGCAATATTCACATCTCGCTGAGTATTTTCAATGACTTTTGCCGCTTCTGCTACCTTAATGCTTGATGCTTTGTGTGTACCTGCGGTTATTATCGTTTTATACAATTGGTCTACAAATTCAGCCACTTCATCAGTAGAACCACTAGTCACTTTCAAAATATTAGTTACACGGTGCTCTTTATCGCCAGGGTTTATACGCTCAGGTGAGTATCCAGCAAAAAAATCTTTATTAAATGTTAAACTCGCTACATTCTCAACAACAGGAATACATACCTCTTCAGTCGCGCCAGGGTAAACTGTTGACTCATAGATGATAACATCACCTTTAGAAATAACAGAACCTAGTGCTTCCGACGCTTTAATCAACGGTGTCAAGTCCGGTTGTTTATACTCATCAATAGGGGTAGGAACGGTAACAATATAAACGTTACACTCTTTTAGCTCTTCAAGCGAAGCTGTATAAGTAAGATGAATAGCTTCTGCTAACTCATCACTCCCACATTCTAAGGTACTATCAATACCTTTAGCTAATTCATCAATACGACTTTGGTTAATATCAAAACCGATGGTTGCTTGCTTTTTACCGAATTCAACGGCTAGAGGTAGCCCAACATAACCTAATCCAATAATACCAATGTTCGCTTTCTCTAACGAAAAGTTCATATAATTTCACCTGATAGATATAAAAAATTTATCCACCTCAGTCATTCCTTCCCTACTAACTCTGCGAACTCACTTGTTAACACCTTGTTGCATAGACTTACATTTGGGAACGCTACCGCCCTTAGGTTTAGCTCCCAAAGGCGGTCAGTAGATAAAGGCTTACCGAGGTAAGCACAGTCATTTTAAATAGGCAGGATTGTAGCAAATAGCATGTGCATACTCTACGTTTATATTGATATCCCTTACTAAACGTCGCCATTGCAGATGACCTAAAAGAACATTTTATATACCGCAAAACTTTGTATCTTAAAAAATATGAGATTCGAAACAAAAATAACAGCATAACGAGACACAAGCAGACACCCAGAATATCAACGACTAACATTAGCAGGTTCACCTCAATAGTATTTGCCCAACAACACCCTTCCTCTGTATTCTCCTATCCTTTCTCGCTATACTCTTTGCCTATAGTTTTTCGCCCAATAACGAATAAGAGTTCAAGACATGCAAGAGTTAGTTCCATTTGTTCAAGAGAATATGATTTTAGCCATCGTATGGATCGGCTTGGTTGTTGCCATCATTGCGAACGTTATCAAGACATCAAACGCAGCCTACAAAGAGATCACGGCAGCGCAAACCACACACATGATTAACCGTGAAAATGGTGTTGTGGTTGATATTCGTACTAAGGATGAGTTCAAAAAGGGCCATATTACGGACGCAGTTCACATTTTGCCGTCAGACATCAAAGCAAATAGCTTTGGTAGCCTTGAAAGCCGCAAAGCAGACCCAATCATCGTAGTATGCAAGACAGGTCAAACCGCTCAAGAAAGCGCGAACCTACTGGTTAAAGCAGGTTTCGAAAACGTAAGCGTACTGAAAAGTGGCTTAGTGGCTTGGAGTGAAGCTAACCTACCTTTGGTTAAAGGTAAGAAGTAGTTAAAGGCAATAAACCGTTAACGACAAGAAGCAGACTGACCTGATTACACGAATATGACTTTAAGGTTTTGTTTGGCTGATATGACGAACAAAACCTAATTATAAATTTTTAAGGACAAGAAAATGGCTGAAGCAGCACAACAAGACGCACAACAAAACTTCGCAATCCAACGTATCTTCCTAAAAGACGTATCTTTCGAAGCGCCAAACTCTCCAGACATGTTTCAGAAAGAGTGGAACCCAGATGTGAAACTGGACCTAGACACTCAAAGCCGTGAACTTGGCGAAGGCGTTTACGAAGTAATCCTACGTCTAACTGTTACAGTTAAGAACGCAGAAGACACTGCATTCCTTTGTGAAGTTCAACAAGGCGGCATCTTCTCTGCAAGCGAAATGGAAGCTGGTCAACTAGCTCATTGCCTAGGTGCATTCTGCCCGAACATCCTATTCCCATACGCTCGTGAAACAATTTCTAGCCTAGTGGTTAAAGGTACATTCCCACAACTGAACCTAGCTCCAGTAAACTTCGATGCTTTGTTCATGAACTACCTACAGAACCAAGCTCAGCAAGCTGAAGGCGAACAGGCTTAAGTCTCACAGTAGAACTTAACTCTAACGATTCAAGCGCTAATTAGCTTTTAAATGCACATCGCAACTTCTGCGATGTGCATTTTTTCTTTACACTGTACTAAGATTGAAAGCTCTTCTTCTTCTTTTAGTAGATAGCTTTTCCAGAACTCTTCGATTTCCCTCATTATTTTTAGGTGGAAGCATGACAGAAACAACTCGCCCGACTAACACGACAGACGCTTACGGTAAAGACAGCGCTTACGGCAAAGAGATCGCCATGACTGTCATTGGTGCAGGTTCTTACGGAACCTCTTTAGCGATATCTCTAGCGCGTAACGGTGCCAATGTTGTGCTTTGGGGACATGATCCTGTTCATATGAATCGCCTTGAATCTGAGCGTGCGAATAATGAATTTCTGCCAAATATCGACTTTCCAGAAAGTCTGATTATCGAATCAGACCTTGAGAAAGCAGTAACTGCAAGTCGCGATCTTCTCGTTGTTGTTCCTAGCCACGTGTTTGGTATCGTTCTAAATAGCCTGAAACCACTCTTAACGACAAACTCTCGTATCTGCTGGGCAACCAAAGGCTTAGAGCCCGAAACCGGTCGTTTACTTAAAGATGTCGCGCATGATGTGCTTGGTGAGGGCTACTCACTGGCTGTTTTATCTGGTCCTACTTTTGCTAAAGAGTTAGCGATGGGCATGCCGACTGCAATTTCGGTGGCTTCACCAGACGAAAACTTCCTAGAAGAGCTACAAGAGAAGATTCACTGCGGTAAAACATTCCGCGTGTACGCAAACTCAGATTTCATTGGTATGCAGCTTGGCGGCGCAGTGAAGAATGTTATCGCAATTGGCGCAGGCATGTCGGATGGTATTGGCTTTGGCGCTAATGCACGTACCGCACTCATCACTCGCGGCTTGGCTGAAATGAGCCGATTAGGTGCTGCTCTTGGCGCGCAACCAGAAACCTTCATGGGTATGGCTGGATTAGGCGACCTAGTACTAACGTGTACTGATAACCAATCACGTAACCGTCGCTTTGGATTAGCTTTAGGCTCAGGTAAAGACGTCGACACTGCACAAGAAGAAATCGGCCAAGTAGTTGAAGGTTATCGCAACACCAAAGAAGTTTGGTTATTATCAGAACGCATGGGCGTTGAGATGCCAATTGTTGAACAAATTTATCAAGTGCTGTATCAAGGGAAAGATGCACACCTAGCAGCACAAGATCTACTTGCACGAGACAAGAAGTCAGAAAGATAGAAGAGCAGATACGGGATTCGAGTAAACGAGATGCGAAAAGAGTAAAAGCAGATACGAGATTCGGGTAAACGAGATGCGAAAAGAGTAAAAGCGGATACGAGATTCGGGTAATCGAGATGCGAAGAGAGTAAAAGCAGATTGAGCGCTTAAAGAAGGCTGCTTTTCGTTACTCGCATCTCGCTACTCTAATCTGTTCTTTACATCTCGTTCTTCACTCTTAAAGATGACGTGAATTTTAATTCCGTCATTCCAGAACTGAGGAACGAAGTGTCTGGAATCTCGTAGTTCTTCGTACCTCGAATCTCGGTTTCTCGCATCTGCTCTTAGAGCTCTTCGAATCTAGCATCTGCCCCTTAAAAATAATGGATGGTAAAATGAAACACTGTGAACAACAAAAAGTTTGGCAATGCATTGTGAAGGAAGCTCGACAGCAGTCGGAGCAAGAACCTATGCTTGCGAGTTTTTATCATGCCACGATCATCAACCATGAAAGTTTAGGCGCAGCTCTTAGCTACATTCTTGCAAACAAGCTAAAGACAGCTTCAATGCCAGCAATGGCTGTGCGTGAAGTGGTTGAACAAGCATTCAAGCAGGACCAATCGATTATTGATGCTGCCGCTTGTGATATTTGCGCGACAGTAAATCGAGATCCTGCTGTCGAGATGTACTCGATGCCTCTGCTTTATCTAAAAGGCTACCACGCTCTGCAAGGTTACCGAGTGGCTAACTGGTTGTGGAAACAAGGTCGTATTGCGCTTGCCACTTACCTACAGAATCAGATTTCGGTTGCTTGCCAAGTGGATATTCACCCAGCAGCACGTATCGGTAAAGCGATCATGCTCGACCACGCCACCGGTATCGTGATTGGTGAAACAGCCGTCGTTGAAAATGATGTATCGATTCTTCAAGACGTGACCTTGGGTGGTACGGGTAAAGAAGGTGGCGATCGTCACCCTAAAATCCGTGAAGGCGTGATGATTGGCGCCGGCGCTAAAATACTAGGTAACATTGAGGTGGGTGAAGGCGCGAAGATTGGTTCTTGTTCTGTAGTTCTACAAGCCGTACCGCCTCATACAACAGTCGCTGGCGTTCCTGCAAAAATTGTCGGAAAACCGAAAACAGACAAGCCATCTTTAGATATGGATCAAGGGTTTAATGGTCGCTCTCAGAACTTCATCCATGGTGATGGGATTTAAGAGCAGATTCGGGATGCGAGTAACCGAGATGCGAAGAGCTTAAAAGCAGATGCGGGATTCGAGTAACCGAGATACGAAAAGACTAAAAGCAGGTTCGGGGTTCGAGTAACCTAATACGAAAAGACTAAGAGCAGGTTCGGGATACGAGTAACCGAGATACGAAAAGCTTAAAAGCAGGTTCGGAATTCGATTCAGCAAAATTCTAAAAATTAAGAGCAGATGAATACAACTAAATGACGATAATGATGAAACAAATTCGAGCTATTAGCCGGACTCTTCTGATATCTGCCAGCCTTTGCGCTGCTCTGTTATCTATATCGTCATTTGCAGCATCTCAAGGTGAGCTTAAAGGCGTGTCGAGTGAAATATCTCGCCAACAAAAAAACCTATCCTCACAGCAGAAAAAACTCGATAGCCTACAAGCAAGCCTCAAGAAACAAGAGCTATCCATCGCTTCGCTTGAAAGAGCGATTCTAGACAGTAAAAAGCAGCTCAATACGGCCAATGCAAATATTGCCAACTTAGACACCAAGATTAAAGCGCTTACTGCTCAGAAAAAAATCCATACCGACAAATTAGAGCAGCTCATTCAGACTTACTACATGACTAGTCGAGCTAAGGCTTCTTCTCACATTCTCAATACCGGCGTTGAAGAAGACCGTATCAGTCATTATTACCAGCACCTTGCTAAAGCTCGCTCTGCAACAATCAACACGATTGAACAGACGCAACTTGAATTAGAAGAAAGCCACAAGCAACGTCAACTAGAGCAAGAACAGATAGCAACACTGTTAAAACAACAAACTACCAAGCGCGATACGCTAGCCAAAACCCAAACACAACGTAAGAAAACAGTTGGCAGCATCAAGAAAAACATCTCAGGTGACAAAAATTATCTGGCAGAGCTTCAGCGAAATGAAACCCGCCTTAAAGCTGAAATTGCGAAAGCAGAAAAAGCGGCTCGAGAAAGACGTAATGCAGTCCCGATGGATGGTCTAGCAAAACGTAAAGGTAAGCTACCTTGGCCGATCAAAGATAAAGTTCTACATAACTATGGTTCACGCCAAACGGGTCAAATTAACTGGAAAGGCATGGTGATCAACGCCAAGTACGGTCAGCAAGTAAAATCAGTTTATTCTGGAACGGTTGTATTCGCCGAGTATCTACGTGGTTATGGCTTAGTAGTACTGCTTGACCATGGTAAAGGCGACATGACGCTCTATGGCTTTAACCAAGCGCTTTTAAAGAAAGAAGGTGACAAAGTTAAAGCGGGTGAAGCAATCGCGCTTGCAGGTGACACTGGTGGTCAAACACGGCCATCGCTGTACTTTGAAATTCGTAGAAACAGCCAAGCTCAGAACCCGAAGAGTTGGTTAGTTAAGTAAGAGTAGATACGGGATGCGGGTAAACGAGATGCGAAGAGCAAGCACAAAGAGCGGAAAATCTCTGAACTTGTATTTATCAGGCTTCGTCATTCCAGAATTGAGGTACGAAATATCTGGAATCACGCTACTACATTGTTAGCATCGAGGATAAAGAGAGATTCCCTATCGCGCTCGTACCTCGCTGTAGGGAATGACGTTGCGGCTCATATCCCACCACTCAAATCTGCTCTTCCCCGTTCTTCGTATCTCGAATCTCGGTTACTCGCATCTGCTCTTGTAGCTCTTCGAATCCCGTATCTCGTTTACTCGTCTCTTTCTACTTAGAGTTCAACGCCCTTACACCATCTTCCAACAATGTCAGCTGTTCAAAGCCTTGAGCTGTCGCAATCGGTTTAACGGTCGCGATCATCTGCAACATTCCTTGATGGACCACTTGCTCGGTAATTTGGGCTTTTGGAGACATAGCAGACTGATACGCTAACCAACCCGATGCGATCAAGTGAAGAGAAGTGACCATCGATTTCATTTCCGTGTCCGTTGCTTTGAGCAAATCCAACTCAACAAAGGCTCTCATGATATCCACAAGGTTGGCTTGCAGCTTTTCTTGTACAGCCATGTAATCAAGGTGGAGTTTTTCATCACGTGACAATATTTCAGGTAGATTTGCATAGAAGAATCGGTACTTCCACATCAGAGTGAAGATAGAATCTAAGTAGATCTTTAGTAGCGTCAGGCTTTCTTGCTGCCCTTGAATAGGTGTGAATCTTTCAAGTAACTCTGTTGAATAGAGAGTAAAGATGTCACGGACAATTTCTTGTTTGTTGCGGAAGTGGTAGTAGAGGTTGCCAGGGCTAATCTCAATATGTTCAGCAATATGATTGGTCGTAATACTACGCTCGCCGTGCTCATTAAAAAGCTCTAGAGCAGCGTAAACAATCTTGTCACGTGTTTTCATTAGTTATTAGTATCCCTATCCGTTTAGGGGGTCAGTATATCGCCACTAAACGGATAGATCGAGCTGTTAACATCTGGTCTAATTAGCATTAGCTAAAATAGAGCCTAATCAATCACTGCCAAAGAGGTCTCGTGTGTAAACCTTATCTGCAACGTCTGCGATCTCTTCTACCATTCTGTTAGATACAATCACATCCGATACAGCTTTGAACTCTTCTAGGTCAGAATAAACCTTTGAGTTAAAGAAATGCTCTTCCTCTAACACAGGTTCGAATACGACCACTTCAATACCTTTGGCTTTTAAGCGCTTCATAATGCCTTGAATTGAAGAAGCGCGGAAGTTGTCTGAACCAGACTTCATGATCAAGCGATAGATCCCCACCACTTTAGGAGAGCGCTTGATGATTGAATCCGCAATAAAATCTTTGCGGGTACGGTTAGCATCAACAATGGCACCGACAATGTTGTTTGGTACATCTTGATAGTTAGCTAACAGCTGTTTGGTGTCTTTAGGTAAACAGTAACCACCGTAACCAAATGAAGGGTTGTTATAGTGATTACCAATGCGAGGATCTAAACCCACACCTTCGATAATCTGACGAGAATCCAAACCGTGAGCTTCTGCGTAAGAATCTAACTCATTAAAATAAGAAACACGCATCGCTAGGTAGGTATTTGAGAATAGCTTTACCGCTTCTGCTTCTGTTGAGTTAGTAAATAATACGTCGATATTCTCTTTTTCCGCACCTTCCACAAGAAGATTAGCAAACACTTTAGCGCGTTCAGAGCACTCACCAACGATAATACGTGATGGGTGAAGGTTATCGTACAGGGCTTTGCCTTCGCGTAAAAACTCTGGTGAGAACATAACGTTTTCGCAGTTAAGCTCTTGCTTAACGCGCTCAGTGTAACCAACTGGTACCGTTGATTTGATCACCATGACGGCATTGGGATTGATGCCCATGACGTCTTTAATGACCGATTCTACAGAGCTGGTATCAAAATAATTATTTTTTGGATCATAATCGGTTGGAGTAGCAATGATGACAAACTCAGCATCTTTGTAAGCCGCTTTATCTGTTGTCGCCCTGAAATTCAGCGCCTTATTTGATAGAAAGTGCTCAATCTCATTATCTACAATCGGCGACTGCTTATTATTCAGCATTGTCACTTTTTCATCGATGATATCTACCGCGACTACTTCATGATGTTGTGCTAAAAGCATTGCGTTTGATAGACCCACATACCCAGTACCGGCTACTGCAATCTTCATGATAATACCTATAGTTTTGAGTAATTAACTCAACATAATTTATAACTTAGCTTGCCGTATCATACTCTGGTTGGGGAATTATTCCACTAGCCCGCCTTATCCATTCCTTGCTATACTCGTGATAGTTTTGTATTCAAAAGAGTTAGAAAATTATGATTATCGTAACTGGTGGTGCTGGCATGATTGGCAGCAATATTGTTAAGGCGCTTAATGAAGCGGGCCACAACGATATTCTAGTCGTCGACAACTTAAAAGATGGTAAGAAATTTAAGAACCTTGTAGACCTAGACATCACTGATTACATGGATCGTGATGATTTTCTAACTCAAGTAATGGCTGGTGATGATTTTGGTCATATTGAAGCTGTTTTCCATGAAGGTGCATGCTCTGCTACCACTGAGTGGGATGGCAAATACATGATGCTCAACAACTATGAATACTCAAAAGAGCTACTTCATTACTGTGTCGAGCGTGAAATTCCCTTCCTATATGCCTCTTCCGCTGCAACATACGGTGAAACTGATACTTTCATTGAAGAGCGAGAATACGAAGGTGCCTTGAATGTCTACGGCTATTCAAAACAACAATTTGATAACTACGTTCGCCGCCTAACCGCGGATGCAGCAGCGCATAACGAAACGCTTCCACAAATCGTTGGCTTCCGTTATTTCAATGTTTATGGTCCACGCGAGCAACACAAAGGCAGCATGGCCTCTGTTGCCTTCCACCTAAACAACCAAATGAATGCTGGTGAAAACCCGAAGTTGTTCGCAGGTAGCGAAACCTTCAAGCGTGATTTTGTCTATGTGGGTGATGTCGCAGCGGTAAACCTGTGGTTCTTAGAAAACGGTGTTTCAGGTATTTTCAACCTAGGTACAGGCAACGCAGAGTCTTTTGAAGAAGTCGCAAAAGCTGTAATCAAGCACCATGGTAAAGGCGAAATCGAAACGATTCCTTTCCCTGAGCATCTGAAAGGTGCTTACCAAGAATTCACACAAGCTGACTTAACTAAGCTTCGCAATACAGGTTGCGACGTCGAGTTTAAAACAGTGGCAGATGGCGTCGCTGAGTACATGAAGCTCGTAAACGCATAGCTGTAAGCTTTATATTTCAGATTAAGACTAATAGTGCCCCTTCTTTTGGGGAGCATTGTTGGGCAATCTAGTAAACATAATCATTCCCTGAGTGACCGATATAAAGTTAACTCTCTGATTTAAATAATGTAGTGAACGAATGACCACACAACGCAATGATTTTGATCCAAAAGCTTATAATCCTAAGTTTGAATGGGGGTTTCTTGCACCTAAATACTGGGGCACTTGGATTGCTGTTCTGTTATCGTCTTTAGTCTGCTTCTTACCTAATAGCATTCGTTTAGCACTCGCTAAGTTTATGGCTAAGCAAGCTGTAAAAATCAAGAATAAGGCTAACCGTCGAGCTCGTGTGAATCTTGAAATGTGTTTCCCTGAGCAATCTGTAGAACAGCGCGAAGAAACTCTCTATCAGTCATACGTTACTTCCATCTCATTTTTGATGGGATTTGCTTCTTTAACACTAAAGAGTAAAACTTGGCTAGAAAATAACACTTCGATAAACGGCCTGAGCAACCTAACCGATATTACAGACAGTGGCGAGAATGTGATCTTGTTGGTACCACATACATGGGCTATCGATATCCCAGCGGTATTATTAGCATCACGCAATTTACCTGTGTCTGCGATGGCGAAAGCACAAAAAAACAAACTCAGTGACTGGCTAATGCACCGACAGCGCGTGCAATACGGCGGTCGTGTTTATGATCGCAGTGGTGGTATCAAACCTTTCATCAAGTCAGTACGTGATGGGTACCTTGGTTACTACCTCCCTGATGAAGATCTTGGCCGTGAGCACAGTGTCTTCGTTGACTTCTTTGCTACTCAAAAAGCAACCATTTCTGGCCTTGGTCGACTGTCTAAACTGAGCAAGGCTAAGATTGTCCCACTGTTCGCTCAATACAACAGCAAGACTGGGCAGTACACTCTGGACTTCTACCCTGCGCAGCCCTTTCCAACAGGAAGCGAGGAACAGGATGCTCGAATGATGAATCAATGCATTGAAGATTACGTGAGTAAAAAACCTGAGCAATATATGTGGATCTTAAGACTGCTTAAGACTCGTCCTGAAAGTGATGATAACCCGTATCATAGATAAATATAAATCTGAGAAATTATAGATAAGCAATTATACAACTAGAGCATTCATGCTCCACAAAGATCCTATCATGCTTATTATTACCCGATCGCTTAAGATGTAAGAGAATTACCATGACTAAAATCTTTGTCATAAATTTAGAATCTTCCACTGAGAGAAAAGACAACATTAGTCGACAGCTAGATGAACTATCTCTTCCTTTTGAGTTCTTTTCTGCGATAGATGGTCGAATTAGTCCTCCTCATCCGCTACTAAAACGTTATAACGATGATTTGAGCCAAACATACAGGGCAAAAACACTAAGCGCTGGTCAATTAGGGTGTTATGCAAGCCATTATTTATTATGGCAGAAGTGTGTCGAACTCAACCAACCAATAATCGTAATTGAAGATGATGCTCTTCTATATAAAAATGAGTTCCTTAACTTCATTCGAGATATTTGTGACATACCAGAGAATGTAGAGTGTGTGAGATTATTCAAAAATAAGCGCCGTAAATATAATTCTTACGAAGTGTTCGACGCTAAATCTACTAGTATTCATAAGTTTACTAAAGGGCATATGAGTGCAACAGCCTATTTCTTAAGACCTTCAGGAGCTAAAAAGTTCCTCGAACATTCAAAAGAGTGGTATATGGCTGTCGATATTTATATGGATCGATTCTGGCAAAACGAAGTCGAGTGCTACGGCACTGCAGTACCCTGTTTAACGAATGACCCAAAGTTTGATTCTGATATCGGGTATGAAAAACGCACAAGCACCAGAAGTTTATTCAAGAAATGTAAGCGTGAATGGTTCAATTTAAACGAAACTATCCAACGTCACCTACACAATATAAAATTCAAATACTCGAAGCGGTAATCCAATGAAAATTCTTATTGCTAGTTCCTACTATCATGCTCGAAATAGTGTACGTCCTGAAGCCGAAATGTTTATAGAAATGGTAAAGCAAGGTCATGAGGTCACAGTTCTTACCCAAGGCGACGCAGAATACGCTCAACGGTTTCAAGAAAATGGCGTAAGAGTGGTTGATGCCTACCCAAATAAAAAGATTTGCTTAAAGACTATCAAAGCTTATAAAAAAGAACTTAATAATAAAAGCTATGACATCTTTTATGCATTTAACTCCAAAACAATCCCAAACGCGGCGTTTGCGTGTATTGGCACAAAAACAAAATTAATCACATATCGCGGGACTACAGGTGGTCTGTATCGTCATGATCCTTCAGCCTATCTTACTCACCTGCACCCAAAAGTCAGCGGCGTTGTTTGTGTATCAAAAGCTGTTGCTAACGACGTCAAGAAGAGAGTTTGGTGCAATAAAGACAATGTAGTCACCATCTACAAAGGTCATGAACTAGACTGGTACACTGTTCAAGCAAATAAACCGGAAGAATTTGGCTTAGATTCCAATAAAGTCGTTGCTGTGTGCGCTGCTCATGTAAGACCCAGTAAAGGAATTGATGTTCTAATCAGAGCTACACACTTTGTAGATAATCCCGACTTCCATCTTCTTTTGGTTGGTAGTGGCTACGAACCTTATTTCGAAATGGCCAAAGAAAGCCCTATGTCGGAAAGAATACACTTCATTGGTCACAGAAAAGATGTGCCATCTATAATGGCAATGGCTGACTTTCAAATCCAGCCATCAATCAGTGGAGAAGGCCTTCCAAGAACGATAGTTGAAGCCATGGCTAATGGGACACCATCCATCGTAACGACAACTGGTGGCTCCCCAGAACTTATTGAAGAAAACGAAACTGGCTACATTGTTCCCGTAAAAAACGCCCAGTTATTAGGTGATTCTATAAACAATATGGCGAAGAATAAAGAACATTGCACGGAGATGGGACGTAAAGCAAAGATCAGACTTCAACGCTACTTTTCGTCATCAGAAACAGTAAAACAGCATATTAATTTTTTTGAAAAACTAACTAAGAAATAATTTAATACTAACAGGGCAGGAAAATGATTTAACCTGCCCTAACGATTTAGTTTTGATCTTTGATAATTTTACTTATCACTTCTTTTTGAATCTCGACTATCGCATTGAGCTGTTCCAAAGAGCTTAATTGGTAATTGATCTTGTCATTGGCTAAGACTTTAAGCTTCAATTGTAAATTTTTCATATCGTCATTAGAGGCCAGTTTGTACACAGTCACGAGTGACAGCCACTTTCTCGATGAAGATTTAAATAATTTAGCTACATTTCTCTTAAACGTATTTTCTAACAATTTACCAACGGGCATCTTATGAACACTCATAAAAGGTAAGTCGTGTAATATTAGCTCTACATCCATAGATTCAGCAAAGTCATACCACTTTTCATCGTCAAATGCCGGGGAGAAACGAACTCCTTTCCAAGGGATGCGAAGTGCGTCCGCAATAATTGCACCGTGCATGGCCTCAGTCACAACGGACTCACACTCTTGAAGAGCCAACAAAAAAGTCTCGACCGGTTGTTTTGCTGTAATGTATGTTAAACCTATCTTCTGGCAAACTTTATCCCAATCGATAAAATCTTCACTACGATGATGAGGTATAAATCCAATCTTCCCTTTTTGTATTTCCGCTTTAGGGAAGTCAACTTCACGAAGGAGATAAGCACCATCTCCAACCACCAGTTCGGGGTTTAACCCTAATTTTTTTGCCGTCCTAGGCCCTCTTACACCATAAACAGTGCACTTGTCAGATAACTTGGGGACGTTCCACTCCCATGCACCTGATGAGAAAATAATAACTTCGTCCGCACCTGAAAGAGTTTTATTTAATCGCTTCTCCGTCAAAATCGTCCCTATGCCTAAAAAATAACGAGAGCTATCTTCTACAATCAAGTCACCAAACAGTTGTGGCCACAGCCAAGGGTTAAGATCATCCCCTACATTGTAAGTATCTGACAGACAGTACTCTAATTTAAAAGCCACTGGTTAGCTCCTTTCTTTTTCGATAAGCCACAAGCCAACATATTTATTGAAATTTACTTGAGCGTAGGTCATCGCCATAATGAAACCGACACTGCCATCCATAAAGCCACGGCGAATGATATACACAAGGAAGAACGTCCATATTGCACGTAATAAAGCTAAAAATAAGCCGTGTGATTTCTTACCTTTGCGATGGTACTTTTGCGATCCAAGCCAAGCGTACTGCGCTGCTTTGTCTAAACCATGACCATAATCGCGATGGGTGTAATGAAGAAGAAATCCCTTCAGTACTCCTGTAGAGCCTTGCTCAGGAGCGACTGTCTCGTGAACCTCGTCTAACGTATATCGAGAACCTTCTCTCTTAAACAGTCTTAATACTGCGCGAGCACTGCGGCCATGTTTTAGAGTCGTGCCATAAAGAGTCACTCCCCAAGGCAGTTTGTACGCAGTATGTTTGATTTGATCTTGTTTTAATAATTCAACAAGAGCCTTGCTCATTTCTGGGTCTAAAGCTTCATCCGCATCGATTGATAACACCCAATCACATGTCGCTTTATCTAGCGCTCGTTGCTTTTGCTTACCAAAGCCCGGCCAATCTGTGATGGTCACGTTGTCTGTGTATTTTTGGCATATCTCAACGGTTGCGTCCGTTGATCCGCTGTCTAACACAATTAGCTCATCGGCAATATCAACCACAGATTTAAGGCAAGTTTCAATTCGGTCTTCTTCATTCTTGGTAATAACAATGACAGACAGGGTATGTTTTCTCATTATTCAGCCCTAGAATTTCCAATAGTTTAATGATTTACGGATTTTAAAGTTACGAATCCAATTTTTTGGCTTTTTATCCTGCCAACCGCTTTCTAGCACATCAGTAATAGCACTCAGAACTCTCGCTGAGGATTGACCGTCTAGATATGGCGTTATTGAGGGACCATAATTAGCAATAGCTTTGTCTCTTTCTTCATCCGGTCGCATAGCTTGTTGAATTGCTGATTCTAACTGCTCTGCTTGGGTAACATTGATGAAGCTCGCTTGAGGATCTCGGTTGTTTACCGTAACAACAGGCTTATTGAGCAACAAAAACTCCTGAAAGATCGATGAGTTGTCACATACCATTACATCAGCACGATGCTGCATCTCAATCACTCGATCATTATCGAAGAACAGAAGATTATCGCCTTCTAACGCTTGGTATTTTTCTCGTGTCTCTTGCTTAATTTTAGGATGCAGCGTGACTAACCATTGCCACTGGCTCAGTTTGCTTAGGCGCTTAAGCTCTTCATAAACCAATTCGGCACAGGATAAGCTTGGCGAAAAGGTAGAAGCGAATAGAATTTGCGGTCTTTCAAAATGCTTGTCACTGGTTTGGTAATTAAACAAGCTATCTAGCTTCAACCAGCCGGTCTCTTTGACTTGAAAATAGCCGCGCTGTTTAGCTAATGGTTCCAATGAGTTGGTTCTTTCATGGCCTTCTGTGCAATACAAGTCAAATAGACCACGCTCAGGATATAAGTTCCCTCGTTTACTCTCATTCAAACCGTGAAATACTTGCACCTTCAACCCCGAGATAAAAGCAGGAACGCGATCTCCTGGCACTAAAACAGCCGAAGGATTATAGGCGACAGCTTCTGTCAAAGACACACGCTGCTCATGCTCTAATAAAAGATGTTCAGAAGCATCTTCCCCAACCAGCAACCATTTAACGTCATGACCAAGTTGCTTCGCGTAGTTATAAAATGGGCGAAGAATAGCAAATGAGTAGTTTTGCTCGACATAGAGCAAGAAACGATAGGATTGATCGGTTTGAATAAGCGATGAGATAGAGTTCACCATTTCCATTTGAAAGTGTCACTAAGCATTTAATTATAACGCTCTTTACTTTCGAGATTGAAGAAAATACTCTTCTGATTACTGATTTTACCCTCTGGTGTCACTGTTCTTATGCTTATACGACTTATATACACTCTTATATTGTCATTTGCCTCTCCACTACTCCTCTATGGGCTTTATAAGAGCAAACCCGGAAAGCCAGATTTTGGTAAGCGCTGGAAAGAACATTTCGGTATCACACCACAAACTCAAGGTAAAAGCCCTATCTGGATTCATGCCGTGTCGGTGGGTGAATCTATTGCTGCGATGCCTGTCATTAAACAATTGAAGCAGCGAGATCCAAATCAAGCAATCATTGTTACCACAACGACCAGCACAGGTGCTGAGCAAATAGAAAAGCTTGGTGATTTGGTCGAGCATCGCTACATGCCGATTGATTTTTCTTGGTGTGTACGAGGCTTCTTGAAAACTGTTCAGCCTAAACAGATGCTAATCATGGAAACAGAATTATGGCCAAACACACTGCACTGCGTCGCGAAAGCTGGGATTCCTATTTCAGTACTCAACGCTCGCCTATCTGAGCGCTCGTGCCAGCGCTATGCTAAATTCCAATCCGTTTTTAACCTTCTAGCGAAAAACCTTTATCAAGTACTCTGCCAATACCCTAGTGATGCAAAACGCTTCGTAAGGCTAGGATTAGATAAAGCATCAGTGCATGTGACGGGCTCAATCAAGTTTGATATTGAAATCTCTTCTGAACAAGTAGAAAAAGGTAAAGCTTTGAGGGAGCAAGTCGGCTTTCATCGTGATGTCTGGATTGCTGCGAGCACTCACCAAGGTGAAGATGAAATTGTTTTAGATGCCCATAGGCAACTTCTTAAAGACAACCCTAGTGCGCTACTGATGATCGTGCCTCGCCACCCAGAGCGATTTAACCAAGTGTCTGAGCTAGCTCAACAGCACGACTTCAACACGATCACTCGAACGAGTCAGCAGCCAATAACGTCTGATGCTGAAGTCTATATAGCTGATACAATGGGAGAAATGTTAGTACTACTCGGCGGCGCTGATGTCTGCTTTATGGGCGGAAGTCTTGTGGGCGATAAGGTAGGTGGCCACAACCTGCTAGAGCCGGCGGCCCTTCAGTTACCTTTACTGAATGGCCCTAGCTATTTTAACTTCGGCGAGATCACTGACAAGCTACTGGAAGCCAATGCCGTGGTTATTTGTCAAGATAGCCAAGATATCGCAGGCCAACTCCAACAACTGTTCAAACAATCAGAACTGCGTAAAACTAAAGGATTAGCAGCTTATCAAGTGGTGGAACAGAACCGAGGGGCGTTGAATAAAACCTTGGAATACATTCTTAATTAATGACGATTCTTAGTTAATTACTATTATTAACTAATGGCTATTAACCTTGATAGCCTTTTAACAACGGTTCCCAATCCGACTCCTGCCATTGAATCTGGCGCTTGTTCACTTCTTTTAAGAACGAGCGCTTTAAGCGATTCAAGTTACCTTCTTTCCAGTCATCACCCGCTTGCTGGCCACACTTATCAAAATCAATAATCCACACCTTTTGTGTATCATCAAGCAGGATATTATGGATGTTGAGATCAGTGTGATTGACCCCAGCATTGTGCATTTTGCGTATCTCCTGGCCAATTTTTTGATAAATATCAGCCTCTATTGGATCAGAAACCAAGACATCAACCAGATCTTTGGCATTGGGGATTCGTTCAGACATTAAGTCCGCTCGATAAAGTAGTCCGCTTTTCGTCGCCCGAGCGGCAATAGGCTTAGGTACATTCACACCTGCATTAGCTAATACATTAAGAACATTAAGCTCCATCGCGCAGCGCGTACTTTCCCAATCAGAGAAACGATATTGGTCTTCAACGAGTTTGCCAAATAGCCCACCACGGCGATAGTGACGCAACGCAGCTTGCATTCCATCAAGTTGAATAAACCATGTGGTGCCGCGCCCTTGAGCACTCCCTGAAATAGCCTCATGTTGCTGCCAGTATTCAGCCTCAAAGATTTGAGTGATATCGTCCTCTGGTACCTGAGTCAGAAGTACAGGGTCATACCAAATTGTTTGGTTCTTGGTGCTAATCGTTTCCATCTATGAGGCCTTTGGGTCGCTTTTCGTCATTGCTATTTTACAACTAATGCGAGTATCTGCATAATTCTGATGTTATTCACTTTTTTCGGGCACTTTATGTCACTGTTCTCAACTGCACCTCAATCTCTTTGCATACTTCGCCTCTCCGCGATTGGCGATGTTTGTCATGCTATTTCTGTGGTTCAAGCCATCCAGAAGCAGTGGCCTGAAACGAAAATCACCTGGATAACGGGCAAAATAGAAGCCATGCTGATCGGCGATCTGCCCGGTATTGAGGTGATTGTTTTCGATAAGAAACAAGGCTTCAAAGGAATGCGTGAATTATGGCGTCAGCTATCTGATCGTAAATTTGATGCACTTCTGCATATGCAAGCCGCACTCAGAGCCAGCGTGCTATCTTGGGGGATAAAGGCGAAGTGCAAAGTGGGATTTGGCAAAAACCGTACTCGTGAAATGCAGTCACTCTTTACCAACCACCATCTACCGATTTCAGATAAGTTTCATGTGTTGGATAACTTTGCCGAATTTGCTCGCTACATCGGTGTGCCCTTCGATAAGCCTCAATGGGATATCCATTTAACACCTGAAGATGAACAACTAGCAATTAGCACCATGGCAGACAAGCCGACCTTAGTTATCTCCCCTGCAGCAAGCAAAGATTCACGTAACTGGTTGACTGATCGATATGCCGCTATTGCCGATTATGCAGTAAAAAAAGGTATGCAAGTGGTACTGTGTGGTTCTCCAGCTCCACGAGAAGTGAACCTTGGTAAAGATATCGAGGCGCTATGCCAGTCTCCTGTCATCAACTTGATTGGCAAAACGAACTTGAAGCAACTGACTGCCGTACTGAAACATGCAACGGTTGTATTGGCACCTGATACTGGCCCAGCCCACTTGGCAACCACACAATCCACGCCTGTCATCGGGTTATACGCACACAGTGACCCACGAAGAACTGGGCCCTATAACGACCTTGATATTGTGGTCAGCGTTTATCAGCAGCACGTAGAGGCGCAACAAGGGAAACCGGTTCAAGACCTTCCATGGGGAACTCGAGCAAAAGGCGATGATTTAATGAAAGACATCACGCTCGATATGGTAAAGCAGCAACTCGACAAAGCTTTAAACTCTATTAAAACACCAAGCAAGGACAGCTAATATGACCACACACGTTATCTACCCAGGCACTTTCGATCCGGTAACCAATGGTCACCTCGATATTATCGTCCGTGCCTCAAGCATGTTTGATCATATCACCGTTGGGGTGGCCGCGAGCCCAAGTAAAAAGACCATGTTTGAGTTAGATGAACGAGTTGAGTTACTGCGTGATGCGGTGTCTCACTTGCCTAACGTATCTGTTGAAGGCTTTTCGGGGTTACTGGTCGACTTTGCTAAACAGCAGCAAGCCAATGTGTTGGTGCGAGGCCTGAGAACAACAATGGATTTCGAGTACGAGTTTGGTCTCACCAGCATGTATCGGAAGTTATTGCCGGGGCTTGAAAGTGTGTTTTTAACCCCTTCGGAAGAATATGCCTTCCTTTCTTCGACAATAGTTCGAGAAGTGGCTATTCATGGTGGGGACATTAGTCAGTTTGTACCACAAAAAGTGGCAGCCGAGATAAAGCTGAAGACAACTAAGTAATTATCTTTATCTAGAGTGAAAAATTCGTACTTTCAACGCACCTTAAGTAATCATATTTCAGAGCTGTTTATTAACAGATATAACCAAGCTAGTATTGCAGTAGTAATGCTAGCTCAACATTTTGACGTCCATCACATCCAAAATGAACATCCATTACAAAATGTCATGCGAGTGGTAACATAATTACCTACATACAAATACATCAATATAGTTTATGAAATCATACTGTATCACTTTAAATGGTAGTAATAACAGACAAGAGTTAACATCGAATGTACTGAAAAATATTCAAATTGATTTTGAGTTTTTTATTGGTGTAGATGCAAGAGTTGATGAACATCCTTTACTCACAAGAATTAAAGAAAGAAAATTTTTGTACAATATGGGTAGGCCTCATATTATCGGTGAAGTTGGATGCTATGCAAGTCATTACCTTATATGGCAAAAGTGTATTGAGCTCAATGAACCTATTTTAGTCTTCGAAGATCATGTCAATATTGACGAAAATATATTTCGCAATACGCTAGCCATCGCAGAGCAGCATATTGATAAATGTGGTTTCATTCGCTTACAAGACAGTAAAAACAAACTACATTACTCTGTTGATGAATATAAAAACCAAAAGCTTGTAAAGTACTTGAAAGTTCCTCAAGGAACCGCTTGCTACGCGATATCTCCCAAAGCTGCACAAGCTTTCATCGAACATAGTTCCACTTTCAATTATCCTGTCGATGTATTCTTACGGAATACTTGGGTTCATAAACAACCCATGTTTGGTGTTTCATCTGCGGGATTACAGCGTAGTAAGCAGCCGTCAATTATTCGTGAAGGCAAAGGCAAAGGCAAGAAACACTATTCAGTTGCTTTAATGAAAGTTATTAACAAAATAAAGAGCATGACGCTCAACTTAGCAACTAATTTTTATCACCTCTTAGTTTTAGGTAAAGGGTATAGACCAAAACTATAGAAGCTAAGCACTAACGCTCTTCAAATAAGAAAAATAGCGCTCGTTGAGCGCTATTTTTAATTCAAAACCATCAATTATTACAGCGAGTAATAGGCTTTATACCAATCCGCGAAAGCTTTCGCGCCTTCTTGGATTTTAACTTGAGGTTTGTAGCCAACCGCTTCAAACAGATCTTCCGTATCCGCATAAGTCGCGTACACATCACCCGGTTGCATTGGCATGAAGTTCTTTTTCGCTTCAACACCTAAAGCACCTTCTAATGCTTCGATGTAGTCCATTAATTTAACCGGGCTACCATGACCGATGTTAAATACGCGATATGGTGCAGAACTAGTTGCAGGTGATCCTTGCTCAACCGTCCAATCTGGCTGTTTAGCTGGAATACGGTCTTGCACTCGAAGAATGCCTTCAACAATATCATCGATATAAGTGAAGTCGCGCATCATGTCGCCATTGTTGTAAATATCGATCTCTTTGCCCGCTACAATTAAGTTCGCAAACTTGAACATCGCCATATCAGGGCGGCTCCAAGGGCCGTAAACGGTAAAGAAACGTAAACCTGTCGTAGGCACATCGTATAGATGAGAATAGGTATGCGCCATCAACTCATTCGATTTCTTAGTTGCGGCGTATAGTGAAATCGGGTGATCAACACTGTCTGCTGTGTGGAATGGCATTTTTTGGTTCAAGCCATACACCGAGCTTGATGATGCGTACACTAGGTGTTCAACCTTGTTGTGGCGGCAGCCTTCAAGAATAGCTAGGTGACCAACCAGGTTGCTATCAGCATACGCCATCGGGTTATCTATTGAGTAACGAACGCCAGCTTGCGCCGCTAAGTGAATGACACGGTCAAACTTTTGCTCAGAAAACAGCGTTGCCATACCCTCTCTGTCTGCAAGATCCAGCTCGATAAAGGTCAGCTTTTCATGCTCAATGCGCTTTAGGCGATCATGTTTTAATGAGACTTGGTAGTAGTCATTCAAGTTATCAATACCGACAACCTCATGTCCTGCTGCACATAGTCGCTCTGACACTGCAGAGCCAATAAACCCGGCAACGCCAGTTACTAAATATTTCATTCTACTATTCTCAATTCATATCATTAGTGTAATTGTAGCTATTAGCCTGCCTATCTACTAGCGTAAAAAAGTGAACACGAGTTCAGTTTTTTTATACTTGGCACTCTTCGCAATAAAACGTGTTCCTCTGCCCTATTTTTAACTCTTGAATAAGAGCTTCACAAGTAGGGCACTTTTCGCCTGCTTTGCCATACACTTGTAGCTCTTGAGCGAAATACCCCGGCTTGCCATCTGCTTGGGCGAAATCTTTTAAGGTAGTACCGCCTTGTTTAATGGCGGTGGCGAGTACTTGTTTGATCTCTTGGGTTAACAAAACCCACTCTTCTTTTGTCACTTTGCTTGCTGGCCGCAAAGGATGAATTCGTGAAGAAAATAGTGCTTCATTGGCGTAGATGTTCCCTACCCCGACCACCACTTTGTTGTCCATGATGAACTGCTTGACGGCGACTTTACGTTTCTCTGCCTTCTCGGCTATGTAATCGGCGTTGAAATCGTCAGTTAGCGGCTCAGGGCCAGAACCAAGCAACACAGGATGAGTTTCATCAGGTGCAGACCATAACCATGCTCCAAAGCGACGCGGATCGTTATAACGCAGTACTTTGCCGTTGGTGAGCTTAAGATCCACGTGATCGTGTTTGGCAGCAGGGAAGTCAGCGTCTAATACGCGCAGTGAGCCCGACATACCAAGGTGAACAATGGCAGTGCCAGTATCCGTTTCTATTAATAAGTATTTAGCGCGACGCGAGATAGAGCGAATCACCTGCCCTTCTAATGCTTTTAGCTCTTGTGGGATATCCCAACGCAGCTTCGGCGTGCGAAAGGTAAGCGTTTTAATGGTCTCACCGACTAAATGAGGCGAGATCCCCATGCGGCTTACTTCGACTTCGGGTAATTCAGGCATAGTCAGTCGTCCGATTTAGGTGGTTTGTCTGATATAGATAGCTTGTCTGATTTAAATGAAGGTTTCGAGCTAAAACTTGGAAACAGGTAGCTCTCTTCGATAGACACCGCCAACCACTGATCATTCCAGTTTTTTAACAACCAGAACTCAGGCAATTGATAATAGGTAATACGCTGGGGCTCTTCTTGGTCTTCATACCATACTTCGATGGTGTGTGGTGTATTTAACCGAGGCGTAAGGTCTGTGTAGGTCTGTGAGTCGACTTCCGTACCCACAAGCTCTTTCCAACGTTGTGACAGCTCTTGTGCATTGGTAGCTTGAGGGAAGTCTGTACCTTTGAACTGGTAAACCCATTGATTATCTTGTTGAATGACAGACCACTTAGCAAAGTGCAACGCTTGAAGCTCTGCTTTTGGATTCAGGAGATAAGGATAAGGGCTATCAACCTGAGGCTCAGGTTCGATAAGGTACGCTTTGATCAATGTTGGAAGGTTTAACACGCCAATAAAAGCGATCACACTGAACATGAGTATGTTGTTCCACCGGCGTCCACGATATCTCATCTGATTCTGCTCATCTAACCTATTGAGTAATCAGTATATCGTGAAAGTGGCAGTACTTTCTATGTTACGCGGTTTTCTATCTATCAGGCGCTATATTAAGTAAGAATAATAGAGTTACTCAAATTTTAGATATAAAAAAACCCAGCGATTAAACTGGGTTTTTCAATTCTTTCTTCTACTGAAGAAGAGCAAAAAAAGCATCAATTACTTGATTTTAGCTTCTTTGTACATAACGTGTTGGCGAACTACTGGATCAAACTTTTTGATCTCAAATTTGCCTGGCATGTTACGCTTGTTCTTATCAGTTGTGTAGAAGTGACCAGTACCTGCAGAAGATACTAGACGAATTTTCTCACGAATGCCTTTAGCCATTGCTTAATTCCTCTTAAACGTTTTCGCCACGTGCACGGATATCAACAAGAACAGCATCGATGCCTTTCTTATCAATGATACGCATGCCTTTAGCAGTTAGACGTAGTTTAACAAAACGTTTTTCGCTCTCTACCCAGAAACGATGAGTTTGTAGGTTCGGCAGAAAACGGCGCTTAGTAGCATTGCGTGCGTGTGAACGGTTGTTACCCGTTACTGGACGCTTACCAGTTACTTGGCATACTCGGGACATGAATGTCTTCTCCAATCGTTTCAGCTCGATATCAACCTTGGTGGCCGAACCTCTCTATCAATTAAAATAGAAGGTAAAAACCGTTATGGAAAATCCATACAAGGCTATCAAAGGTCGCGCATTATACTAACTTGACACGCATTGCTCAAGACCCGAACAGATCCTTTTTACGGATTTCGTGATCTTTTTTTGTGCAGCGCAGCTTGCTTGAGTAATCAGAGCTGATTTTAGGTCTAAAAATGTGGGCGGAATAATAGCAGATTTAACGCAACTAACAACCTAAAATGTGATTCAAATCCATCCACGCTCTGCAAAAGAGACAACTTCGCCATCTCCAACGACAAAATGGTCGAGAACTCGGATGTCCACCAGCGCTAATGCGTCGGTTAATCGGCGTGTAATCCGCCTATCCGCTTGGCTGGGCTCAGCAACACCCGAGGGATGGTTATGAGCCAAGATTAATGCCGCCGCATTGTGATGAAGTGACCGTTTAACCACTTCCCGCGGGTAAACCGATGCGGCATCGATGGTACCTTCAAACATCACCTCGTCCTTTATTACCCTATTTTGGTTATCGAGGAACAATATATAGAAGGCTTCTCGCTGGCGATCACGCAACATGCTCGAAAGATAAAGCTTAGTATGAGTAGGACTAGTGAGCGCATCTCCACGAGATAACGTCTCTGCTAGATAGCGCTGTGTCATCTCTAACACAGCCTGTAATTGAACATACTTGGCCTGCCCCATCCCTTTATGGGCACAAAACTCTTCCTGCGTTGCTGAAAAAAGATGACGGAGCGAGCCAAAGTCTTTAATCAACTTGTCAGCAAGTTCCAACACGTTCATTCCTTGTGTCCCTGTTCGCAGAAATATCGCGAGCAATTCCGCATCACTCAAAGAATCAGGCCCTCGACTCAATAACTTTTCTCTCGGCATCGATTCAGCAGGCATTTTATCTATTGGCATATAAAAGCTAATCACTAGTCATGAACACGACCCACCACCTTAATGAGATCGTAATCGGAGATCCTTCGATAGAGATAAAAGGAAACGAGTCACTAGCAAAACCGTGTAATTGATAAGTTTGATAACACCAACTTGATGAGCGTCAAATCTGTTCTAATTCTGCTTCTAGGCACTAATCCTTTGTTCTGATATCGTAAGTCCCAGAGAAATTAAGGAACAGAATCATGCAAACATTGGTTAATCAACTGGATAACGCTGACCTACAAGGCCTAGCTGGGAAAAAAATCCTACTTGGCATTAGTGGTGGTATCGCTGCGTATAAATGTGCCGAACTGACTCGACGCTTAATTGAACGTGGAGCACAAGTACAAGTCGTGATGACGAATGCAGCCAAGGAGTTCATCACTCCTCTCACCATGCAAGCCGTCTCTGGAAGGCCAGTGTCTGATAGTTTGCTTGATCCTGCGGCTGAAGCTTCCATGGGGCACATTGAGCTCGCAAAATGGGCTGACCTCGTGTTATTAGCGCCAGCAACCGCAGATCTTATTGCTCGCATGACGGCTGGTATGGGTAACGACCTGCTGACCACGCTGCTTTTAGCAACCGATGCGCCAGTTGCGGTATCTCCGGCAATGAACCAACAGATGTACAGCCACCCGGCGACTCAAGAGAACATCGCGACGCTAAAACGTCGTGGCTGTGAAATCTGGGGCCCTGCCGCAGGCGAACAAGCGTGTGGTGATGTCGGCATGGGTCGTATGCTAGAACCAATGCAGCTCGTGCATCGCTGTGAAGACTTCTTCCAACCTAAGCCACTTACTGGCCGTTCTGTGCTTATTACTGCAGGCCCGACTCGTGAAGCGATTGACCCTGTACGTTACATTACCAACCACAGCTCAGGCAAGATGGGCTATGCACTGGCTGAAGCGGCTGCGAAACAAGGCGCAACAGTAACTCTAGTCAGCGGTCCTGTGTCTCTTGCTACACCAAACAAAGTTAATCGTATTGATGTCGACAGCGCACAACAGATGTTTGATGCCGTTACTGCTAACGCTTCTCAACACGATATTTTCATCAGCTGCGCCGCGGTTGCCGATTACCGCCCTGAGACCATTGCAGACCAAAAGCTTAAAAAGGTCGACGGTAAAGACGACATGACCATTCAAATGGTTAAAAACCCAGATATCGTCGCTTCTGTCGCTTCAATGACCGAAGGTCGCCCATTTACTGTCGGCTTCGCAGCAGAAACTCAAGATGTTGAGAAGTACGCACGCGGTAAACTGGAAAGAAAGAACCTCGATATGATCTGCGCCAACGACGTCTCTGTCGAAGGTCAAGGCTTCAATAGCAGTAGCAATGAGCTGCACCTTTATTGGAAAGGCGGCGATAAATCTCTGCCACTGGAAAGCAAAGACACACTTGGTTTCCAGATCCTCGCTCAGATCCAACAGCTTATTGATGCATAAACGCACAAATTTGCTCTGACAATCTGCTGACACCTCTCGATTCTGTTGACCTAGGGCTCACAAAACTAGGAAACAGAATTGAATGGTGTTTATAATCCTTCTTCACTCAATCCTCATCTTTAGGAAAGGAAGTAAATAGATGGCTGGTACTCGAAAATCAAACCGTCGTGAAGAAATCCTACAAGCTCTCGCACAAATGTTGGAATCGACCGAAGGTGCTTCTCGTATCACAACGGTAAAGTTGGCCAAGCAAGTTGGTGTTTCTGAAGCTGCGTTATACCGCCACTTCCCAAGCAAAGCCCGCATGTTTGAAGGCCTGATCGAGTTCATTGAAGAAGCGTTGATGTCTCGAATCAACCGCATTCTGGATGAAGAGAAAGACACGCTAGAGCGCATACGCCTAGTGCTACAACTTATCTTAGTTTTCTCAGAACGTAACCCAGGCCTGACTCGAATTTTGTCTGGTCATGCTCTAATGTTTGAAAATGAACGCCTGCGTGATCGCATCAACCAACTTTTCGAACGCATTGAGACGCAACTTCGCCAGATCCTGCGTGAAAGAAAGCTTCGTGAGGGGAAATCATTCCCGGTTGATGAGAAAATCTTAGCCGCTCAGCTGCTCGGTCAGGTTGAAGGCAGCTTGAATCGATTTGTTCGCTCAGACTTCAAATATCAACCAACAGAAAACTTTGATGCTTATTGGGCTCTGCTAAGCGCTCAGATTAAGTAGCAATCAAATTAAGTAGCAATCAAATCTTAAGTGATGGTTATGACGACGAAAACTTCTCCGACAAACAGCACTGCACAACACGTTATTACTAAGCCACCCTTTACTCTGGCGTTACTCCACCCTAAATACTGGGGAGTATGGTTCGGTTTTGGGTTATTGGCGCTTATCGTTAACGTTCTCCCTTATCGCCTCTTACTGCTGTTAGGCCGATCGTTAGGCTCTTTGGGGGCTCGCTATGGTAAAAAGCGCGTCGCGGTAACAACACGTAATTTGGAGCTCGCCTTCCCAGACAAGCCAGCAGATGAAGTCGCGGCAATGGTCAGTGAGAACTTCAAGAACACCGGTATGGCACTCATCGAAACGGGCATTACCTGGTTTTGGCCGACGTGGCGTTTCAAGCGAATCCTAGTAGATAAAGATACCCAAGCACTGCGTACGCACAAAGGCAACGGTAAAGGTGTTCTTCTATGCTGTGTGCATGCCTTAAATCTAGAGATCACTGCGCGAGCAATGGCAGTACTCGGAATTTCTGGTTTAGGTGTTTACCGACCGCACAACAATCCAGCTTATGAGTTCATTCAATACCGTGGTCGCACTCAGAACGGCAATCGCCTGATTCACCGTAAAGACGTGAAACGTATGATTCGAATCCTGCGTCAGGGTGAGATCCTTTTCTACCTACCGGATCATGATTACGGTCGTAACAAGTCTGTGTTTGTGCCTTTCTTCGCTGTAGAAGATGCGTGTACCACAACAGGCACCAGTATTCTGGCTTACACCAGCCGATGCGCACTTGTTCCGGGTTCTGGTTTTAGAAATGCCGATGGCAAATATGAGATCATGGCCGATGAATCGATCGAAGATAACTATCCACAGAAAGATGAGAAAGCGGCCGCTGCCTACATGAACAGCTATCTTGAGAAGATTATCTTAAGAGCACCAGAACAGTGGATGTGGCTACACAAGCGCTTTAAGACCATGGAAGACCCAGAAGTGGAGCGCGGCATTCGTTATAAATAATTAATACTGAACCAAAAGAAAAGGGGCTGATGATTCATCAGCCCCTTGTGCATTCTATATGCTATAACAAATTGTATTAGATGCCGTATTGAGCGCGGTACGCTTTTACTGACTCAAGATGTGCTGCGTCGGTGCCTTTCTCTTCAAGGAAAGTAACCAAGTCAGTCAGGCTAACGATTGAGATGATTGCACAACCGAAGTCACGCTCAACTTCTTGAATCGCAGACAGTTCGCCTTTGCCCTTCTCTTGACGGTCGATAGCAACAAGCACACCCGCTAAATCAGCGCCATTTGCTTGGATGATTTCCATCGACTCACGAATCGCAGTACCTGCAGTGATCACGTCGTCCACTAACATGATGCGACCTTCAAGCGCGCTACCGACAAGGTTGCCACCTTCACCGTGGTTTTTCGCTTCTTTACGGTTAAAACAGTAAGGCGTATCTACATCGTGGTGATCTGCCAGTGCAACCGCTGTCGTCGTTGCAATTGGGATACCCTTGTATGCAGGGCCAAATAGTACATCGAACTCAATGCCAGAATCAGCCAATGCTGCTGCGTAGAAGCGACCTAAACGCGCTAGGTCACGACCTGTATTAAACAATCCAGCATTGAAGAAGTAAGGGCTCTTACGGCCAGACTTTAAAGTAAACTCACCAAACTTAAGTACTTCTTTCTCTAGTGCAAATTCAATAAATTCACGTTGATATGCTTTCATGTTTTTCCTCTACGTTTATTCAATAAAACTTAACTTACGCTCTGCACTACTCTTTCGAGTTTTACAGACAAAAAAATAGCCCCTTTAAAAGGAGCTATCTAATAATTATTCTGCTAACGCCGACTTCTGCGCTTCAACAATATCAGCAATACCCTTATTCGCCAGGGCTAAAAGCTGCATCAACTCTTCGTGGCTGAACGGTTCGCCTTCTGCTGTGCCTTGAATCTCAATCATCTTACCGTCTTCCGTCATTACAACGTTCATGTCGGTATCGGCTGCTGAGTCTTCAACGTACTCAAGGTCACACAGTGCTTGTGCACCAACGATGCCCACTGAAACTGCCGCTACGTGGCCTTTCATTGGGTTCTTTTTCAGTTTGCCGCTTGCTAGTAGGCTGTTGATAGCATCAGCCATTGCAACGCTTGCACCTGAGATAGAAGCAGTACGAGTACCGCCGTCTGCTTGGATAACATCACAATCGACAGTGATCATAATTTCACCCATTACTTTCAGGTCAACAACAGCACGTAGGCTACGAGCGATCAGACGTTGGATTTCCATCGTACGACCACCTTGCTTGCCGCTCGCCGCTTCACGACGGTTACGAGTGTGCGTTGCACGTGGCAGCATGCCGTATTCAGCCGTTACCCAACCCTTTCCTTGGCCTTTTAACCAACGCGGTACGTTTTCTTCTACCGTCGCATTACATAGAACTTTAGTGTTGCCGAACTCAACTAATACAGAACCTTCAGCATAAGCTGTGTAGTTACGAGTAATTTTAATTGGACGAATTTGATCTACAGCGCGGTCATTTGGACGCATTGGTATCTACCTTATTAACAGTCTGAAGTGATTTACTATCGAAAGAGTGCATCACCTAAGAAAGGGGTGAGACAGTTTTGATTGGGGCAAGATTATATAGCAGTTTATCGTGCAAATCTATTTACCGTTCAAAGCTATTTATCACGAAAGGCTATTTATAGTGAAAAGCGACAGGCTTCGAGAGCACACCATATCGTGATACTATGCGTGCGCGTTATTTTCAGAATGATAAAAGACAGGAAAATTCGATGATTTATAGTATGACCGCGTACGCACGCAAAGAAGTAAAAGGCGATTGGGGCACAGCAGTATGGGAAATCCGTAGTGTAAACCAACGCTACCTAGAAACTTACTTCCGTATGCCTGAACAGTTCCGTGGTTTAGAGCCAATCTTGCGTGAGCGTTTCCGTAAGCGTCTAGCGCGCGGTAAGGTTGAATGTAACCTACGCTTTGAAGCAAACCCTGCTGCAAAGGGCGAGCTAAGCATTAACGAAGGTTTGGCTCAGCAAGTAATCAATGCGGCGAACCAAGTAATGACGATGACTGGCGAAGAGAGCCGTTTGAACCCATTCCAAGTCATGAACTGGCCTGGCGTGATGGAAACGCCAGAGCAAGACATGGATGCCATCAACAAAGACCTGCTAGACGCATTCAACGATGCTATCGCAGAGTTCATTGATGCTCGTGCTCGTGAAGGTGAGAACATGAAGGCACTCATCGTACAGCGCTTAGATGCAATCACTGAAGAAGTCGTGAAAGTTCGTGCACGCATGCCAGAAATCCTAGAGTGGCAACGTGAGCGTCTTCTTACCAAATTTGAAGATGCGAAAATCGAACTTGAAGGTTCTCGTGTTGAGCAAGAGCTTATCCTACTGGCACAGAAATCAGACGTAGCAGAAGAGCTAGACCGTCTAGACTCTCACGTGAAAGAAGCGAATGCAGTACTGAAGAAAGGTGGCGCTTGTGGCCGTAAGCTAGACTTCATGATGCAAGAGTTCAACCGTGAGTCAAACACGCTAGCGTCTAAGTCTATCAGCACAGACATCACAGCATCAGGCGTAGAGCTTAAGGTTCTTATCGAACAGATGCGTGAGCAAATCCAGAACATTGAATAACAGTTTGTCAGTAACACACTGTGAATAGCCATTATTAGCTTAATCAGTGTTGATTAACTTAAAGATAAGCTCCTATTTTTAGGGGCTTTTTTTATGGATACAGTAATGACAAGCAAAGCTAGTCAGTAAGTTGGTAGTTACGCGGAAGATTTACTTAGAGCAAAAGATAGATACAGCGATAGCTAGAACGAGATGACGGACGTAAAACAGGATGTTTGAATATTTAGAGGAGGTATTGCAAGTGGAGAAGAGTGTTACGGTAAAACTGAGAGGGAAACAGATTTGAGAGAGAAAGTGACGCAAGTTGCTGTTGCAACCTGCGCCGACTTAGAATCTTATAGAGCTACAACGTTTGCAGCTTGAAGACCTTTTTGGCCTTGCTCTACTTCGAAAGACACTTGTTGGCCTTCTTTAAGAGTCTTGAAACCTTCAGAAGCGATTGCACGGAAGTGTACGAATACGTCAGCGCCGCCGTTGTCTTGAGTTAGGAAACCGAAGCCTTTCTCTTCGTTAAACCATTTTACTACGCCGTTTACTTTGTTAGACATGATGTGTCCCTTATATAAAAATAAAAAATTAATCGCCAAAAGTGCGATGCGCTGAAAGCTTGAATTATTTAATGTATCTATGAAGCTAAGGGAAACACTGAGAATAACAATGAAGCAATACTAAGGGTTCTACTTTACAACTGGATGTTTCATTTAATAACCCTGAGAACAGAGCGACGCCATTCTTGGTGATCTGAGCCTGCTTGTAAAGCGTTATTTGGACAATTTGATGTTTTTTTGTTCAACCGACTTAAATTAAAAGCCCAACGATATCGTTGGGCTTCATTTATAAAACTTTAACCTTCAAAGTGTTACTCATCTGGCTGCTTGGTTCTAAGGTCTACATACGGCCAATAATGATGTCCAACACGAATCAACAATGTCGCCGCGGCCAAGATAAATGCTGCTAAAGATAACCAAACGATCAATACCGCATCGAGTTCTTTCATGCCCAAAGTGATGTAACGAGCAATCGCCATCATCGCGATATAGATTGGGTATCGCACTGGGATCTTACCGTTCATCACAAACTGCTGAACCATCGCCAACACTTCTAAATAGATAAACATCAGCAGAATGTCGGTCAATTGCACTCGACGCTCAGCGAAGACATGCATGAACTCTTCGACCATCGCAAATAAGGTCGCGAGCGTGATCGCCACCAGCAATACCGCTTCCATAATGTGGAATACTTTTAAAAACGGCTTACTAAAAGATCTAGGTAAGTTAGAAGGCATAGTCACTCTTCAAAAAATAATTAATCCAGTCTCTACAATAGCATGCATCAATATAAGTCGCGTACTGTCAAGTTTAAGATAACGCCACCAGTTACACGTCTAGAGACGGCAAATACAAAAATGGCCCCACATTCACTGTAGAGCCATCTATTGATCTTTTACTTAATAGTAGCTAATTAGCCTTAAAGCAGAATCAGGTAAGTTAAGAACACCACACAGGCCGTAGATAAGTGGATGCACTTCTTTATACAAACCAAAACCACTAAAAATAAACTCAATTAAATTAAGTACCTAGGTTTGAAAGTGTCATAATAGTACACGCTGATATCGGAGTTACTATGGTTCAAAATCGTCATTTGGAATAGCAGATAAGATTCCTCTCTTCTGCATGCCCTTTACTGAACAAAAACAACTGGTCACCTTTCACTTTATACATCAGTTCAATTTTAGCTCTTACCAGAGCGTCCATATCACGAACAAAAATCTCATTGCCAGTTGGCTTTAGATTCCAGTCGATATGTTGATAGGCAACCGATAGGAGACCATTCTCAGCAATGTAGTTTGCTTCATAATAGACTTCGTAGGGCTTGGTTTCTCCGACAAGTGTCTGAACATAACCTTTCTGAAAAATCAGCAAACTGTCATTTGAGGTAAACTCTAAAATAGAGCGATCAGCGATCTCTTGATAGTGACGATACCCTTGCGAAACAAACCCCTCATCAAGCTGAACACATGCCCAACGACTACCCGCTAACTGTTGTTGCTCAAACTTCCACTGATACAACGCCACACCGATGACACAGGTAGCAAGCGCAATATTGAAAACGATGACCGATTTTATCCGCATATTGATCGAGCCCTCCTAATTGCTTTCACCACCGTCTCTGATAAATCATCAATACTCACCGAATGATTCACGTAGCTTGCGTTCTTACTGCCGTGTTTCGCAAAAGCAAAAGTTTTAATCATATAAACGTCGTCGTCATAAGCAGACTCTGCGATTCGCAGATACATATCCGCATGACAGGTTGGAAGCGATTGAGTCGCTAACTCATATGCGAGCAGTCGACCGTCACTTATTAAATAAGCACTGTCATAAAGATAAAAATCGGTCACGCCAATCTGAAAATGTTGATACTCATTAGGCTGGAGAAACTGTGGCTTTCGAATAAAAGGCTTAGTAAAAAAAACGAACACCAAACAGGCTAGCAGCAATACCGTCACAAACCCATGCCAAGAATACATGTTCATTTTCAAGGTAGGGGCAGGCTTAAGGCTCACCTCTTCTAAAACGATTTCTTGCTCTTGGCTAACCCGAATTGCTCGGTTTCCTATTTTCTTAATCGGCTCTTTGCCACTGTGAATGTTCAGAACGTAGCCAATTTTGCTGACTGTTTTCAAGGTGACATCGCGCGCGCGCAACAGCTCGAAGTTTTTCCTTAAACCTGAAATGACATTAGTGATCGCTTGGTCAGTGACTAATGTGCCCCCCCAACACGTTTCAAATAGTCGCTCACGAGTAACGTGAGCACCCTGGTTTTCAAGTAACAAACTCAACACTGCATATGGAAGCGGGCGTAATTGAATACATTCACCATCGGCATTCGATAAAGTTAGAGTCGTTGGATCGAGAATCAAATTGGAAAAACAGACTCTATGCATACACTCACTATTACCGAAATTAGGGCTCACGTAACCAAAAAAACACACGCGTGAAGAACTGGATCCTACCATTACCAAGTCAACTGCGTAAGCATTGAGTACAATCCATCTACCTAAAGCAAAAGTTCCTACAGAAAAAACACAACATCAACTATATCAATGAATTATGCAATAAAGATAAAAACATATAAAAGTAAAATCATCAATAAACCGACAACTCATGAAGTTTATATGAATTCCATCTTTAGTTTTATATTGCCATTGAACACATAATGCACACCACTTTTTATCCCCGATGAGATGAATCTAATGAAAAAAGCAGTGATCCTTCTGGCGGCATTTTCTGCCTTTGCCGGTGCCCAAGAGCAAGCAGTTGAGAAAGACGTATCTGGCTTTTACCTAGGTGGTGGTTTTGGTACCACAACTTACGATGACGATGCCGCGTTTTCTACACTAGAAACAAAATACTCAACGCTTAAGTTGATTGGTGGCTATCAATTTAACCGCATTGTTGGCGTTGAAACACAATTCACCAAATACAGTAATATAACAGCACCAGGCTTGTCAGGTTATGCTATCGAGACAGCAGGCATATCTATTGCTGCAAACCTTGGCTACACCTTTGATAGCGGTTGGCGTCCATTTGGTACCATAGGTCTAACGCAGCTTTCATTTGATGTTGATGACTATGGTAGCAAAGATGAAACAGCATTGCGTCTGGGAGCAGGTGTAGAATACACACCAGCAAGCCTTGAGAACCTAAACTTCCGTGTGGCTTACGAAGTTGATACCTTCAGCGTTGATACTGGCCACTGGTTATACAATGATGTGACCGTCCAACTTGGTAGCTTCTACGCTGGCGCAACGTACAAATTCTAATAACGAACACTTCGTTGGCTAGTAAACGTAAAGAGGCGACCACCGTCGCCCTTTTTAGATGAACATCAGCAGAATAGCGGTAAGTTGAACTCAACGTTCAGCAAAAACGAGCATAAATTTAAGATACAACAGATACAAAAATGGCCCCACATTCACTGCGGAGCCATCAGCTTGCCTTTTACTTAGCGACCTTTAGTGGCTAATTAGCCTTAAAGCAGAATCAGGTAAGTTAAGAACACCACACACAGTCCGTAGATAAGCGGGTGTACTTCTTTGCGCTTACCTGCCACAACCATTGTGAATGCGTAGCTAATGAAGCCCATCGCCATACCGTTCGCTGGAGAGAAGCTTAGCACTGTGAACATGATGGTAAAGAAGGCTGCAATGCGTGACTCTTTCTTTTCCCAGTTAATCTGACCAAGGCGGCCTACCATGTAGATGCCCACTACTACCATCGCCGGTGCAACCATAGCAGCCGAGAAGATAGAGAAGATTGGGTATAGGAACAGCGAGATTAAGAACAGACCAGCCACCATGACTGCTGCCAAGCCCGTTTTCGCACCTTGAGAAGAAGCAATGCCAGACTCAGAGAACGCGGTAATCGATGTGGTACCAAGAATAGAGCCAATCACAGTACCGCCCGCATCTGCCACTAGAGCCGATTTCGCGTTTGGCACCTTACCGTCTTTATCGATGATGCCCGCATCGCGTCCAACACCAACAATCGTACTCAAACCATCAAAGAAATCGACAATCAAGAAGATAAGCACGATGAACAATAGGTCGAACATTTTCTCAGGCGTGAAAGCTGAGAAATCAAAGATAGCGCCGAAGCTACCAGCCATGCTTGGTGGCATCGCAACTAACTGTTCAGGGATTGGCGCGTTTGATGTCCCCATAAACACGTCAGCAAGAATGGTCAACACGATAGCCGAAACGAACGAGATAAACGTCGCTAGTTTGATATCACGAACCATACAACCCAGTGCGATGAAAATACTCACGTAAGCGATGATCACTTTTGGATCGGAAATATCACCTAAACCAACCAGTACGAATGGATTAGAAACGATGATGCCCGCATTCTTAAGACCTAAGAAAGCAATGAACAGTCCGAGAGAAACGGTAATCGCCAACTTCAAATCTTCAGGAATCGACTCAATCATCGATTTACGAATATTGGTTAACGAGAACGCGAGGTACAGGATACCTGACAGGAAGATGCCGAACAGCGCCTCATTCCAAAGTACTGCGACTGAACCACTTAATAGTAAGCCTTTGAAGAAGCCGTTCATGCTCATGCCCGGCGCAAGCATCACTGGGTAGTTGCCCCAAATGCCCATGATTAGGGTTGCGATAGCCGCAGACAGAGCCGTTGCAGTAAACACGGCACCTTTGTCCATGCCTGGAATATCACCCAAAATTGCTGGGTTAACCGCCAGAATGTAACTCATCGCCAAGAAAGTAATGAAACCCGCGTACAGCTCAGTGCCAATCGTGGTTTTTCTTTCAGTGATTTTAAACATCGAATCAAGCGAGCCAGAGGTGTTCTGGGCTTTCAGGGTGGAATCGGTACTCACAACAAAACCTATGCAATAAATTAAGAATTTGGTGATTCAAATGCTGTGAGAATAGAGAGGTCTCTACACTAAAAACTGTAGTCACCAAGGTAGGCTCGGTAGTAGAAACATCTAGTCTAGTAGGGTCTGCTGGCCCTTCGAGATGATTTTTGCAGCGAGTTGTTGGGGTTTTCTACAAGGCAGAGACTTTGATGTGTAGCTAGCCTACATAAGAAGTCGATAACGCAGTAGAAATCACCAACAAACGCTGCCCGAAGGGTTCGGCTAAAATCGTTTTATGCTTTGTTAAGGAGTCTTTACTTAGAATGCTAGGTTACAAACTCCTTGCCGCGCCTAAAACGATTTTTTCTCGAACAAAACTCCATCGCGAAAGGTCAACAGACCCTAGATATATACAGCATTTAATCGTTTGCGCGGATTGTAAGGATTGAGATTAAAACTTCAACAAATTTTGTCCAGATCACATAAAAAAGTACCGATGATGAGTCATTACATTTATACAAAGATCCTTGAGAAGATCATTTGCTAATAAATAACGATCAAGCCAGTTGTTCTCAATCATCTAAATATGCTACTCTTCGCCTCCATTTTTCTGACCTAATTTTCACCAGTTGCTTCTATTAGTTTTACTCGTTATCTCTTTATAGACGTAACCAACGGAACAACAATTAGAGTCAGTGCTATCTTTTATAGTGTAGGTTTATCACCTTCACTCAATCCAACCAACAGTGGAAATATACAGATGGGCAAAGGTACTCTTTACATCGTATCTGCACCTAGTGGCGCAGGTAAGTCGAGCTTGATCTCAGCAATGCTAGAAACCAATCCAACCTACGCAATGAAGGTATCTGTTTCACACACCACTCGCGGTATGCGCCCTGGTGAAGAAAATGGTGTTCACTACCACTTCGTAGAGAAGCATCATTTTGAAGACCTTATTACTAAAGGTGAATTCCTAGAGTACGCTGAAGTGTTCGGCAACTACTACGGTACTTCACGCGTTTGGATTGAAGAAAACCTAAACCGCGGTATCGATGTATTCCTAGATATCGACTGGCAAGGTGCTCGTCAGATCCGTGAACAAATGCCTCAAGCGAAGAGTGTCTTCATTCTTCCACCATCAAATGGTGAACTAGAGCGTCGTTTGAATGTTCGCGGTCAAGACAGCGACGAAGTTATTGCGAAACGCATGAGCGAAGCAAAATCAGAGATTTCTCACTATGCAGAATATGATTATGTGATCGTGAATGACGACTTTGATGCAGCCCTAATGGACTTCAGAGCTATCATTCGTGCGGAGCGCTTAAAAGAAGATAAGCAAGCAGCTAAATACAGCGGCATGCTTACAGCACTACTGGCGGAATAATCTAGAACTGGATTTTCCATTGAGATAAGTATACGGTGATCTAGAAAGTCTCTAGTTAAACTTGTATACTTTCTCGTCATCAAAAATTTATTAGTTAATTACTATTTGGAGTCCTCATGGCACGCGTAACTGTTCAAGACGCTGTTGAAAAAGTTGGCAACCGTTTCGACCTAGTTCTTATTGCGGCTCGCCGCGCACGTCAAATGCAAACTGGCGGCAAAGATTCACTAGTGCCTGAAGAAAACGATAAGCCAACGGTTATCGCTCTTCGCGAAATCGAAGAAGGTCTTATCACTAAAGACGTACTAGATGCTCGTGAACGTCAAGAGCAACAAGAGCAAGAAGCGGCTGAACTTGCAGCAGTAAGCAGCATCGCTCACACTCGTTAAGAACGTCATTCGAACTAATTAACCTTCCGGGCCTTTAATTTGTATCTATTCGATAGCCTCAAAGACGTTGCCCAAGAATACCTAACAGAGCCTCAAATTGAGGCTCTGCGTCAATCTTATGTGGTAGCGAGAGACGCCCATGAAGGGCAAACCCGCTCAAGCGGTGAACCATACATTATCCACCCTGTAGCTGTTTCAAGAATCCTGGCAGAAATGCGTCTGGATATCGAAACCCTGCAAGCTGCTCTGCTTCATGATGTCATCGAAGACTGTGATGTCACTAAAGAAGATCTAGAGGAAAAATTTGGCAATACCGTTGCTGAATTGGTTGATGGTGTATCTAAGCTGGATAAGCTTAAATTTCGTGATCGCAAAGAAGCGCAAGCAGAGAACTTCCGCAAGATGGTTCTCGCCATGGTGCAAGACATCCGCGTTATCTTGATCAAATTAGCTGACCGTACTCACAACATGCGCACGCTTGGGGCACTTCGTCCTGACAAAAAGCGTCGTATTGCTCGTGAAACCCTAGAGATTTATTCTCCACTAGCTCACCGTCTTGGTATTCATAACATCAAGACCGAACTAGAAGAGTTAGGCTTTGAAGCCCTCTATCCTAACCGTTATCGCGTACTTAAAAACGTAGTGAAAGCTGCGCGTGGTAACCGTAAGGAAATGATCCAACGTATCCATAGCGAAATTGAAGGCCGCCTTGAAGAGGTCGGTTTGCCTGCTCGCGTACTTGGTCGTGAAAAGAACCTGTTCTCCATCTACAACAAGATGAAAACTAAAGAGCAGCGCTTCCACACCATTATGGACATCTACGCTTTCCGCGTCGTGGTTGATACCCCAGATACTTGTTATCGCGTACTTGGTCAGGCTCACAGCCTGTACAAGCCTCGCCCTGGCCGCATGAAAGATTACATTGCGGTACCAAAAGCCAACGGCTACCAATCTCTGCACACGTCAATGATCGGCCCTCATGGGGTGCCAGTTGAGGTTCAGATCCGTACTGAAGATATGGATCAAATGGCAGACAAAGGTGTCGCGGCGCACTGGTCTTACAAAGGCAATGGCTCACGCAGCAGTAATGGCACAACCGCACAGGTTAAAGCACAACGTTGGATGCAGAGCTTACTTGAGCTGCAACAAAGCGCGGGTAACTCATTCGAATTCATTGAAAACGTTAAGTCTGATCTGTTCCCAGATGAGATCTTCGTGTTCACGCCGAAGGGTCGCATTGTCGAACTTCCTGCAGGCGCAACAGCGGTCGATTTTGCTTACGCGGTGCATACTGATGTCGGCAACATGTGTGTAGGTGCTCGTGTAGACATGAACCCTTACCCACTCAGCAAATCACTGAAGAACGGTCAAACGATTGAGATCATCAGTGCTCCGGGCGCACGTCCGAATGCAGCATGGCTCAACTACGTGGTGACATCACGTGCACGTACTAAGATCCGTCAGGTTCTGAAAACCATGCGTCGTGAAGAGTCGATCACGCTAGGCCGTCGTTTACTGAATCATGCACTTGGCGAACACTCTATTGCCGATATCGGCCAAGAAAATCTAGAGCACGTATTGTCTGACTTACGTCTAGAAAGCGTTGAAGACTTGCTGGCGTCGATTGGTCTTGGTGAGCTGATGAGTATCGTAATTGCTCGTCGTCTGCTTGGTGATGCTGACGAACTGACTGAAGTAGAAAACAACAGCGACACACCGAGGAAGAAACTTCCAATCCGTGGTGCTGAAGGTCTGCTACTGACGTTCGCCAACTGTTGTCACCCAATTCCAGATGATCACATCATTGCCCATGTATCTCCAGGTCGTGGCCTTGTGGTTCACCGTGAAACGTGTCCAAACGTTCGTGGTTACCAGAAAGAACCAGACAAATACATGGCGGTTGAATGGTCTGACGATTACGACCAAGAGTTTACAGCTGAACTTCAGGTTGATCTGCAGAACCACCAAGGTGCACTGGCTGAGCTAACTAACGTTATCTCGAAAACAGGCTCTAACATTCACGGTATTTCTACCGAAGAACGTGACGGGCGCCTGTACACAGTGACAATCTTGCTGACCACCAAAGATCGTGTTCACCTTGCAAGTATTATGAAGAAGCTACGTGTGATGCCACACGCGCTGAAAGTAAGACGTCGTAAGAACTAGATCTAAAAGCAGATAGATAAAGCAGATGAGAGATACGAGTCTCGAGATGCGAAGAGCAAAAGCTTTTCACCACTCAACCTATCGTATTTCGAGTCTGCTTTAATTTTTTGTACTGCCCTATTCCTCTCATATCCCATTTACATACATCTCGTACTCGCTCTTAGTCTTTTCGTATCCCGTTTACTCGCATCCCGTATCTGCTTCTAAGCTTTATCCTGTACAAAAATCCAGTAAAATGCTTGAATAGATTATCTCTCTTACGTTTATGAGCCTTGTTATGTCACAGCTTTTATCTGCAATCCCTCTCAACTCTTTATCTGGAGTCGGCGCAAAAGTCGCAGAGAAACTGGAGAAGGTTGGGCTTAACAACGTACAAGACTTACTGTTTCACCTTCCTTTACGCTACGAAGATAGAACACGCATCTATCCGATCGTAAAACTGCACGCAGGCCTATGGGCTGCAGTGCAAGGCAAGGTGATGCACGTCGATACCATTTTCGGTAAACGTAAGATGCTCGCAGTAAAGATCAGCGATGGTAACGGCACTATTACGCTGCGCTTTTTCAACTTTACGGCAGGAATGAAGAATAACTTTGCCGAAGGCAAGCAAGTACATGCCTACGGTGAGATCAAGCGCGGCAATATGGGGCTTGAGATTGTTCACCCTGACTACAAGTTCTTTGCACCAAGGCAGCAACCAGATGTGGAAGCCAACCTAACTCCGGTGTACCCAACCACCGAAGGGCTAAGACAAGTCACGCTGCGCAACCTCACTGACCAAGCGCTCGACCTAATAGACAAAGCGGCGGTTAACGAGCTTCTCCCATCAGGTTTATACGACCACCAAATCACCCTTGCACAAGCACTGCATACCATTCACAGACCACCTCCGGGCATCGACCTAGAGCTGTTTGATGAAGGTAAACACCCTGCGCAGCTGCGCCTGATTATGGAGGAACTGCTAGCTCAAAACCTGTCGATGCTGTCTGTTCGAAGCAAAGGACAGCAAGACAAGGCGATGCCTTTTCCTCCTGTGAATACTCTGAAAGATAAGTTATTGGCTCAGCTGCCGTTTTCTCCAACTAATGCTCAAGCACGAGTGACTAAAGAGATCGAAGCTGACCTTGAGAAGCCGCACCCTATGATGCGTTTAGTGCAGGGTGATGTGGGCTCAGGTAAAACCTTAGTCGCTGCACTCGCGGCGGTTCGCGCACTCGAACATGGTCAGCAAGTGGCACTGATGGCACCAACTGAACTATTAGCCGAGCAGCACGCAATCAACTTTGCTAACTGGTTTGAAGCAATGGGTATCCAAGTCGGTTGGCTCGCAGGTAAACTCAAAGGCAAAGCTCGTGAAACCGAACTGGCGCATATTGCCAGTGGCGAAGCACAAATGGTGGTCGGTACTCATGCTCTATTCCAAGAGCATGTCGAGTTCAAAAACCTTGGTTTAGTCATCATTGATGAGCAACACCGATTTGGTGTTCACCAGCGATTAGAGTTGCGAGAGAAAGGCGCCAAACAAGGCTATTACCCACATCAGTTGGTGATGACCGCAACACCGATTCCGCGAACGCTGGCCATGACCGCCTATGCCGACCTCGAAACCTCAATCATTGATGAGCTACCACCGGGACGAACACCGATTCAAACCGTAGCGATCCCTGATACCAAACGTGATGACATTGTCGAGCGAGTGCGTAATGCGTGTATCAATGAAGGCAAGCAAGCATATTGGGTGTGTACACTGATTGATGAATCAGAAGTATTAGAAGCTCAAGCCGCGGCTGACACTGCAGAAGAGCTGCAACGCAAACTACCTGATGTAAAAATTGGCTTGGTGCACGGCCGAATGAAGCCTGCTGAGAAACAGGCAGTAATGCGAGAGTTCAAGGAGAACAAGCTTCATCTGTTGGTCGCGACTACGGTGATTGAAGTGGGCGTGGATGTGCCGAATTCGAGCTTAATGATCATCGAGAACCCAGAACGTCTTGGCTTAGCGCAACTTCACCAACTGCGTGGCCGTGTTGGCCGTGGTTCAGTCGCAAGTCATTGTGTATTGCTGTATCACTCACCGCTGTCTAAAACCGCTCAGAAGCGCTTAGGTGTACTACGTGAAAGTAACGATGGCTTTGTTATTGCACAGCGTGACTTAGAGATTCGTGGCCCCGGCGAACTGCTTGGCACCAAACAGACAGGCTTGGCCGACTTCAAGATTGCCGACTTGGTACGAGACCAACGTTTAATCCCAGAAGTTCAGCGTATTGCGCGTCATATTCATGATAGCTACCCAGACAACGCCAAGGCGATCATCAACCGCTGGCTGGGTGAACGCGATGTTTATTCGAAGGCTTAGTTAGCCCTTATATTCCGGCTTAAAACGCAAAAAGGCTTCCATCTGGAAGCCTTTTTCATGCGTATTACTTTCATCAATCAAGAGCGAGATTCCCTACTCGTTCGTTCCTCACGATAGGGAATGACGATCAAAATAAACTTCCGTCATCAAGGTCCATAGTTAGCAATTCGTCATCCCCGAGAGGGAAGAATGACCGAGTCGGGGATCTCTATACAGCTCCCCAACTTCCAATAGTATTTAAGGCTTAACCGGGAAACTGATCTGCGCCTTCAAGCCACCTTCACTGCGGTTATTGACCACAACGGCACCTTGGTGCTGGCTGACAATACGCTTAACAATTGCCAAGCCTAAGCCCGTACCTTCGCTGCCACGAGCCGTGTCACCGCGCGTGAAAGGTTCAAACAGCTTACCAATCTGATCTTGCGGGATGCCCGGGCCATTATCTTCTACCGTCACCCAAGCAAGCTTGTTATCCGCCGTCATGCCGGTCGACACCTTGACCCAACCATTGCCGTAACGCAGCGCATTCACCACCAAGTTACTCACCGCACGCTTCATCGCGATCGGGTTACCTAACGCTGGCTTCATTGACTCTGGAATATCGGTTTCAATCTGAACCTCGTAGCCACCCTCAGAGCTTGATACCTCACGAGCAATATCATCGACAAACACCGCTTGGAATGAATCTCGGTCGACAGGCTTTAGGTAATCCATGAACTGACTGATGATCTCATTACACTCTTCGGTATCACTGATGATCCCCTCAGCTAAGTAGGCATCCTCTGGTGACATCATCTCAGTCGCTAAACGAATACGCGTTAACGGAGTACGCAAATCATGGCTAATACCCGCCATCAACAAGGCGCGGTCTTCTTCTAGTTCTTGGATGCCTTTCGACATCTGGTTAAAGGCTCGAGTTACCGAGCGAATCTCTTGTGCGCCTTGAACTGGCAATGGCGGTGGAATATCACCTCGCCCGACACCTTGCGCGGCTTTCTCTAGCGCTATCAACGGCCGGTTTTGCAAGCGAATAAACAACCAACCACCTGCAACAATCAACAACGCCATGATCAGGCTGTTACGGAATAGCGGGGCAAAATCTTCTTCTTGCAGCTCAGACAGCGGAATACGAATCAAAGAGTTAGGCAGCTGCTCAATGTCCATCCACAACACATAGCTTTCATTGCCCAAGATCAGCCGCACTTCAGTTTCAGAGCCCAGCTCTTTGGTCATCTCCTCACTCATTAAGTCGATTGCGACCGCATGGTAATACTCACCCGCCGCTTCGCTGTCCTTGGCGTGAACGGTTACCCCAAGCTGTTCAAGCACACGCTGACGCAATGGCGCATCAATCTCGATATCACTGCCTTGGTCCAATACTAGGTTTAGCTCGTGAGCCAAAATCTTATTAAACTGCTGCAAGCTCGGCATCAACGCATAGTTAAACACCGCGTAATAAGAAAAAATTTGGCTAGCGACCAATAGCGTTAAGAAAAGCACTATCGACTGAGTAAAGGAGCTACGTATACGCATGGGGTACCCGAGATGTAGAAAGATAAAGAAAGTGTTATATGACTATAACTCTAAACCATTGTGCTGAATAGAAAACGGGCCATCGCATATTAATGAGATGACCCGTAAGATTCACAGAATCGATAAAGCTGCTGTAGAGCTTATTAAGCTGGATTACACAGCTTTGCCATCTGGAACGAATACATAACCTAAGCCCCACACCGTTTGGATGTAGCGAGGTTTGCTTGGATCTTCTTCCACTAGACGACGCAGACGTGAAATCTGAACATCGATAGAACGCTCCATTGCTGAATACTCACGGCCACGAGCCATGTTCATCAGCTTATCGCGAGACATTGGCTCACGAGCATTCGTTACCAATGACTTAAGTACCGCAAATTCACCAGAAGTAAGAGGCATTGGCTCTTCACCGCGGAACATTTCGCGAGTACCTAGGTTCAAACGGAACTCACCAAATTCAACCACAGACTCTTCTGTGCTTGGTGCGCCCGGCGCTTCAATGACTTGGCGACGCAGTACCGCTTTAATACGAGCAAGCAGTTCACGTGGGTTAAATGGTTTTGGCAGGTAATCATCAGCACCCACTTCCAAGCCCACAATGCGATCCACTTCATCACCCTTTGCAGTAAGCATCAGGATTGGTAGCGAGTTGTTTGCGTTTCGTAGACGACGACAGATCGATAGACCATCTTCGCCCGGCAACATTAAATCCAATACCATCAAGTGAAAATTTTCACGGGTTAACAGGCGGTCCATCTGCTCACTGTTTGCCACGCTACGCACTTGAAAGCCCTGCTCTGACAGATAGCGCTCTAACAGTGCACGTAAACGAGCATCGTCATCGACCACTAAAATTTTGTAGTTTTCTTGCATGTAATGGTTCCACCTATTAAAGCTTAAACCTAAGGTTAAGCATTCTTGGTAAATTGTATATTGGTATAAGACATTAAAAATGTAACATTATTGGAGAAAAAGTCGCCTAAATAATTGTTAACGTATGTTGCCTTTCTATATATTCTATCTTAGATCATCATTTCATTAAGTAAGATTTATGAAAACCAAACTTATCACCCGAGAAGGTTATAACAAACTCAAAGCCGAACATGACCACTTATGGCACGAGAAGCGTCCAGAGATCACCAAAATAGTCACTTGGGCTGCAAGCCTTGGAGATCGCTCAGAAAACGCAGATTACACCTTCAATAAGCGTCTGCTTCGTCAGATTGATCGCCGAGTGCGTTTCTTAAGAAAGTTCCTACCTGATGTCACGATCGTGGATTACTCGCCACAACAAGAAGGTAAGGTATTTTTCGGTGCTTGGGTCGAAATTGAGAATGATGATGGGGAAATTAAGAAGTTTCGAATTGTCGGCCCAGAAGAGATCTACGGCGATGCCAAAGGCTATATCTCTATCGACTCACCAATGGCTAGAGCTCTGCTTAAGAAAGAAGTGGATGATGAGTTTACGGTAAAAACACCGGAAGGCGACAAAGAGTGGTTCATTAACTCGATCAGCTACGCAGACAACGAATAACCAAACTTAATAGACACTTAGCGATGAGCTGAGTGTTCAGAAAACTCAAACTCCGGATAAAAGAAAACCCCGCAAGGCTTTCGCCTAGCGGGGTTAAGTCTCTATCGCAGCAATCCGGCTACTGTTTATCTCTTCGAGATAAGGTGCTCCCTGCATCTTTCCTTGATAGTGGCTAAATCCTTTAACCAATTTCCTTTTTGTTCATCGCCATCCTAGCGGTGTCCATTCTAGCCTGTCATCCTGACTGGCGAATCTCATCCAGAGATTATCACTTCCTTGCTGACCACTCATCCTAAGTAATCAAATCTTCATCCTGAAGATACCTAGTCCATTAGGCTTTTTCCTGTTCCTGCCAACTCCCTGTCGACAAGTTAAATATTACGATAATTGAGCGAGTTTCCTAGATAGTCCCAAAAAACATTTCAGGTGGGAAATACACCCGAAAATACACAATCAAATAAAATCAGTGACTTAGCTTAATTTCAAGACAGTTTCATCGATTTAAAGAGACTTAGTCTCACATCACTTGTAAGAGATCTCGCACAAAGCAGGTATCACAAACGGAAATTCGACTTCTGACAGGATAATTACACAGCCAAAGCTAGAAAAAGCGTACGCTCACCCCCATGTATTTGTCATGATATTAAATAAGAGATTCATCGGATGAGCCAAGCTATCTGTCGACTGATCGCTGAAGAACTGAATGTCCGTTCTGAGCAAGTCACTGCCGCAGTAAACCTAATTGACGACGGTAACACCGTTCCCTTTATTGCCCGCTACCGTAAAGAAGTTACGGGTGGCTTAGACGATACCCAACTACGTAACCTTGATAGCCGCCTTTCTTATCTTCGCGAGCTAGACGATCGCCGCCAAACGATTCTTAAGTCGATTCAAGACCAAGGAAAACTCACGCCAGAACTCGAGCGTGATATCACTCAAGCAGACAGCAAGACTCGTCTAGAAGATTTATACCTTCCATACAAACCAAAGCGCCGTACCAAAGGTCAGATCGCGATTGAAGCAGGCTTAGAGCCACTTGCCGATACGTTATGGACTGAACCACAACACGATCCAGAAACCGAAGCTGCCAACTTTATTAGCAACGACAAAGGCATTGCCGATACCAAAGCTGCACTGGATGGCGCACGCGCGATCATCATGGAGCGCATTGCGGAAGACGCAAACCTGCTTGAAAAGATTCGCCAACACCTAAACCGCAATGCAGAGCTTGGTGCTCGTGTTGTGGCTGGCAAAGAGAACGAAGGTGAGAAGTTCAAAGACTACTTCGAGCACAACGAAGCGCTTAGCAAAGTACCGTCTCACCGTGCCCTTGCAATGCTGCGTGGCCGAAATGAAGGCTTCCTAACACTGGCAATGAACGCAGACCCAGAGCAAGAAGAAGGTGTACGTGGTTCATACTGCGAGAACATCATCTCTGATCACTACGGCATTACCCTAAGCAGCGCTCCTGCAGATGCTTGGCGTAAGCAAGTGATTAGCTGGGCATGGCGCATCAAGGTTTCTATGCACATGGAAACCGAATTGATGGGCGCGATGAAAGAACGAGCAGAGATCGAAGCAATTGAAGTATTCGCAACCAACCTTAAAGACCTGCTAATGGCTGCGCCTGCTGGCCCTCGAGCAACATTGGGCTTGGATCCAGGTTTACGTACCGGTTCGAAAATCGCTGTTGTGGACTCAACAGGTAAAGTTCTAGCGACAGAGACTATTTACCCTCACCCACCGCAAAAGCAATACGACAAGTCAGCACACGTTGTTGAGCAGATGGTTCGTCAGTTCAATGTCGACCTGATTGCGATTGGTAACGGCACGGCTTCACGCGAAACCGACAGCTTCGTGGCTGATGTGATTAAGCGTGGCAACCTAAAAGCGCAAAAAATTATAGTTAGCGAAGCAGGTGCATCGGTGTACTCAGCATCTGAGTTAGCGGCAAAAGAATTCCCGAACATGGACGTATCGATCCGTGGTGCGGTGTCTATCGCGCGTCGTCTGCAAGATCCATTGGCAGAGCTGGTGAAGATTGACCCTAAATCGATCGGTGTGGGTCAATACCAACACGACGTGAGCCAAACTATGCTCGCTAAGCGCCTCGATGCGATTGTCGAAGACTGTGTAAACGCCGTAGGCGTTGATGTGAATACTGCGTCTGCCGCACTGCTAACTCGCGTAGCGGGCCTTTCTAGCACCATCGCTCAAAACATCGTGGATTTCCGTGATGAGAATGGTCGCTTCGAAGCACGTACTACGCTGAAGAAAGTCGCTCGCTTGGGGCCAAAAGCCTTTGAACAGTGTGCTGGTTTCCTACGAATTATGGACGGCAAGAACCCTCTCGATGCATCATCGGTTCACCCAGAAGCTTACCCTGTGGTGAAAAGCATCGCTGAGAAAAACCACAAAGACATCAAATCTCTGGTGGGTAACACAGACTTCCTGCGTGGCTTGCATGCGATTGATTACACCAATGAAAACTTTGGTGTACCAACGGTAAGCGACATCATCAAGGAGCTGGATAAACCGGGACGCGACCCTCGCCCTGAGTTCAAGACCGCCACCTTCGCTGATGGCGTAAACAGCGTTTCAGACTTAGAACCGGGCATGATTCTAGAAGGTGTGGTGTCTAACGTGGCCAACTTTGGTGCCTTCGTTGATATCGGTGTTCACCAAGATGGCTTAGTGCATATTTCAGCGCTCACCGATCGCTTTGTCTCTGACCCCCGTGAAGTGGTTAAAGCGGGTGACATCGTCAAAGTGAAGGTGATGGAAGTCGATGTTCAGCGTAAACGTATTGCACTGAGCATGCGTATGAAGGACGAGCCGGGACAAGATAACCGTGCTCAACGTTCAAGTGCACCTCGCACGCAAAACCGCCCGAACCAAAATTCACAAGGTGGACAACGCCGTCGTGAGGAGCCGCAACAAAACGCGGCGATGGGCGGTGCTTTTGCCGCAGCCTTTGCTAAAGCGAAAAAATAATCCATTAGCTCATCTAAAAAGCTGATGTGCTTAAAACAAAAAACCTGCATCCCTTAGGGTATGCAGGTTTTTATTATGTGTTCAAAAAAGACATCGAAGCTTGGTTGGGTCATAAGTTTTCGATTTACAACACGACCAGCATCTCTGATGGAGCATGAGGCGCAACAGCATGACCATAATGATATTTTATGACCTTACGTCGTTTCTCCATCTGTCCCTCCTGAATCGCCGCATCTAAAACATGCTTTGGCAGGCGAAAACGCATGGTATAGCCCTTTCCTTGGTCAGCACTGTATGTTCTCAGTGCCAACAAGCTGAACAACCTATCAAAAGGATCTTGTGGCTCTTCTTGGCTAATCGAATTGGCCTCTGACTCGTTATCCATTTCATAACCAGGATGGTCTGAAGGATCCCAAGCCGACTGCTGCCTTCGCTTATCGTCCGACTTTACCTTTCGCTCTGCATTGGTTTTCGCCAACGCTACTGCGGGAGCAACAGGCTCTCGAACTCTATTATCACGCGCAACTTGCTCTGTTTGCACATTAACGGACGGGGCGATAAGTGGCACACTCACTGCAGTTGCAGGTGACACAATCATCGCGAACTCCTCAAGAATCGCCCATCGTTATTGCTATAACACTGTTGTACTGTGAGTCAGCACAACAGGCATAGCCCAACTTACTGCAATCAGCTCAGGAGAGAGTTAGGTCTGAGTATCAAGCAACACGTTGGTTAGATTATATATCGACCAAGCCGGCGATAAATTTAGCGATTATTTTTGGGCGAAACTGACCAGTTCACTGCAAAAGGCATCGGCTTCGGTCATAAACGGCGCATGTGAAGACTGAGTAAAGATATATTGCTCGGTATGAGGCAGAGCATTCCCCAAGTCTTTGGCAACCTTGATTGGCACCAATCCATCTAATCGACCATACAAGCGCAGCATTGGCACTGAAATCTCAGGCAGTTGTTCACGCAGATCGACATCCGACAGCATCTTTAATCCTGCCAATAATGATTCAGGGTTCGGCAACGGGCGAGACAGCACTGCTTGCTTAAGTTGTTTTACATCTTGCCTTGCTGAAGGGCTGCCCATGGCTTGCAATGCCATAAAGCGTTCGATGGTGGTTTGGAAATCTTCAACCAGTTGTTCGGTGAATGCGCTTAATACGTTGGGCTGAATGCCTCGCCATAATACGGGCTCTTTTGCGGCCGCGAATTTAGGAGAACTGGCGACAGTCACCAGCTTGCTTACGTAATCTGAGTGATGGAGAGCCATGTGCGTTGCGACCAAACCTCCAAGTGACCAACCCACCCAAATCGCTTGCTTTGGTGCTTCGGCCAACAGTTGCTGAGCAATCTCTTCAAGATCTTGAGCGTGGCAGTGCGCGCTGTGTCCATACCCTGGTAAATCGACAACATGCACTCGAAAATCAGCTTGTAATGCATTAACGGTTTGTTGCCATACCGCACCGTTCATTCCCCAGCCGTGAACCAGTACTAAATCAGGCCCTTGCCCAGAAACATGCCAATATAACGCGTCACTCATTCTCAATATTCCCTACTTTTTCCATCAGCGATAATCCGCGCTTTTCAGTATGGTTAGCAAAAGGAACACCATAACCCAAAAGCATCGCGAGCTATGTTATCCGATTGGCTACAAAAACACACACCACGTCTGGTCACACCTCAATGCCACCTGTGCAAACTCGATAAACTGCCCAGTGATAAACACCCTCGATGGTGCAATTCTTGTCTCAAACTCTTTGAGCCAGTGCCACGCTGTCAGCGATGTGGTTTAAAAACAGTCACCACTGTCGAACAATGTGGCGAGTGCTTATCAAAACCACCGCCGTGGCATCGCCTCTATTGCGTTGGGGACTACACCTTTCCAACAGCAGGTTATATTCAGAAAATGAAGTACGCTGATAAGTTTTGGTTTGCACGTGATTTATCTAAGCTATTGGCATCACGTATCGAACATCCTGCTCCGCTGATCACCAGCGTTCCTCTGCATTGGCGTCGATACACTCATCGCGGCTTTAATCAAAGTCAGCTGCTAGCCAATTACACGGCTCAAGAGCTTGGCGTTAAAAGTGATGTGCTATTTCGTCGAATTCGCTCAACTGCTTCGCAGCAGGGGCTGACTAAATCCGCACGATTACACAATCTAAAGAGTGCTTTTGCGCTGCGAAAACAAGACGTTCAAGGAACTATCCCCTCTCACGTCGCGATAATTGATGATGTTGTAACCACCGGCAGTACTGTGTATCAATTATGCCAATTACTACTTGAAGTGGGCGTTAAAAGGATTGATATTTACTGCATCTGCCGCACTCCTGAGCCCTCTGGATAAAAGCTGTGAATCACTACTTGTACAGCAATCCAACAAAAAAGGGCTGAATTACAAATCTGACAGGAGTAGAATGGCGCTAATAACCTACAAATTTACTCAGGTATTCGTCGTGTCAAATATTACTATTACAGAAACAGCTCAAACTCACTTTGCCAATCTGCTGTCACAGCAGCCTGAAGGTACAAACATTCGTGTGTTCGTGGTAAATCCAGGCACACAAAACGCTGAGTGTGGTGTTTCTTACTGCCCAACAGATGCTATCGAAGCGTCTGATACAAAGCTTTCTTTCGAAGCATTCTCTGCATACGTAGATGAGCTAAGCCTACCATTCCTAGACGAAGCTGAGATTGACTTCGTGACTGACAAAATGGGCTCTCAACTAACGCTCAAAGCACCAAACGCTAAAATGCGTAAAGTATCAGACGATGCACCACTTCTAGAGCGCGTTGAATACGCAATCCAAACGCAGGTTAACCCACAGCTTGCTGGTCACGGTGGTCACGTTAGCTTGGTTGAAATCACTGAAGACGGCGCTGCTATCGTTGCATTCGGTGGCGGCTGTAACGGTTGTTCTATGGTTGATGTAACGCTAAAAGAAGGCATCGAGAAAGAACTTCTTCAACAATTCGAAGGTGAACTGACTGCTGTTCGTGATGCAACTGAGCACGATCGTGGTGAGCACTCTTACTACTAATTACTCAGTTAGTATGAATCACTGATTAAAAAGGTTGATGCGCAAGCATCAACCTTTTTTGTTTTGGGGCTAAACAGATACGTTCGAACACGATCTCACTATGCTCTTGTATTCCTGAACGAAATAACCAGAATTCTCGGTTGGTTACCATCTTGAGTAAGGTATTCAAGTGATCGCAATCGGTTCCTGCTCTAATAATTCTAGGATATGAAAACTCGGATCTAGGAACTCAACGTCATTTCCCCTATATTAGAATGACTTTATAAGAAAGAATTCCAATGAGCTAAGGAGCGAGCGCAATGACAAAAAGGACCAAGCCAGAGATTTTGGCTCAGCAAACTGTCGCTCAATCAAAACTATTCTCTATCGAGTCTCTCGATTTACGCTTTTCAAACGGCGAACAGCGCACTTACGAACGCATGAAGCCTAGCGGCCGCAACGCAGTAATGATGGTTCCGATTACTGAACAAGGCGATATTCTGTTGGTGCGTGAATACGCAGCGGGTACAGAACGCTATGAGCTGGGCTTTCCCAAAGGGCTTATCGATCCAGGTGAGCAGCCAAACGAAGCCGCCGTTCGCGAACTTAAAGAAGAGATTGGCTTCGGTGCCAACAAACTTACTCCGCTAAAGGAAGTGATCCTTGCGCCCTCTTACTTCTCTAGCAAAATGACGCTGTTTATCGCAGAAGACCTCTACCCAGAAAAGCTAGAAGGTGATGAGCCAGAGCCACTCGACATTGTGCGCTGGCCACTTGCTCAAGCCGAAGAACTGTTAACACATCTAGATTTCTGTGAGGCTCGTAGTATTACAGCCCTGCTTTTAAGCCTTCGTGTATTAAACAATAACTAGAACATTCAGGCTCGCTCTAAGAGTAAGAGAACATTTATGCCAATAACAAAAGATTTGTCTCACCTCCTACCCTCTGTCATTGAGATTGCTCGCTCTGCTGGCCAACTCATCTTAGAGATCTACGAGAAAAAAGATTACGAAGAGTTCACCAAGAGTGATGACACACCTGTCACCAGTGCCGACCTTGCGGCGCATAAGCTGATTTCGAAAAAACTCAGTGAGCTCACGCCTGACATTCCAGTGTTGTCTGAAGAAGCCGCGGACATCAGCCTAGAGCAACGTTCTCAGTGGGATCGCTACTGGTTGGTTGACCCACTGGACGGTACCCAGGAGTTCATCGCACGAAGTGGTGATTTCGCGACAATTATCGCCCTAATCGAACATAACAAGCCAGTAATGGGCGTGGTATACGCTCCCGTTTCAGGTGTGAGCTATTACGCTTACAGTGGCAAAGGCGCTTGGAAGATCCCAGACCTTAATGACAGCGTGAAAATCAAAACGCATCGTCACGAGCTGCCAAACCAGTCAATCGCAATGGCGATCAGCCGTCGCCAAGACATCAATCGCATCACTAGCCGTATGAGCTCAGCATGGAATTATGATTTGGTTCCTCTAGGCTCAGCAGCGCTTAAGGCATGTTTAGTAGCAGAAGGGGCTGTGGATTGTTATCTGCGCCTTGGACCAACCGGAGAATGGGATACCGCCGCAACGCAGTGCATTGTTGAAGAAGCTGGCGGACGTATCTTAAGTACTCAATTAGAACCACTATCTTACAATGAAAGAGAAACGCTTGAGAATCCGAACTTCATTGTACTCGGTGATGCAGACTTACCGTGGGCAGAGATCTTACAAGGCAAAGACTAGGCGAGTTTGCTCCCTGTAGCTATCATTATTCAAACAAAACGGGCACCTCAATGAGGCGCCCGTTTTTTATATCTCGTAATTTAGTAGCCCTTAGCTGTTTAGCTAAAAACGGCCTTGATAAGTAAACTGGTACTTACCTTGGCTATCAGGGTTGCCCAGCCACTTAAGCTGACTCTGCATTGCTGGCGGGAATTCCGCACCCGGCTTAAACCATGCCGCCGACGTGTAGCGTTGGTTAGGTGTTACGCTCGCTGAGAACTCACTGTCTACCTGATCGCTCTTCTGAGTGCCTTTCGCTGCAATGGTGCTGTCTTCACAGGTTATGTCCGCAATCACAGGACCAAGGTCTAGCGAGCCAACAGGTGAGTCGACTGCAGCACCAGACCAAGCCAGTGTACCTTCGCCGGATTGACACCAAGGCTGAGCGTGAACCGCATGCTTAATCGTCAGTTCAACTTGTCCACCAATTGAAACCGGTACTGGAATGGCTGGGGCGTATTTCATCACGTTCATAGCAGGCATTGAGGCCACTAAGTTTTCTGCATACGCGCCGCTCATGCTGTACCCGACACGCCCTTTACCTGATAAGTTCATGTCGCTGTTACGACCAAAACGAACCGCCAGTTCTGCTTTGGCTTGAAATAGCTTAGAAAACTGGAAATTCCACTGCACTGAACCGTAATTAACGCGCTGCCACACGATGTTGTTAGCGCTGCCTTGCCAAACGGTGCCCTCAACGCCTTCGATACTCAAACCTCGCACAGCAGGAGCCTGCTTGAGAGCAAAAGAAGCCGGCAAGTGCAGCAACAAGCTGACCGAAAAAAAGACGATAAAGATGCCACTGAAGAGCAGGCCATACTTAAAAGATAAACCGCGTTTCACATTAACCTCGTTTAAACTGTAGTCGGTTGACGTCAATAACCCCAGAGTTATCAGAGCGATCAATATCCATAAACTCAACCTCAACACCCTGTTTTTCTTTCAGGTATGTAAGCCAGTCAACGAACTTATTAAAAGGCACAGGTTTTACCCACACTTGCAACATCTCGCCACGTGGTTGTACACGTATAAGCTCGATATTAAAGCGACGCATAGAAGCAGGCACAGATTGATTCAGAGGTTGAATGGCACTGATGCCACCGCTGCCTCTTAGCTCAACCACTTCATTGGCTTTATTGGTTACCCAAGCCAGTAGTTGCTTCTCGCTTTGAATACGGCTCTGCGCGAGTTCAGCTCGCTGACTGAGTGGCTGGATTAACCCCCAATAAACGACACCGACCACCAATAGAATTGAGCAACCAATAACTAATCGTTGCTCTCTTTGACTTATTGAAGTCCACCACGCTTGGAGTGGCTCAATCATATTTCTCATCACTGATCTCCTTACGCAGGTTATTGATGGGGTTTAAGAGTAAAGCTGCCAAATACGGCATCGCCATTACGGTTTAATGGACCTTGTTCGACGGTAAACTTCTCTTCTAGCTTCACTCTCGCGGTCTCAAAATGTTGGAAGTCAGAACTTTTCGCCTGAAGTCGAATCTCAGAACGATTACCATCGTAGCGAATGCTTTCGACTTCAATTGACTTCACCTGACCTAAGGTTTCCGGCAGCAATGCTAACCACCCCAACAAAGAGTCACCATCGCCCGAGCCGCCATATTTTTTGGCTTCATCGTTCATCTGGCGCTTAAGGTAGCTGACCGTCGGAATACGCTGTTTACCAGGCAGCACCGCTCTAAAGATACGCTCACTCTCCATGCGGTAGGCTTGTGCTTGCGCTTCATATTGCTGAACCTTCAACACTTGTTGAGTCACAATCACAGCCACTAGCAAACAAGCAGCAATCGCCACTTTCTGCCATACACGCCAATATTTACTGAATGAAGATTTGGTTTTAAAGGTGCCAGTCAGTAAATTTACGCCGCTTGTGATTGCTTGTTGGCTCAGCAAAGACATTACCAATTCAGCAGGCTTTGCTTGCCAATTCGCGCCGCTTTGCTGTTGAACGTCATCGCTCGGCATCGCGGTGTAGCTGAAGATAGTCGTCGCTTGCTCTTCGTCATCAGCAACAACCCAATCACTTTGCAAAAACATCGGTAACCATGCTTCGCTGATCGATACGGCTTGATAGTTACCTTGACGTAATAGCCAATGCTGGTCGATCTGCAATGCACTGATACCTTGCTCTTCAAAAGGCACGGCCAGTGTATCTGGCAACACCTTACGGAAGATAATATTGGCTTCGCGAAACAGCTCTAACGCTTGCTTTAACCATTCACGATCGACACCACACACTGTCGCGTGCGTTGCGTCTTTATCTAAAATAGTCAGGTGTAAGTCTTCGATATCTTGTGCGACTTCGTCTTCTAATAAAAACGGCAGCATAGAGTCGAACTGGCGAGCAGCACCTTTCGGGATCTCAACACGCTTAATTAAGCATTCATTTCCCGGCAATAAAGCGATACAGCTGCGCTTTTCAGCGTAAGGTGTTAACTCATCAAGCTGCTCCCAGCTAGACAGTTCGCCACTTGCTATCACTTCTTGTTGGCTTGTCGACCAAACTAACCACTGCACTGGGCTTTGTGGTTCGCTACTCAGTCGAACGGTCAGAAACTCGCTCACTGATTCCTCCAAAACGACGGCGTACTACCGTCACTGTTTCTCGATTACTACTATAGAAAAGCGTCCGTATACGTACACGTGACTGCTCAACTAATACCTCTGCATCTAGCTCAAAATAGGCACTATCTACAGTTAAATATGCTTTCGCTTTTTTGCTGACTTCGGCACTCACACCCACAATGGCCGGTTCAGCCATAAACGCATCCACCGTATCCCAACCATCGAATGGGCGTTTGTCTATCAGCTGTTTGGCATCCGATTCACTTAAGCCGGGGGCAAACATCGCTTCCAATAACGGCGCCTGCTTTTCCGTAAGAGTATTCACATTCAAACGGAAATCGTCGCTCGGCAGAGCACAAACAAAGGGGCGAACCTTATTCATCACCTCTCCAGTGACTTGATAAACCGCTCGTAGCTCGGACTCATCCGCCATTAAGCCATTCGCCGCCAAATAGGATGGTTTCATCGCCTCATAAGTACTGTCTTCTACACCTGCTGAAGAGGTGGTTCGGGTATCGTTATCAACAAATTCCCAGCTTGAATGTGCGATAACCTCGGCCTGATAAGGCTCAACATCTTGGTTTTCTAACAAGGTTTGCCAAACCGTAATTAAATAAGGTGTTTGGTTACTTGAAGTCGTCGTCACACCAGCCAACGCATTGAGATTAAAACATGCCTGAGCATCAACAATACGGCCTTTAACTTGACCATAATCCAACGGGTATACCTGTTCTTCTAACGCCCATGGTTGACTCAAGTTGACGGTATCACTGTCTTTGTAGCTTTGCCTAATGCCGTCTTGCACCAACGCTTCTACACCAATGCTGTACCAGTAAGCCTGTTGGTAATTCAATTGATTGCCAACGCGCTTAAATTGAGTAAACAGGCGTTCCGACATACTGCCAGCGATGGTTGCCATGATCGCCAGTAGCATCAGAATAATGATCAGCGCGACACCACGCTGCTTGCGCCCCATGGCAGATCTTGTCAGTGCAAGCTTATTAGTTCGATGAGTCATTATTCCCCTCATTACTACTTGAAGAGTCACTGTTTGAAGAATCATCGGCCTGATCTAGCGTGCCACCAGGGGTGAGATAAATACGCTCTATCTCACCATAATCTTTCAAGGTTAGCTTTAACCTTACCGCTTTCGGTAGTGATTTGTCGGTTTGCCACTCTTTCCCCCAGCGGCTTCCGTCATAAAACTCGAATTCCAAGCTTTCAACATCATCAAGCAAAGGCGTAATCACACCTTCTTGACCTACAGGGGTATCGGGGTAACGCCACCACACACGCTCAAGCGTTTCTTCTTTAATGCGGTAACCCACTTTGGTGACTTCTCCGCGAGGAAACTGCTGCTGTGGGTTATGCCAGCCAAGGCGAGTAAACATGATGCCAACGCTGTCGGAATCCAGTAAATACTCTTTAATTAAGATCAGCTTAGATGATGCTTCTTCACCGTTGGTACGAAATTTTCGCACCGCCATCTGGCGAAAATCATTATCTAAAATGACCAAGCTACGCTGCAGTTGATTTAAACGAGCACTGCGTTCGATTGAAAGCTCGTTGCTGCGCTGAACCTGATTCACTACCTGATAAGCCGCCATACTTAACGTGGCAAAGATAGCGATCGAGACTAAAACCTCAATTAAGGTAAAGCCTCTGCCTTTCGAAGATAGACCTTGTTTACGAGGCACACGCTTATTGGCGGACATGCTCTTACTTAGCGACTTGCTCTTAGCTAACGACACGCTTTTAATTGACCACATAACTGCGCACCGTGACCACTGGAGAAGCTTGTTTACTGGTTGCCACACTCACATCAAACGCCTTTAATAAATCATCGCTAGTATCGATTGGCGTGACCTTCCAAAACCACTCTCTCTCGGCCAGCTCTTGTGTGCCCTGCGCTTTTTTTAGCTTCTCTGGATGCAGCATCACCAAAGCCATTTGATTATCAACGACCATAGCAGCGAAGGTTTTTTCTTCGAGATAACTGAGGGTATTGATGTGCTGAGTGACAGCACGAATCACACTGATCGCCGCAGTCGCAAAGATAGCGAGCGCAACCAATACCTCAAGCAGCGTCATTCCTCGAGAACCAAGGGGCATACCACGAGAACGATAAGGAGAACGGTTATTCCTCTTCATCTTCTTCTCCTGGCTCTAGCAATCGAATCACACCATTGTCCAATACTCGAATACGCCAACCATCTTGCACGGTGTCTCCGGTATTTGGATAAAACGACAATACAAATGGCGTCATTTCAGCACTCGACAAGATGTAGATCTGTGGTGGTTTCGGCTTCTTTTCCTCTTCAAGATCAGCAAACATATCTTCATCAAACAAGCTTCCTGGATTGAACAACCGATCATCGTCTTCCCATGCGCCACCACCTAGGGTCAGTGACAATGCGAGTTCTTCCGGTAATTCAGTTAAAGAGGGAATTTTTTCAAAGTCGACTTCTTGCCAGCCTTCAGACTTAAGCGCCATCAGTACATAGGTCGATTTCTTTTCATCAACACGAACGCCAAAATCCAAACCACTCAAAATAGCCTCTTCATTGAGTAATTGAACTCGCTGATAAAAGCTTTGAGCGTATTTTTTAGCAACATCTTTGCTATTGGTAGGAATGGTCGCGATCACCGCGACCGCCGTTACTGACAGTAGTACCAACACCAAGAGAATTTCAATCAAGGTGAAACCTGGCTGTGTTTGCTTAGTTTTCACCTTTAGACTCCATCCGTTTACGTCCTACCATCAATAACCTATCAAGCAACAATAGCGAATCAAACAATAAGCTGAAGCTTATTGGAAATCCTGCATGTTCCAGTTGCCGATATCCGCAGCAATACCTTCACCACCTTCTTGGCCATCAGCACCAAGAGTGAAAATATCGATAGTGCCGTTATCACCAGGGCTTAGGTATTGGTACTCGTTACCCCATGGGTCGTTTGGCAGACGCTTGATGTAGCCACCGTCGCGGTAGTTGCGAGGCTCTGGGCTGCTTGGCTTAGAAACCAATGCATCAAGACCTTGATCCGTTGTTGGGTAAACGCTGTTATCCAGTTTGTACATATCTAGCGCGTTCTCTAACGCCACGATATCAGTGATGGCTTTTTGTTGGTCTGCCTTCTCTTTATTACCCAATAGGTTAGGTACAACAAAGCTCGCCAATACGCCAAGGATAACCACAACAACCATCACCTCGAGTAGAGTAAAGCCTGATTGTTTCTTCATTTTATTTTTCATTATTTTCTCCAAATTACAGACAGCGAGTTGAAGGTAATAATGTCCTTCTTCTCGTTAATCCAAAAACTAACGTCTTATGAGCTGTTGGTTAACCGCTCATCAAATTATTCATTTCAAGCATCGGCATTAGAGTCGCCATCACAATGAACAGCACTAAGCCTGCCATCAAAGCGATAAGTGCTGGCGTAAAGATACCTAACGCAATATTCACCGTCGATTCAAAGCTTTGGTCTTGGTTGTCCGCCGCTCTTGTCAGCATTTGCTCTAACTGACCACTTTGCTCACCACTGGCGATCATATGCAGCATCATCGGAGGGAAGAGTTTGGTTTGATCGAGCGCTTTACGCAGGCTTGCCCCCTCTCTAACACTGTCTGACGCCTGCAGTACTTGCTGCTTCACATGGTGATTCGACATCACATCTACAGCAACCTTCATCCCTTCAAGGATAGGAATCGCACTCGAGGTACAGATAGAGAGTGTTCGTGCAAAACGAGAGGTATTAATCCCTTTCGCGATCTTGCCGATCAGTGGAATGCTTAATAGCTTGCGATCCCAACTCATACGAACACCCGGCTTTTTCAGCGCGGTCTTAATCAACACAATTACACCAATGATCAACAACAGTAATTGGATGCCCCAATTCTGGATAAATTCACTCGATGCCAATAAAAATTGTGTCGATTGAGGAAGCTCTTGGCCCATTTGGATAATCGGCTCAACGATCTTAGGTACCACAGTTGCCAACAGGAACGAAACAATCGTCACCGCAAACACCACCAGCACCACAGGGTAGATCATCGCTTGCAGCAACTTAGAACGCATCTTCTGACGGTTTTCTGCGTAATCGGCCAGTCGCTCCAATACCGCATCTAAGTGACCCGATTTCTCACCAGCTGCGACCATGGCTCTAAAAAGTTCATCAAAAATGTGAGGGTAATCAGCCAAGCTATCGGCTAGCGAATAACCTTCCGTTACCTTCGAACGAACCGCCAGTAACATGGTTCGAATACGTGGCTTTTCAGACTGTTCGGCAACGGCTTTCAAGCACTCTTCTAGCGGCATACCAGATTGAACGAGCGTCGATATTTGACGAGTAATCAAAGCAAGGTCTGGCGTGCTGATACCACGCTTAAAGCTGGTCGAAGGCTGAGCACCTTTCGCTGTTTTAGCTTTAGCTTCGGTCATCTCAACCGGCATCAAGCCTTGTTCTTTTAAGCGCTGGCGAGCTTGACGAGCGTTATCCGCTTCAATCGAGCCCTTTTTACTTTTACCCTTGGCATCCAGTGCTTTGTATTCAAATGCCGCCATACTAGACTTCCTTGGTCACGCGCATCACTTCTTCTAGGGACGTTACCCCTTTCAGAACTTTGCTCAAGCCATCATCTCGAATACTTGGTGTTGTGCCACGAATTGCTTTCTCAATTGCCTGTTCACCAGCTTCACTGTGAATCAGCTCTTGTACCGAATCGTCAATCATCAATAGCTCATGAATACCGGTACGGCCTCGATAGCCTTTGTGGCTGCAGCTTTCACACCCTTTGGCATGGTAAAGCGTCAGGCTGTCTTTCTTCTTCAACCCAAACAGTTTTTTCTGCTCTTTGTCCGCTTCATAAGGTTCTTTACAGTCGTTACACAGGGTGCGAACCAAGCGCTGAGCCAAAACACCCAGCAGTGAAGAAGAGATCAAGAAGGGTTCGATGCCCATATCACGTAGACGCGTAATCGCACCGATTGCCGTATTGGTATGCAGAGTCGACATTACTAAGTGACCGGTCAAAGAGGCTTGAACAGCGATCTCTGCAGTCTCTAAGTCACGTATCTCACCAATCATTACCACATCCGGGTCTTGACGAAGAATGGCACGTAAACCACGCGCAAAGGTCATATCAACCTTAGGGTTCACTTGTGTTTGGCCAATACCATCGATATCGAATTCGATTGGGTCTTCAACGGTTAGAATATTTCGCTCGTTGCTGTTGAGCTCTTGCAGGCCAGCATACAAAGTCGTTGATTTACCAGAACCTGTAGGGCCGGTAACCAAGATAATACCGTGTGGGCGCTGAATAAGCTTACGGAAGTTTTCGTGGTTCTCGGCCGTCATGCCTAAACTGTGCAAGTCTAGACGAGTAGCGTTCTTATCCAACAGACGCATTACCACACGCTCACCGTGCGAAGACGGCATGGTTGATACACGAACATCGACCGCTCGGCCACCGATACGCAGAGAAATACGACCATCCTGTGGCACGCGTTTTTCCGCAATATCCAATTTAGCCATAACCTTCACACGCGAAACTAACAGCGGAGCCAATTTACGACTTGGCGCTAACACATCACGTAACACACCATCAATACGGAAACGGATAGACAGTGACTTCTCGAAGGTTTCGATATGAATATCCGAAGCGCCTTCTTTAATCGCCTCACCCAACATCGCATTGATTAACTTGATGATTGGCGCATCGTCTTCCGATTCGAGCAAGTCTTCATCTTGTGGCAACTCTTCTGCTAATGAGAAGAAATCGTCGTTGTCGGCACCAATGTCTTCCATTAGCTGACGAGCTTCCGACGAGTCACGCTGATACGCATCGGTTAATTTTTTATCAAATTCGTCTGCGCTGATCGCTTGTGGCGTGAAGCCATTTTTCACCACACGGCTTACTTCAATGATCGCCGCCGATTTTAGAGGCTCCACGTAATAAAGTACCGGCGCACGCTCTGGGTGCTGATATTCCAACACCATCTTGTAGCGATTCGCAAAGCTAAACGGCAAGCGCTGATAAGTACGTGCCGCCCCTACCAATTCAGCCATTATTCTGTTTCCATTTGATCGATGAAGGCTTGGATTTCAGCCGGGTGATTCATATCGGCACCAAATTTAGGCAATACCGGGATGTTATCGTCATCCAACAGTTTCAGACCTTGCTCTGCCTTGTACAACTGCTCAGCTCGGATGAAGTTGTATTTACGCTGAGTGATACCATCCGCCGTCATGCCATCACGAATGATGGTTGGCTTAATGAATACCATTAGGTTCTTTTTCTCAACCTGAGTGCTGGTAGATTTGAATAAGTGCCCTAGCACTGGGATATCACCCAAGAATGGTACTTTAGACTCACTCTCTAATGCACGCTCGTCAATCAAGCCACCAAGCACCAACATTTGGCCATCTTGAACAATCACCGACGTATTCAATTGACGTTTAGCAAAACGCACATCAACCGCACCGTTTGCGCCTAATACGTTCGATACTTCTTGTTCAATATTCAGCTGAACAGAATCGCCTTCATTGATTTGTGGGACCACTTTCAGTTTGATGCCCACTTCTTTACGTTCAACCGTTTGGAATGGGTTATCGTTACTTGAACCCGCCGTCGAGCCTGTCAGAACGGGAACCTCTTCACCCACAATGAATGACGCTTCGCCGTTGTCCATTACCGTGATACTCGGAGAAGATAGGATGTTGGAATTTGAATCGGTGGCTACCGCACTGATCAAAGCTGTCCAGTCCCCCATCACCACGCTCATGGCTGCACCATTAACACCTGAAAGTGCAGAAGCTAAGGTTGAATAGTCACCTTCTTCAGTGGTAGTTTCATTTCGTAGGAATTTTCCGTCAGAGTCATAAACAGCGGTGGTTGTCGTAGAATCTTTTGCTTCTTCTAGGCCAACCATCACGCCACCAATCGACGCACCAGTGTTGCTGTACTGGATCATTGCACCCGTTTCTAAGTTACCCCACTGCACACCAAGATTAACGCCGTCACCTTCTGCCATTTCGACAATCAAGGCTTCGATCAATACCTGAGCACGACGGATATCGAGTTGAGCGATCACATCTTGCAGGGCATTCATGATGTCTGGCTGTGCAGTAATAACCAAAGAGTTGGTATCACTGTGAGCTGAGATCATTACTTGGTTGCGTTGCGATGAGCTGCCTTTGGTTGATGACTGCTTCTCTGATTGTAGGTTGTCCGACACGCCTTTCAGCACATCAACAAGATCTTCTGCTTTTGCGTATTTAAGGTAGATTACCTGGTTGTTACCCTTAGTTGCCATTTCGACATCAAGCTGCTCGATAAGCTTTCTTAATCGGCTACGAACCTTAGGGTCACCTGAAATCAGAATCGCATTGGTACGCTCATCCGCAACCAATTTAGGCTGTAGAAATGCAGGCGTATTCTTCGCATCTGTGGTTTTGCTTAGAGCGTCAACAATGCGCACCATCTCTGCCGCTGAAGCGTTCTTTAGCTCAACAACTTCAATCTCTTTATCACCTGCTTGGTCAACACGCTTGATGATTTCAGCTAAACGGTTTACGACCGCCGCTCGGCCTGTAATGAGGATGATATTGGCTGGGTCGTAGTGCACAACGTTACCCGCGCCAGCATTGTCGTTCAGTTGACGAAGCAGAGGAGAAAGTTCACGAACCGAGACATTACGTACCGTCACAACACGGGTAACTACACTGTCGCCAGTGATCGAATCACGGTCACCGACGACTGGAATTGCCGAAGTTTTCGAATCTTTGGCTTTGATGATCTTAAGAACACCCGAGTCCATTTCGACGACCGCGTAGCCATACACCTCTAATACATTTAAGAAGAAGCTGTAATATTGCTCTTCATTCAATACGTCGTAGCTGCGTACATCGATTTTTCCGCGCACCGATGGATCAACGATGATGGTCTTCTCTAGGTTACGACCAACAATATTAATAAACTCTTGAATATCAGTGCCTTTAAAGCTGGCACTAAAATCACTCGCGATGGCTGCGGGTGTGCAGATTAAGCTTCCTGCCAATAACCATGCACTTTTCTTAAACCAATGCTTCACGTACTTCTCCTACACTTTCGTCCTTCGTTAGACGCAAAGTTTTAAAATTCAATAAACACTTCATGTTGTTGACCATCTCTCTCGACGACGAGGTTTAGCTCTGTCAGCTCTGAGATAGAACGGAATATGTTGCCCATAGCGGCGGGGTCAGTCAGGTCTTGACCATTTAACTGAGTAGCAATATCTCCGTTTTGGAGCCCTACTGAGTTAAAAAGTTCTGAATCTTTGCCAGGGCTCACACGATAACCAATAACGCTATCATCGCGCTTCACCTGAGACAGTCGAACATATTGGAAGATTTGTTGCGGATCTTTCATTATCTTCGCTTTAATTTCATCAAGCTTCTCTTGTGCTGAAGCCGGATTATTACCACGAACCGAAGAAGAGCTACGAGGTGGCGCAGGCGCTGATACAGCCAAACGCTTGTACTCAATACCTTCAAGCATCAAGGTTTCGTCTCGTCCTGAGTTATCAATGATAACGCGATCGATTAATACCGCTTTTAACTTGGCTCGAGTGCCTTCAATCTCTTCATTAATTCCGTAGGTCGCTTGCGTGCCGCGATTGGCGATCACCGCTAAGCTCAGTTTTGGATTCGAGCTCGCTACTGCGCCCACTAAAACGAGGTTTAATCGAGTCTTAGGCGCATCTTGGATAACTTGCTGTTCAACCACAGCGGGCGTGCTTGGATTATAAGCACCAAACATGTTGCTCTGCTGCAAAGAAGAGATATCAAGGGTCGATTGAGGTGCTGAAGACGATGAAGCGGTTGCTGCCCAAGGCACGACGGTTTGCTCGGCAGGTTCGATAAACCATGCAAGCTGTCCTAAGATCCATGCGGAAGCTGCAATCAATACACAACAGGTCGCTAAGCTTAGTTTCTGCTGAAGTACAAATCCATTCTCTAATAAGCGGCTCAACATAGGAGAATTCCCTACGCGATTTTTGAGCTCTAAAAAGTTCACTTTCCTAGTCCCTTTTCATGACGACAAACGCTGCAAATCATTAAACTTTCAGCTTTTTTATTCATTCGTTCGATACCAAGCTTATTTAAGCAATAAGATCCTGAACTATATCATAGCAAATCGATAAATCGGCATAACATGGCTATTTTGTATTATGACTTGAAAAAAATGCCAACCGCCTCCACTTTAAGCTTCTACTTAATGTGATAAGCATCATCAAAAACATGTTGCGCACTGTTCATTACAGTTAAACCGCATTCATTTCTCACTTAATAAGGCACAGCCCTATATGAAAACTGCTAATGAAGCTGTCAGACTCGATAAATGGTTGTGGGCAGCTCGTTTTTACAAAACCCGGTCTATTGCTCGCAACATGGTCGATGGTGGCAAAGTCCACTATAATGGTCAGCGCAGCAAACCAAGTAAAATTGTCGAACTTGGGGCTGTGATTACACTGCGCCAAGGTAATGAAGAAAAGACGGTAACGATCGAGAAAATCTCTGCCCATCGTGGTGGAGCTCCGATCGCTCAAACCCTCTATGAAGAAACCACCGAGAGCTTGGCAAAAAGAGAAGAGTTTGCGACACAGCGTAAACTGAATGCTCATAACCCAGCTCCAGAGCGTCGCCCTGATAAGAAGCAACGTCGTGACATCATCAAGTTCAAGCATCAATAAGCTAGAAGGAATAGCCAAATGGCCAACAATGTTTTAAATCGCTACCTATTTGAAGACCTATCAGTACGTGGTGAATTGGTACAAATGGATGAAGCGTACCAACAAATTATTTCTAGCAAGGAATACCCAGCACCAGTGCAAAAGCTACTGGGTGAGCTATTGGTATCAACAACGCTATTAACTGCGACCCTAAAGTTTGAAGGTTCTATCACGATGCAATTGCAAGGTGACGGCCCAGTATCTCTAGCAGTTATCAATGGCGATCACGATCAGAAGATCCGTGGTGTTGCTCGCTTTGAAGGCGATATCGCAGACGACGCAGGTCTACACGACCTAATGGGTAAAGGTCACCTAGTGATCACCATTGATCCTAAGAAAGGTGAGCGTTACCAAGGTATCGTTGGTCTTGAAGGTGACACGCTTGCACAAGTGCTTGAAGGCTACTTCGCTAACTCTGAACAGCTTAAGACTCGTCTATGGCTGCGCACTGGTGAGCATGAAGGCAAAGCACACGCTGCAGGTATGTTGCTACAAGTAATGCCTGATGGTACTGGTACTCCAGACGACTTCGAGCATCTAGAGCAACTAACAGATACAGTGAAAAACGAAGAGCTATTCACTCTAGAAGCGAACGAACTGCTTTACCGTTTGTACAACCAAGAGAAAGTACAGCTATTCACACCACAACCGGTTGAGTTCTTCTGTGGCTGTTCACGTGATCGAAGTGCAGCAGCAATCATTACTGTTGCTCAAGAAGAGATCTACGACATCCTAAGCACCGAAGGAAGCGTTGGTCTACACTGCGATTACTGTGGCACAAACTACTCGTTCGACAAGAATGATGTTGATGCACTGTACGCAGAAGCAGCAGATAAAGGCAGCAATACGGTTCATTAATTTACGGCGTACCAAAAACACGTAATTTACCCCAAAAAGGTCAGCACTCAGCTGGCCTTTTTTGTGATCAAAATAGCGCAAACTCCGTAACATCTCGTAATAAAATCACCGCTTAATTTTAATCAATTAATAATGTTCTCGCCCCTAGCGCAAAGGTTTGCGTACAGGATAGACTAGTTGGGCCAATATGTGACGAGACGCTTAAAACCCCATGGTTAATATGGATATTTTTTGAGCTGTATCCCTGTTTCCCCCGAGTCTCGTTGCTAGCATGGTGAGCAGATAACAATAAAAAATTAATACAAAATCCCTACAAAATATCCTACAAGGAGCACCTATGACCGTTATGGAACATACAAAGGCTGCACAAATTGATCTAACTAAGCACGGACTGACTGGCGTTACTGAAGTTCTTCGTAATCCTAGCTACGAGCAGTTATTCGTTGAAGAAACACTGCCAGGTTTGGAAGGCTACGAAAAAGGCGTAGTAACGGAACTAGGCTCTGTTGCGGTAGACACTGGTATCTTTACTGGCCGCTCACCAAAAGATAAGTACATTGTTAAAGATGACACGACCCGCGATACCATGTGGTGGTCAGATCAAGGCAAAAATGACAACAAACCGATTACAACTGAAGTATGGAATGAGCTGAAAGAGCTTGTGACAACTCAGCTATCTGGCAAGCGCCTGTTTGTCATCGACGGTTATTGTGGTGCTAACCCTGATACGCGCTTAAGTGTACGTATTATCACTGAAGTAGCGTGGCAAGCGCACTTCGTTAAGAACATGTTCATTCGTCCAACTGACGAAGAGCTAGCAACGTTCGAACCTGATTTCGTGGTAATGAACGGTGCTAAAACAACTAACCCTAACTGGGAAAAGCAGGGACTAAACTCTGAAAACTTCGTTGCTTTCAACCTAACAGAGCGCGTTCAAATCATCGGTGGTACTTGGTACGGCGGTGAGATGAAGAAAGGCATGTTCGCAATGATGAACTACCTACTTCCTCTACAAGGCATTGCTTCAATGCACTGTAGTGCAAACGTCGGCGAGAAAGGCGATGTAGCGGTATTCTTCGGCCTATCCGGTACAGGCAAAACAACGCTTTCAACCGACCCTAAGCGTGAGCTAATCGGTGATGATGAGCACGGTTGGGACGACGATGGCATCTTCAACTTCGAGGGTGGTTGTTACGCGAAGACTATTCGTCTATCTAAAGAAGCAGAACCTGAAATCTACAATGCAATCCGTCGTGATGCACTACTAGAGAACGTAACGGTTCGTGGTGATGGTTCTATCGATTTTGATGACGGTTCAAAAACTGAGAACACTCGTGTTTCTTACCCGATTCACCACATCGACAACATCGTTAAGCCAGTATCAAAAGCCGGTCACGCTCAAAAGGTTATCTTCCTGACTGCTGATGCATTCGGTGTACTACCACCCGTTTCTAAACTGACTCCAGAGCAAACGAAGTACCACTTCCTATCTGGCTTCACTGCGAAACTAGCGGGCACTGAGCGTGGTATTACTGAACCAACACCAACGTTCTCTGCGGCATTTGGTGCGGCATTCCTAACTCTTCACCCAACTCAGTACGCTGAAGTGCTTGTGAAGCGTATGGAAGCGGCTGGCGCTGAAGCTTACCTAGTGAACACAGGTTGGAACGGTACTGGTAAACGTATCTCTATCCAAGATACTCGCGGCATCATCGACGCTATCCTAGATGGCTCAATCGACAACGCTGAAACTAAGGTTATCCCCATGTTTAACCTAGAAGTACCGCTAGCACTGCACGATGTTGACCCAGCGATCCTTGACCCACGCGATACGTACACTGACCCTCTACAATGGGAAAGCAAAGCGAAAGATCTAGCAGAGCGCTTCATCAACAACTTTGATAAGTACACAGACAACGCTGAAGGTAAATCACTGGTTGCGGCTGGCCCTCAACTGGACTAACCCAATCATCTGCTCGGGCTTAGCCAAAAGCGAACGCCCAATTTAAAGTGATATTTTTGTAGCAAGCCCCTCTTTTGAGGGGCTTTTTTGTTGCTGCTTGCCCCTTTTTGTTCCACTCTGTTTTGAGACTATTGAAATTTAAGGCTTTCAGGGAATGAAAAAGGTATTCATGGTGTTCGGCATTATGTTGGCTATCGCCGTTGCAACTATCGCAGCGTTGCTATTAAGCCTACAGACCCAATACCGTGCGGATGTTGCTAACTTTTTTATCAAGCATACGATTGAACAACCTGTACTCATTGAAGATGTTGAGTATCAGGCGCCTTATCACATCACCTTAATGGGCATTACCCAAAGCCAACCAGAAAAGCAGACATCTCTGTATATCGACAAGATCGATCTTTGGTTCAGCCCCTGCTCGATGACAGAGGCCAAACTGGTCTTTGACTCTGTTTTGATCAGTGGCCTGCAGTTAGAGGCAGACGATCTAAAAACGCTGACTTCTTTATTTACCCAACCAAACATCAAGCTCCACCAGCTGGCCATAAACAATCTCGACTTTTCGACGCCAGAGTTTAATGCGCGAGGCATCGACCTGCAGATCTCCGACCCAACATGGCACAACGACAACTCGCTACTAGCTTATGGAAAAACCCAACTTTCTGCCTCACAACTGTATTGGCAAGGTGAAGCATTCGATAACCTGTTGATTGACCTAGACCTCAAGCCAAGTGACAGCACCCTTTATGGTGCTTCTTTTGACTGGCGTGGCGCCAAGATTTCCGGTCAAGCAGAGCAGTATCAACAAGATTGGTCGTTGGTGAACGTAACCGTCGATGGCTTACGACTCAATCAGAAACAGACCCAAAGCCTACTAAGCAAAGAGTGGGATGTGGCAGGTATTCAGATCAATCACATCAATAGCTTAGATATTCTACGTAGTGACGTAGAGTGGCAAGATGGCCACCTCGCAGCCTTTGATGCCTCATTAGAAAATATCCAACTGCCTTTTGAAATCTGGAAACAACAGAAAGCCATTTTTTCTCTGCAAGCAGAAGGAGTGACCATTGATGATGACATGTTCATCGAGCCAAGCCTCAAGCTCAACCTAGAACCAAACCAAATTTTGATTGAGGATTTCTATACTCAATTGCTGCAGGGCACTGTTCAGCTCAATGGCGAAGTCACCCCTAGCAGCATTGAATTAGCGCAGCTCGACCTACAAGGCATCAAGTGGATTACCGAAAACCAAGATAGCCCTCTACCGGCGGCTCGCCTATTGCCTTGGCTCACACAGCTCCAGAACGTCGAGATTAACCGACTTAACATAGAACGCAGCCAACTTATCCAACTCGCACAACAACCTTACTGGCAGGTCTCTGGATTACATGTCGAGGGGCATCACGTTCAACTGCTGCAAGATAGAAAACTGGGCCTGTGGCAAGGGAAGCTGATGGCGAGCGCTAATGATGCCAGCTACCAAAATATTCTCAGCGCACAGCCTGTGGTTGAGATGAATAGCGAACAAGGGAAATGGACGCTGACACGTCTGTTTGCACCACTCAGGAATGGCTACATTGAAGCCAATGCAACACTCGACTTTAACCAAATCAGCAAGCCATGGAGCTTAGATATTTCTGCCGATGGGCTACCGATAGCGCCTATGCTGCAGCGACTTGAATTACCACTCGATGCAACCGGTTATGGCGAGTTTGAACTTCAAGCCGCAGGTTTATATGGCGACTCTCTGATGCTCGGTTACTCAACCACAGGGCAACTCACTGGCAGCGTTCGCCAGGGTGTGATGACCTTTAATGACAAGCTTTCTGAAACATCGACTGATAACGTGTTTGAAATTCCAGAGCTTAATGCGCATTTTGACCGTGGGCGCTTCACTCTCGAACCGATGCACATTATTGGTGCATCAGCAGCAGAGCAAGGCGAACAAAGGGTTCAAACGCTCAATGGCGAGGCTTCTGGAGAACTCGACTTGCTTAAAGCCGAGCAACACACCCTCTCGATTACCCTATCGGACCCATGTCATCAAATCTCAGGAAAGCTCACCCAAGCTGAGTATTCGGAGATTAACGACTGCCAACAAAAAAGCGCCACTCCTCAGGAGTAGCGCTTTCAGTCAATATCGACAGTATTACCGGTGTTAGCTATTCGCTCACATTAGGGCGTGTTGACCTTTCGTGGTTGAATTTTGTTCGAGATAAAAGCGTTTTAATCGCGGCGAGGGGGAAGTAGCCTAGTCATTCTAAGCAAATCTCCCTCAACAAAGAGTAAAACGCTTTTAGCCGAACCCTCCGGGCAGCGTTTGCTGGTCATTTCTACTGCGTTATCGGTTTCTCATGTAGGCTAGCTACACATCAAAGCCTCTGCCTTGTATAAATACCCAGCAACTCGCTGCAAAAGCCAGCTCGAAAAATCAACACGCCCTAGTATCTGTCGAGAGTACCTTTTTGTAGTCAGGGATCAGCATATAGGTTCCCGTAAACTCTACCGCTTCCACATCGCCGCTATGAATGGTCACATGAATGATGATACGTGCCTTTCTTCCTGACGCAAGGCGATCCAAGTCGCCACTGATCCCATCCAATGAAGTAGAGGCAACAGGGTTTTGCTCAACCGGGTGACGGTAACGAATATTACTATCTGCCAGCACGATATCACCGGTCAACCCGCGTTCTTTCATCAATAACCAAGTCATCCCCCAACCAGTTAAGGTCGCTAAGGTAAAGGCAGAGCCTGCAAACATGGTATTATGCGGGTTCAAGTTGGGATTCAGCTGAGCACTACACTCAAATTGGTAACCCGTGTATTGGTTGATCTTGATGCCCATCTTGTCACTGATCGGGATCTGATGTTCCCAGCGCTGCTGAAGCTCATTACACCACTCAGGCTTGCGTAGAACGTCTGCCATTGGGTCAAGATGCTTAACCATCTGTTGATGACGCACAGGGCCACGTTGATCGTTAATCTCACCGCGACGTTCAAATTCATTCTTCTCATAGAATGAGATCGCATCTTCACGTGCATTACACACTAAGCGCTTAGCCCCCTCTTGGCGAGCCAATGACTCAAGTGCGACTAGAATCAACGAACCCATGCCTTTACTTTGGCGAGATTTCTTCACCGCCATATAGCGGATCTGACCTTCCAGATCTGGAGTGATATACAGACGACCAATCGCCATCGGGCGACCACGACCATCAACAATCATGCGATGGTGACTCATTGGGTCATATTCATCGCGCTCAGAACCTACCGGCATTCGCCAAGGTTCACGGAGCATCTGCCAACGAAAATGGTAATACTTGTTTAGCTGATTTTCGGTGGTTGGTGTTATGAGTTTAAACATGCTTATTCCTTTAAGCCTAAACCTGCAGCCAGAATGTCACTGGGCCATCATTAACCAAAGACACTTTCATGTCGGCTGCGAATCGGCCACGTTCCGTTGGCAACACTGATTCACACTGGTCAGAGAAATAGTTGTAAAGACGCTCAGCATCTTCTGGGTGAGCACCACGAGAGAACCCTGCTCGTGTTCCTTTCTTGGTATCGGCCGGCAGAGTGAATTGAGACACCACTAATACCTTACCTTCTACCTGCTTCACGTTGAGGTTCATTTTATCGTCTTCATCTCCAAAGACACGATAAGTGGTCACTCGTTCCATCAAACGTTTGGCTTTGGCTTCGTCATCACCTTTTTCTACGCCTAACAGAACCAATAAGCCTTGCTCAATCTCACCAACTACTTCGCCATCAACACGGACGGCAGCTTCACTTACTCTCTGGATCAGTGCTATCACTGTTGTTTCCTTGCTCTGTGATTTTGTCTTTATCCGACGAGTGTACCATTTCTTTCGAGTCACTCCACTGTTCCTGCTCACCCAATGCGGCAGTCACCTCAGCCCCCACCAGCACGATCAACCAGCACAAATACACCCAAACAAACAGAATAGGAATTGCCGCTAATGCGCCATAAATCAACTGGTAAGAAGGGAATTGCGTAATGTAGGCTGCAAAGCCTTTCTTACTGAGTTCGAACAACAGAGCCGCAACCAGAGAGCCCACTGCTGCATGAGAAAAGTGTATCTTTTTGTTGGGAACCAGCAGGTACAGACCGAAGAACGCAAAGAAAGAGAGAATCAAAGGAAGTTTGCGAATCACGGTATTAAAGGCACCAGACACCACCTCATTTTGCAATAAGCTCAATGATGTCACGTAAGACGTTGCAGCAATACTCGCACCGACCAAGATAGGTCCAAGCGTGAGCACCATCCAGTACATAGAAAAAGACAGCACCGCACGTCGCTTTTCCGTTACTCGCCAGATATAGTTTAGGTTCTTATCAATATTCGAGATCAGCATCAGCGCTGCAATGAATAAGAACACACTACCTACCGCCGTCATCTTGCCGGTATTGGCAACGAACTCTAACAAAGCACCGTGCACCGCATCTCCTGATGCTGGAACAAAGTTGGTAATGACGAAATTTTGAATCACCACGCCAACATCAGCAAAGACTGAGAATGACGACAAGATAGAGAGCAAAACCGTCAACATCGGCACAATTGAGAGCAAGGTAATGTACGCCAAGTACCCCGCATTCACGTTGACTCTATCATGCGTCATGCGCGCCAAAAGATAGCGAGAAAACTGAATACTGAGTGTGGCGACCTTTTTTATCTTCAACTTGTAACTCCCTGGTAACTCGTTCATAGTCCTAATTAATATTCCGTTACTTAACTATAGGAAACTAGGATGCCTTATTTAATAGTTATAGTCCTCTCTATTTTTACTCTTACTGGATGCCAATCAGCTTATTACTCCGCCATGGAGCAAGTGGGCTATCACAAGCGCGACATTATGGTCGATAGAGTGGAAGACGCTAAAGAGTCGCAGCAGGATGCTCAGGAAGAGTTTACCAGCGCACTTGAAGCCTTGAGTAGCCTGACTAATTTCAGTGGTGGCGACCTTGAAGACATGTACAACCAAATCAACGATAAATACCAAGACAGCGAGAAAGCCGCGCAAAATGTCAGTGACCGCATTGCTGCGATTGAAGATGTGTCGGATGCGCTGTTTGAAGAGTGGCAGGGTGAGTTAGATCTCTACACCAGTGATTCACTGCGCCGCTCGAGCGAGCAAAAGCTTCGTGAAACTAAATCGTCTTACCAAACGATGCTGTCAGCAATGAAGCGCGCCGAGAAGAAAATGGATCCTGTGCTCAATACCCTTCGCGACAACACGCTTTACTTGAAGCACAACCTCAATGCGAGCGCTGTCGGTTCACTGCAGGGCGAGTTTATGAGCTTAGAAAAAGACATCGCCTACGCGATAGAACAGATGAATGCTGCGATCGCCGAATCGGATAAATTCCTTGATCAACTGAACCAGAAATAACGCCCGTAGACGCAAATAAGATAAGCTCGTATGAACCCAATCATTATTACTGGCGGCCCTGGCGCCGGAAAAACCGCATTGATCAATGCCTTGGGTGATGCGGGTTATCCCACCTTCGCAGAGTCCTCTCGTCAGTTAATCGAACAGCAGAGCCAACTTGAGAACGGTATCTTACCTTGGTTAGACCTTCCGGGCTTTGCTGAGCTATGTTTAGGTGTAATGAGCGAGCAGAAAGAGCAAGCGAGGCAGCACCCGATTGCGTTTCTCGATCGTGCCATTCCAGATATCTGCGGTTATTTAACTCAGGCGAACCTTGAGATTGACGAAATCTACCGAGAAGCTAGCCAAGGCTATCACTCACAAGCCTTGTTCTGTCGCCCAGAAGCTTCTATCTATGTGCAAGATGAAGTGCGTCCTTATCCCTTTGAAGGAGCCTTAGAGATTCACCACGCGCTAATCAGAGTCTATGAAGAGCTAGGTTATGAGGTGGTTGAAGTGCCGTTTATGCCAGTCGAAGAACGGGTTCGATTCGTTGAGCGTTACTTAGGTATCAAAAGCTAGATCCCCAACTCGGTCGTTCCTCCCTCTTGAGGATGACGAAGACTTAAACACTCTTCGTATCTCGGTTACCCGCATCTAAACAAACTGCCGTCACTCCCTACAGCGAGGTACGTGCATGAATGGGAACCCCTTGGATACCGCAAGAGAAAGATTCCAGACATTTCGTTCCTCAATTCTGGAATGACGATTCGATGACAGGAAATGGATAAAAGAGAACGGGGACCAAAGATAGTCACCCTCTTAGTGGCTGACTATCTCCAGCCTAAATACGCTCTTCGTATCCCGCATCTCGTTTACTCGAATCTAAACAAACTAAAAAACAAAAGCCCCGAGCAGCTAGGCTACTCGGGGCTTTCTTTATGGCTTGTTAGCTAGAAGCTAGTCAGCTGGCAATTAAGCCTTAGCTGGACGTGCTGCACGCTTACGTTCGTTTTCAGTAAGAAGCTTCTTACGGATACGAATGCTTACTGGCGTTACTTCTACTAGTTCGTCTTCGTCGATGAACTCAAGAGCTTGCTCTAGAGTGTGACGGATAGGTGGCGAAAGAACCTGTGCTTCATCAGTACCTGATGCACGAACGTTCGTTAGCTGCTTACCTTTCAGACAGTTTACTGTTAGGTCGTTTGAACGGTTATGAATACCGATGATTTGACCTTCGTATACTTCATCCGCGTGCTCAGCAAATAGACGACCACGTTCTTGTAGGTTGAATAGTGCGTAAGTCAGAGCTTTACCAGTAGCGTTCGAGATTAGAACACCGTTGTTACGTTGACCGATTACGCCGCCTTTGTGAGGACCGTAGTGATCAAATGAGTGGTAAAGAAGACCAGAACCAGACGTTAGCGTTAGGAACTCAGTTTGGAAACCGATAAGACCACGAGAAGGCATCATGAAGTCCATGCGAACACGGCCTTTGCCATCTGGAGACATATCAGTTAGTTCACCTTTACGTAGACCGATGTTTTCCATGATGCCACCTTGGTGCTCTTCAAGCACGTCGATAGTCACAGTTTCAAACGGTTCAGTTAGGTTGCCATCTTCGTCTTTCTTGATGATAACTTCTGGACGAGATACAGCTAGCTCGAAACCTTCACGACGCATGTTTTCGATCAGGATAGATAGGTGAAGTTCACCACGACCTGAAACACGGAAACGATCTGGGTTATCAGTTTCTTCAACACGTAGTGCAACGTTGTGTACTAGTTCTTTCTCTAGACGCTCAAGGATGTTACGTGAAGTAACGAACTTACCTTCTTTACCCGCGAACGGAGAAGTGTTTACTTGGAACGTCATTGTTACTGTTGGTTCATCAACAGAAAGCGGAGTCATTGCTTCAACATTGTTTACGTCACAGATAGTGTCTGAAATTTTCAGCTCACCAAGACCAGTGATTGCAATGATGTCGCCAGCGTTAGCTTGCTCAACTTCGTGACGGTCAAGACCTAGGTAACCAAGAACTGTACCTACTTTACCGTTACGTTTTTTGCCTTCTGCATTTACGATAGTTACTTGTTGGTTTGGCTTAACAGAACCACGAGTAACACGAGCAACACCGATAACACCTACGTAAGAGCTGTAATCAAGTTGCGAAATTTGCATTTGTAGTGGACCGTCAAGGTCAACTGCAGGCGCGTCTACTGTATCAACAACAGCTTGGAACAATGGTTCCATGTTCTCGCCAGTTTCGCCTTCAGTCATTGTTGCCCAACCGTTTAGAGCTGAAGCGTAAACAACTGTGAAGTCTAGTTGCTCATCAGTAGCACCTAGGTTGTCGAAAAGGTCGAATACTTGATCCATAACCCAATCAGGACGAGCGCCTGGGCGGTCAATCTTGTTGATTACAACGATTGGCTTAAGACCGTGTGCGAATGCTTTTTGCGTTACGAAACGAGTTTGAGGCATTGGGCCGTCAACTGCGTCAACGATAAGCAGAACAGAGTCAACCATAGACATGATACGCTCAACTTCACCACCGAAGTCCGCGTGTCCCGGAGTATCTACGATGTTGATGCGGTAATCATTCCAGTTGATTGCTGTGTTCTTAGCAAGAATGGTAATGCCACGCTCTTTTTCGATGTCATTCGAATCCATGACACGCTCTTCAGCTTCACCACGAGACTCAAGAGTGCCTGACTGTTGTAGCAGTTTATCAACCAAAGTCGTTTTACCGTGGTCAACGTGCGCGATGATCGCGATATTTCTTAACTTATCAATCTGTGGAGTAGACATGGATTCTCGATTCACTCATAAAAGTAGCCGTCACTTATCTCAAAAGTTTGGATAATAACCGCTAGCTTGATTTAAAAAACGGTCAATAATATACCAGATTCTAGACAAAAACCCAGAAATATGTGATCTGAACCAAGGCTTTTTTCTTTATTAGCGATTCATATCCGCTTAACTTTGATTCAGTACAGTGTTGAGCAGCCAAATTCGTAGGACTCTAAAAAAGTATCACCTGCGAGTGGCGAGCCAAATCTCCCGCAAAATAACAAAAGTGGATTGACAACTTAGGCTATTCATTGCTGAATGGTGCTCGCTTATGTCTCATATTGGTGCACAGACAAACCACTGCACCAACAAGGTGCAACTAGAGATCATTTTGGTGCAAAAACCAGATTAAGCAAAATCGCAAAACAAGTAAATCATTGAAATTAATGGAATAATTTTTTTGGCACGTTTTTGGCAATGGATAAATCAGCATCGATTAATGCACTTATAGACATTAATCAATGCTAGTTTCAACCGAATCGAGCTAATACCGAATTAATAACACTGGAGGTTATCCAAGATGTCAGTAGAAAATGTACTATCCCTGATCCAAGAGAACGAAGTTAAATTTATCGACTTACGTTTTACTGATACAAAAGGTAAAGAGCAGCATATCTCTATTCCTTCTCACCAAGTTGATGCAGACTTCTTCGAAGAAGGCAAAATGTTTGACGGCTCTTCAGTAGCTGGTTGGAAAGGCATTAACGAATCTGACATGGTAATGATGCCAGACGCAGCATCTGCTGTACTGGACCCATTCACAGAAGACGCAACGCTAAATATCCGTTGTGACATCCTTGAGCCTGCAACAATGCAAGGCTACGACCGTGACCCACGCTCTATCGCTAAACGTTCTGAAGAGTACCTACGTTCTACAGGTATCGCAGACACAGTTCTAGTTGGTCCAGAGCCAGAATTCTTCCTATTTGATGACGTTAAGTTCTCAAACGACATGTCTGGTTCTTTCTTCAAGATCGATGACGTAGAAGCAGCTTGGAACACAGGTTCTGACATCGAAGGCGGTAACAAAGGTCACCGTCCTGGCGTTAAAGGCGGTTACTTCCCAGTAGCTCCAGTAGATTCATCTCAAGACATCCGTTCAGCAATGTGTCTAGTAATGGAAGAGATGGGCCTAGTTGTTGAAGCTCACCACCACGAAGTAGCAACTGCGGGTCAAAACGAAATCGCAACTCGCTTCAACACGCTAACAGCGAAAGCTGATGAAACTCAAATCTACAAGTACGTTGTACACAACGTTGCTCACGCATTTGGTAAAACAGCGACATTCATGCCTAAGCCACTAGTTGGTGATAACGGTTCTGGTATGCACGTTCACCAATCTCTAGCAAAAGACGGCGTTAACCTGTTTGCTGGTGATAAGTACGGCGGCCTATCTGAAATGGCTCTTTACTACATCGGTGGTGTAATCAAGCACGCTCGTGCAATCAACGCGTTTGCTAACCCATCAACTAACTCGTACAAGCGTCTTGTACCTGGTTTCGAAGCACCTGTAATGCTTGCTTACTCAGCACGTAACCGTTCTGCTTCTATCCGTATCCCAGTAGTACCAAGCCCTAAAGCACGTCGTATCGAGCTACGTTTTGGTGACCCAGCAGCTAACCCATACCTATGCTACTCAGCAATGCTTATGGCTGGCCTTGACGGCATCAAGAACAAGATTCACCCAGGCGAAGCTATGGATAAAGATCTATACGACCTTCCTGCAGAAGAAGCAGCTGAAATCCCAACAGTTGCAGAATCTCTACAAGAAGCTCTAGCAGCGCTTAGCGAAGACCGTGAGTTCCTAACAGCTGGCGGCGTATTCTCTGACGATTTCATCGATTCTTACATCACTCTGAAATCTGACGACGTACAACGCGTGAACATGGCTACACACCCACTTGAGTTTGAACTGTACTACTCAGTTTAATCTCCTGTAGAGATAAGCTATTTCTTACTGCAACCTTGTAAGAATCGCTGACTAAATATTAGGCTCGCCTCGCAGGCGGGCCTTTTTTATATTCTCCCTCCCCCTGCTTCCTCGTACCATACCTTAGACAAAAGCCCTCAGAGGCTGTCGCGCTAAATTCAAAAAAACCAATAACAAAACCAACGCCAAACGTGAAATCACCTAGCGGTGAAAAGAGGCTAAAGATATGAAAAACATACTGTTCCTGATCGGGTTAACAGTCACGCTCTCGTGCTCTGCTCAAACGGTGTATACCTGGGTAGATGAAGATGGCGTGCTCCACTTTAGTGATAACCCTAATGCTCAAGATGCCGAGGCTCTTCGCCTGCCAGATGTGCAAGCTTCAGCACCCGCCCCTAAATTTGAGGCCTCGACTCCGGTTGACGCCGCTACTTCCTCTACAACTAAAACGCCAACTAAAACCCAGGCAGAAACCGAAACCACAGAGCGCGAGGTTCCCACTCAATTAGCCCTCACCATGCTGACTCCAGTTCATGATCAAACCATTCGCAACAACCGCGGCTTAATCCCGATTCAGATAGAACTCAACCGAAAACTTGGTATCGGGGAGCAATTACAATTGATACTCGATGGCCGTCGATATGGCGCCCCACAGACCCAACCTATTTGGGAATTAAAAGGTATCGATCGAGGTACTCACACCATTGCAATTCAAGCACATAGAAGCGGCAAGCTTATTGCATCTACTAGTCCAGTCACCGTGTATTTACATCGAGCGACGCTCAAGTAGGCCAATGTGTTAAAAGAGGCCAAATAACCTCTACTTTTCACCTAATCGAAGCAGCTTTCAGCGACTCTAATGAATTATCTTTAGCTTCTGGTTGATATGCGCCATACTTGAACTTAGCTACGCACCAATTTGGTGCAGTGAGAAAAACACCAGTTCAAGGACGAAATAGTGAATCGATCAGCCAAAAGCGACAGCATAGATACACATCATCTTTCCAGCGCCATTCTCGACAATATGGTGACTTCGACATTGATGCTCGATGAGCAACTCTATGTGCGATACGCCAATCCGGCGGCTGAACAACTCTTTTCACAAAGCGCGCGACGCATTGTTGATCATCCACTGAGCCAACTTATCCAACACGCTTCACTTGATTTGGCGCTTCTGACCCAACCGCTACAAAGTGGCCAGAGCATTACCGACAGTGACGTTACCTTCGTTGTTGATAACCGCCCACTGATGCTTGAAGTCACGGTTAGCCCAATATCTTGGCAGCGAGAGACGCTGTTATTGGTTGAGATGCGCAAGATAGACCAGCAAAGACGCCTTAGCCAAGAGCTCAACCAACATGCACAACAACAAGCGGCTAAGCTGTTGGTACGCGGGTTAGCACATGAGATCAAAAATCCACTAGGTGGCTTAAGAGGTGCGGCGCAGTTACTTGGGAAAATGCTTCCTGATCAGTCTCTTAATGAATATACACAGATCATTATTGAGCAAGCCGACCGCTTAAGAGCATTAGTCGACCGTCTGCTTGGCCCACAGAAGCCGGGGACTAAATCAGAAGAGAACCTTCACCAGATACTTGAGAAAGTCAGGCAGCTCGTAGAACTTGAATCGGGCTCAACGCTCGCCATCGAAAGGGATTACGACCCTAGCCTGCCGGACATCTTGATGGATTCGGCACAGGTTGAACAAGCGATGCTCAATATCGTGAGCAACGCAGCGCAGATTCTAAAGACTCAGGATTCTGGAAAAATCACCATTCGCACCAGAACGGTGCATCAAGCAAATATTCACGGGCAGCGACACAAACTCGCGGCTCGTATTGAGATTAGCGATAACGGTCCGGGCATCCCCGATGATTTAAAAGACACCTTGTTTTACCCAATGGTCAGCGGACGAGAAGGTGGAACAGGGCTGGGGCTATCGATTTCTCAAAACCTGATCGATCAACACAATGGGAAAATTGATGTTGAAAGCTGGCCGGGCAACACCACATTCACGATTTATCTACCGATTTAGGTCACAAGAACCTCACTATTGGACAGCGAGATGAAAGGCTTAACTCGGTAACACAAAGATTAAGACATCATAAAAACAACAATGATTATCACAATAGATTTGGCTGCAAAGGAATTGAATTATGAGTAAGGGATACGTTTGGGTCGTCGATGACGACAGCTCTATCCGCTGGGTAGTAGAGAAAACACTTTCATCTGCGGATATAAAGTGCGAAACATTTGCTGATGCTGAGAGCGTGTTACTTGCGCTTGAACGAGAAACGCCAGACGTTTTGGTGTCTGATATTCGCATGCCCGGCATTGATGGGATTGAGCTGTTACACCAAGTTCACCAGCGCTCTCCCGACCTGCCCGTGATCATTATGACCGCGCACTCAGACCTTGATGCGGCGGTGAATGCTTATCAAAAAGGGGCTTTTGAGTATCTGCCTAAGCCGTTTGATATTGATGAGACACTGACTCTAGTAGAGCGAGCCATCGCACACAGCCAAGAGCAAAAGCGAGAACAAGCCAGCGAAGTAGCCGAAGACACCAATGCACCAGAAATCATCGGTGAAGCACCGGCAATGCAGGAAGTTTTCCGAGCGATTGGCCGTTTATCTCGTTCATCCATTTCGGTTCTTATTAATGGTGAATCTGGTACTGGTAAAGAATTGGTCGCTCACGCTCTGCATCGTCACAGCCCAAGAGCTAAGAAGCCCTTCATTGCCTTGAACATGGCAGCAATCCCCAAAGATCTGATCGAGTCTGAACTGTTTGGCCACGAAAAAGGTGCCTTTACCGGTGCTAACAGCGTTCGCCAAGGACGCTTTGAACAAGCCAACGGTGGCACCCTGTTTCTTGATGAAATCGGCGACATGCCACTCGATATTCAGACTCGCTTACTACGTGTACTTTCTGATGGCCAATTTTATCGTGTGGGTGGGCACTCTGCGGTTAAGGTTGACGTTCGTATCGTTGCTGCAACCCACCAAGATCTTGAGCGCTTGGTACATGAAGGCGACTTCCGTGAAGACCTTTTCCACCGACTCAACGTTATCCGAATCCATATCCCGGCACTTCGTGAACGTAAACAAGACATTGAAAAGCTGACTCATCACTTCCTAGCATCCGCCGCCGAAGAGCTCGGTGTTGAAGTGAAGACACTGCACCCTGAGACCATTTTGAAGCTCAACCAGCTCAATTGGCCGGGTAACGTGCGTCAGCTGGAGAACATTTGTCGTTGGCTCACCGTGATGGCGAGCGGCAGCGAAATTCTTCCTTCAGACCTGCCACCAGAGCTGCTAGAAGAAAAAGTGGTGACCACCTCAGGAACTGGAGATAACTGGCAACAGCTGCTCGCTAATTGGGCAAAGTGTGCGCTTGATTCAGGAGAAAAAGAGCTGCTAACTTATGCTCTGCCAGAGTTTGAACGTATACTGCTAGAGGCTGCACTCCACCATACTAATGGTCATAAACAGGATGCAGCTAAGGTTTTGGGATGGGGAAGAAACACCCTAACTCGTAAACTCAAAGAACTGTACTAGACCTTATATAATTCTCGATGCAGCTACTTTTTAACCAAAAAAGGGTCGCTTGGTTTGAATAGTGTCGGTACAATTACAGTACACTATTCACCAAAGTTGTAGCTAAAGATGTCTTTGAAAACACAAATTACTTTGAGAACCGCAGTGGTTCTGCCATTCGTGATGATTTTTCTGTTCACTATGGGTGTAATGGTTTTCACTCAAAAGCTAAGCTACAAAGAGATGGTGGGTGATGTTAGTGCACGCCAGCTGACATCACTGACTGACAATGTTCATCAAAGCCTGTCTAATTTTTTAGAAAAGCCATTTCACGCCAACCTCTCGCTCAGCCATAACATCGGCTACCACCATCTTTATCAAGCAGGCAATCTTAGTAAGGTCCAAGACTATATTTTTTATACGTTTTCAGACCATTACACAGCTGTGCCTCAACTCGATGCGATCGGCTTTGGTTCTGAAGATGGTAACTACGTCGGTTTCCGCAAAGAAGCCAACAAAGGCTACACCTTGATGGTGCAAGACGAACGCACCAATGATCAGCTGGTCATTTACCGTGGCAGCAAGATTAGTGAAGACATTCGATCGGTGATTTCAGGTTACGATCCTAGAATCCGTCCTTGGTACACACCCATTGCGACACAGAAAAAACCGTTATGGTCACCAATTTATGCCAATGCTGACGAACGTCAAGAAATCACCTTATCTGCTCTAGCGCCTATCTATGATGATAATGAATTCAAAGCCGTCGTCGTCAGCGACATCAAAATCAATACCTTCAATGCGTTTCTCAGAAAGCTCAAAGATAGAACGGATGCCTCTGTTTACATCATCGATAAGCAGCAACGCTTGGTCGCGCACTCAGGCGGAGGCAGTGTCGTTTCATGGGGCACAGGACAAACCAACAAAGGGCAACGCAAACTGGCAACAGAGAGTGCTAACCCAGTCATACGTGAGAGTGCTAGCTACGTAGAGCAATTCCACCTAATCGAGAATTTGGGCGAGCAGCGCTTTAGCTTTAGCCTAGACAACGAACGCTACTTCAACCAAATCACCCCTTACGAAGATGAACACGGCCTCACGTGGTTTATTGGAGTGTCGATTCCTGAAAGCAATCTGCTCGGTGAATTACCAGAAAATCAAAGAAACAGTTGGTTGCTTGGGCTAGCACTGAGCTGCATTGGGGTCATTGCAGGATTAATTGCCTTTAATCGCGCAACCCAACCCATCACCTCGACAGCGGATGCGGCAAAGCGCCTTGCTAAGGGCGATTGGGACGCGAGCATGCCAAAAACAGGGCATATATATGAAACCAGCATGTTGGTCGAGTCATTCAATGAAATGACCAACAACTTAAAGGCTTCGTTTCATGCATTACAGTCTCAACTTACCTATGACTCATTAACCAAGCTATACAGCCGTGAAGGCTTTATTGGCGCTGCCAAGAAACACCCCGACAACGAAAAAGGCACACTGTATTTGATTGGTATTGATCGCTTCCGAGACATCAATGACAGCCTAGGTCATTACAATGGCGACCAGCTACTTATCATTGCGGCCGCTCGTTTAAGAGGCACACTGCCATCCGAATACCTATTGGCTCGCACTGGTGGTGATGAGTTTGCCATCTACGCGCCAAACGTAACGCAAAGCGATGATGTTCAGCTGCTGACTAACCGCTTACTTCAAACCTTCGCTTCCCCATTTTCAATGGAATCGGAAAGCGTGGTGATTAAGGTATCGATGGGGATAGTGAATGTCTCGAATCTTCACGACATTACACTCCTGCTACGCAGCAGCAGCATTGCATTGAGCAATGCGAAACAAGACAAAACCAGTGTCAGTATTTATAGCCCTGAAATGGGCAAAGCATCAAGACATCGAACCAAGATGCTAGCGCGGATGAATCGAGCGATTGAGCTTCAGCAGTTCGAACCGTTTTACCAGCCTATTATTGATCTGGAATCTGGCTCGACCATAGGAGCAGAAGCTTTAGCTCGCTGGATAACCGATGAAGGAATGATCTCGCCACTCGAGTTCATTCCTCTCGCGGAAGAGAGCGGGCTCATTTACGATATCGGAAAACAAATTCTGCATAAGTCCTGTCGAGATACAGCCATCGCGATTGAGTCAGGAAAATGGAGCAAAGACTTCTCTATTCACGTCAACCTGTCGGTCGTTCAGCTAAGCGAAAGTGACTTTGTGGAACAAGTAAAAGGCACGTTGCGAGACACAAATCTGCCAGCAAGCAACCTGACACTAGAGATCACCGAATCACGCATCGTCGACAACGACCCGACCATCATCGATAACATGCTGACTCTAAAAGCACTAGGGATATCAATTGCGATTGATGACTTTGGTACCGGCTATTCGTCATTGGCTTACTTACACAAACTGCCATTCGACTGCCTTAAGATCGACCGCAGCTTTGTCAGCAAACTTGATAAAGAGAACCTAGATAGCTCCATCGTCGCGGCCATCGTTAACATCACTAAGGGCTTCAAAGTAAGCTTGGTGGCAGAGGGCGTTGAAACACAGCAACAGGCTGAACTTCTCAAGCAGCTGCAGTGCCCGCTTGCTCAAGGCTTCTTATACAGTCGCCCAGTTCCGTTTGACCAATGGCCTACCGACCTCAGTAACACTAATCAAAGTGCCAAGGTCAAGCAAAATACCAAAGAGAGCCTCACCTAAATCAGGCAGAAATCGAATGAGTCAGATACAAAAATGCCAGCATGATGCTGGCATTTTTTATTGTTCTGTTCTCTATCGAGCGATTAGATAACGCGAGAGAATTGCTGCTGGCGAGCCTTTGCACGTAAGTATTTATCAAAACACATACAGATGTTACGGATCAGCAAGCGGCCACGCAGAGTAACACGGATTTCTTTATCATCGACTTCAACCAAATCATCGTTGATGAAGGTTTGTAGAAGCTCTAAATCTTCTTTGAAGTAGCGATTAAAGTTAACCGAGAACTCAGATACGATCATCGTTTTATCAAGCTTAAAGTTACAGATAAGCTGCTTGATCACTTCACGACGTAGAAGGTCGTCACTGTCTAGTGCCACGCCTTTCCAAAGTGCATGGCGCAGGTCATTCACCTGAGCGTAGTACTTCTTCAGCTCTTTCTGGTTTTGTGCGTAAGCGTCACCAACCATAGAGATAGCAGAAACACCGAAACCAATTAGGTCCGCTTCACCTTGGGTGGTGTAGCCTTGGAAGTTACGATGCAGAATACCTTCACGTTGTGCTACTGCTAGCTCGTCTTCAGGGAGAGCAAAGTGGTCCATACCGATGAACTGGTAACCCGCCCCCGTTAGCGTCTCGATGGTATCTTGCAAGATAGCCATTTTCTCTTTCGCTTCAGGTAGGTCTTCGTCTTTAATCTTACGCTGCGCAGCAAACAGCTGAGGCATGTGTGCGTAGTTAAATACCGATAAACGACCTGGTTTCATCTCTAGCACTTGCTTCAATGTTTCAGCGAACAAAGCTTGAGTCTGCTTTGGTAGGCCGTAGATCAAATCAAGGTTGGTTGAACGGAAGCCTAGCTCTTTCGCACGCTGAACCATCGCAATGATGAACTCTTCATCTTGCTCACGGTTAACCAGCTTCTGTACTTCTTTATTGAAGTCTTGAACACCAATACTCAGGCGGTTGAAGCCTTCGTTACGCAGGTGGTCAAGTACGTCTAGCTCAATCTCACGCGGGTCGACTTCGATACTGATTTCAGCGTCAGCGGTGAAGTTAAACTCATCACGCAGAATCATCATCAAGCGAGTGATTTGTGTCTTGGTCAAGAACGTTGGCGTACCACCACCGAAGTGCAATTGCGTCACTTCACGGCCATTCAATAGAGAGGCGCGTTGGCGGATTTCATGTTCAATCACATCAAGATACTCATCCGCTTTATGCGAGTGACGAGTAATGACTTTATTACAACCACAGTAGTAACAAAGCTTGTGGCAGAACGGGATATGCACGTAAAGAGAGAGTGGACGCTCAGGATATTGAGTACACGCCATGTCGTAATCAGCGACGGTAAACGCTTCATGAAACTCCAACGCAGTTGGGTATGAGGTGTAACGAGGTCCCGAATAGTTGTACTTGTTTAAGATCTCTTGATCCCAAACGATTTGCTGATTCGTTGTTACTGGCTTGCTCGACATAGCGGTATTTCCAATTTAGATCCGCGAGAACCTAAGGTCTCTCAAATCATTTTACATACATTAAAATATAGACGGGTTATTTTGCCACACGACCTGTAAGGTCGTTCCAAGACAAAATCAATTTTTTAGACAAAAACTCAGAACTGCTAGCTTGATCACTAACAAAGCGTCGGGATTAACGAGACGCAAAAGGTAAGAAGGCTCATTTAACACTATCTATAAAGATAAGGTGTCTCAATAACACCCTGTATTAAACAAGCCTCTATTTTAAAAGTCTTAGCGACTAGATCATCTGAATGTTGATTTGGTTGTTGAGAGGTTTAACCTTCTCTTGCAACCTTTTCAGATCTTCAATGACCGCATCATTCAAGCGAGTCTCTGCCTTATGGCGCGTGAGATTCTGCTGCATGCGTTCTTTCTTCGTCAGTTCCTGTCTTGCCTCTCCGCGAGCCATATCTTTTACGATATGGTACAGCTCAGAAAGAGCAGGATACTCAGAATCAAAATCGACACGCTCATCACCCTGAACATTATCCATAATGATACACACTCGGATACTGATCTCAGGTAAGTCACATTGCCCTTGAATGCCCGCTAAGCACAAAGTATTTACGTTTTCGTAAATCGTCGCGTTACGTTTTTCAATGGCTAGTGCTTGATGCTGCTTTTGCAACTCCGTCTGCTTCTTCACTTGAAGTAGAAGGTAACCTGCGTAAGAGCCCAAGCCGAGAATGATAATTCCACCAGCAATTGCTAATAAGGTTACGTTCATTGGCTATTAACCTTTAAAGCTGTCTAAATCGAAATCTTCGAATTGAGATAGCAAGTCTTCGTCAGAGCTCGCCTTCTTCTTAGAGGCAACCGGTGCTTCTTCGAAGATCTCTTCTTCATCGTCTTCTGGCTCTAGTAGACCTAAGCGGCCCATTAGGTGTTCGATACGATCAAGTTTCTCATCAACAAACTTCTGTAGACCAGCACCTAGGTTTTCACCATTTTCGATACGATCTAGCAGTGTGTTCAGTTGAGCATCATTCTCAAGCATCTCTAACTCTTGTTCGTTAGATAGCTTGCGCTCTTGTTTAGTCGGCTTCTTCGCTGGTTCAACGATCAGCGGGATTTTTTTCTTGCTGCCTAAACGAGGGTCGCGAGCTTGTGCAGCTTTACGCTGTTTTGCTTCGCTACCATCTGAGTGACGGCTGCCAGACTTAAGGCCTTTACGCTTTTTAACACGCTTACGCTCACGACCTTCAACATCAGATTCACTACGGTTACGAGTAACCATAGGCTCCGGAGCGCCAAGTGCTCCCGGTTTTCTTGATTTCTTACTACGACCCATTACTGCACTTTCCTCAGTAAAATTACATCATTTCCAAAAAATTCTAGTTCGAGCTTATCCCGCTCTGCCAAAAACTGGAATGTTTGACGACTAAAGAAGACGACATGTGTCGGGTCATTCTTGTAGTGCCAACCAGCAAACGCGTCTACGTCTATTACTAGTTTAGTCATAAGACCAATCCAGCCCTTGGGTTTAACTAAATTCAACCATTGCTGCCACACTTTGTCTGGGTGATAAAGATGCTCTATCACCTCCGTGGCAGTCATAAAGTCATACGTTTTTTCCAACACAGAGGGTTCTGGGTGGTAATAGATATCGTACAACTCCATGGTGTGTCCGGCTTCTTCTAACATAATAGATAGCGTAGGGCCTGGGCCACAACCAAAATCCAACCCTTGTGAGTTAGATGAAATTTTGTCTGTTAGTGGATCCGCGATGCGAGATAAAAAGCGGCGATAGCCTGCATCACTAGGATCATTCTCATGGAGATCATAGTGTGCTTTTTCTTCTTTTGCTTCTAACCTTTGTTCAGGTTTAACAAATACCAGTTCACATTGCTGACATTGCAGATAGGCTCTGCGTTTGTCTTCAAAATAGTGATTCACGCCTTGGTGATGGCATAAGGGACAAGTATACATAGCACATCCTTAAACAGGGATGCGAAACATACCAGAAACTGAGTTTATAGTGGAGAGGTATTGGGTGTTTTTTCATCAAATCAATAAAAAAAGCGATAGGAAAACCTATCGCTCTCTAAATCTGCCTATATCGGCCAAAATTTGCATACTCAACTTGGTACACAAATCTCCATTTGTTATTGGTGCTTTCCATGCCAAATTTGTTTGTTGTTCATCGTCCTGATGAGTTTTGGCTATCCTTTTCTAACACCTTGTTGCTGGGCTGTCCTAGCCTGATCCGTTTCTGTCTATACCGTTAGACTAGATGATCATCCATATCTAAGTCAGCTCCTAGCTGATGGCGGTTACTTTACCGTGTTACAAAAAGACTACAAGAGTGCGACTTCACACTTTTGTACACAAATCGATCACACATAGATAAATCAGACATAAACACAAAAAGCATTAATAAAACCAATACAAAAGAAAACGCCCCGACCATTACTGATCGGGGCGTCTCTTCAATCTCGCTCGAACGTACATTCCTTTGCTCTGGCTAAGAGCAAGAAACCGACAAATTAGTGTAAACCACCAACGTACTTCGATAAGGTATCAATATCAGCGTCTGTTAACTTTTTAGCTACATCACGCATCATCGCATTCATGTCGTTATTACGGTCACCATCGCGGAATTTTTCAAGTTGAGCCTTGATGTAATCTGCGTGCTGACCTGAAATCTTAGGGAAACCAGAAAGTTCGGTACCATTACCACGAGGGCCGTGACAAGCAACACACGCCGTTACGCCGCGTTCTGCGTTACCCGCTGTGTAAAGAACCTTACCTTCATCTACTACATTTTCAGGAGTAGAGTTACTAGAGATAGGTAGAGAGGCGTAGTATGCCGCTAGGTCAGCCATATCTTCTTCAGATAAAGGCATCGCCATTGCACCCATTACAGGTTCGTAACGACCTTGCTTACCACCACTTGTCATACCTAGCTTAAGCTCTTTTAACTGCTTCTCTAGATACTTCTCATGTTGACCGGCCAGCTTAGGGTACTGAGTGATCAGACTGTTGCCGTCAGCACCGTGGCAGGCAACACATGTTTGTGATTTGGCTTTACCAGCTTCAATACTACCTTGAGCCCATACTGAGCAGCTGGCTAAAAGACTCAAAATTAGCGCTAATTTCTTCATGACATTCCATTATAATTATCAAGCTTCCAGTACCACTCTATGTTGCCACTCATGGTACAATAGGCGACCTTATGCCGAGCACGGTTATTTTACACAAATTCACAAAAAAGTAATCAATCGACTACACAAAGTCGAGATGGAGTTAACAGTGAGCGTAAAAATTCATTATCAAAACACGCATTTCATTACCAGTGCACCTGATATTCGTCATTTACCAGAAGACGAAGGGATCGAAATTGCGTTTGCAGGACGCTCCAATGCTGGTAAATCTAGCGCGTTAAATCGCGTTACTAACCAAAAAAGCTTGGCGAAAACCAGTAAAACACCCGGTCGAACTCAGCTAATTAACCTATTTAAGGTAACGGACGGTTGTCATATCGTCGATTTACCTGGATATGGCTTTGCTCAAGTACCGCTTGAGATGAAGAAAAAATGGCAGAAGTCGCTAGGTGAATACCTACAACGACGTGAAAGCCTGAAAGGTTTAGTGGTATTGATGGATATCCGTCACCCAATGAAAGACCTTGACCAACAAATGATCTACTGGGCTATCGATAGCCGCATCCCAGTACAGGTTTTGTTAACAAAAGCAGACAAACTGAAAAGTGGTGCGCGTAAAGCACAGCTACTGAAAATCCGTAACGATGCAAAATCTTTCGGTGGTGATGTTGCGGTTGATGTCTTCTCTTCAATGAAGGGCATCGGCGTTGACCAACTGCGTGCCAAGATGGATGAGTGGTTTGCTCCAGCGCTTGCTGATCAAATCATTGATGAGTTAGCGGACGAAGAGCACAACGACTCAGAGTAATTCCTCTACTTATCGCTATAGGTTAGAGCACTGACAACACGTGATTTTGCCTTATCAATGCCCCTCCTTATATAGGTGGGGTATTTTTTTGCCCAAAAATGAGTGAGTTAAGCCTAAGTTTTTAGTGTTAAAGATCGGATTTACCCACTAGAACCAATAGAAGTGAACCATACTAAAAGACACATCTAAATAATCAGAACAATGAGAAGGAATACTCATGTGGAAAACACCATTGGCCATCATTGCACTTATGTTGGTCTCACTGACAGGGTTTGCCTCTGAAGCAGAACAAGAACAAGCCCCACTGATCAATGTCGATATGACCTTAGACCTAGATGGCATGGAAAAGTACGCCCAAGATGCGAGTGAGTCTCTTGAGGTGATATCGCAATCTTTGCAGGCGATAGTCAACAACCCCAATCTAAGCGACGACCAGCAACAAGCCCTCAATCAAACCGTTGAAAGCATCAATAAGCTTGCGAGCTCCACCAAGACATCCCTCAATCAACTGCCACAAGCCTTAGACCAATCTCGACTCGCCTTTAAACAAACCAGCCAAGTGCTGTTGGATGACATTCAGACCAAGATCATCATTGCGCTGGCAGCCGTTATCGGTGTGATTATTATCGCTTTGACCGCTATCTATCTGCTTATCCTGAAACCCATGCAGCAAACCTTGGTAAAAGCGACCAACAATATCTCTTCGATGGCGCAATCCATCCAGATCACCGCCGAAGCACTGAAATACAGCACCGAGAAACAACAGAAAATCATGGATTACATTGAGCATTCACCGACTCAATACACTGATAAATAAGGCGTGAGCCATCAATCCTTTATCGATAACTTGTAAAATAAAAGTTATTTCAAGTGATAAAACAATCGACTTGGAGACGGATTTAAATTACCAAACGCTGATCGAATTCCAGATCTAAGGCAAATCAGGGGTTTATCACTGTGCTTGAGAAAGTGTAATAAAAGGCGCTAAAAATGAGAGGTTTTACGGGGGAATGGTAGGTTGGAAATATTTTTCTTTCGCACAAGAAAAAACGCCCCAGTCAAATACTGACTGGGGCGGCTGAATCAGCCTAATCCAATAACGTGAAACAAAAGGTCTGAAAGATAGAACATCTTACCTCTGTACCCTACGAGATTTAATGTACAACAATTGCTCAGAAATGAAAACAACTTTTGTAGTTTTTTTTCATGAATGTTTTATTAAAACACCTAAATTCTTATTGCGACTTAACTTTATTTGAGACAAAAAAAAGCCAGTGTTTGTGCACTGGCTCATACTAATTTGCTTATTAAGGTCAAAAACTGATTAGTGGGCTTGATCCCAGTTGTCACCGTGGCCAGCTTCCGCGACAAGCGGCACTTCTAGTTCTGCAGCGGATTCCATCAATTCTTGTACTTTACTTTCAATTTCGGCTAAAGATGACTCTTCCACTTCAAACACCAATTCATCGTGTACCTGCATAAGCAGTTTCACACGACCATCGCCTTCCGCTTGAATCCACTCATCCACCAACAACATCGCTTTCTTAATGATGTCAGCCGCTGTGCCTTGCATTGGCGCGTTGATCGCCGCGCGTTCAGCAGCCTTACGACGCATGCCATTACGAGATTGAATCTCAGGAAGGTGCAGACGACGACCGTAAATGGTTTCAACGAAGCCTTGCTCTGAAGCTGCACTGCGCGTGTCTTCCATATACTGCATTACGCCAGGGTAACGCTCGAAGTAAGTATCCATGTAGTGTTGTGCTTCACCACGAGGAATACCCAGTTGCTTAGCCAAGCCAAAGGCACTCATACCGTAGATAAGACCGAAGTTAACGGCTTTAGCACGACGACGTTGTTCAGTGGTCACACTCTCAATATCAACACCAATGATCTCAGCCGCCGTTGCCGCGTGGATATCTTTGCCTTGTTGGAATGCTTCCAGAAGCGCTTTATCACCCGAAAGGTGCGCCATGATACGCAATTCAATTTGAGAGTAATCGACCGCTAGAATCTTCCAGCCATGTTGTGCAACAAATGCTTGGCGGATACGACGGCCTTCTTCATTACGAATTGGGATGTTCTGTAGGTTTGGATCTGTTGAAGACAAACGACCCGTTGCTGTCACCGCTTGGTGATAAGACGTATGAACACGACCCGTTTCAGCGTTGATCATCTTCGGTAGTTTATCTGTGTAGGTCGACTTTAGTTTCGCAAGGCCACGATACTCAATGATCAGCTTAGGTAGCGGGTAATCAAGAGCCAACTCTTGCAGCACTTCTTCGTTGGTTGAAGGTGCACCTGATGGCGTTTTCTTGATAACAGGCAGACCCATTTTCTCAAACAGGATCGCTTGCAGCTGTTTTGGCGAGTTCATGTTGAACTCTTGCTCTGCAATCTCGTAGGCTTTCTGTTCTAGCTCATCCAGACGAACCGCAATCTCTTGCGATTGAGCGCCCAGCAGCATGTCATCGATGAATACGCCGGTACGTTCAATGCGAGACATTACAGGGATCAGTGGTACTTCGATTTCTTCATAGATGGCTTTTAGCTTTTCATCTTGTTCAATGTTTTCCATCAAACGGTTATGAAGACGTAGTGTCACGTCAGCATCTTCTGCTGCGTATGGAGACGCTTCACCCAGCTCAATCTGGTTGAAAGTAAGCTGTTTCTTACCTTTACCTGCGATTTGCTCAAATGAGATGCAGCTGTGCTGAAGGAAACGCAGCGCTAGGCTGTCCATATCATGCTTGCCACCTACGCTATTGAAAACGTAAGACGCCAACATGGTGTCGTGTTTGATGCCTTTCATCTCGATACCGTAGCGCGCTAGCACACTCATATCGTACTTCAGATTCTGACCTACTTTCGCTTGTGCATCATCTTCAAGAATCGGCTTAAGCTGTTCAAGTACCCAATCACGATCCAGCTGCTGAGGTGCATCTAGGTAATCATGGGCAACCGGTACGTAAGCGGCAACGCCTTCTTCAGTCGCGAATGACAGGCCAACGAGGTTCGCCACCATGTAATCTAGGCTGTCTGTCTCGGTATCGAAAGCAAACACTTCAGCCGCTTTCAATTTCTCTAGCCAAGCGTTGAAACTCTCTTCATCAAGAATAGTTTCGTACTTGCTACGATCAATCGTCACTGCTGAAGTGTTCATTTCTACGGTAGAAGTGGTTGATGCCGTATTGCTACGCACTGCGCCCGACTTTTCATCCGCCTCAACCACACCACTGCCACCTTCAAGTAGCTCGTTCAACCAAGACTTGAAGACCAGTTGACCGTATAGCTTAATCAGCTCGTCCGTGTTTGGTTGTGCTTTTACAAGCGACTCAGGTGTCTCTTCTAACTCGACGTCCAGTTTGATCGTTGCAAGCTCGTAAGACATCTCAGCGTTGTCTTTATTATCAATCAGCTTCTTAGCCATGGTTTTTGAACCACGGAAGCCAAGAGCGGCAATATCATCCAGGTTTTGATACAGCTTTTCGATGCTACCAATGCCTTGCAGCAGAGCAGTCGCTGTCTTGTCACCGACACCCGGAACACCTGGGATGTTATCGACTTTATCGCCCATCAGCGCAAGGTAGTCGATAATAAGCTCTGGCGGAATGCCAAATTTCTCAATCACGCCTTCACGATCCATTACCACGTTGGTCATGGTATTGATCAGAGTAACGTTGTCATCGACAAGCTGCGCCATATCTTTATCGCCAGTACTAATAAGCACAGGCATACCCATAGCAGAAGCTTGAGAAGCAAGCGTACCGATCACGTCATCCGCTTCAACGCCGGGAATAGAGATAAGTGGCAAACCCATTGCACGAATCACATTGTGCAAAGGCTCAATCTGGCAACGAAGATCATCAGGCATAGGTGGACGATTTGCCTTGTACTCTGGGTACATGTCATCACGGAACGTCTTTCCTTTCGCATCAAAAATTACCGCAATACGATCAGAAGCAAATTGACGCATCATGCTGCGCAGCATGTTAACTACACCGTAAACAGCGTTAGTTGGGATATCCCCATTGCTCATTGTGCCAGGGTAAGCATGGAACGCGCGATATAGGTAAGAAGAGCCATCGATCAGAATCAATGGATTATCAGGAATACGAGCCATAATGTTTGTGTATCCAGTAAGTACAGAAATTATCTGTTAAGAATGCCACGTCTGTTGGTTGGATTCCACGTTGTCGATCTGTATCCGTTCACTCGGTTGTGTTCGTTATAATCGATTTGTTGTTATTTTTTGTTCTTAGACGCAAGCGTTCTGTGGATAACTCTGTTTATATTATTTATCCACCCTGTTGAGAACTACGGTGAATAACTCAAAAAACACCAGTAAACAACTGAAAATAAAGAATAATTTTACAGATCGAACAGATGATCAACGATCTTTTCTCGATCTTGCGTTGTGGAAAAGAATGCTGATGGCGTTTTATTCATAAAAATACGTGCCACTAAATATGCATCTTGTTGAAATGGTAGGTATAAAAAAAGCGACACCCGAAGATGTCGCCTAGCAAAAACCGGTAAAGCCATTCAAATTGAATACCACAGCTTTACCTAAAAGCTATAAATTACACTGGAAGCAATGTGAGCAATGTCGTGTCAAAAAGAACTTAGTACAAGTTCGCGAGAATTCTGTTGGGTAGCCAAGTAGATACTTGAGTACTTAACATCCTTGTGAACATTTCCTCATTCCCTAAGACGAAGTTAATAATAATGATTCTCATTTAATAGTCAACACTTAAATGATAATAAATCTCATTTAATTTATAAACCGTTAACAGAAGTGCTTAAATTTGCTTCAAAAAATGGATTCTGTGGTCATTAATGTCTTCTTTTTCTTCAAATTTTTCGATTAGGTAACCGTTTCTCAATAACAGGCGCAACATTGCAGGGAACTGGTTACGAGACTTAACCTTTAACTGTCTGTAGCCCTGCTCTTTCGCCCACTGTTCCTGAGCGTCTAATTGCGCCTGTGCAACGCCTTTGTTCCTCGCGAGCGGTGACACGCCACCAAACCAGCTGTAAAAAGTATCTTGATCCAATTCATAGCCGATCTTAAAACCGAGCAGCACGTCAGCTTCTTCAGCCACTAAAATAAGGTTCTTTTTTCCTGCCAGCCGCTCTGAAAGAGAAGCGACGCTCTCTTTTTTAGCGAACTCAGAGATCTGCTCGACCACAGACACCACTTCTTCTAACGAACCTTCACGTACAACAACTGACATCTTATTCATCCTTATAAACGAAAGGGCTGGCACAATGGCCAACCCTTTACTGATCACTTAAGTGAACCCTACACGATTACTTTTCTTTTAAGTGCTCTGCGGCTTGTGCATTGTCTTCTGCAAGCCACTCAGCCACATCTTTAGCGAAGTAAGTAAGAATGCCATCAGCACCAGCGCGCTTAAAGCACAGCAGTGATTCCATGACGGTTTCACGCTCTTTCAGCCAACCGTTTTGAATCGCTGCTTTGTGCATCGCATACTCACCAGACACTTGGTAGGCAAATGTCGGCGCTTGAAGTTCATGCTTCACACGGCGCACGATATCTAGGTAAGGCATGCCAGGCTTAACCATCACCATGTCGGCACCTTCATTAAGATCCATCGCAACTTCGTGAATCGCTTCATCACTGTTCGCAGGATCCATTTGGTAGTTCTTCTTGTTACCACCTTTCAGGTTCGAAGCACTGCCGACTGCGTCGCGGAATGGACCGTAGTAGCACGATGCGTATTTCGCAGAGTACGCCATAATCTGAGTATGAATATGGCCCGCTTCTTCTAACGCTTCACGGATCTTACCAATGCGACCATCCATCATATCTGACGGTGCAACCACGTCAGCACCTGCTTCAGCGTGTGATAATGCTTGCTTGATCAAGACTTCAGTCGTCTCGTCATTCATCACGTAACCATCTTCATCGATGATGCCGTCTTGGCCGTGAGTGGTGAACGGGTCTAGTGCTACGTCAGTAATAACGCCAATGTTTGGCACATGCTCTTTTAATAAACGTACAGCGCGCTGCACCAAACCTTCTGAGTTATGAGCTTCAGCTGCGCATAAACTTTTAGCATCTTGGTTCACGACTGGGAATAGAGCAATCGCAGGGACACCCAGTTTTGACAGGTAATCTGCTTCCTCGAGCATATAGTCGATAGACAAGCGTTCAACACCTGGCATTGACTCGACAGGCTCGCGGCGGTCTTTACCCATCAGGATAAACATTGGGTAGATTAGATCATCCACAGACAATTGATTTTCTGCCATTAGGCGACGGCTAAAGTCGTGCTTACGCATACGGCGCATACGGCGACCTGGGAATTGACCTTGAATTGAAACAGACACTAGATTCTCCTTGCCTAGTCTAAGCACCGAAATACTTAGATATGAAAAGTGCTAAATACAGGCAAAAGCATATCACTGATGGCTCAGGACGCTAGCAGTAAAATATGAAACCCACTCAAAAATAGGGATAAATGGCAAAAAATGACCTTCTCCTCACACTGCCGTATACTCATGACAACTCAGTAAAGACCGCTTTCAGGACAAAACAATGATCGACACCCATGCTCATATTTACGCTAGTGAATTCGATGAAGACCGCGAACAAGTCGTGCAGCGCGCACTGGCTCAAGGGATTGATACCATTCTATTGCCGAACATCGATTTAGAATCTATCGAGCCAATGTTAGCGACGGAAGCTCAGTTTCCTGATGTGTGCCGTTCAATGATGGGCTTACACCCTTGTTATGTGGATGCGAATATCGAGCAAACCCTCAAAACCATTCGAGCTTGGTTTGATAAGCATGACTTTATCGCCGTGGGTGAGATTGGTATCGACTTGTACTGGGATAAAACCTTCAAGGCTGAACAAGAGATGGCGTTTGTGACTCAACTACAGTGGGCAAAAGAGCTTGATCTACCCGTGGTGATCCACACTCGTGATTCCATTGAAGAGACACTTGCCCTACTTCGTAAAGAACAAGATGGCAGCTTACGCGGGGTATTTCACTGCTTTGGTAGCAGCTTAGAGGAAGCTCAAGCGATCAACGAGCTAGGCTTTCATTTAGGTTTAGGCGGCGTTTCGACCTTTAAGAATTCAGGGATGGACAAGGTGATCCCACATCTCGATATGGATTACGTCATCCTAGAGACAGATTGCCCATATTTAGCACCAACACCGAATCGCGGTAAACGCAATGAACCAGCCTACACAGAATTAGTAGCAAAACGCATCGCCGAATTACGCGGAATTCCCCTTGAAGAAGTCGAAAACATAACCACCACAAATGCTAAGGCATTGTTTAATTTATGATAAATCTATTAATAAGTAATTATTACGGATTTTCCCTGAATTTATTTGAGAAAGCTAAGTGACATGTATAGTATCAACCACCTGCATATGGAGGTAGTTGATTATGTGTGACCATTCACAACACTTACAACGTCAACATCGAACCCTATGGCATAAAATTTTGGGCATCAAAGAGCTCTATATATGTCAGAACTGTGGCTATCAGTTAAAGATTCGATAAACAGACATAATAAAAAAGCGGCCCTAGGCCGCTTTTTTATTATGTGATTTTTACTGAAGCATTCCGAATCAAGATTCAGCTTCTTCCTCTTCATCCGCATCTGGCTTACGCGTATAAAAACGTGCGAAGAACAGACCAATCTCAAACAGAATACACATTGGAATCGCCAACAGTGTTTGCGAGATCATATCAGGTGGTGTCAGCATCATACCGATGATGAAAGCACCCACAACAATGTAAGGACGCTTTTCAGACAGAGATTGAGGCGTTGTTGCACCCGTCCAACACAACAAGATAATCGCAACAGGCACTTCAAAGGCAATACCAAAAGCAAAGAACAGCGCGAGTACAAAATCAAGATAGCTTGAGATGTCGGTTGCGAACTCTACTCCCCCTAATGATATGGCCGTAAAAAAGCCAAATACCAACGGGAATACAATAAAGTAAGCGAACGCCACACCACAGTAAAACAGCAATGAACTTGAAGCCAATAGCGGCATGATCAAGCGTTTTTCATGCTTGTATAAGCCCGGAGCAACAAAAGCCCACACCTGATACAAAATAAACGGAACCGCGAGGAATATAGACGCGATCAAGGTTAATTTCAGCGGTGTGAAAAATGGCGATGCAACATCGGTTGCGATCATCGTCGCCCCTTCCGGTAGACGATCTACCAAAGGTGCTGATACGAATTCATAAATATCATTAGCAAAATAAATTAGCCCGACAAATATCACTAGCACCGCGACAATCGCACGTAGAAGGCGATTACGTAGTTCTAGAAGGTGGCTAATTAAAGGCTGTGTCTGCTCAGTCGAAGACATGTCAAACCTCTTAAACAGGAAGATCGAAAAGGAGCCGCGCGTGTATCTATCCAGTTGAATTGGTATCCACTTGAATAGTTGTTTACTTGAATAGCTATCTATTTAAACATCTAGCGACTCAAGCATCCGGCGACTCCTCCTTGCGAGACTATTCGGCTTTCTTATCTGACGGTGCTGAAGCTTCGCTGTTGACCTGAATGGTTTCAGATTCCACAGTTTCCGTGACACTAGGTTTAGTCTCACTTGGCTTATCAGACTCAGGCTTAGCATACGGACGTTGAACCTCAGCAGCGGCCTGCTTAAGTTCATCGACTGACGCTTTAAGGTCTGGAGATAAATCTTCCATACCCATTTTTTCCGCCTTGCGTAGGTTTTCTTGCAGCTCTTGCACCTTAAGCTCATGAGAAAGTTCATCTTTCACACTATTTGCCATGCTTTTCGCTTGTCCAACAAACTTGGAAATACTGCGAATCGCCACGGGCAAACGCTCAGGCCCTAAAACCACTAACCCAACGACAGATATTAATACCAGTTCCCAAAAACCGATATCAAACACGATTTACGCCTGCTCTTTGTCTTTCTTTGTTTCAGCAGTTGTTTCAGCGTGAGCTTCTGTCTTCTGCTGTTCAATATTCTTTGGTTCGAAGTCTGCATCTTTCTTATCTGCAGGCTTGTCTTCATCGCTCATCGCTTTTTTGAAGCCTTTAACCGCTGAACCTAAGTCACCACCCATACCGCGCAGTTTCTTTGTTCCGAATAGCAAAATTACAATTACAGCAATGATTAGAAGCTGCCAAATACTGATACCACCCATTGTCATTGTCCTCGGGTCTGTCTACACATAAAAAATATTAAGAGAGTCTACTGTCTAACGACGGTAAGCTCGCCAACTAAGCAACCAAAATGTGACACCTGCGATGCCACAGCCCATAGATAGCTGCTCATAAGGGCTTGAAACTAATATTGCGGAGCATACGACTAAAGTGGCTCCAACGCCAAACAAAAACTTTCCAGTTGCTTGCTGACGCTTACTATCTCGGTAGCCTTGATAAAGCTGATCCATTCTGTGGTTCATCGCTTTACCTTGGCGCAAGCTGTCATAAAGTAGCTCTGGCAGCTCTGGCAGTTTTTCTGCCCAGAATGGCGCGCGCTCTTTTACTGCGTTGATCACAGCTTGCGGCCCCACCTGATTCATCATCCAGGTTTCAAGGAAAGGCTTGGCGGTTGCCCACAAATCAAGTTGCGGATACAACTGACGACCTAGGCCTTCCACATACAACAAGGTCTTCTGTAGAAGTACCAACTGAGGCTGAACCTCCATGTTGAAACGTCTTGCTGTATTAAATAAGTTTAGCAACACATGACCAAATGAGATCTCGCCAAGTGGTTTTGCAAAAATTGGCTCACATACCATACGAATCGCGAACTCAAAATCATTGACGTTGGTGTCGTGTGGCACCCACCCCGAATCAACATGCAGCTCGGCAACTTTACGGTAATCTCGATTGAAGAAAGCCAACAAGTTCTCGGCTAAATAGCGCTTATCTTCGCTGTTGAGCGTGCCGACAATGCCGCAATCCAAACCAATCCACTGAGGGTTATCTGGATTCTCTGGGTTAACGAATACGTTGCCCGGGTGCATGTCTGCATGGAAAAAGCTGTCTCGGAATACTTGGGTGAAGAATACCGTCACACCGCGTTCCGCGAGCAATTTCATGTTGGTGCCGTTGGCTTCTAGCGTCTCAATATCGGAGACTTGAATACCGTAGATACGCTCTGACACCATCAGGGTTTCGCTGCTTAGATCAGGGATAACCTCTGGAACATACAGCTCTTCACTGCCTTCAAAATTACGTCGCAGTTGAATGGCATTGGCTGCCTCGCGGCGCAGGTCGAGTTCATCAAGTAACGTTTTCTCGTACTCGTGAACCACTTCAACCGGTTTCAAACGACGTGCTTCAGGAAGCGACTTAGCGACTATACGCGCCATTCGGTGCATCAGTTTTAGATCTGCATCAATCACCGGGCGAATATCAGGTCGAATTACCTTCAGAACAATCTCGCGACCGCTCTCTTTAAGCTTTGCGGTATGCACCTGAGCAATAGAAGCAGAAGCCAGCGGCTCGATATCAAAGTCGGTAAACCAGTTGTCTAAACTGCCACCGAGCGCCTTTTCCATATCTTGCTTAGCCAGTTGTCCATCAAACGGCGCAACTTGGTCTTGCAACAACGCCAACTGATCGGCGATATGAGGAGGGAACAGATCACGACGTGTCGACATCATCTGTCCAAACTTGATCCACACTGGGCCAAGTTCTTGCAGCGCAAGGCGCAAGCGATGACCCAACTCTTTATCTTGATGCTTGTTCTTGAGCCAAAACAGTGACTTTCGCGCCAACAAAGGGGCTTTAGTCAGTTGGTGTTCCGGCATCAACTCATCAAGGCCGTATTCCAACTGTACCTTGATAATATGATAAAGACGTTTCAGTTCTGCTGGGGTCATACTTTCTCCAACAGAGCGTTCAACTTAGCTTCAAGACGAGCAGCAGAGCTTTTTACGTCATCAACTTGGTCGCAAAAGTGCGCGACTTCTAACGGTGCGGGTGCGATCTTCCACTCTTCAGTCAGAACTTGAGCTACATGGTTTTGATGCTTAGTCGCCTGTTTTGCTACAAAGCCACCGACGTTTTTAACGCCTTGGACCAAGGTATGCGCAACCACATCGCCCGTTACGCGCGATAACCACTCTTCCAAATCAGGCTTGCAGTCTGTCATCAGCTGAGCAAATTTCTGAGCCAGTTGAATGTCACCCTCTAAGATCAGCTTATCTTGCTTGATCAACTTGGTGATGTTCGATTGCTCACGCAGTTCAGGTAACACCGATAAATTCAAAGATAGGTAGCAATCAGGCTGCCCTTCATATTCAGACAACACATCAATTTGTTGGCTGAAAACGAAAGTGAGTGTTTTATTCAACTCTTTCAAATTAACTTGAATGATCTGCCCCTTTAAACGAGACAAACGACGAACCAAGGCTGGATCATCGTTCACGAAAGTATTTAAAGAGGTTTCAATAACCGCGGTTACCAATGGATCAAATGGCATGACTGTCCTTACCTTTGAAAACGGATAAGCCTTAACCTATCCGTTCTGTCTTTATTCTTATTGTTTAGCACGCCCTAAGAGCCTGCTACCAAGTTCGACTAGAACTTGTAACCGCGGTGCAGCGCAACAATGCCGCCCGTTAGGTTGAAGTATTTAGTATTCTCGAAACCCGCTTCCTGCATCATGCCTTCCAAGGTTTCTTGGTTAGGGTGCATGCGGATAGATTCTGCAAGGTAACGATAGCTGTCCGCATCGTTAGCGATCAGCTCACCCATTTTTGGCAACAGGTGGAAAGAGTAGGCATCGTAAACCTTTGATAGCGGCTCAAGTACTGGCTTAGAAAACTCAAGAACCAACAAACGACCACCCGGCTTAAGCACACGGTACATTGAACGTAGCGCTTGGTCTTTGTCGGTAACATTACGCAGACAGAAGCTGATGGTAATGCAATCGAAGTAGTTGTCAGGGAAAGGCAGCTCTTCAGCGTTTGCTTGAACGTAATGTACGTTGCCAACAATACCGCTATCACGCAGCTTATCACGGCCAACATTCAGCATTGAGTTGTTGATATCAGCAAGAACCACGTGGCCTTTTTCACCAACGATACGCGAGAACTTCGCAGTCAGGTCACCGGTACCACCACCAAGGTCTAGGATACGTTGACCCGGGCGAACGCCACTGCAATCAATCGTGAATCGCTTCCACAAACGGTGAACACCACCCGACATTAAGTCATTCATGATGTCGTATTTAGCGGCTACAGAGTGAAAAACCTCTGCTACTTTCGCGACTTTTTCGTCTTTTGCGACTGTTTCGAAACCAAAGTGTGTGGTTTCTGACTCTACTGCTGAATTTGTCTGCACGCTTGTGTCCATAATGCTGTTATCTACCATGGTAAGTTCTCATCGACAGCGCTCTTTGTATTTAGAGGCGCTGCGGCCGATTAGTTTACTTTATCCTCAGCAGGTTGTCTTTCTACTAAGGAGGCATTTTCTGAAAAAGCCTCATTTTGCGCCATTTCAGCCAAACCAATCGAGATCGGCTTCTTCACTTCAACACCCAATTGCTTGAAGCTTTCGGCCTGACGAATCACGTTACCCCGCCCCGTCACTAGCTTATTCATCGCCCCTTGATAACTTTGGTTGGCTCTATCAAGTGAGCTGCCAAGGCCTTCCATATCATCAACAAACAGGCGCAGCTTGTCGTAAAGCTTGCTCGCACGCTCCGCGATAACTTGTGCGTTTTGGTTCTGTCTGTCGTTGCGCCACAGGTTATCAATGGTACGCAGTGCCACCAGCAGAGTGGTTGGGCTGACCAAGATGATGTTTTGCTCCATCGCATCTTTCACCAAGCTAGGATCCGCCTGAATCGCCACTTGGAATGCTGGCTCAACCGGGATAAACATCAACACATAATCTAGGCTCTGTATGCCCTTGAGCTGATGATAATCTTTCTGGCTCAAGCCTTTGATGTGCGCTCGCAATGACACCAAGTGATCGCGCAATGCAGCATCACGCTGCTGGTCGGTTTCGGCATTGAAGTAGCGTTCAAATGCCACCAACGCCATTTTCGAATCGACCACCACTTGCTTATCTTGTGGCAGATGCACAATCACATCCGGTTGATAACGCTTGCCCGCATCGTTTTGCAGGTTCACTTGCGTTTGGTATTCGTGGCCTTCGCGCAGCCCTGATTCAGCAAGCACCCGTGCCAGTACCACCTCGCCCCAGTTACCTTGTTGTTTATTGTCACCCTTGAGCGCTTGAGTCAGGTTCACCGCTTCACGTGTCATACTCTCATTAAGACGTTGCAGGTTTTTAAGTTCATGTACTAAGGTATGGCGCTCTTTGGCTTCTTGGCTGAAGCTATCGTTAACCTGCTTCTTAAAGCCTTCCAACTGCTCTCTTAGTGGAGACAACAAACCTTCTAGGCTCTGCTTGTTCTGCTGGTCGACCTTGGCGGTTTTGGTTTCAAACAGTTGATTCGCTAACAGTTCAAACTGCTGCTTCAGTCGAGATTCGGCTTGTTCTAGCAACTGCAGCTTTTCGCTATTGGCGAGGTTTTCTTGATCATGCCTTGCTTCTTGTTCTCGCAACTCGGCTTCTAATTCAGACTTATGATCCTTAAGTACATTGATCTCATCAGCGTACTGCTGGCGCTCTTGCTTTACCGCCTCAAAGTAGCGCAGTTTTTCCATTGCAGCCATCACCTTACCGTGCGCCTGCTTGAGCTCGAATGCCGCTTTGTCTCGGTCATCATCTAACTCATTGAGTTCTTGTTGCGCCTCTGCGAGTGATGATTTGAGCTGAGCTTGCTGAGATTCATGCAACAAACGATCGGACTCTAGCTGCTGCTCGAGCAATCGCTGCTGAAAAGAGAGCTTCTGTTTAATCCACCAACCCACGACACCGCCGCTGACGAGCGCGCCAGAAATTGCAGCAATAAGCGTTGCTTGATGTTCGATAATCCATTGCATGATAATGATTTAGCCTAATTGGAAATAACTCATTAAATGGTATTTTGATACTGGATAAATGTCCAGTTTGCCGTATTAAAATTCGACAGATAGACTAGGCGCTCCGTATTCTGTCCCATCAAATTAGAATGAGTTGCCATGAACGAACGTCGTGCCTTGGGCTTTGGCCTTTCCGCAGTACTGCTGTGGTCAACGGTCGCTACTGCTTTTAAGCTGACCCTTGCTGAGTTTTCACCTATTCAAATGCTGACCATCGCTAGCATTGTGTCGTCGATTGCGCTGATCGCAGTCTGCGCTTTTCAAGGCAAGCTTTCTCAGCTGAGTACAACGTTCCTTTCAAACCCTTGGTATTACCTACTGCTCGGCTTGGTTAACCCATTGGCCTATTACCTGATTCTATTCAAAGCCTACGACCTGCTGCCCGCTTCTCAAGCTCAAGCCATCAACTACAGCTGGGCTATCACACTAACCTTAATGGCGGCGGTTTTTCTGGGGCAAAAGATTCGCAAGCAAGATTGGATTGCGTGTACCTTCAGCTATGCGGGTGTGGTAGTTATTGCCACCAAAGGCGATGTATTAGGCATGCAGTTCGATAGCCCGCTCGGTGTGGCACTGGCGCTGCTTTCTACTCTACTTTGGGCAGGATATTGGATTCTCAACACCAAAAACAAGGCTGACCCAGTGGTTGGCGTACTGCTTGGTTTCTTAGTGGCATTGCCATTCGCGATCGGTTTAACCCTTTACGAAGGTGAGAGCTTTAGCCAAATCACAGCGAAAGGTTGGATGGCTGTGACTTACGTTGGTCTGTTCGAGATGGGCATTACCTTTGTATTGTGGCTATCAGCACTCAAGCTAACCAACAATACGGCGCGTATCAGCAACCTAATTTTTGCCTCGCCATTTATCTCACTGATGCTACTTTCAACCATCATTGGCGAAGAGATTCACCCGGCGACACTGTTTGGCTTGGTACTGATCATTGCTGGCTTGGTGATTCAACAGATCAAGTTTTCAAAAAACAAAGCTGCGTAAATAAGCGCTAAAAGATTCGATTGAGCACGAAAAGCTATCGATAAAGTCGAATCTAGAGCTAGAACACAATGTTAGATACAAAAATGGCGAGTCGTATGACTCGCCATTTTTATATAATTTAAAATCTAGTGAGTAAGCTAAAAGCTTATTGTTCCTAAACACTTAAACCCACTGACCTGCTGCAAAGCCAGAACTCCAACACCATTGGAAATTATAACCACCAAGCCAGCCCGTTACATCCATCACTTCACCAACGAAATAGAGGCCAGAGACACTCTTACATTCCATGGTTTTTGAAGATAGGTGATTGGTGTCCACGCCGCCTAGAGTCACTTCGGCCGTTCGGTAGCCTTCGGTGCCGTTTGGCGCGATTTTCCAGTTTTCTAGATGCTCTACGATGTCATTCAGCTGTTTTTCATTGAACTGCTTGAGCGGCTTGTCTTCCAGCTCTTTACGATCAATCAACACCTCCACAAAACGCTTCGGCAGTGCTTTTGCCAAGGTGTTTTTCAGGCTCTGATTTGGGTGCTTCTCACGAGAGTTAGCCAGCAGCTCAGCTACATCGACTTCTGGTACTAGATTAATCGAAACCGACTGACCCGCTTTCCAGAACGAAGAAATTTGCAGTACTGAAGGACCCGATAGGCCGCGGTGAGTAAACAGCAACGCTTCCTTGAACAAGGTTCCGTCTTGCGCGGTGATCTCAGCAGGAATTGCGATACCAGAAAGCTCTGCGAAAGCTTCTTTATCTTCTTTATGCAGAGTGAATGGCACTAAGCCTGCGGTAGTTGGCATCACAGACAAACCAAATTGCTCGGCAATCTTGTAGCCAAATGGCGTTGCGCCTAGCTTAGGCATCGACAAACCACCTGTTGCCACAACGAGTGAGTCACACTCAACTTCGTCAGTGTTGAGGTGCATCTTGAAGCCAGAATCAGTCTTTTCGATAGAGTGAACATCACAACGGTAGCGTTGTTCGACTTTCGCCTGCTTACACTCGTCAAGCAGCATGCTCACGATGTCTTTTGCGGTATGGTCATTCACACAGAACAACTGGCCGTGATCGCGCTCTTCGAACTCAATACCGTACTTGCTCACCATCGAGATAAAATCCCAGTTGGTGTACTGAGATAAAGCTGACTTCACGAAGTGAGGGTTGTTACACAGGAAGTTGTTGGCTGAAACATCATAGTTAGTGAAGTTACAACGACCGCCACCTGAGATTAAAATTTTTCTGCCTGGTTTCTTTGCATGATCAACCACCAGCACTCGTCGGCCGCGTTTACCAGCTTCCGCAGCACACATTAAGCCTGCGGCGCCCGCACCAATTACGATTACATCAAATTTTTCACTCATGTGGTTCTGCTTTTCTTCACTTTTGCAGCCCGAGTACACCCTGTTCTCGAAATGCCATCAATAAAAAAGGATGCGCATAAACAGCACATCCTTACTAATTGCTCGCTATTTTAGCGGCAATTTTAAACTTTGCAATTGATGTTCAATTGTACAATTTGCAGACAGCAGCAAAACCACTATTTGGCTTAGCGAACCAACAACCGAAACTTCACACCAAAACCTAAGCTCTACTTCACACGTACTAAAAACTTAGACGATGAAAGAAGACAGTAAGGTTACACCTAGCAGAGCGGAAGAGAGTATGAATAACTGTCTTACACGATCGCACTTCGAAGTAAAAACTTCGTCATGATGATGGTGATACTCTTTGCTTTTGATGTAACTGAACAGGCGAACCTGTTTGGTCATATTGCCATGGGTTGTGAAAAAACCGCCTCCGTCTACTTGTTGATAAAGTAGAGGATGCGCTTCTCGCATAATATAAATGAGCGTTCTTAGCGCAGTAAAATAACGCGCCCAGTTCACGCAAGTCACAACCATTAGTGCAAATAGAATAGTGTCGCCGCTGATCATCCTTTCCTCCCTACATCTTCATAAGAAAACTCAAAAGAAAAAGATAATCAGTGTCTTTCTCGTACTACCTAAACGGCAGGAGCTTCCATAATTGAAGATGAACCATCTTTTGCCAATTGCGCTAGGTCTTTATCAATAAAGAACAGTGCTTTACCGTCTTCACCAACAAGTTCTAGCTTATCCAATACACCTTTAAACAACTTCTCTTCTTCATGTTGCTCTGCAACGTACCATTGCAGGAAGTTGAAGGTTGAGTAGTCTTGTGTGCTGAAAGCAACGTGAGCCAGTTTGTTGATCTTTTCAGTAATCATCTGCTCATGTTCATAAGTTTCACGGAACACTGCGCCAAGGCTTTCGAATTCGTGTTTTGGTGCTTCAATCGCACCTAGAATTGGCATTGCACCTGTTTCGCTTACGTAAGTGAAAAGACGCTGCATATGTTCCATTTCTTCTACTGCATGAACACGCAGAAACTCTGCTGCACCTTCAAATCCTTTGTCTTCACACCAAGCACTCATTTGTAAGTATAGATTGGATGAGAAAAATTCTAGGTTAATTTGATCATTCAGTTGCTCAACCATAGTTTTTGACAGCATTTAAGACTCCTAATTACATCCTCAATTTTCTCTACTATATCACTATTTAATGAATATCTCGCAGGCCATTAGTTAACCAATATTTCGAGCTGTCATTACGCAAGACAGTGGATATGAGATCACTTCAGCAAAAAAAGCCACCGCATAGTGCTAATCTTTAAACAGACAATGAATAAAGGAGGTAGCGATATGAGTTACAAACATATTTTGGTCGCAGTCGATTTATCAGAAGACAGCAAATTAATTGTGGATAAAGCGGTAGCATTGGCAAAGCCATTGGAAGCCAAAGTCTCTTTTATCCATATCGATATTAACTACGCGGAGCTCTACACTGGCCTGATTGATATCAACATGGCCGAGACCCAGCACAACGCGATGGAAGCGTCTCGTATTCAGCTGCAAAATTTTGCGGAGCACGCCCAATACCCGATCACCCATACCCTAGTAGGCAGTGGTGATTTGAGTCATGAGCTGTGTGACACCATCAACGAGTTCAATGTTGATCTCGTGGTTTGCGGTCACCATCAAGACTTTTGGAGCAAGCTGCTCTCTTCAACACGCCAACTGATCAACGCCTCTCCGGTTGATATGCTGGTCGTGCCTCTAAGAGATTCAGAAGACTAATGATTTAAGGTTAGGTAACATACAGCTCATATCTTATTGACGAAGTTTTACTATGAGCTATTTAGCTGGTGTTACCCTCCTATGGGCCTTCTCCTTTAGCCTGATCGGCGTTTACCTTGCGGGTCAGGTTGATTCTTGGTTCTCTGTTCTGATGCGTGTTGCCCTTGCTGGCGTCGTATTTCTTCCTTTCCTAAAGTTTCGCGGCGTATCGCGTAAGCTGATCGCTAAATTGATGGCAATTGGTGGTATCCAGCTTGGCCTGATGTACTGCTTCTACTATCAATCTTTCTTACTGCTATCCGTTCCTGAAGTCCTTTTGTTTACCGTTTTCACGCCAATTTACGTCACGCTGATTTATGACTTTCTCAAAGGGCAATTCTCTCCGTGGTACCTAGTGACGGCGGCAATTGCGGTATTGGGCGCGGTATTCATTAAATTCGCAGGCATCAACGAAAACTTTTTAGTTGGCTTCCTCGTCGTGCAAGGCGCGAACCTGTGCTTTGCTATAGGTCAGGTGGGCTACAAGGTGGTGATGGAGAAGGAATCAACCGAGTTACCTCAGCGAACCGTATTTGGTTACTTCTACTTAGGAGCGCTATGTGTCGCGTCAGTGGCTTTCATGCTACTGGGCAATCCAGAGAAACTGCCCACCACCACACTTCAATGGGGAATCCTGATCTACCTTGGCTTGATTGCTTCGGGGCTGGGTTACTTTATGTGGAATAAAGGCGCGTGCATGGTGAATGCTGGCGCGCTGGCAGTGATGAACAATGCCTTGGTTCCTGCGGGCCTAGTGGTGAATATCCTGATTTGGAACAGAGATGTCGATTTGGTTCGCTTGTCTATTGGTGGCGCCGTTATCTTATTCTCTTTATTCGTCAATGAGACGTGGGTAAAGAAGCGCGTAGCAAGATCTGCAAGCAATGCCTAAGGGATTGAAATGAGCTGCATGAGTTAGCTCAGATACCAAAAAAAGCAAAAGAGCGACCTAAGGTCGCTCTTTTTAAATCATCGCTGTAGCAATAAACCATTCAAATCAATTTCAGTGGATGTGATTATGGCTCACTACCTGAGTCTTGGTTTCAGTGAAGGCAACATCATCAAGTTGTAGGTTGATGCGTTCAAGGTCACTTTCCAGTTTCTGGCTTTTCTTAAACAGCTTTTGCTGCTTCTTAATCATCTTCGCGAGCTTTTTGTTGTACTTCTCTTGTTTCTTAGCTGCTTTCTTCGCTTGTTTGAGTTCAGCTTTCTCATCACCGCTCGCCTTCGCCATCAGTTTTTTCAGCTTGGCTTTTTTCTGTGCGGCTTCTTTTTTTGCAAGCTCAGGGGCAATATCAGCAGCGGCTGGATCGAACATTTGTACGCTCGGCTCAATTGTCTCGCTGATTTCCGCAAGCGACAGTTCTGGTGCAAGTAATGTTTCCGCTAGCAGTCCGCATGCGACTTTCTCTTCAACGGGTTTGTTTTGACAACCAAGAGGTGGAATTGCGGTGGGTTTGCATAGATTCGCTTGATCCGCCGAAGAACGCGCGCAAGAACGACACACGAACTTAGGTTCAGTCACCAAACTGTGGATCTCGCCCAAATGTTCAGTGATATCTCGACGGTTTAACTTACAAAAGCGTTTAGCCATGCTACAACTCCAGCTAAGAATAATAATGATTCTTAGTTAGATATACATCCGTAACGCGACTATCGCAAGTGTTAAATGGCAATTTATCGTATTTATGACGGGAAATTTTCTTAGCGTGTATCTAAGTTATTGATGCATCGATTAAGTCATTGATGCTTTCACATAGACGTCAAAACGGTTCTTTTTGGTTTCGATCGCCATGCTCGGTTTTTGCTCGTCTAACCAAGCTGCGTAATCGGGTCTTTTGACCACAACTCGCTTTGATGCGAGCTTCATCGCAGGTGCCAATAGAGCATCAGCATCTAAGTCTGCACCGACCAAAGATTGGAATACGCGCATCTCTTTTTTGACTAGAGCCGATTTCTTTTTGTTCTCTGGGTGTGGGTACATTGGATCTAGATACACCACATCCGGTTGCTCAAAGTTAGGATCGTCACTAAGTTTATCCAGCGCATCGTGGCTTGAAGCGTGAATCAATTTCATACGTTCGCTAACCCAGCCACCGATATCAGGGTCTTGCTGCGCACGCTGTAATCCATCATCAAGCAGCGCTGCAACAACAGGGTGACGCTCGACCATCTGCACCTTACAACCGAGAGAAGCCAGTACAAATGCATCGCGCCCTAGGCCTGCCGTGCCATCAAGAATGGTTGGCGTAGCCCCTTTATTTAAACCTGCCGCCTTGGCGATAGCTTGACCTTTGCCACCACCAAACTTACGTCGATGACCAACCGCGCCACCAACTAAATCAACGAAGATAGCGCCTAACTTGGGCTCGTCTACTTTGCGCAGCTCAAGTCGCTCGCTAGTCAGCACCAAAGCAAATTCGCTGTTTTCATCGTGAGATAAATTCCAACGGGTCGCTAAGTCATTCAGATGATCGATTTGGGTAGCATCTTCGCAAATCAGTTGTAGTTGCAAGGTCGTCTCCAACAGACAGTAGTATTCAAAACAAAAGAGGCAGCCAGTTTACCTGATTGCCTCAACAATACATATTAGCGGTGAAAAGTATTCCCGGCTAAAGTCAGCTCACCTAAACCAATGTCTCTGTCTCTCGTTCTTGTCTTAACTCTTTAACGAGCTCTGCGAGTGGTTTAGGTCGGCCTATGATGTAGCCCTGTGCGTAGTTCACACCCAACTCGATCAGCTTGTCGATGATCTGGGTATTTTCAACGAACTCAGCCACGGTGTTCTTGCCCATCTGCTTAGCGAGATCATTGATCGAGCGAACCATCACATGGTCCATCTCATTCACATCAATATCACGCACAAACAGGCCATCGATCTTCACAATATCGACGGGCAGTTTTTTCAGATAGCCAAATGACGATAGCCCTGAGCCAAAATCATCCAATGCAATCATGCAGCCAAGCTCTTTAATGCGAGTGAAGAATTTGATCGCCTGCTTCATGTTACTCATGGCCGCTGTTTCAGTGATCTCTAAACAAATCTTATGACACGGTATCGATGAATCGCTCAAGCTATCTATTAAGAACTCGACAAACTCACGGTTACCCATCGAGTGACCGGAAAGGTTGATTGAACACATCCCTAGTTCCTCAATAACCTCAGGGCGTTGCTCCAACCAACCCAAGGTTTGACTGACGACTTGGCGATCAATCAAATGCGCGATGTTATAACGCTCTGAGGCTGGCATGAAGATCCCCGGGGAGATGTATTCCCCTTGGATGTTCTTGATGCGCACCAAGATTTCAAAGTGCATTTTATCGCTGTCTTCATCTAGGCCAAGAATTCGCTGAGCAAACAGCTCTAAGCGATCATTAGCCAAGGCCTCATGCACGAGGTTGACGCACTCCATCTCTAGATGACGACGACGCAGGTCTTCATCATCTTGATGGTAAAGATGATAGCGATTGCGACCTTCTTCTTTAGCGGCATGACAAGCTGCATCCGCCTGAGCGTGCACCATCTGCGGTGAAGCCGCAGTATGGTCAATCAATCGAATACCGATAGAGCACGTCAGGTTGAGTCGAATATCATCCCACAAGAATGGATTCTCGCTCATCATCGAGATAATACTGCGACACACATTAACCGCGTCTCGCTCAGTACAGTCTTTCATTAATACTGCAAACTCATCACCACCCATTCGTGCTAACACCGCATTGTAAGGCAGTACGTCTTCTAGAAGTTTGGCGCTAAACAAGATCGCAGCATCACCCGCTTCATGTCCTGCGGTGTCGTTCAAGACCTTCAACTGATCCAAGTCTAAGAACAACATCGCGTGAGTTCGCATGTGACTCTCAACCTCTTTCAGCGCTTTTTGCAGCTCTTGCTCAAAGTGGTTGCGGTTAAAGGTGTCTGTCAATAAGTCATAGCGAGCCTGATACTCTAGCTTTTCAGAAAGCTCGTGCGTCTCGGTGATGTCTTCCCCCACAATCAACAGCTGATCAGACTCGACCAACGGGCGGATATTTTCACGAATCCAGATCTTGCTGCCGTCGGCATGACGATATTCGATATCACGACGCCACACACCACGAATCTTATGCTGTGGTTGCAGCAAGATGTGGCGAGGAATCATCGCGTTCTCATCAACATAGAATTCTCTAGGGCGATGGCCCAACAACTGATCGAGTGGGTATCCCAAAAGCTGTTCGGCAAACTGGTTCACTTGTTGAATGCGATTATTGCCATCGAGCGTAATCATCATCACCGGCTGTTTGTCGTAATACAGCTTCAAGTTTGCTTCACGTTGGAACAGCTTATTCTCAGCAAGCTTACGTGAGGTCACGTCGCGTGCCTCAAAGAGAAACTGAATGTCTTCGTCTTCACTGCCCGGCATCGGCTTCAATGAAATATCCAACACCATCGCACCGCGATCTCGACACCACACTTCGGCTTCAAATCGTAACGCTGGGTGCTCACTTTTTGTGATGAAATAGTCGGCTAGCACTTCTCGCGCAGAACTTTCCCAATGTTGGTGTTGTTGCAAAGGCGTTCCAAGTTTATAGCCTTGATTATAAAGCAGCTCATGTAACTTGCTGTTACTCGACAGCAGCACGCCACCCTTATCAATGATCCCCATGAACTGCAGGCTTTGGTCGAATATCGACTCAAGCAGCAGCTGACTTTTTCGGCTGGCACGTTCACTTTTTTTAAGGCGATTGAGGTAATACACCAAAGTCGCGATGACACACGACATCACCAAAAACAGCAAACCTATGGTGCGAATTTCATCGCGGTAGCGCACTAGAAATGACTTCGGCTTATTGAGGAAGGTTACTGAGGCTTCATTCTCTGCACCCAAATCCCAACGTGAGATCTGTTGATAATCGAGTTTGATTTCTGGCGCGCCAGCAACCACCAATGGCAATGGAGCCTTAGGATTGTTCAGCACACTCAGCAGCACGCGTCCTGTATCTCGACCTTGCGTTTCACCGCTTTGAATCACACCACCAATCGCACCAAAACCTAGTCCTAGATCGTGCACCATGTACAGTGGCATTTGGGTCTTGATATTCAGTTGTCGCCAATCTTCATCGCTACTCACTCGACCTTGTGCATCGCGGTAGTACGCCCAAAACAACAAGCTCTTGCCTAGGTCAGCACGCTGAGAAAAGGCCATTAACTCTTGGTAGGAGTCCGGCACATAGTGCTCAACGAGGTCAGAAAAATCGGGATGGGTTTTGATGAACAGATCGATTTGAGAACGAATGGCCTCACCCGTAACTGAATGGTCGGTAACAATGTAGATTTTCTTTACGGTCGCTTGAAGGCGCTTGATCAGCTCGATGTTGCCAACCAAATCTATGTCTTCGGTAATACCGGTCGCATTTAAGCCTTCAATCATTTGAGGGGAGAAATTGTTGATGCCGCCAAAGATGACGGGCGTACCTTTGAGATCGGGCGCGAGACGCTTCATTAGATTGAGCGCGTTGTTATCACTCACCACAACTGCAGCGAATTCTTCATGCATCAACTTGGTGTGATAAAGCTGGTAGACACGCTCAAGGTATTCAGGATTTTGAGAGCGTTTGCTATCAAGATAAACGACACGATACGACAGCCCATCACGATCGAGCTCATCGGATAGTCCTTTATGGAAATCATCTGTCCAGAAAAAGCCTTGATGATAAGAGTGAATAACCAACACATCTTTTGTCTGAGCTGAAGCAAAAACACTCCAACACATCACAATAAAAAATAACGAAAATCGCACTGAATTCACCCTAACCCTATAGTTACTGCTAATATTATCACCCTTGGCTATGATGTGTACTCAAGCCGGTATGTTTTTCATTCAACCTAAGGATTATGCATGTCCACAACCACAGCTCGTCTAGATGATCTAGACCGTGCCATTCTCAAAACCTTGATGGAAGATGCACGAACTCCTTATGCTGAAATGGCAAAGCAGTTCGATGTCAGCCCTGCGACGATTCACGTTCGCATCGAAAAGATGAGATCGGCAGACATTATTGAGCGAACGGAAGTGGTGGTAAACACCAAAAAGCTGGGTTACGACGTGTGTTGCTTTATTGGTATCAACCTTAATGCTGCCAAAGATTACCACTCGGCGATCGCTAAGCTGAATGCTTTAGACGAAGTGGTTGAGGCGTACTACACCACTGGTGCTTACAATATCTTTGTAAAGCTGATGTGTAAGTCGATAGAAGAGCTGCAGTTTGTATTGATTGATAAGCTGCAAGCGATCGATGAGGTTCAGTCGACAGAGACACTGATTTCATTGCAGAACCCTATCAACCGCAATGTGAATCCATAACATTCATTCGCCTTGTTTGGCATAACGCACAGACAAAAAAAGAGCCTCTAACTAGAGGCTCTTTTCACAATTATCTCGCAATAAACTAGATAGTTACCGTGATTATGCGTTAATGCCCGCATGACGCAGCATTGCGTCGATTTGTGGCTCACGACCACGGAAGCGTTTGAACAGCTCCATTGGCTCTTCACTGCCACCCATTTCAAGGATGTTGTTCAGGAAGCGATTACCGGTTTCAGTGTTGAAGATACCTTCTTCTTCAAATGCTGAGAACGCATCTGCCGATAGTACTTCTGCCCAAAGGTAGCTGTAGTAACCAGCACTGTAGCCACCAGCAAAGATGTGACCAAAGCTGTGTGAGAAACGGTTCCAATCTAGGCTTGGCAATACCGATACCTTAGACTTAACATCCGCTAGTGTTTCTAGTACGCGAGCACCCACTTCAGGGTCGTATTCAGTGTGTAGCGTGAAATCGAACAAACCAAGCTCTAGCTGACGCAGGATAAACATCGCAGATTGGAAGTTCTTCGCCGCTAGCATCTTCTCTAGCATCTCTTTTGGTAGCGCTTCACCTGTTTCGAAGTGACCAGAGATGAACGACAACGCTTCCTCTTCCCAACACCAGTTTTCTAGGAACTGACTTGGCAATTCAACCGCATCCCAAGGCACACCATTAATACCCGCAACGGCGCCCGCTTCTACTTGCGTCAGCATGTGGTGAATGCCGTGACCGAATTCGTGGAACAAGGTTACCACTTCATCGTGAGTAAACAGTGCTGGCTTATCACCAACTGGCTTGTTGAAGTTACACGTTAGGTAAGCAACCGGCGTTTGTAGCTCACCAGATTCAGTAATGCGACGACCACGACAGTCATCCATCCAAGCGCCACCACGTTTGTGTTCACGTGCGTATAGATCTAGGTAGAAGCTACCACGCAGTGTTCCAGTCGCATCAAAGATATCAAAGAAGCGCACTGACTCATGCCAAGTGTCTACACCTTCACGCTCTGTTACCGACATACCAAACACGCGGTTCAGTACCTCAAACAGACCTGAAACCACATTAGATTCTGGGAAGTAAGGGCGAAGCTCTTCATCAGAGATCTCGAACAGCTTCTGTTTTTGTTTCTCGCTGTAGTAAGCGATGTCCCAAAGATTCAATTCAGAAACACCAAATTCTTTCTCAGCAAACTGGCGTAGCTCTTCAACTTCGCGTTCACCTTGCGGTTTGGCTTTTACTGCTAGGTCGTTTAGGAAGCCAAGTACTTGGTCTGGCGTTTCTGCCATCTTAGTCGAAAGAGATTTTTCGCTGTAAGTACTGAAACCAAGCATGCGCGCGATCTCGTGACGCAGTTTAAGTTGCTCAGTGATGATCTCAGTGTTGTCCCACTTACCTGCGTTTGGACCGCGATCTGAAGCACGAGTTACGTACGCTTCGTACAACTCTTTACGTAGCTCTTGGTTATCACAGTAGGTCATCACAGGTAGATATGATGGGATATCTAGAGTCAGTAGGTAACCTTGTTGCTCTTTAGACTCAGCCGCCGCTTGTGCTGCCGCCAGTGCTGATTCAGGCATACCTGCCAGTTCAGCGACGTCTGTGATCTGCTTGCTCCAACCCATGGTTGCATCAAGCACGTTATTTGAGAATTGAGAGCCTAGCTCCGACTGACGCTTGCTGATCTCGCCGTAACGATGCTGTTCATCTGCAGGTAAGCCAATGCCCGACAATTCGAAGTCACGCAAAGCGTCGGTAATGGTTTTTTGTTGAGCTTGGTTCAGTGCCGAGAATGCTTCACTCGCCTTGATCGCTTTATACGCTTCGAACAAGCCTTTGTGTTGGCCAACCCAAGTGCCGTATTCAGACAGCACAGGTAAGCAGCTCTCATACGCTTCACGCAATTCGTCACTGTTCACGACAGAGTTCATATGGCTTACAGGTGACCAAATGCGACCTAAACGATCATCCACTTCTTCAATTGGAGCAACCAGGTTGTCCCAGCTTGGTGAAGTATTACCTTCAAGTACTTGTTCTATCTTGTTGCGACACGCTTCAATCACTTGCTCAACTGCTGGCTTTACGTGCTCTGGCTTGATCTGTGAAAACGGAGGTAAGTCCGTGAAGGTTAATAGCGGATTAGACATATAAACATTCCTTTGGCTTTAGAGACTTTCGTCTTTTTTGTAATGAGGTCGTCTTACAGTCATCAGGCTAAAGTTCGCCCTAAAAAATCACCTGCGAATAGTTATTAAATAGTGCCCAACAAGGCAAATTTCAATAGTAGAACCAATAACTAACTGCATATTGCTAGCGACTGTTCCTGAATTGTTCGAGAATTTATGGTCCATTGAGGGTTATAATAGTCTGATTAACCCCACCTACACTAACCACACTCTAATTCGAGAGTGTTACGAGAGTTTAATTTGTTAAGTTATCGCCACAGCTTCCACGCAGGTAACCATGCCGACGTAGTAAAGCATATCGTACAGAGCCTTATTCTTAATTCTTTGAAACAGAAGGATAAGCCTTTTGTTTACCATGACACTCACTCTGGTGTAGGTCGTTACGACTTAACGCATGAATGGTCTGAAAAAACTGGCGAATACAAACAAGGTATTGCTCGCGTTTGGGATCAAAAAGACCTCCCTGAAGACATTCAAAGCTACCTTGAGTCTATTTCCATTCTAAATAATGGCGAGAAACTACGTTACTACCCGGGCTCTCCACGTGTTGCACGTGCACACCTGCGTGACCAAGACCGCATGGTACTGACTGAGCTTCACCCAGCCGATCACCCTTTGCTTGAGCAAGAATTCCACCGTGATCGTCAGGTATCTATCTATAAAGAAGATGGTTTTAAGCGCTTAAAGGGCAGCCTGCCACCAAAAGAACGTCGTGGTTTAGTACTGATCGACCCGCCTTACGAGCTGGCAAAAGAGTACCGCGATGTTGTGACTGCGATTGCTCAAAGCCACAAGCGCTGGGCAACCGGTATCTACGCAATTTGGTACCCGGTAGTAAACCGCTGTGATATCGAAGATATGATCGAAGGACTTGAAGGCTTAGGCATCAACAAGATTCTACAAATCGAACTTGGCGTATCACCAGACACCAACGAGCGTGGCATGACAGCATCAGGCATGATCGTGATTAACCCGCCTTGGAAACTAGAAAGCCAAATGAAAGAGATTCTTCCATTCTTGAAGGAAGCAATTGCGCCGGCGACCGGTCATTTCAAAGTAGAGTGGATCGTACACGAATAAATTTTAAACAGGGAGATTGAGTTCAACCGATCTGCCCTCAATATAATAATTAGACAATTTAAGAATCTATAGGACGTAGGTGTTCAGTGTGCTCACTGTACCCACAGCCTTCAATAAATGGAGAAAGTAATGGCGACTCATTTTGATTACATCTGTATCGGCGGCGGTTCAGGCGGCATCGCATCAGCAAACCGCGCAGCAATGCACGGTGCAAAGGTTGCACTTATCGAAGCTCAAGACCTTGGTGGTACTTGTGTAAACGTTGGTTGTGTTCCTAAAAAGGTAATGTGGCACGGCGCTCAAGTTGCTGAAGCTATCAACCTATACTCTGAAGACTACGGCTTCGACGTTGACGTAAAAGGCTTCAACTGGAGCAAATTGGTAGAAAACCGCCAAGCGTACATTGGCCGTATCCACCAATCTTACGATCGCGTTCTTGGTAACAACAAAGTAAACGTAATCAAAGGCTTTGCTAAGTTCGTTGACGAGAAAACTGTTGAAGTTAACGGTGAACACTACACAGCTGATCACATCCTGATCGCAGTTGGTGGTCGTCCAACCATTCCAAACATCCCTGGCGCAGAATACGGCATCGATTCAAATGGTTTCTTCGACCTAATGGAGCAACCTAAACGTGTTGCTGTTATCGGCGCAGGCTACATCGCAGTAGAAATCGCAGGCGTACTAAGCGCACTTGGCACAGAAACACACCTATTCTGTCGTAAAGAATCACCACTTCGTAGCTTCGACCCAATGATCATCGAGACATTGGTTGAAGTAATGGAAGCGGAAGGTCCAACACTTCACACGCACTCTGTGCCTAAAGAAGTAGTGAAAGAAGCGGACGGCACGCTGACTCTACACCTAGAAAATGGCAACACTCAAAACGTTGACCACCTAATCTGGGCTATCGGCCGTCACCCAGCGACTGATGCTATCAACCTTGCATCAACTGGCGTTGAGACAAACGACCGTGGCTACATCAAGGTAGACGAATTCCAAGCGACTAACGTTCCTGGCATCTACTGTGTTGGTGACATCATGGAAGGCGGTATCGAGCTAACACCTGTAGCAGTTAAAGCAGGTCGTCAGCTTTCTGAGCGTCTATTCAACGGTCAAACTAACGCGAAAATGGACTACAACCTAGTCCCTACTGTTGTATTCAGCCACCCACCTATCGGCACTATTGGTCTAACGACTCAAGAAGCAGAAGAGCAATACGGCAAAGACAACATCAAAGTTTACACATCTGGCTTCACTGCGATGTACACAGCAGTCACCAAGCACCGTCAACCTTGTAAGATGAAGCTAGTATGTGCTGGCGACGAAGAAACAGTCGTTGGCCTACACGGCATCGGCTTCACGGTTGATGAGATGATTCAAGGCTTCGGCGTTGCAATGAAGATGGGCGCAACCAAAGCAGACTTCGACTCTGTTGTGGCGATTCACCCAACGGGCAGCGAAGAATTCGTAACTATGCGTTAATCAACACCTTTAGTTGATACTTTTAAAAAGCAGTCCTTGGGACTGCTTTTTTTATGCCCGCTTTGAACCTTGGTTCTCGATTCGACGTAACACCAATATCCACCTAACTAGAAAAATGGAGTTTGTGATGAATCTACTAATTGAATCATTTGAAGGCGGGATTTACTTGGCTTACCAAATCGTTGGTGAGCAAAAGCAGTTAATTAAAGACGACCACCAGCACCCAATGAAATTTTTGAGTGTCAATCAAGCACGTGACCACTTTAGTGATCAGGGTGTGGCGTCGGCAACTCTAATTCATAACAGTGCTTATGACGAAATGTGTGGTGAACACTGTGGTAGCACACAACCGTTCGAGATTGATTTGAAGTGGAGTTAAATCAACTTCAAATCAATCGTGATAAAAATAGAAAGGCTTGCACTAATGCAAGCCTTTTTCTTTTGGGTCATATTTATTATCGTGCTGCGCGTTTTTGTCTGCGCTTGATGTTTTGCTCTTTTACAACAAAGTCAAACAATGGTGCGAACAGGTTAGCAAACAAGATAGCAAGCATGATCCCCTCTGGATAAGCAGGGTTGAGCACTCTGATACCGACCGTCATTACACCAATCAAAATCCCGTAAGCCCACTTACTCTGATTAGTAAACGCAGCGGAAACCGGATCCGTTGCCATAAAGAAGGTACCAAATGCCACACCACCCAACACAAAGTGCCAGTAGAACGGCATCGAGAACATCGAGTTAGTCTCTGAGCCAATCCAGTTCATCAAGCTCGACGTCACCACAAGACCGACAATCACCCCAGCTACAATGCGCCAAGAAGCTATCTTCATCACAATCAAAATCAACCCCGTCAGCATGATCAGCAGTGACGACACCTCACCCATCGAACCTGGAATATTACCGATAAAGGCATCCATCCAGGTGATCGCCTCGCCAGTCATGTTATTGATGAGTGACGTGCTGCCCCCCTCATACCATTGACTCAGTGGGGTCGCGCCTGAATAGCCGTCAGCGGCAACCCACACCAACCCACCGGACATGTTGGCTGGATACGCGAAATAGAGAAACGCGCGGCCTGCAAGGGCTGGGTTCAAGAAATTTCGCCCTGTACCACCGAACAGCTCTTTAGCAACGACAATACCAAAGGTGATACCTAAAGCGGCTTGCCATAGCGGGATGGTTGGCGGAAGAATGAGTGCGAATAGTACCGAGCTAACAAAGAAACCTTCATTCACCTCATGTTTTCGTACAACGGCAAATAAAACCTCCCAGAAGCCACCTACCACAAACACCGTGGCATAAACGGGTAGGAAATAGAGTGCACCAAGCAACATCTGACTTGCCCAGCCACTTGCCACCAATGACTGCGCATCACCAAATGCCCACGACAGACGCCAGCTGCTTTCAATAACTGAGACAAGTTCGTTAAGTTGATAGCTGGAGGTTAATGCGAGGACGCTTTGGTGCCCAACGTTATACATCCCCCAGAACATTGCAGGAAAGGTCGCCAACCACACCAGAATCATGATGCGCTTTAGGTCAATGCTGTCACGAACATGGGTTATGCCGCGATTTACGTTTCCGGGTGTATAGAATATTGTCGCGAAAGCCTCATACACAGGGTAGAGCTTTTCGTACTTCCCTCCGGCTTCAAAGCGTGGAGCCACGTCTTCTAATCGTTTTTTTAAACTCATAATCTCAATCACCTTATTGCTTGAGTTATGGTTTTCTACGCATCAACCGCGCTATTTGAACAATTTTTAGCGACTTTTAATCAAATTCGTCTTGAAGAACGAGAGTCTATAAGTCGAACCTATGTTGAAAAAGAAGGGTGTATAAACAACAAAGCCCCAGCAATGGCTGAGGCTTATTTGGTTTGGTAACGGTCGTCGTTACTTAACGCACATCACATTAAGCAATGAAGAACCTTTCAATTGATTTACGTTACCGTTGGTAAACAGACCTTTCTTATCTGCGCCCCAATAAGGGAGATGCATTGGCCAGTTCTGTTTTTCCATAACCTTTGAGTTCAAGATGCTCTGCCATTGTTTTTCACTCATCAGCTTCATGTTGACCTGATTACATACCAATTCAGCGCTATCGTAATCTAGGCGGCTCCAAGGCTTACCTTGCTCCATGTAGAACTGTTGTTGATGGTCTAGAAGGTAAGGAATCGCATATTGGCTACCCGCAACGTCTGCTTTCACGCGAATCTCGATCTCTAGATCATTGTCTGAGCTCGCATTGCCGCTTGGTAGAGTCTGAATAGCTGCCGCACTCGTTACCGCCGCCGCTTGCTTAGCAGCCACAGGTTTCGGGGCAGGCTTAGCTTCTACTTTTGCAGGAGCCTTAGGCTTAACCATTTTTGGCTCTGCTGGTTTTGCCACAATAGGCTGTGATGAGGTTTTCGACTTATCGACCATACGAATAAACGCTTCACCGTAACCAGAAACCTTACGCACCTGAGCTAGGTCTTTTCTCGCATCAGAGAAGGTAGAATAAGGTCCGATTAAGCAACGGTAGTCTCCGCCTTCTGGCTTCATCCAAACGTTGGTCGAGATCTTCTCATACAGAGGCTTTGCTCGGTTCAATGACAGGGGCTTATTCAGCAGACCACATTGAACCCAAAACAGTTCGTTATCTGAATGACGTTTAGGCGCTTTACTGCCCCATACACCCTTACCGATCGGACATGATTGCTCTAGCTGTGGTAATTGGTTGGTGCTTGCCTGAGTTGCATCACATAGAACCGACTCTGCATTCACTTGGCTCGATACCAAAAGAGATGCAGCGATAAGCCCCATACGATAATTTCTCGTCACAGCACGACATACAGCATTCATTGTCAATTTCATAACCACCACTTAAACCCTCACGGGCTAATTATTACCGAATCTATGTCGATAAAACATGAATTCCATTTTAAGTATTATTGACACTGTCAATAATACTAAGTTCCAGATCCATTAAGCAAAAAAAGAGCCGTAATTGCTTACGGCTCTTAGTTTAGTGACTTTTTTTTCTAAAAATCAAACCGCGCTATCACCCTTTATAAATTTTAGGGTTAAACACGTCACGTAACCAGTCGCCTAATAGGTTAATAACTAGAACTAATGTTACCAAAAGCACACCTGGGAATGCCGTGATCCACCATGCTCCTGAGAAAATGTAGTTAAAACCAGTACTGATCAGGGCACCGAGTGACGGTTGGTCTACCGGAAGACCTAAACCTAGGAAAGAAAGTGCCGCCTCTGACATGATGGCATTTGCCACCTGTACCGTTGAGATAACCAAAATTGGCGATAAACAGTTAGGCAGAATATGACGGAACATGATGCGAGGTGCTCTGAAGCCCATCACACGCGCCGCTTCTACGTACTCTTTCTTTTTCTCTGCCAATACCGACGCACGAATAGTACGAGCATACTGTGGCCATTCGGCAATACCGATGATCACCACCAGCATAACAACGGCATATTGCGCGTAGAAGTCACTACCGAAACTCGCCTTAAAGATAGCCGAAACAATGATCGCTACCATCATGGTTGAAAACGAAAGCTGAACATCGGCAAAACGCATCAGGAAGCTATCGATACGACCACCGAAGTAACCCGCAGACAGACCAATGATGATACCTAGAGTCAGCTGAAGGCCAACCGCCAAGAAACCAATCGTCAATGAAAGACGAGAGCCGTAAAGCATGGTCGATAGGATGTCACGACCTTGCTCATCAGTGCCCAGTAAGAAACGTTCTTCGCCGTCTTCCATCCAAGATGGTGGCAACTCTGAATCCATGATGTCGATAGACGTCACGTCATACGGGTCTGTTGGCGCTAAAATCGGTGCCGCGAGTGCCATCACTAAGAAGGCTGCAAAGATGGCAAAGCTGACCATTGCCACTTTGTCGCGTAAGAAGTAGTACAGAATATCTGACTGCTTGAATCGCTCCCAACGAGATGGAGCTGTTGTTGTTTGTTCCATGATTATGCTCCTTTCCCTGTGATGTTCACTGTTGGGTTAATGATGCCGTATAGCAAGTCAACAATGGTGTTCGTTACTACGAAGATAAGACCTACGAAGATAACGTATGCGGTAATCAGTGGTGTATCCACTCGGTTAATCGCTTCAAGGAATAGGAAGCCGGTGCCTGGCCACTGGAATACAGTTTCAGTAAGAATGGTGTAAGCCACCATAGTACCGATTTGAACACCACCTACCGTTAATACTGGCAGCATTGTGTTTTTCAAAGCGTGTTGGTAGTAAATCTTGTTCAGCGCTAGGCCTTTTGCTTTACCAAACTTGATGTATTCAGAGCTAAGAACCTCTAGCATTTCAGAACGTACTAGACGAATGAATAGCGGCAGCATGATAGATGCTAGAGCAATACTCGGCAGTACTAAGTGCGCAAGGCCATCTATCGTTAAGAAGCCAGACTCCCAACCAAACCAGTTTGCGGTCTCACCACGTCCAAACGACGGCAGCCAACCTAATTCAATAGAGAATACATACATCAACATGATTGCGGTTAAGAAAACAGGCACAGAAATGCCGATACTACTGCCCGCCATCACCATTTTAGTGAAGAAGCTTTTTGGGTGTATTGCAGAATAAACGCCGAGTGGAATCGACAGACAAACGATGATCAGAGAAGCGCCAAACACAAGTTCAAGCGTCGCGACCAATTTGTCTAAGATTACGTCCACAGCAGGGCGTTTAAAGAAATATGAAGTACCAAGATCACCTTGTAGAGCTGCGCCCACAAAGCGAGTATATTTTGTAATGAAGGGATCATTTAAGCCGAGTTCATCACGCAGCGCTTGACGCTCCGATTCTGAAACAGATTGACCGACTAACTCACGCAACGGGTCGCCCAGGTTATCCTGAATGGCAAACGCCACCAAACTGATCACAAACATCACTATCAGTGCCTGAAACAGGCGCTTGACCAGAAACGTAACCATTCCTTGCCCCTTATCTATCCATGACTATCTAATCGAAATCCGCGACTAGATAACAAAATTCAGTCTTAAAAAAGGTATTTAGCCAGACTGAAGGAAGACCAAATACCGAAACTTAAATCTATTTCTTAATAATTTGAGAGCCTGAAAAGCTTCAGGCTCTCGATTCTAGCAAGCTAGATTATTTTACAACTAGGTCGCCGAAGTAAGGCATAACCATTGGGTTTACTACATCTGCTGCGCCTACGTTAGACTTCGCGCCCCACGCTTCACTCTGCCAGTGTAGAGGTACGAATGCTGCGTCGTTGTAAAGTGTTGCTTCAACGCCTTTCAACATTTCAGCACGCTTAACTGGGTCAGTTTCAGTGTTAGAAGCTTCTACAATCGCATCCATTTCTGGGTTTGAGTAACCAGAACAGTTGTATTGACCACGGCCAGTTTCTTCGTTACGAGTCATAGTTAGGAACTCGTTGAAGTTAGCTGAATCTTCTGTATCTGAGTGCCAACCAATCATCATCATGTCTGCTGAACATAGGTCAAATTCAGGCCAGTACTGTGCTTTAGGCATAGTCTTAAGATCAACTTTGATACCAATCTTAGATAGCATTGCCGCAGACGCTTGCGCTACTTTCGCATCGTTCACGTAACGGTTGTTTGGTGCCATCATAGTTAGCGTAAAGCCATCTTCGTAGCCCGCTTCTTTCATCAGCTCTTTCGCTTTTTTCAGATCGTAACGAGGAACTAGGTCTTCGTTGTGACCCGCGTAGCCTGTTGGGCTTTGCTGACCAGCTGCTGTTGCGAAGCCTTTCATGATTTTCTTAACGATACCTTCGTTGTTGATTGCGTGAACAATCGCCTGACGAACGCGAACATCTTTAAGAGCTTCGTTACTGTTTTGGTTCATTTGGAACGTGATGATACGAGTACCAGGTAGCGTTACTAGATCGATGTTCTTAGCGTTTTTAACACGCTTGTGATCGTTTGGTGCTACTGGGTGAATCATATCAACGTCACCAGAAAGAAGTGCTGCAACACGTGTTGCGTCTTCTTTGATTGGCACAAGTGTTAGCTTGTCTACGTTGCCTTCAGTTTCTGTGTCCCAGTAATCGTTGAAACGCTCGAACGTTACTTTAACGCCTTGCTCACGCTGCGTTACGATGAATGGACCAGTACCTGAAACGTTAGTCGAAGCGAACGAGTTACCGTGCTTAACTAGCTCAGACTTGTCTTTACCTTCCGCTGTTTGGCCAGAGTAGAACTTGCTGTCCATTGGGAAGATGTACGTTGCTGTTTGTAGTACTAGTGGGTAAGCCGCTTTAGAAATAAGCTCAACTGTGTAGTCATCCACTTTTACCATTTTTTCGTATGGCGTGAAGATAGACTTAAAGTCTGGAGAAGCTTGTAGACGTTCAAAAGTCCACACAACATCATCAGCAGTCAGTTCGTTACCAGAGTGGAATTTCACACCTTTACGTAGGTTGAAGCGGAAAGTCGTTTCATCAACACGCTCCCAGCTCGATGCTAGGCGGCCTTCAAAATCCATCTCTTTTGTGAAACGTACTAGAGGGTCAAACACCATGTGAGACATTTGCAGTGTGCCACCAGACAGCTGCTCGTGCGGGTCAAGTGATACAGGGTCAGCTGCGTAGCCAACGGTAATATCTGCTGCTGCTGCACTAAAGCTTAGGCCAGCTGCCATTAAAGCTACTGCTAATTTGCTTTTCATGGTTTTCATTGCATAACTCCTTCATGCGGGAATCCAGATCCCTAGTTGTTGTATTTGCGTCTGTTTATTGTTTTTAGCAAGCTAAACTCCAGCCTGCTGATTTTTATACCGCGGCTTGTGCCACTGCTTTTTCTTCTCTTAAACCTGTAAATTCAGGCATTAAAGAAATTAGGTGTTTGCTGTATTCATGCTGAGGCGATTGGAATAGCTGCTCGGTTGGCGCGACTTCCAATAGTTCTCCCATTTGCATCACACCAACACGATCACACATTTGGCGAATAACCGGTAAATCGTGACTGATGAACAGCATGGTTAGGTTTAGCTCGTCTTGTAAGTCTTTTAGTAGGTTAAGGATCTGAGCCTGTACCGACACATCCAGTGCCGACGTAGGTTCATCACAAATCAAAAGACGAGGGCGAGTTGCCAAGGCGCGAGCGATAGAAATACGCTGACGTTGGCCACCTGAGAATTCGTGTGGGTACTTAACCCCGGCCATTACGCCCAAACCAACGTGCTCTAGCAGATCGTTCACGATCTGACGAGTTTCATTCTCGTTGCGCGTCAGTTTATGGAATCGAATAGGCTCAGCAATGATGTCGAATATCTTCATTCGAGGGTTCATTGATGTGTAAGGGTTTTGGAAAACCATCTGCATTTGGCGGCGCATTGGGCGACGCTCTTTTTCAGATTTAAGCCCAGTCAGGTCAACGCCTTCAAACGTTACCTTGCCTGAGTTGGGTGCGTACAAGCCAGCAATCACACGAGCAATCGTTGATTTACCTGAACCTGACTCACCTACTAAACCAAACGTCTCACCTTCATGCACTTCAAAGCTCACGTTGTTTGATGCTTGAACGTACTCACGACGGCTCTCAAAGAAAGAATCTTTGGTGGTAAAGCGTAAGTTTACGTTCTCAACGTTCAACAGTGGGCCAGTGTAATCACGGTGATCTTGGCTTTGACCTAACCAGTGGTTCTTCACATCCAATGGTTCCATCTCTTGTGCTTCTTCGATGTAGCTAACAAGAGGGAAACGATCAAGTTTGCGATCCGAACGGGGAACCGCAGAGATAAGACTGTGTGTGTATGGGTGCTCAGGAGTACCAAGGACTTTCGCCGTCGGACCAAACTCAACCAAATCACCACGGTACATCACGGCTACGCGGTCGGTAACATTAGATACCACACCCATGTCGTGCGTGACCAACATACAACCTACGTTCTTCTTGATACATAGGTCGCGAATCAAACCTAAGATTTGATCTTGAATAGACACATCAAGTGCCGTTGTTGGTTCATCTGCGATGATTAGGTCAGGTTCACCTGCCAATGCGATCGCGATAACCACACGCTGACGCATACCGCCAGAGAATTGGTGAGGGTACTGCTTTAAACGGTTTTCTGGTTGTGGGATACCCACTTGGTTCATCAAGTCTAATGAGCGCTGGTAGGCTTCTTGATCCGAAACCTTCATGTTGGCATGAATCGTCTCTTTTAACTGCTGTTCTACTGTGAATAGAGGGTTAAGAGAAGTCATTGGGTCTTGGAAGATAAAACCAATCTTTGAGCCGCGAACAGAACGCATCTGTTCAGGAGATAAACCAGAGACTTTTTCGCCGTCCAGAAATACCTCGCCGCTAGCAATACGGCCAGGAGGGCTCAATAAATCGATCACAGCATTACCTACTGTTGATTTACCTGCACCAGACTCGCCTACAACACCAACAATCTCACCACGTTCAATGTTGAACGAAAGTGATTTAACTGCGGCGTGAACTCCATGACGAGATGGGTATTCGATACGAAGATTTTTTACTTCTAAAAGTGACATTACCAGACCTCTACTGCTTTGGCAGCTTTCTGCCCTGTCTGCAAAATTGAATCCATTCTTACCAGAATATTGTTCTGATATTTTATACGGTTGACAATTTGGCAAATAATTCACAGAAAAGCAACAAAAATAGGATAAAAAGTCGACATTAAACGCTTAGCAAGCAAAAGTACGACATAACTATTCACCTAAAGAGCATATAGTAAGAAAAATCAATATTATATTATCGGCAAGAAATACTCACAAACTCCTTACCACTACTTACTTGTAGAGTTAAAGCCGTGCTTCAAAGCAGATCTCACTACCAGTCACTAAAAACAAATAATTATTCTAAAAAACAATTAACACTATAGAAACAAACGCTAATTTTGTTAATTTGAACAAATAAAACAACCAGATACACGTTAATTAACCATACATTTAACCATTTGTATTACTTTGGTAAATGCAAAATAGATAAACGAAAGGTTGAATAAATCAGAGGCGTTTTTGAACGACCAAATGCGTAGAAAGCTGTCAAATTCAGGCCTTAGTGAGCAAATTTAGGGTCAGATTTCACTTTTCATAAAAGTCTTTAGACCAAACCCATTAATATGTCGAATTATTGAACGTGTCATTTATATAAAATAAGATATAGATCTACACATTTGATAAAGAAAGCAACTCCGTATCGGAACCATAATCAAGCAGATCGATAGGAATCTGTCTTACATAAGAAAGGGGGAGACAGATGTAAGAAAGCTCATCATTTCTGATGAGCTTTCTTACAGGTGGTCGGTGAAGAGGGGTTTGGCGCGGCAGGGCTCCCTGCGGACTGGCGATCCACAGACCTGGCGCACCAGCCCACGGCCCTCTTGGCACCAAATTATCTAAATTCCAGACGTAAAAAAGCCCCGTCATTTCTGACAGGGCTTCTTAAGTGATCGGTGAAGAGACATTCTTTGAACATCAGGCGAACCCCCACTCTGTTCAAGTTATCTAAATTTCAGATGTAAAAAGCCCTAGTCTTTCGACTAGGGCTTCTTAAGGTGGTCGGTGAAGAGGGATTCGAACCCCCGACCCTCTGGTCCCAAACCAGATGCGCTACCAAGCTGCGCTATTCACC
>NZ_JALNTU010000009.1:0-182294 GCF_023161685.1 Vibrio sp. 1CM8B
ATGGAGGCGCCTCCCGGAGTCGAACCGAGGTCCACGGATTTGCAATCCGCTGCATAGCCACTCTGCCAAGGCGCCTTAGTAACTCCAATCGAATCGCTCATTGCCATCCTCTTGGGTACGGGATGCATTCTACGGATTCAGACGATTGAGTCAATATTATTTTTGTATTTTTAATTCGTTTGAATAGATTTCATACGAAACAGGCCAAATAGCTGACTTTATGTTCAAAACACACGGTGAGCGGGTTATTCAAAGGAGATCTATATCACATTATATATCCACTATTGATAACTTAACCTTAGGTTAAAGATCAAAAAAGCGAGCCTCAGCTCGCTTCTTCATCAATGATGTTTTTCGTCTAACAAATCGTCTTTGGCGGCCATCAAGTATTGTGCCATTGACCAGTAAGTAAGTACGGTTGCGACATAGAGCGCAATGTATCCGACCCATACCATCCAATCGTCATAGCGCCAGATAAGTACCCAAAGGGCGAACATCTGAGAAACCGTTTTTACTTTACCAACCCAAGATACCGCAACACTTGCACGTTTACCGATTTCAGCCATCCATTCACGAAGCGCTGAAATGATGATCTCACGAGCAATCATAGTCACGGCTGGGATAGTTATCCAAATCGAGTGGTAATGCTCAGTAATCAGGATAAGAGCCGTAGCGACCAACACTTTGTCAGCCACAGGGTCAATGAAGGCACCAAAGCGAGACGTTTGCCCTAACTTACGAGCTAGCATGCCATCTAGCCAATCAGTGAAACCTGCTACCCAAAACACCATCGCAGCAGCGAAAGGAGCCCATTGATAAGGTAGATAGAAAACGACAACGAATACTGGGATCAAAAATAGTCTCAGTAAGGACAAAATGTTAGGTATATTCAAACGCATATTATTGGGCTCTTATTAATTGCGCTTTAATGGTGCGGGATTTTTACTATTGTTTCAATGCTTGATAAATGTTTTCTGCCAAAGAATGACTAATGCCCGGCACTTTGGCTATTTCTTCGACAGTTGCACGCTTAAGTTCTTGTAAGCCACCCATATATTTCAGCAAAGCTTGACGACGTTTGGGCCCTACCCCTTCAATTCCTTCCAAAGCACTGGTTCTGCGCGTTTTACCACGTTTCGCCCTGTGCCCTGCAATCGCATGATTATGGCTTTCATCACGAATGTGTTGGATAAGGTGCAGTGCTGGCGCATCGCTAGGTAAGTTAAATTCTTCACCTTCAAGGGTTACTAAGGTCTCTAAACCCGGTTTACGCGTTACCCCTTTCGCAATACCCATCATTCTTGGTCTAAACGGCCAATCTCCCCAATATTTAGAAATGATCTCATGAGCACGGTTTAACTGACCTTTACCACCATCGATAAAGATGATGTCTGGGATCTTGTCGACATCAAGTTGCTTCGAATAACGTCTCTCAAGCGCCTGAGCCATCGCTGCATAATCATCACCACCTGTAATGCCGGTGATGTTGTAACGACGGTACTCCGGTTTCACCGGACCTTCTTGATTGAATACCACACACGACGCAATCGTGCTTTCACCCATGGTATGACTGATATCGAAACATTCCATGCGCTTGATAGCATCCATCGACAACACTTCTTGAAGCTCTTTGAAGCGCTGATTAATTGTCATCTTGTGATTAATCTTGGTAGTAATAGCCGTCAATGCATTGGTATTCGACAATTTAAGGTAACGACCTCGGGTACCTGAAGGGTTGGTATTGAAGTGGATCTTACGACCCGCCACTTCACACAAGGCTTCTTGAATCGGTGTGACATCTTCCATCAAATCGGCATTGAGAATCAAACGAGTTGGAATCGTTCTCGCTTCATTATGTGCAAGATAATATTGGCTTAAAAAGCTCGAAAAGACCTCTTCTCGCACTGTATTGTTTGGAATTTTAGGGAAGTGGCTTCTACTGCCTAAAACCTTGCCTTGGCGAATCATCAAGATATGAATACACGCTACGCCATTCTCTTGAGCAAATCCCAACACATCCATATCTTCCATTGAATCGTCAGATACGTATTGTTGTTCTTGCACGCGTCGAATCGCTTGGATTTGGTCACGGAAAGCAGCAGCTTGCTCAAAGCGAAGCTCACGGCTTGCTGTGTCCATTTTGTCGATAAGCGTCTCAAGGACTAATTTGTCTTTCCCTTGCAGGAATAGACGAACGTAATCGATAAGTTCACTGTACTCTTCATCAGAGATAATTGAGCTGACACAAGGCGCGGCACAACGACCAATCTGATACATCAAACACGGGCGCGTTCTGTTGGCATAAACGGTATCTTCACACTGGCGGGCAGGGAAAATCTTTTGGATTAGGTGTAGCGTCTCACGCACAGCGCCGGAATCAGGGTAAGGACCAAAGTATTCGCCCTTTTTCTTCTTAGCACCACGGTGCATCGACAAACGAGGATGCTTGTGACCGCTAATAAAAATATAAGGGTACGACTTATCATCACGCAAAAGTACGTTGTATTTAGGCAAGTACTGCTTGATGTAGTTGTGCTCAAGAATGAGCGCTTCTGTTTCCGTGTGCGTTACAGTGACATCGATCTTGTCAATATTACTGACTAGAGCGCGTGTTTTTTCACTGTCGACTTTTTTACGGAAATAACTGGAAAGGCGTTTTTTGAGGTTCTTAGCTTTACCGACGTAAATAACGACAGCCTCGGCGTTATACATTCGATAAACGCCGGGCTGCTCTGTTACTGTCTTGAGGAATGAGACTGAGTCAAACAAGTTGGTCACTATACGATCTCAGTGTTAAAGGGTCTCAGTGTCTAACATTCCATGTCTAATCGCTAAATGCGTCAGCTCTACATCGCCACTGATATCCAGCTTACTGAACAAGCGGTAGCGGTAACTGTTGACTGTTTTAGGACTTAGATTGAGTTGTTCTGAAATATCCGTCACTTTCTGACCTTTGGTAATCATCATCATGATTTGAAGTTCACGTTCAGATAAGTCTGCGAATGGATTTTCAGACGCGGGCGAGAATTGGCTCAAAGCCATCTGCTGCGCAATTTCTGGTGAAATGTATCGTTGGCCACTATTAACCACTCGAATTGCATTTACCATTTCATCCGGACCTGCCCCTTTAGTAAGGTAACCAGCAGCTCCAGCTTGCATCACTTTAGTTGGAAACGGATTTTCCGTATGAACAGTTAAAACGATGATTTTAACATCAGGGTTGAAACGCAAGATCTTCTTGGTTGCTTCTAAACCACCAATACCAGGCATATTCATATCCATCAAAATAACGTCAGTATTGTTAGTACGACACCATTTTGCAGCATCTTCACCGCTTTCAGCTTCCCCTGCTACGTTCATTCCACGGACGTCTTCAATAATACGTCGTATCCCTGTGCGAACCAGCTCGTGATCATCTACAAGGAAAACATTTATCAAACTTGTATCTCCACACTATTAATTGGCTCTGCAACCACTGTGTCGTTTCATCTGTTTGAAACAATTGAACAAAGAAACAGTGGATCGCAGCATTGAGTACATCTTAACTTAATTACTAAAAAAAAGCTCTGTTGAATATGTGCTGAAACACGAACTTTAGCAAGTACTTATTAACAAATAAGCTAACTAAAACAACAAGCTTTTTCTAAAAATCAACCAGTTAAAACAACACCCAATAAAATTACATAAGATAAAGATATTTTCAATACCATTGAATAACCATTCGCGACAATTTCACTTATTTGCTTATAGAGTCCCGTTATTCGCCTCTACTAACTAGAATTTAGTTAGTATTTTTACTGCCTATTGTGCGCTGAGGTCCGCTAGATGGTAGTATTCGATTCCCCATTTCAATAGGTTACTACATTGGATATTCAGCAAGGCTTTGTACTCACAAGACAAGCAAGAGATTTTTCAGGGCGCACACAAATCGACTTGTGGTTAAGCACCCCTCAAGGCCCTACTCTGCTGACGATTCAAAATGAAAAACCTGTATTTTTTGTTGCTCAATCTGACGTTGAAGCATGTCAGGCAATCGCAACGAAAGAGTCGATCGATTGCCAATTTAAGCCTCTAGAATTAGCCACATTCGAGCAAACACCTCTCGCCGCGTGTTACACCTCACTGTCGAGAAGTAGCTTTGGTTTAGCGCAAGCCTTTCACAACGAAGAAATCCAAACCTTTGAAAGCGACATTCGACTCGCCGATCGATTCTTGATGGAACGCTTTATCAAGGGAAGTATTGAGTTCACTGGATCTGCAACGCAAAAAAATCAGCATCGTCGAGTCTCAAATGCGAAATGCCGAGCAGGTGATTACTTACCCAATCTATCTGTGGTCTCGCTTGATATTGAGTGTTCAGAAAAAGGCGTGCTTTATTCAATTGGCCTAGACAGCCCGATGGACAGCCGAGTAATCATGGTCGGCGAAGCACAACAAGCTGAAACCAATATCCAATGGGTTGCCAACGAGAAAGCGCTACTTGAAGCCATGATAGCTTGGTTCTCTGAATTTGACCCTGACATCATCATTGGTTGGAACGTTATCGACTTCGATTTTAGGCTGCTGCACAAACGTTCAGAATGGAACGAAGTGAAGCTCAACATCGGCAGAGACAATCAACCAAGCTTTTTCCGCAGTTCTGCTCAAAATCAACAAGGTTTTATCACGATTCCGGGGCGCGTTGTCTTGGATGGTATCGATATGCTCAAGACAGCGACCTACCACTTCCGTTCTTGGTCGCTTGAGTCGATATCACAAGAACTGCTTAGTGAAGGCAAAGACATCCATAACGTTCACGACCGTATGGATGAGATAAACCGAATGTTTAAGTTCGATAAACCTTCACTCGCCAAGTACAACCTTCAAGACTGCGTACTGGTAAACCGCATCTTCGAGCACACTCACCTACTCGACTTCGCGATTGAGCGCTCTAGATTAACCGGTGTTGAGTTGGACCGCGTTGGTGGCTCTGTTGCTGCCTTTACTAACTTATATCTGCCTCAAATCCACAGAGCGGGTTATGTCGCACCGAACTTAGAGCCAGAGAATTGGATTGCGAGCCCCGGTGGTTATGTGATGGATTCAATTCCCAATCTGTACGACTCGGTTTTGGTACTCGATTTTAAGAGCCTGTATCCATCGATCATTCGCTCGTTTCTGATTGACCCTATGGGACTTATTGAAGGGTTGAAGCTTGAACTAGGCCCAGCAGAAGACCAAGCCGTTGATGGCTTTCGAGGTGGTCAATTCCACCGTTCTAAACACTTCTTGCCCGAGATGATCGAAAACCTTTGGGCTGCACGTGATGTGGCGAAGAAGAACAACGAGAAAGCGTTCTCTCAGGCGATTAAGATCATCATGAACTCGTTTTATGGTGTGTTAGGTTCATCTGGTTGTCGCTTCTTTGATACTCGCCTAGCCTCATCGATCACCATGCGTGGGCATGAAATCATGAAGCAAACCAAAGTGCTTATCGAGGACAAAGGCTATCAAGTGATTTACGGCGATACCGATTCAACCTTCGTGTCTCTGAACGGCAGTTATGATCAGCAAAAAGCAGACGAGATAGGGAATGAACTGGTCGCTTACATCAACGATTGGTGGACGAATCACTTAAAAGAGACCCACAACCTAACCTCAATACTCGAACTGGAATACGAGACTCACTATCGCAAGTTTCTAATGCCAACGATTAGAGGTTCAGAAACCGGCTCGAAGAAACGTTATGCCGGATTAATCACTCAAGGCGACAAAGAAAAGATTATCTTTAAAGGGCTTGAGAGTGCACGCACCGATTGGACACCACTCGCCCAGCAATTTCAACAAACCTTGTATGAGATGGTGTTTCACGACCAAGATCCGACCGACTATGTCAGACAGTTTGTTGATGAAACCTCTGCTGGCAAGCATGATGATTTATTGGTGTATCAAAAGCGCTTACGCCGCAAATTACACGAATACCAAAAGAACATTCCACCGCAGGTTCGCGCAGCTCGAATGGCCGACGAGATCAATGCTCAGTTAGGACGCCCTCTTCAATACCAAAACAAAGGACGTATCGAGTATTTGATTACTCTGAGTGGCCCTGAGCCCAAAGAGTATTTAAAGAGTGGTATCGATTATCAGCACTATATCGACAAGCAGATTAAACCGGTCGCAGAGGCAATCCTGCCCTTCATCGGTTTAGATTTTGAAAGAGTCAGTGGGCAGCAGTTGGGGTTGTTCTAGCACTATTTTAATATGCCCTTTAAACGAAAAAAGCAGAGACATGCTCTTCAGCACGATCTGCTTTTTAGTATCAATTAACCAGTTATAAACCTCTATCCAATTCTGAATTCGGTTTTCTGATACTGCTTAATCAACCACTCACCAAAGCCATCAAGAATACCGATAACCGAACGTTTCGGAATCGCTCTTCCAGAAAGTAAGATGCCCAGTCGTTGAATTTCAACTTCCCTATCAGGGTGATACTTCAAGAACTGTTGACCACATTCGACAGGATCATCAAACCAATACTTATCGCGGTACATCACCAAAGAGTAGCTCGCTCTTAGCAGCTTCTTGGCAATGATTACTTGCGCGGCCACTTGTTGTTCTGGCGTCGTTGCTCGTGCGATCTTGTTGCGATACACCGCTAACCAGTTTTCAGCATCCATATTCCAGTGCTTAGCAATTTCCCAACTCGTTTCAAAATCACCATAGCAATCCGATAAATCTTCACCATGCACACACACGGCCAAATGCTTGAGCATAAAGCCCCATGTGAAGATGTTGTCGAAGTCGACTATCTCGCTCACTAAGGTGGTTTTAATTGCCACTTGAGTGACCTGCGGGAAGCTTTTTTGGAAGCGCCATTTAATGGTGTTTAACAGCGTGGTTCGTTGTTTAGGAAACGGGCGGTGTGTCACCACAACCACATCTAGATTGGAGCGACCGACGACGGCTTGCTTGCGAGCGACACTGCCATAAATATAGACACTGTGTAAATTAGAACCTAACCCACCTTTTAAGAAGGTAATCAGATCGTTAACTACAGGTTGGAATTCAGGTTGAAAAGGCTGTGTTGGGTCAATAACAGGTAGCTGCATAGGTCGTTTCGGCAAATAAAATCATGATTTAACTGTGACTCTATGATCGCTTAGGTGACTTTATGATTCAAGCTATTCCTATTTATAGCATCTCCGAGATATAATCAGCGAATAGACCCAATAAGGACAAACACAAAATGCCTAGAGCAAGTGAAATTAAAAAAGGTTTTGCTATCACAGTAGAAAGCAAAACAGTGATCGTTAAAGATATCGAAGTAACAACACCAGGCGGCCGTGGCGGCCAAAAAATTTACCGCTTCCGTGGTAACGATGTAGCAACTGGCGTTAAAACTGAAGTTCGCCACAAGGCTGACGAAATCGTTGAAACTATCGACGTAACTAAGCGTGCAGTAATGTTCTCTTACGTTGATGGCAACGAGTACATCTTCATGGACAACGAAGATTACACTCAATTCATCTTCAACGGTGAAACCATCGAAGACGAACTACTGTTCATCAACGAAGAAACTCAAGGTATGTACGCGATCCTTATCGATGGCAACGCTGCAACGCTTGAGCTACCAACATCTGTTGAGCTAGTTATCGAAGAGACTGATCCTTCAATCAAAGGTGCATCAGCGTCTGCTCGTACTAAGCCTGCTCGTCTTTCTACAGGTCTTACTATTCAAGTACCTGAATACATCGCGACTGGCGACAAAGTAGTAGTAAACACTGCTGAACGTAAATACATGAACCGCGCAAGCTAAGATACTTATTATGACCGAAGCTAACGACCTAATGTCTTATGACGACGCAATTGATACTGCATACGACATCTTCCTAGAGATGGCACCTGACAACCTAGAACCTGCAGACGTGATTCTTTTCACGGCTCAGTTTGAAGATCGTGGCGCAGCAGAGCTTGTTGAAACTGGCGATGATTGGGTTGAACATGTTGGCTTTGAAGTCGACAAAGAAATCTACGCTGAAGTGCGCATTGGTCTTGTGAATGAAGCTGATGACGTTCTAGACGACGTATTTGCTCGCATGCTAATCAGCCGTGACCCAGAACATAAGTTCTGTCACATGCTGTGGAAACGTGACTAATACCGCTGTTGACGCTCATCAGCATGAGTAAACAAGTATTCATGTAAGCGAGTTAAAAGTTAGCCGAGCCGATTGCTCGGCTATTTTTATCACGCCATTTCTCATCATGATTACTCACTTTCATCATCAACTTTAGATTCACTGATTATGACCAAAGCAAAAACAGACACACAATCAAAAGGCTATGCCTGCATTGGCCTAGTTAACCCAAAGACGCCTGAAAACGTAGGCTCTGTAATGCGAGCTGCTGGCTGCTACGGCGCCAACTCTGTGTTTTACACTGGCACACGCTACGACCATGCGCGAAAATTCCATACCGACACCAAAGAAAAGCACTTAGCCTTGCCTTTGATTGGTGTTGAAGAGCTGAAAGATATTATTCCAGTAGGCTGCGTGCCGGTTGCTGTTGATCTGATTGAAGGTGCTAAGCCTCTACCTGATTACAAGCACCCACCACGCGCGTTTTACATTTTTGGCCCAGAAGATGGCACGCTAAAGAAAGAGATCACAGATTTCTGTCGTGAGACGATTTACGTTCCGACCAACGGCTGCATGAACCTAGCGGCATCAGTGAATGTTGTGCTTTACGACCGATTGGCGAAAGGCGATAACTTCTCGAATCATAAGTAAATAGAACGAAATACGAGATGCAAAAAGATTTATAGATGCGCGTAAACGAGATAAGAGATACGAAGAGCATGCTTACTGCCGATTGTGGCAGTATGTTTTCGATACTCGGTTACTCGTATCTCGCATCTTTTATTTCTTCTAGACGTAAAAAAACCTGCTCAATGAGCAGGTTTTTTAGTATTCAGTGCTTTTAGCTAATGAAGCTTTACGCGTAAGAACTATAGCAACTACTTAAGTAATTACTGACGTGTTCTTGGCTTAGCTGGTTTAGCCGGACGACCGTTGTTCAGTTTAGGCTTACTTTTGTTAGCCTGAGGTTTGCCTTTGTTTGCAGCTGGAGCGCTACGACCTGAATCAGGTGTTGTAGTACCGCGAGTTGCAGGCTTCTTACGCTTAGTTTGGTTGCTACGGCCTTTTGGTGCGTTTGCACGCTCTTCGTGACGCTTAACAGCACGACGAATTTTTTGGCTACGAGAACGCTCACGCTTACGAGAAGTGTTTGAAGGATCAAGATCCAACAGTGTCTCTTTCTCTGGCTTAAGTTCAACAAGCTCACGCAAGTAGTTAACTTCTTGAAGATCTAGCTCTTTCCAACCGCCACGAGGCAGTTTCTTATCAAGGTAGATATCACCGTAACGTACACGTTTCAGGCGGCTTACTGTTGTTTCTTGTGATTCCCAAAGACGACGAACCTCACGGTTACGACCTTCGTTAATCGCTACGTAGAAAGTATGGTTCATACCTTCACCACCAGCGTAAACCACATCTTCAAAACGAGCCATGCCGTCTTCTAGTTGTACGCCACGAGTAACGTTTTTAACTTTCTGCTCAGTCACTTCACCGAATACACGTACTAGGTACTCACGCTCAACCTGACGGCTTGGGTGCATTAGACGGTTTGCAAGCTCACCATCAGTAGTGAAAAGCAAAAGGCCTGATGTGTTTGCATCAAGACGACCAACTGAAATCCAACGAGAACCACGGATCTTAGGTAGACGATCAAAAACAGTACGGCGGCCTTCAGGATCGTGACGAGTACAAAGCTCACCTTCAGGTTTGTAGTAAGCAAGTACACGACAAACCACTTCTTCAGAAGCCTTGCCTGAAACAGTATGGCCATCGATACGGATCACTGAGTTCTCGTCTTCAAGACGCTCGCCCAGTTTCGCAACTTGACCGTTAACACTTACACGACCAGATTTGATTAAACCTTCTAGTTCACGACGAGAACCGTGACCAGCTCGCGCTAAAACCTTCTGTAATTTTTCGCTCATTTACTCTTTTCTACCTAATTGTCGTCTTCACAGACGTCGAATGAATTTTTCGCGACCAAATCGCGGTCGCGTATTATCGCAAATAACCTGCCAAAAAGCACTTGTTATTTACTGTGGCAGGTTTGCTGTATCGTTACAGACTGTTAATCAGTAAAGCGATTATTCAAACGGCGCAGGATCGCCCGCACCACGACGTAGAACCACGGCATCATCGTCACTGAAGTCAATAACCGTCGTCGGTTGCTCACCTAAGTAACCGCCATTCAAAATGACATCAACCGCATGCTCTAGGCTGTCACGAATTTCTTCTGGATCCGACTCAGTAGTCTCGTTACCCGGAAGAATCAGAGACGTCGACATCAGTGGTTCGCCCATCGCTTCCAACAGGTCGAGTGCAATCTTGTTGTCTGGGACACGAATACCAATCGTTTTACGCTTGGCGTTCATCAAACGCTTTGGTACTTCTTTGGTTGCTTTAAAGATAAACGTGTAAGCACCTGGTGTATGTGCTTTCAGTAGACGGAAAGCCACGTTATCGACGCGTGCATACAGTGATAATTCAGAAAGATCACGACATAACAAGGTGAAGTTATGCTTGTCATCGATGCGACGAATTTTACAGATACGTTCAAGTGCTTGTTTGTTTTCAAGCTGACAGCCCAGCGCATAACCGGAATCTGTTGGATAAACCACAACGCCGCCATTGCGAATAATCGCAACCGCTTGAGTAATTAAGCGTGCTTGTGGGTTATCTGGGTGTACATAAAAAAACTGGCTCATTGTTGATCCTCGTTATCGAATCTCTCGACTCTATCATCAGAAGGAGCTGGCTCACCTAAAGACTATTCAGATGGTGAAACCGTTTGAAACTCCCAATCTTTCCATACTTCTTCGACCCCAGAAGGTAGCCAGAGATTGCGTCCAAGTTCCATCCACGGAGATGGGTAATGGAAATCACTGCCTTGGGAGGCTAATAGTTTGTATTGTATAGCATAATCCGCGAGTGTGCGTCTTTCTTGTTGCGCTTGCTGAGGTTGAGCAACTTCCATCGCATCCCCTTTCGCTTCAACAAATGCCGCTAGCAGGCGCTTAACCCACTTGGCTGTAAGACCATATCGCCCAGGGTGAGCGAGTACGGCTTGTCCACCAGCAGCATGGATAGCCGTGACAGCATCACTCATTGAACACCACGTAGGCGGCACATAACCTGGATTATTGCGAGTAAGAAACTTTTTAAACACCTGCTGCATGGTTTTTGCGTAGCCGTTATCGACTAACCACTTAGCAAAGTGAGCACGAGTAATAGGTGCGTCACCCGCAATCAATTTAACTTCTTCTAGCAACCCTTCACGAGTCGCTTTCTCAAGACGTTGAGCAATCATCTCTGCACGTCCAATACGGTGTTGCTTCTGTTGCTCAATGAGCGCTTTAAGCTCTGGTGACTCAGGATCAACGTTTAACCCAACAATATGGATATCTTTGTTTTGCCAAACAGTCGAAATCTCAATGCCGTTGATCAGCTGAATAGGGAGGTTGTTATCAGCAATATAGTTGCGTGCTTCAGCAAGCCCATCAGTCGTGTCATGATCTGTAATCGCTAGCGCTTCGATGTTAAAGCCAAGCGCTCGGTCAATTAGCTCAGGTGGAGTAAGTCGGCCATCTGAGGCTGTTGTATGACTATGTAGATCAATTCTCATATATTCTTTTTCATTGTTTTCAATTTTTATCGTTATATTTGTGTCAACACACTTGACCCGCAAGCAGAAAACTAGTTAACTAGTACACAAATACGAAGTATCACATTTGATAGGTTCACCATGTTACAAGAATTTAACCAAAACCATAAAGATAAAGTTTTAGAACTTTCTTCAGTAGAAGCAAGTTCAGAGCTTAATTGGTGGCGCACTTGGACAAGTTCTTGGTGGGCTAACGTGTACTTCTAGTTAAACAGTTTGTTTATAAAAAAGTTATCACTAAGCCCGCTTTAATAGCGGGCTTTTTAATTTGTCGAACATCTCACATTCAACTGACTAACAAATCATCGAATTGACCATATTCTAGATTGGGTGAAAGGTATCTTTATGCGACTATGTACGGCAGGAAATTTAAAGAATCATAAAGGAGGTCTTGTGAACAAGGCCATTGAAATCAAAAAGCTGGGAACCATTGAGGTCATCAATTCTTCAGTTCCTTACTCGCAAGATCCAACCAGCGTTTTTCATACTTTGTGTGAAAACAAAACTGATAGTCTTTTGTTGGAATCTGCCGAGATTGAATCTAAACAGAACCTGACAAGCCTACTCCTTATCGACTCTGCTGTTCGCATCGTATGTCGCGGACATGAAGTAACCTTTCAAGCATTGACTGAAAACGGTCAAGCGCTTATCGAACATCTCACTCAAAACGTGAAAGCAGAAATTAAATCTGACCTTACTGATAACGTTTTGACGCTGACTTTTATCGAGCCAAGCAACGAATTAGACGAAGACTCACGCTTAAGAGAAGCGTCTTCATTCGATGCTCTACGTTTAGTTCAGCACAGCTTTGAGCAAGACGCTGATAACAAACACGCGCTATTCATGGCGGGTCTATTCGCTTACGACATCGTGGCAAACTTTGAGCCACTCGGTGATGCTGAAGCAACCAACAATTGTCCTGACTTTGTATTCTACGTAGCTGAAACACTATTACGTTTCGATCACCAAGAGAACGAAGGCCTACTTCACGCGAGCTTGTTCGCTCAAGATGACAGCCTCAAAGCGCAATTGACTGACCGTCTAGCCGACATTCAAACTCAATGTCAGTCACTGAAAGCCATCACAGAAGTAACGCCGTTAGACAACGTTGAAGCAGTACCTAGCGTTTCAGATGAAGACTTCTGCCAAACGGTTCGTGATTTAAAAGAGTACGTAGTTAAAGGCGATGTATTCCAAGTAGTACCTTCACGCCGCTTCACTCTACCTTGCCCTGCTCCATTGGCGGCTTATAAAGAACTCAAACAAAGTAACCCAAGCCCTTACATGTTCTACATGCAAGACGAGCTGTTTACTCTGTTCGGTGCTTCTCCAGAAAGCGCGCTGAAATACGAGACAGAAACCAACCAAATCGAGATCTACCCAATTGCTGGTACTCGTCGTCGTGGTAAGCGCCCTGACGGTCAAATCGATTTCGACCTAGACAGCCGTATCGAGCTAGAACTGCGTAGCGACAAGAAAGAAAACGCCGAGCACATGATGCTAGTCGACCTAGCACGTAACGATGTTGCGCGTATTGCCGAAGCTGGCACTCGCCACGTAGCAGACTTGCTAAAAGTTGACCGCTACAGCCATGTAATGCACTTAGTTTCTCGTGTTGTTGGTCAGCTCCGTGAAGACTTAGATGCTCTACACGCTTACCAAGCTTGTATGAACATGGGTACGCTAACGGGCGCACCAAAAATCCGCGCAATGCAGCTTATTCGTGACGTAGAAAAAACGCGTCGTGGTAGCTACGGTGGTGCAGTCGGTTACCTAACCGGTGAAGGTACTCTGGATACTTGTATCGTAATTCGTTCTGCTTACGTTGAAGATGGCGTGGCACAAGTACAAGCAGGCGCTGGTGTGGTATTCGATTCAGACCCACAAGCAGAAGCCGATGAAACTCGCGGCAAAGCACAAGCGGTCATCTCAGCGATTCAAGCAGCTCATACTAAGAACCTAACAAATAAGAAGGAGTCGTAATCATGGCTGATATTGTATTCATCGATAACTTCGACTCGTTCACTTACAACCTTGTAGACCAGTTCCGTTCATTAGGCCACAGCGTGAAAATTTACCGTAACAACATTCCGGCAAAGGTTGTTGAAGCGGCGATCAACGAACTAGACAACCCTGTTGCACTGCTTTCGCCAGGCCCAGGCGCTCCGGCTGATGCGGGCTGCATGCCTGAACTGATTCAGCTTCTAAAAGGTAAAGTACCAATGATTGGTATTTGCTTAGGCCACCAAGCGATTGTTGAAGCCTACGGCGGCACCGTTGCAGGCGCTGGCGAAATCATTCATGGTAAGGTGTCAATGATGGAACACCAAAACCATGCGACTTACCAAGGCTTACCTTCGCCATTGGCTATCGCTCGCTACCACTCTTTAGTGGCAACGCATGTATCTGATAGCCTAACGGTGACCGCTGAAGTCGATGATTTGGTGATGTCTGTGGTTCAAGAACAAGACAAGGTTTGTGGATTCCAATTCCACCCTGAATCAATTATGACGACCTACGGTGCAACGCTTCTAGCAAACGCTATCGAATGGGCTCTTGAGAAACCTCTTCGCCTTGAGAAGACTGAAAAATAGGAAACGATCATGGAACAGATTAATAAACTTTACGAACAGCAGTCTCTTACTCAAGAAGAAAGCCAACAACTGTTTGATGTGATCATCAAGGGTGAACTAGACCCAATCTTGATGGCTTCTGCGCTGACAGCGCTAAAAATCAAAGGCGAAACGCCCGATGAGATCGCAGGTGCGGCAAAAGCTCTACTTGCGAATGCAAACCCGTTCCCGCGCCCTGATTACGATTTCGCTGACATCGTAGGTACAGGTGGCGACGGTCACAACACCATCAATATCTCGACGACTTCTGCATTTGTTGCCGCAGCGTGTGGCTTAAAAGTCGCGAAGCACGGTAACCGCAGCGTATCGAGCAAATCAGGTTCTTCTGACCTATTGGATTCGTTCGGTATCAATCTAGCAATGACAGCTGAAGATACACGTACGGCTGTTGATGAGCTTGGCGTAGCATTCCTATTTGCTCCGCAGTATCACGTTGGTGTACGTCACGCGATGCCGGTTCGTCAAACAATGAAAACACGCACTATCTTCAACATCCTTGGTCCACTGATTAACCCTGCTCGTCCTAACATCGAGCTAATGGGTGTTTACAGCAAAGAGTTGGTTCGCCCTATCGCAGAAACCATGCTGCAAATGGGCATGAAGCGTGCAGCTGTTGTTCACGGTAGCGGCCTAGATGAAGTGGCTATTCATGGCGAGACCATGGTTGCTGAAATTAAAGATGGCGAGATTCACGAATACACAGTGACACCGGCTGACTTTGGTTTGAACACTCACCCTCTTGAAGCGATTAAGGGTGGCGAGCCAGAAGAGAACAAAGCCATCACAACTGATATCCTGACGGGTAAAGGCACTGATGCTCAAGTTGGCGCAGTGGCAGTCAACGTAGCTCTGCTGATGCGTCTATTTGGTCACGAAGACCTAAAAGCCAACACACAGCAAGCGATTGACGCAATGAACTCTGGCAAAGCGTACGAGCTTGTACAAAAGCTTGCTGCACACGCTTAACGAACGACGAATTGAGACAAAGAACATGACACAGACTACCGATAAACTGTCGACCCACGTTTCAGTCAAAGAAGCTGAAATGGCGGAAGTATTAGCAAAAATCGTTCGTGATAAATACCAATGGGTTGAAGCACGTAAGCAGACTCAACCATTAGACGAGTTTAAAGCGTCACTAACTGCAACAGACCGCAGCTTTTATGATGCCCTAAGCGGCGAGCAAACGGTTTTCATCACTGAATGTAAAAAGGCCTCTCCGTCAAAAGGTCTAATCCGTGACGAGTTTGACCTCGACTACATTGCGTCGGTTTACAACAACCACGCAAACGCGATTTCTGTGCTGACAGACGAGAAGTACTTCCAAGGTGACTTTGAGTTTTTACCTAAGGTTCGCAGCATTGCTAAGCAGCCTATCCTGTGTAAAGACTTCATGGTTGATACCTACCAAGTGTACTTAGCCCGTCATTACTCAGCTGATGCTATCTTGTTGATGCTATCGGTATTGGATGACGAAGAGTACAAAGCACTGGCGGAAGTCGCTCACTCACTCAACATGGGTGTGCTAACCGAAGTCAGCAACGAAGAAGAACTTCACCGCGCAGTCACTCTAAACGCTAAGGTGATCGGCATTAACAACCGTAATCTACGTGACCTTTCGACTGATTTGAACCGTACTAAAGAGTTGGCGCCGCTGATTCGCGAACTGGCTCCAAACGCAGTCGTGATTTCAGAGTCTGGCATCTACACACATCAACAAGTACGTGACCTTTCAACGTTTGCAGATGGCTTCCTAATCGGTAGCTCTCTAATGGCTGAGAAAAACCTTGAGCTTGCGGTGCGTAAAGTCACGCTGGGTGAAAACAAGGTGTGTGGTTTAACTCACTCTGATGATGCAGCAAAAGCGTATCAAGCTGGTGCGGTATTCGGCGGTCTGATTTTCGTTGAAGCATCGAAGCGTCATGTGGATATCGAAGCGGCTCGTTTGACTATGAGCGGCGCACCTTTGAACTACGTGGGTGTGTTCCAAAACCATAGCGTTACTGACGTTGCGAAAACGGTTTCTGAGCTAGGCCTGTTCGCTGTGCAACTGCACGGTGATGAGTCTCAAGCATATGTCGATGAGCTAAAACAGTCACTACCTGAAAGCGTTGAGATTTGGAAAGCTTATGGTGTTGCTTCCGATACAGAAAGCTCGCTACCAGAATTACTGGAAAGCAACGTGACTCGTCACCTGCTAGATACTAAAGTGGGTTCTCAAACAGGTGGTACAGGCCAAGTGTTCGATTGGAGCCTAATCAACAACCAAAGCGCAATCATGTTGGCGGGCGGTCTAAACCCAGAAAATGCTAACCAAGCGGCTAAGTTGGGCTGCTTAGGATTAGACCTAAACTCTGGCGTTGAATCCGCTCCAGGAAAAAAAGACGCAGACAAGCTGCAACGCGCTTTTGCAGCGATTCGCAATTACTAGTCCAAACTCGGCGCTAGAAATTAGAAAGCAGAAACTAAAAACATATTTGTGAGCTTTGCCTTTTGCGAAGCTCAAACAAGATTAAATGACTTGGTGTGAATACACATCAGTAGAATTGAAGGAATAACACAATGGCTAAACTCGATGCCTACTTTGGTGAATACGGTGGTCAATACGTACCGCAGATCCTAGTGCCAGCACTAGACCAACTTGAACAAGCATTTATCGATGCACAAGCCGATCCTGAGTTCCGTAGCGAATTCATGACGCTTCTTCAAGAGTACGCTGGTCGTCCAACGGCGCTAACGTTAGCACGCAACCTAACAAAAGGTACAAAAACCAAACTGTACCTAAAGCGTGAAGATCTACTTCACGGCGGTGCTCACAAGACAAACCAAGTTCTTGGTCAAGCATTGCTAGCAAAACGTATGGGTAAGCAAGAAATCATCGCTGAAACTGGCGCAGGCCAACACGGTGTGGCAACGGCTCTAGCATGTGCTCTATTAGGTCTTAAGTGTCGTGTTTACATGGGTGCAAAAGACGTTGAACGTCAAAGCCCGAACGTGTTCCGTATGAAGCTAATGGGCGCAGAGGTTATCCCTGTTCATTCTGGCTCTTCAACGCTAAAAGATGCATGTAACGAAGCGCTACGTGACTGGTCTGCAACTTATGAAGACGCGCACTACCTATTGGGTACTGCAGCGGGCCCTCACCCATTCCCAACGATTGTTCGTGATTTCCAACGCATGATTGGTGAAGAAACGAAGAACCAAATTCTAGCTCGTGAAGGTCGCCTTCCTGATGCGGTTATCGCTTGTGTCGGCGGTGGTTCAAACGCTATCGGTATGTTCGCGGATTTCATTGAAGAAGAATCTGTACGCCTAATCGGTGTAGAGCCAGCGGGTAAAGGTATTGATACCGACCAACACGGCGCGCCGCTTAAACACGGTAAAACCGGTATCTTCTTCGGTATGAAAGCACCACTGATGCAAGATGAGAACGGCCAAGTAGAAGAGTCTTACTCTGTATCTGCGGGTCTAGATTTCCCATCAGTTGGTCCTCAACACGCACACCTAAATGCTATTGGCCGTGCTGAATACGACAACGTGACCGATGACGAAGCTCTAGAAGCTTTCCAAGCTATCGCACGTAACGAAGGTATCATCGCTGCACTAGAGTCATCTCATGCTTTGGCTCATGCAATCAAAATGGCTCATGACGATCCAGAGAAAGAACAGCTACTAGTCGTTAACTTATCTGGCCGTGGTGACAAAGACATTTTCTCTGTACACGACATTCTTAAAGAGAAAGGAGCATTATAATGGATCGCTATCAATCACTCTTCACTCGCTTAGCTGAAAAGAATCAGGGCGCATTCGTACCATTCGTAACGGTTGGCGATCCTAACCCTGAGCAATCGCTTAAGATCATGGAAACTTTGGTTGAAGCGGGTGCAGATGCACTTGAGCTTGGTATCCCATTCTCTGATCCTCTTGCTGATGGTCCAACAATCCAAGGTGCGAACATTCGCGCTTTAGATTCTAAAGTCACGCCAGATGTGTGTTTTGATCTTATTGGTCAAATTCGTGCTAAATACCCAGAGTTGCCAATCGGCCTGCTGATGTACGCAAACTTGGTGTACGCACGTGGTATCGAGAACTTCTACGAGCGTTGTGCGAATGCAGGTATCGACTCTGTATTGATTGCTGACGTCCCAACCAACGAGAGTGGCGAGTTTGTTGCTGCAGCTAAAAAGTTTGGTATTCACCCAATCTTTATTGCTCCACCAACAGCAAGTGATGAGACGCTTCAATCGGTTTCTGAGCTAGGTGGTGGTTACACCTACCTACTTTCTCGTGCTGGCGTAACGGGTGCAGAAACCAAAGCAAACATGCCTGTGACTGCCCTACTTGATCGTTTGAACAAGTTTGATGCGCCACCAGCACTGCTTGGTTTCGGTATCTCTGCTCCTGAGCAGGTGAAAGAAACAATTGTAGCTGGCGCTGCAGGTGCTATCTCTGGCTCAGCAGTTGTGAAAATCATTGAAAACAACGTTGAACAACCAGAAGCAATGCTTAAAGCACTTGCTGAGTTTGTTACGCCAATGAAAGCGGCAACGCAGAAGTAACAGTTAGAATCATTGCTCGTTAATTCGAACCTATGATTCACATATTAGAAGGCTCCACAACTGTGGAGCCTTTTTTATTGCTTTTCATTTGAGCCAATCACTCATCGGCTTTCTTAATCGCTGCCTCGTTGAGCGTCGCTTTGATCGGATCGGTTATCTTCTCCACTAAATCGATGGGCATCGGGAAGATGATGGTGGAGGTTCTTTCGTTAGCCACCTCGGTTAGCGTTTGCATATATCGCAATTGAATGGCGTTAGGCGCTTGGTTCAGCACTTCGGCCGCTTCGCGTAATTTGGTTGATGCTTCTAACTCACCGGTCGCATGTATCACCTTGGCTCGACGAGAACGTTCCGCCTCGGCTTGTTTAGCAAGCGCTCGCACCATACTGTCATCAAGGTCGACATGCTTAATCTCAACATTGGCAATCTTAATCCCCCAGTTATCGGTGTGTTGATCCAGTATCGATTGCAAATCTCTATTAAGCTCTTCTCGCTCAGACAACAGCTCATCCAACTCATGCTGCCCTAGCACAGAACGTAACGTTGTTTGTGAAAGTTGACTGGTGGCCTCAAGATAGTTCTCAACGTTGTTGATCGCCATCTTCGGATCGAGCACTCGAAAATAGACCACAGCATTGACCTTCACAGACACATTATCTCTGGTGATCAAATCTTGTGTTGGTACATCCAAAACAATAGTACGTAGATCCACTCGCACAATTTGTTGGATGAAAGGAATGATGATAATCAAGCCCGGCCCTTTAACGCCATAGAAGCGCCCAAGGAAGAACACCACTGCCCGCTCGTACTCGCGCAGAACTCTGAACATGCTGGCTATCAACAAGATAACGAGCACGATGACAATACCTATAGTGTGTATAAACATAACCGCCCCCTAATGGTAACGATGGTTAAGCAATAAATAATTCAATCAAGTTTGTTCTAGCATGTCGCGCTAGCTAGATTTCGATGATGTATCATCGGGCAGCGCTTCAACATCCAAAGATAGCCCCGTCAGCTTGGTCACTCTGATGATCTGCCCCACTTGCAATTCACTCGCACATTTGGCCTGCCAGATCTCACCTTCGACTAGCACACGCCCCGCACCGGGGAAACCGCTTACAACTTTGCCAGTGTCGCCTACTACCGCTTCCATCCCCGTAGTCACTGGTTTGTTTCTCACTCGGACTAGCATTGATAGTGTTACGACGATAAAGGCAACAGAGAACAAACTAATACCGATAATTAACGGCAATGCGATTTGATAACCCGGCACTTCGGTATCCATCAGCATGATCGAGCCCAATGTAAATGCGGCAACGCCACCCAAACCGAAGATACCAAAGCTCGGGCTAAAGGCCTCTGCGACCATTAAGGCAATTCCCAATAGGATTAAAGCAAGGCCCGCGTAACTCACCGGCAGCATTTGTAAGGAGTACATCGCCAATAACAGACAGATACCGCCCAAAACACCCGGTAGCCCGACTCCAGGGTTATAGAATTCTAGTAACAAACCGTAGATACCAATCAGCATCAAAATATATGCAACGTTCGGGTTCGTGATCACCGAAAGCAAACTAAAGCGCCAGTCTTGTTCTCGCTCGACAAAAGCAACATCACTAAGTTGGACTTCCTGACTGACACCGTTGATGGTGATGATGCGGCCGTTGCTCAGTTCAACCAATTGTTGAAGGTCGCTGGCAATAAAATCAATCACGTTAAGAGTCAGTGCATTCTCAGAATCCAAACTTGCGGCCTCTCGCACCGCTTTTTCTGCCCACTCTTCGTTACGTTTGTGCAGCTTAGCCAAACTGACGATGTAAGCCGCTGCATCATTGATGACTTTCTTTTCCATCGCAGTGGTGGCTTTTACTTGGTGTGAGTTCTCTTGTTTGGTTGCGTCTTGCTCACTCGCAGAAGTGTTCTCGTCTTTATTGGTATCGTCTTGAGGAGATAACGGATTAGTCGGCGCTTTGCCACCGCCAAGAGACACTGGGGTTGCAGCACCTAGATTAGTTCCGGGCGCCATGGAAGCAACGTGGCTGGCAAGTAAAATATAGGTACCGGCGCTCGCTGCTCGTGAACCCGCAGGCCCAACCCAAGTAGCGACTGGAATCGGTGACGTGGTGATGGATCGAATAATGTCACGCATCGACGAATCTAACCCGCCAGGCGTGTTCATTTTCAAAATAATGAGCTTTGCTTGCTCATCGTGAGCTTGTTCTATTTCTCTCGTGAGGTAATCACTGGTCGCCGGACCTATCCCTCCGTTCACCTCAATCACCCAGACATCATCGGCCTGAGCGAACACAGAGCTGAACAACAGAAGAAACGCAAACAAGTACTTTAATATAAAAGTCATAGCCCCTCTCCTTACAACTGAGATGCTAGATAGACGTTTTATTTAAAGCGCAGAGGTAACATCTTGGTAATAAATAGATACCTTAAGCATAGTTCAGGCTAAATTTCACACAACACGTACCTGTGGATTCACCCCAACATAAACGTTCAAAAAACACCCGCAAATGAAATCAAAATGTTAATGGAACGTTTTCAACACCAACGCTTGCAAATCATTCACAAATTCTCCAGTGAAAAAGCTTTTATAAATTCAACAAATAACATCGCTATAAAAAACCAAAGCAAACGATTGCATTTTTGTGCAAAATCAACAAATGACATTAGACCACCTGTTTTTCAGAGACTTTCACCTCTGCTCATATTGATAAATGTAAAGGATACGTGTAAAACTCCTCGCGAAATATTAATCCAATGGTACATCGTACATTGGTGAGTAGTTCTGGGATTTTTATATTTAGTAGCACAGAGGTTATGGAAGTGTTAAAAGAAAAGAGTTTACTAAGCAACATCGGCGTTCAAGTCGTTATTGCAATGATCATCGGTACCCTAGTCGGTGCGATGATGGGTGACAGCGCAACTATGTTCGCTCCACTGGGTGCTATCTTCATCAATTTGATCAAGATGCTGGTTATTCCTCTAGTCGCGGTTGCCCTAATTTCAGGTGCTGCAGGTCTAGGTAATAGCTCATCGGCTGGTAAAGTCGGTGTAACAACACTGGGTTACTTTGCACTAACGTCTGCACTTGCTGTAGCACTAGCGCTTGTCATGGGTGAAGTGTTCGAACCCGGTCGTGGTATCGATGTTTCTGGCGTTGAAGGTATGTTCTCTTCAGAATACGCTGCGAAAGGCGAACTTCCAACGTTCTGGGCAACCATCACTGGCATGATCCCTACCAACGTTTTCCAATCACTGAATGAAGCAAACATTCTGCAAATTCTCGTTTTCTGCTTATTCTTTGGTATTGCGATTTCTAAACAAGCAAAAGAGAAACGTGACCCTATCATCAACGGTGTAAATGCTATCGTTGACGCTATGGTATGGATGATCAACAAAGTTATGATCATTGCACCACTTGGCGTATTCGGCCTAATGGCTGAAGCAGTAGGTACGTTTGGCTTTGGCGCGCTTATGGTCGTGTTCAAGCTGTTCATTGTTTACATCGCTGCGATTCTTATCTTCGGTTTTGTTGCTTACCCGCTAATGATTCAAATCTTCACTAAAACTTCAGCTAAGAAGTTCCTAGTTGCGATGAAGAAGCCTCAAGCGGTTGCACTATCAACAGCATCTTCAATGGCGACACTGCCAGTAACAATGGAAACGGTAGAGAAAGAACTTGGCGTTCGTAACTCTACGGCTTCATTCGTTCTGCCTCTTGGTGCGACGATCAACATGTCTGGTAACGCAATTTACTACGGCCTAGTTGCTATCTTCTTCGCACAGCTGTTCAACATCGACCTGTCTATGGGTGCTTACGTTGCTATCATCGTAACGTCTACGCTAGGCGCAGTTGGTCAAGCAGGTGTTCCTGGTCCTTCTTTCCTAGTGGTTGCGGTTCTTCTAGCAGCTGGTATCCCTATCGAAGGTCTACCTCTGTTGTTCGCTCTAGACCGTATCTTCGACATGATCCGTACTGCTCTGAACATCACTGGTGATGCAGCATGTGCAGTTATCGTTGATTCTCTAATCGAAGACGAAGCGAAAGAAGCTGAGCTACAAAAACAGCAAGCGTAATATTAAGCGCTAAGTTGGTGGTGACTTGAATTGACACCACCAGCATAAACTAGAAAATCCGAGCGCCTTACAGCCCTCGGATTTTTGTTTTTGGTGTTCTAATTTTTAGGCGTTAGACGAATTACAAATCAGCGCCATAGATATCAAACGTAAAGTACTTAGCAGCGATCTTGTCGTAAGTACCGTTGGCTCTGATCTCTTCAATCGCAGCATTGAATTGTTTCGCCAATTTTGAATCCTGCTTTCTTAGTGCTAACGCCGTACCCTCACCGATGTAGGCTTTGTCGGTAACTGCTTTACCTTTGAACTCAAAGCCCTCGCCTTCTTTCTTATCTAAGAAAGCCAATGACAGTTGATCTGAGTTGCCGAAGGTTAGATCTAGACGGCCGTTTTGCAGATCCAGATAAACTTCATCTTGCCCTGTGTAACGCTTAATGTTGGCAACACTGCCAAACTTGTCGGTTACGTAGCGGTCGTGAATCGTACCTTGCTGGACACCGATGGTTTTGCCCGCTAAGCCTGCCTCATCAACGCTGAATTCTGCGCTTTTAGCAGCAACAAATACGGCTGGTGTTTGGTAGTACTTATCAGTAAACAAGATCTTACGCTTACGCTCTTCGGTGATACGCATCGACGCCATGATCACATCTGACTTTCTTGCCAACAAACTTGGAATTAGCGAGTCCCAGCTTTGTGAAACCCAAGTACAATCGAGTTTAGCTTGCTCACACAAAGCATCAGCTATCTCAATATCAAACCCGACAGGCACACCGTCACTGTTTTTATAGTTGAATGGCGGATACGTAAAGTCCGACGCCAAACGGATTTCTTTCGCCTGTACCGTTGTACCAAGTAAAGCGGCCGCACAAGCGAGTCCTAGTATTATCTTTTTCATCATTGCCATCCTAGATATGATCTTTATCGAGTTGAGATTGAATTTCTTTATGTTGAGCTTGTTGAATTTGTTTGCCTTGTTGACTCTGTTCTAATTCGGTTTGGTAACGTGTTAGTGACGTTATCACTTCTAGCATGCTCTCTTGGCTACCAATACTGATTCGAACACAGTTACGCAAAGCCGGTTCATGGTTTTGATTCCTTGTCACAATGCCATCCTTCGCCAAAACACTGAATACTTGGTGCCCAGCTTTTTGACGCAGCAAAATGAAGTTTGTCGATGAAGGGTAAACAGACTCGATGAAATCAAACTGCGTTAACTCACAAGCAAACCAATTACGTAGCTCAACCAGCTTCTGCGTCGCGTCTTGCATCACTGAGACTCGTTCATTAGACAAAGCGTCTAACACGATTTGAGATGAGCAATCTGGCATCGGATACGGTGGAATCAGCTTCGCGACATACTGCATCACATTTTGACTCGCTAAGATAAAGCCACAGCGAACCGCAGCCAATCCAAATGCCTTAGACAAAGTGCGAATCACAACCAAGTGCGGATAACGCTCAATAAGGCTAACGGCTGACGTTTGTGGTTCAAACTCGATATACGCTTCATCGACTACCACTAGCGACTTCCCAATCGTGCCTTCCAGTACCTGAATCAAATCCGATTTAGGAATCACATTACCCGTTGGGTTGTTTGGTGAGCAAAGAAACACGATATTCGTCAGCTCTGCCTTATTCACAATATCAGCGACGTTCAGGCTGAAGTCTTCCTGCAATGGAGAGTCCAAGGTATTAATCGCCAATGCATCGGCGCAAAACTCATACATCGCATACGTTGGGGAACAGATAAGTATGTTATCGCTCGCTGGTTTACAGAATGTTCTGATCAGCAAATCAATCGCTTCATCTGCACCACGAACGGCAACAGTCGCAGCATCGGTACCACAGTAATCTTGGTAAGCCTTAGCAATATCTTGTGGTAAGAAGTCTGGGTATCGGTTGTGACTTGCTTCTCCTTGAAACAGCGAGCTTTCCAATTCATTGGCGTTTAGCCAGACACGTCCATCACCACCAATTCTTCTTGCCGATTGATAAGGTATTAATTTTTTTACAGCCTGAGGCACTAAGCTATCAATAAAAGATGTCAAGAAGCTATCCCTTTCACAAAATCACAATGTCTTCATCATTGCCTTCATATTCAAAAAATGTGCTTTATACACATATTGAATCACAAATGATGATTAAGTATTTACATTCAAACAGAACACTATTGATAAATGAATCGAAATAATCACATAATAGCCATGATAAAAAGTCATAGGTAAAGATATGAATCGTACACTTCCTTCAACCAAAACCTTGCTCGCGTTTTTGTCTACGGCAAGGCATCTCAACTTTACGCGCGCGGCACATGAGCTCAATGTTACGCAAGGTGCAGTGAGTCGTCAGGTATTGTCGTTTGAAGAAAGCCTTGGCTGTGATCTCTTCTACCGCCATGCTCGCGGGCTGTCTTTAACTCCGAAAGGAGAAGAACTGGTTCCCCTGATACAAGGAACTATTCATCAGCTGCAATCGGCTCTCAATCAAGTAGCGAGTTCTCCCTCCAAGATCAAACTCAACGCACCAAGCTGTATTACCTCTTGGCTACTACCTAAGCTGATGTCTTTTCAGCAAGCCTATCCTGAAATTGATGTCGAACTCACGTCAACCATCAAGCACGTCTTCGAACCAAGCTTTGATCCGTTTGACGCCGTAATTACCTATGGTAAGAAGCCAAACCAACAATCGATTATCAGCCAATTATTGTTTAACGAGCAGCTAGCGCCCGTTTGCCAAGCGCAAAGTATTACGCAAAGCCATCTTGTAAGTGACGCGTCGACCATCATCAAGCCACACAAGCTTGCCCAATACACTTGGCTACACGCCAACAATGAGCAGAGTGATTGGCGACTTTGGTTAGAACACATAGGCAGCCACGACCTTTCAAGCAAGAACAACCAACAATTCGCAACACTCGATCAAGCGATGAACGCCGCCATTCAAGGGTTTGGTATTGCAATCGGTGACATCACGCTTGCTAAGCAAGATATTGATTTGGGCAGATTGGTGAAAGTGAGTGAAGGCAGTGTGTTTTCGGGAAATGGATACTTCCTATTACAACCCAAGAACCGTCAGAATGCCTCGCTATCAACCTTAGTCGATTGGCTAGTCGATTAACGGTTATCAAATTGCCAATTCAGGAGCCTTAAAGCTTCAGTAGATCGTCATAATGAGAATTTTACCATTCTCAAAATAAAACTATTTTTCGTCAGCTCCGTATTGGTGTTTAGAGAATAGAACGTACGTTCCTTTAACTAATTGAAAAGAAATTCAATTCTATTTGGTCGGGAATTTGTTCTGTTCAATTGGAAAAAATGGCATTCGAATTGCTTTGTCATAGATAACCCAACCAATATACAGCAGGTTGCATCATTTGAACTGCAGCTTGTCACGGAGGATAGGCTATGACCTTACAAAGACATACGTATTACGGCTTGATTCACCATGGAATTAAAACCCTATTAATGGACAGAATTGGCCACTTCACAGAACGTGAATATCACGAGTATCTCGACTTAACGACCGGTAAATCGACGTGTTTTGCCATGAGCGAACAAGAACTCGAAAACACATTAGACAGCTTGAAAAGCGAAGGTTACCTTGAAGACATCAAGAAGCTAATACCTCGCTATCAAACCTCGTCAATGCGATAACCTGCTTAAACTCTTTAAACACGATGAGTGGTTAGATTGAATTAATTGGCACCCAATTGTCTCGGGCTATTTAGCATCGAGACAGTTTTCGTTAGACTGTCAGCAACTCAACTAACTGGATAGTCAGTGTCTCATGAAACAAATTCTTGATTTCATTCCTCTCATTATTTTCTTTGCGCTTTATAAGATGTACGACATCTATACCGCGACCGGTGCTTTGATCGTTGCCTCTGCAGTTCAAATTATTTTGACGTACTTCATCTACAAGAAAGTCGAAAAAATGCAGATCATCACCTTTCTAATGGTTGCCGTATTTGGTGGCATGACCATCTTCTTGCACGACGACAACTTCATTAAATGGAAAGTCACCATCGTTTACGCACTGTTTGCGATTGGTCTGACGGTCAGTCACATCATGGGCAAATCAGCGATTAAGGGTATGTTAGGCAAAGAGATCACACTGCCTGATTCGGTATGGGGCAAGATCAACTGGGCATGGACTCTATTCTTTACTCTATGTGCCGTTCTCAACGTTTACGTTGCTTTCAGCCTACCGTTGGATGTTTGGGTTAACTTCAAAGTGTTTGGTTTGCTCATCGCTACCTTGCTCTTCACTTTACTTACGGGTGTATACATCTATAAGCATCTACCAAAAGACCAGCAAAAAGAGTTAACGGATAATAATACCGACGAGAAATAGCCCTTAGGGATGAGTCCTCATACCCTATTTGATACAATTATTATCAATATGCGATTGGCCAATGATACTCGTGATCATTGGCCACTGATTATTTGTGTTCGGTGAAGACGTTAAAAATTCGACCACCGCGAGTCTCGTAAACACATCTATTTTTATATAAAACAATCAATACCATTAAGAGTACGACAATGACTATTCAATCAACTTTGAACCCGATTGGTTCTTTACTTCTTCGCACATTAGCGATGCCTTCTGATACAAATGCAGCGGGCCAGATTTTCGGTGGTTGGATAATGTCTCAGCTTGACCTTGCTGGCGGCATACTGGCAAAAGAGATCTCTAACGGCAAGATAGTCACGGTTTCAGTATCGAGTATCGAGTTCAAACAACCGGTTTCTGTGGGTGATGTTGTGTGCGTTTATGGTGACTGCACTAAGATTGGTCGCAGCTCGATGAATATCGACCTAGAAGTATGGGTTAAGCCTGTACTTGACCACGGTATTGGTGACCGCTATAAGGTATGTGGCGCGACATTCAACTACGTTGCGGTTGATGAAAGTGGTAAACCTCGTCCAATCAATAAATAACACCTTTTATTAAGCGTGTGACATCGATGGTCTTTAGTTTTTATAAATGAAATTACTAGGGCGTGTTGATCTTTCGAGCTGATTTTTGCAGCGAGTTGCTGGGTATTTATACAAGGCAGAGGCGTCGATGTGTAGCTAGCCTACATGAGAAGCCGATAACGTAGTAGAAATGACCAGCAAACGCTGCCCGAAGGGTTCGGCTAAAAGCGTTTTACTCTTTGTTGAGGGAGATTTGCTTAGAATGACTAGGCGACTTCCCCCTCGCCGCGATTAAAACGCTTTTATCTCGAACAAAATTTAACCACGAAAGGTCAACACGCCCTAACGACCATACAACTCTCTCGCACCAATTCACAATTTCTTATCATTAGCCCTTCCAAAACCAATTAGTTCGCGTAAATTAGCAAGATAGCGAATTTAAACGCCCCAAATTTAGTGAAGTAAAATAAGGATATCTCAATATGTGGTACGTGATTTTTTCTCAAGACGTCGAAAATTCATTAGAAAAACGCCTAAGTGTTCGCCCACAACATCTAGAACGCCTACAAACACTTCACGATGAAGGCCGACTGTTAACAGCAGGCCCAATGCCAGCTATTGATTCAGACAACCCTGGCGAAGCGGGATTCACAGGTTCAACTGTAATTGCCGAATTTAACTCTTTGGAAGACGCTCAAGCATGGGCAGACGCTGACCCGTACATTGATGCTGGCGTTTACCAAAATGTGATTGTAAAACCATTCAAGAAAGTATTTTAACGTGAAAAAATGGATTATTGGCTCACTGGCTTTAGCTCTGCTTGCAGGCTGTGCTTCAAGTGAGCAAGACGAACAAAGACAGCTAGAGATGATGGCGCAGCACCGAGCTGGCGTTTTATCTGCAGGCCTGCCGATTGAATATGGTCCACTGTCGGTCATGCGCGTGCTAGCAAAAAACACGGTTATCGAAATCATGATGATCTACAACCAAGATGCAAAAGGTGCTAAGCCTTTAAACCAAGTTGTAGACATGAGTGTGAATAGCTACTGCACCAACTCTGAAGTGAGAGCAAACCTCGATATGGGCTTGGCTTACAACATCAAGATTCGCAACACTCGCGGACAACTGATGGTTGAGAAGTTGATCAGCAAAGAGACGTGTCAGAGCAGCAGCTAGTTTCTAGCTCGAGATTCGAACAAGTATAAAACCAGAAGGCCTCGCATTTGCGAGGCCTTTGTTTTATGAAGCAATCAAAATCCTAGACTGAATTATGCCTCGGCTGATCCCCACTCTTTACGCAGTGCCTTAGTTGCCGAAACTAAGTTAGTCAGCGCCGCTTCCGTCTCTGCCCAATTACGCGTCTTCAGCCCACAATCAGGGTTTGCCCACAAACGTTCTGCTGGAATTTTCTCTGCCGCTTTCTTAAGTAAATCAACAATCCACTCTTCTGAAGGAATATTTGGTGAGTGAATATCGTAAACACCAGGTCCAATCGCATTCGGGTAGTTAAACTCTTCAAATGCTTTCAGCAGTTCCATGTTCGAGCGAGAAGTCTCAATGGTAATCACATCGGCATCTAGCGCGGCTACTGAATCAATGATCTCATTGAACTCGCTGTAACACATATGGGTATGGATCTGAGTTTCAGGTTTCGCACTCGCCGCTGAAATCTTAAAGGCATCGACCGCCCACTCTAGGTATTCTGCGTGGTCACGCTTTTTCAGTGGCAAACCTTCACGAATGGCAGGTTCATCGATTTGAATAATGTTGATGCCAGCGTCTTGCAAATCAGACACTTCATCACGTAGAGCAAACGCCAGCTGATTAGTGATCTCTTTACGTGAGATGTCTTCACGTGGGAATGTCCAACATAAGATAGTGACAGGGCCTGTCAGCATTCCTTTCATCTGTTTCGAGGTCAGAGATTGGGCATAGGTCGACCATTCCACCGTCATTGGTTTTTCTCGTTCAATATCCGCGACCACAATCGCCGGTTTCACGCAGCGTGAGCCATAGCTTTGTACCCAACCAAACTTAGTGGTTTGAAAGCCTGCTAGGTTTTCTGCAAAGTACTCCACCATATCGTTACGCTCGGCTTCACCATGAACGAGTACATCCAAATCTAAAGCTTCTTGGCGCCTAACAGCATCCGCAATATGGCCCTTCAATGCGGTTGTGTATTCCGCTTCACTCATTTTACCAGTGCGGTAAGCGCTACGTTGAACACGGATCTCGCCTGTCTGTGGGAACGAACCAATGGTTGTAGTTGGCAGTAACGGTAAACCCAACACCTCCGACTGATGCGCGGCACGTTCTGCGTATGGAGCAGTGCGCTCTGCTAGCGCTTTGGTAATCGTGCTAAGACGAGCTTGAACTTGCGGCTTGTTCACATGAGTCGCGCTCTTGCGAGCAACAATCGGTTGGCTGTAAGTCTCACACGCTAAAATGGCATTTTGGTCGCCGTCTAACGCCGCACCCAATAAGCTCACCTCTGTCACTTTCTGTTTTGCAAAGGCAAACCAACTCTTCACTTCTTCACTAAGCGTCTCTTCTAACTCAAGGTCAACCGGGCTATGTAGCAGTGAACATGAACTTGCGACCCAAAGTTTATCGCCTAGCTTGTCTTTCACAGGTTGCAGCAACTCAAGCTGCGCGGCTAAGTCAGCTCGCCAAACATTGCGTCCATTGATTGCACCCGCAGAAAGCACCCAATCTTCAGGTAGCTTATTCACCACTTCATCGAGTTGCTTCGGTGCGGCAACCAAGTCGATGTGCAAGCCGTTGACGGGCAGTTCTACAATTTTGTCTAACGTATCAGTCACAGAATCAAAGTACGTAGTAAGGAGTAGCTTCACATCGCCTTGAATCACTTGATAAGCCAATTTGAATGAATCAGCCCACTTAGTTTCAAGCTCCAGAGAAAGGATAGGTTCATCGATTTGAACCCACTCAACACCCAACTTGGCCAGTTTTGCCAGAATCGCTTGGTACGCTGTAAGCAAACGTGGAAGCAAGCTTAGGCGGTCAAAGCCCTCTTCCACTTCTTTGCCGAGATATAAGTAAGACAGTGGGCCGAGAAGAACTGGCTTCACTTTATGCCCCGCTTTAATCGCTTCACTCACTTCATCGAACAGTTGTGGCCAGCTCACCTCAAACGAATCGTCTTTGCTGAACTCAGGAACAATGTAGTGATAGTTAGTGTTGAACCACTTAGTCATATCTGATGCTGCTGCACCATCTTTAGCGCTTTCAGAGCCGTGTTTACCGCCACAACAAGTGGATTGTGTTTGAGATTGACCGCGACCAACGCGGAACAAGGTATCTAAGTCTGGGAAGGCTTTTTCGTCTTCACTACCACCAGCGTGTCGCTTAGGTACATGACCTAGAAGTAACGTCGTTGTTAGAACATGGTCGTACCATGCGAAGTCACCCGCAGTTGCAAAGCTTAGATTCGCCTCAGCTTGTACATTCCAGTTACGATTTCTTAATTCGCTGCCGAGCTGCTTGAGCTCAGATTGACCAATCTCACCGCGCCAGTACTTCTCTAGTGTGAATTTAAGTTCGCGTTTTTCGCCGATACGTGGGTAGCCAAGAATATGCGTTGTTGTCGTCATGAACCAGTTCCTTATTCAATAGTTATAGGGCGTGTTGACCTTTCGCGGTTAAATTTTGTTCGAGATAAAAGCGTTTTAATCGCGGCGAGGGGAAGTAGCCTAGTCATTCTAAGCAAATCTCCCTCAACAAAGAGTAAAACGCTTTTAGCCGAACCCTTCGGGCAGCGTTTGCTGGTTATTTCTACTGCGTTATCGGCTTCTCATGTAGGCTAACTACACATCAAAGCCTCTGCCTTGTAGGAACACCCAGCAACTCGCTGCAAAAATCAGCTCGAAAGATCAACACGCCCTCGTTTCTGTTCAGACTGCCTGTCATGGTTTTTACTTCCACAAAAAGGCGTCTGGATGGCTAAACTATCCACCTAATCTGAACGATGAACAACGTCCAAATATTCATCTTGTTTATTAAAAATATTCATCTTGAACGGACCTAAGATGAAAAAACCAAATCCATCTGGACATCTAGACGTTTACAAATGATAAAAAACCCCGTAGGGTGATTATTAAGAAATATTGAATTGGCTTAGGGAATATGAGGAATACTCATGATAGAGCTTAAACACCTTCGAACATTGACTACCTTAAGAGACAGCGGCTCACTGACAGCGACTGCAACCTCTCTTCACCTGACTCAGTCGGCACTGTCTCACCAGTTGAAAGACCTAGAGGCACGTATTGGTGGTCAGCTTTTCCTGCGTAAAACTAGGCCAGTGAAGTTCACCTCTGAGGGTGAGATCTTGCTTAAGCTCGCAGATGAGATACAGCCAAGAATCGCTAAAGCAGAGAATGAGTTAGCGAGCCTGAAAGAGGATGTGAATGGTCGATTGCACATGGCGATTGAGTGTCACTCATGCTTCCAATGGCTAATGCCCGCTTTGAAGGAATATCAAGTTGCATGGCCAAGCGTGACCCTAGATTTCTCGTCAGGTTTTGGTTTTGAGCCGCTGCCGGCATTAATGGCTGGTGAACTCGACTTGGTGATCACATCAGATATACAGCCTCGTTCTGAAGTTCATTACGAGCCGCTTTTCGATTTTGAGATGCGCCTTATCACCGCGATCAACTCGCCTTTGGCCGATAAAGCGAGCATTGAACCGCAAGATCTTAGCGATCTCACTATGCTCTCCTATCCTGTTCAAAAACAGCGTTTAGACGTCGTGAAACACTTTTTGCAACCTGCAGGCGTAGAACCTAAGAAGTGGAAACAAGCAGACAACACCTTGATGTTGGTGCAAATGGTATCGGCGGGTTTAGGTGTGGCGGCATTGCCAAACTGGGCGATCAGTGAGTTCTCAAGACAAGGTTTGATAGCCAGCAAACCGTTAGGTAAAGGGCTTTCAAGAAGACTGTTTGCCGCAGTAAGAAACTCAGAAAAAGACAAACGTTACCTACAGGCTTTCTTTAGCACAGCAAGACAGCAAAGTAAGAGTCACTTAGATGGTATTGAGGTCGTTTAAGAGGTTCATTATTGGGTTAGCTTAAGCCTGTGTTACATCGGAAAGGCAAACGCCAGAAACAAAAAAAGTCACAGATAATCTGTGACTTTTTAGTTTCAGTACCGATGATTTTCGATATCTGTTGATTCGCGAAAATAGACTATCTTGGATAAGACTTAAACTGGTTAGTCAATGGGTCGTATTGATAGCCAAGCATATCGAGCTTACCCACGACACTTTCTATATCCATTTCATACATACTGATCAGCTCTTCAAAGCTATCGCACTCTAGGCGAAGTTTTTCATTCACGATTCCCAGCAAGATAATGCTATCGAAACCTTTGACGTTGCTTAAATCCATCTCGTACTCCTTACGAACACACCGACTAGAATTAAGTTTAGAACGCTTACCAACGCCATGCTAAAAAACTGATCACACTTCTTAAAGAGAATGCGTGATTAATGAGCGAACGTATTTAATGAAAGTGCGCGATTAAAGTGCCCACACTGGCGTTAAACCCACAGCCGCTGCCAATAACATCAGCAACGAAATCGTCAATTGAAGTTTTTCCGGGGTTTTAACGAACAGTAAATGCCAACACCACACCACGATAGCGGAGATTAACAAAGCAAAGCTGAACAGTAGCGTTGAAATCACAGGCTCTAATTGAGCTTCAGAAAGAGAATAAACACTCACGACTGTCGCCAAAACCACTAACATCCCCGTCAGCACACCAACAACGGGCAGAACTCGGTGAAATGCCTGTAAGCGTGTTCTTGCAATCGTCAGCAATAAATGGCCAAACGCTGAGCCTAACAGTGCCACTAGCAATACAGTAGTAATGATACCGACAGTGGTTGCTTGTTCCGTCGCTTGAATAGCAACGTAAGACAATGCCAAACCACAAGCTAAGTACATCACCCAAATAGGGCCGGAATCACGTGTCTTCTTGGTTTGAACTTGAGAATAGAAATAAAATATCGCAAACACGACCAGAAAGGCTTCAATTTTTACTGAGGCAACGGCAAGCCACAGCACGCCAATCGCAGGTAACATCTTGTGGATACGACCACGTTGCCCTGGACAAATATCCCCTTTCACCAAGATAAGGGTTAAGATCAGTTGGGCTCCTAAAAGCATCGGAGCAAATTGTACTAATAACGTTTCGACCATTGTGGATCTACTTCTTCAGACTTATTTTCGCGAATAATATCAAAAACTGCTGCGAACACTAATCAAAATCACAAATTAGCGACGTTATTCAAGGCTTCAACTATGCTGTTGTATGGCTCTGTTGTCGCCATTTACCGTGAAAAGACGAAAGACATCAGAACTAACAGGGGCATGTTCTACTGGCTAGTCTAGGCTCATGCCGCTATAATTCCCGCCTCAAAAATCAGAGGTTGAAATATGTACAGCGATATCACTCCTATTCACGAACACAAAAAATACTGGGCCGAGTGCTACGGAACTGCACCCTTTTTGCCTACCAGTAGAAAGGAGATGGATGCTCTTGGATGGGATAGCTGTGACATTATTATTGTAACTGGTGACGCGTATGTCGATCACCCGAGCTTTGGTATGGCTATCATCGGCCGTCTGCTTGAAGCTCAAGGTTTCCGCGTGGGCATTATTGCTCAACCAAAGTGGGACAATAAAGATGCCTTCATGAAGCTAGGTAAACCTAACCTATTCTTCGGCATCACAGCGGGTAACATGGACTCCATGATCAACCGCTACACCTCTGATCGCAAATTACGTCACGATGATGCTTACACACCAAACAATGAAGGTGGCAAGCGTCCTGACCGTGCAACTCTGGTTTATTCTCAACGTTGTCGTGAAGCTTACAAAGGCACGCCAATCGTACTTGGTGGTATTGAAGCAAGCTTGCGTCGTGTGGCTCATTACGACTACTGGTCAGATAAAGTTCGTCGCTCAGTACTGTTTGACGCAAAAGCAGACATTCTTCTTTTTGGTAACGCTGAGCGCGCACTGGTTGAAGTGGCACACCGCATCGCCGACGGCGAAGACATGTCTACGCTGACCAATATCCGCGGTACTGCTATCAATCTTCCTGCAGCCCCTGAAGGCTTCAAGATCATTGACTCTTCTCGTATCGAAAAGCCGAACAAAGCGTACGTTCCGGTGAACCCGTACGAAGTTGAAACCCAGTGTGATACCAAGAAAGACGAAAAAGAAGAAGTAAAAGCGCAACCTATTACTATTCGCCCTTCTCGTCACGATGCAAAAACGACAGCGGTTCGTATCCCAGGTTACGAAAAGCTAAACAATGACCGTATTCTTTACGCTCACGCTAGCCGTATTCTGCACCTTGAGACAAACCCGTACTCAGGTCGTGCTCTGATTCAACGTCACGGTGATCGCGAGCTTTGGGTTAACCAAGCGCCAATTCCATTGACCACAGAAGAGATGGACTACGTGTTTGGCCTTGCTTATAAGCGTGTTCCGCACCCTATGTACGGCAAAGCGAAAATCCCTGCATACGACATGATCAAAACCTCAGTTAACATCATGCGTGGTTGTTTTGGTGGTTGTTCTTTCTGTTCAATCACAGAGCACGAAGGTCGTATCATTCAGAACCGTTCGAAAGAATCTATCTTGGATGAAATCGAAGACATTAAAGATAAAGTACCGGGCTTCACAGGTACTATTTCAGATTTGGGCGGCCCAACGGCGAACATGTACCGTTTAGGTTGTTCCGATCCAAAAGCTGAAATTAACTGTCGTCGTCCATCATGTGTGTTCCCGAAAATCTGTGAAAAGCTAAACACAGACCATCAACACACCATCGACCTGTACCGCTCTGCGAGAAAAGTACCGGGCGTTAAGAAGATCATGATCGCTTCTGGTGTCCGTTACGACTTAGCGATTGAATCTCCAGAATACGTTCGTGAGCTTGTAACTCACCACGTTGGTGGTTACTTGAAGATTGCTCCAGAGCATACGGAAAAAGGCCCACTGGATCTGATGATGAAGCCGGGCATGGGCACTTACGATCGTTTCAAAGAGATGTTCGAAAAGTACAGCGCTGAAGCCGGTAAGAAACAGTATCTAATTCCTTACTTCATCTCTGCTCACCCGGGCACAGAAGATGAAGACATGCTTAACCTTGCAATGTGGCTGAAAAAGCACAACTACGAGTGTGACCAAGTACAGAACTTCTACCCATCACCAATGTGTAACGCAACGTCGATGTACTACTCAGAGACAAACCCTCTGAAACGCGTGAAATATAAGAAGCGTGAAGATGTTCCTGTACCGAAAGGTGATCGTCAACGTCGTCTGCATAAAGCCCTGCTTCGTTACCACGATCCTGAAAACTGGAAAATCATCCGTGAAGCACTAATCAGCATGGGTAAACAGCACCTAATTGGTGACAAAGCAAACTGCCTAGTACCAGCAGAAGATTTTGATGCGCAAACGCCGGCACAACGTCGTAAGTCTGGTCGTCACGGTTCACAACGTTTTGCAACGAAGCACAGCAAATCTCAACCGGGTTTAGGCGGCGAGAAACCACGTAACCATTCCAAATCCGGTAGCAATAAGCCTGGTGGTAAAAAACCGAATGGTAACGGCAACGGTAGCCAAGGCAATGCTAACCAAGGTAGCGGAAAGCAAAACGGTGGCGGTAATGGCAACGCTCGTAAACCAGCAACTGGCTTCATTAAAAAAGGCCCTGGTGGTCAATCACAAGGCAATGGTGGCGGAAACCGCAACAAAGCCGGTAATGGTCAAGGTGGCAAACCTGCAAGTAACGGCAAGAACCGCCAGCGCGCAGCACAACGCTAATATCGCAAGCCAATTTATTCTGCTATCGTAAAAACACAAAGCGCAGCTATTTAGCTGCGCTTTTTTGTTTTTGCCAACTCATCAAAAATCTCACTGAGTTGTCTAACGAGTAAATACCCAATACTGACTAAACAAATAGTTGGTGACCATACCCACTAAGATACCAACCGCCATTGCGATAAACACGGCCCCAGTAAATGCAGGCAACAGTTCCGTCATCAACTTAAAGCACAACAAATTAGGAATCGCCGATATCGATGCGGAAAACATGAATTTCTGCCACTGGATCAACTTTTCGGACCAACTCCCCTGACCTTTGAATCCAAAAGTCAGCACGCGATTACCAAACCACGTTGTTGTTGCGGCTGCAATGAAAGATCCTATCCGTGCACTCATCAAAGGCAGCCCAACGGCATAATGCAGTAACGCAAAAACTAAGCAATCAACAACAAACCCACCAACCCCAACCACAGCAAATCGAACCACCTTGTGGTGGGACTGTAACCTCTGACTGTGTGCCTGAAGCTTATTATTGAACATTTGCAGCCCTAAGTTAATGCTGAACATCACTTTCACTTCGAATGTGGCTCAACGACAAATTTGGTTTGATGTTTTGGCTATGACAACTGAATAAAGCACGCTTTATTTTCACCGTCGGCTCTAAAATACAGGTTAACGCGTTGTCTTTAATCTTGGTTTCCACTTCCGCTCTTTTACCAATCAGATAGAACTTATCACTGCCATCTAGCTGCTCGATATCGAGAAGTTTTTTCGCTTGACCATGACTGTAAAATTGCCCAGAGAATGGTCGTTTACCTACATAAAAGCTCGGCGCTTCATCCGTAATCTGTTCAAAGATAATACGGTCACTTTTCTCGTTCGCTTTACCTAAATTCAAGTAGACCATCGCAATCATTAACAGCACAGGGAGCACCAAAGCCACACTCGAAAACCACTTCTTATCTTTTTCAATTATGAGTATAGCAACCAACAAGCCAAGGGCCGGAATACCCGGCAACACATACGCAGGAAGAATATTACCTGCCATGGTAAAAAGAATTAAAGGAGAGACCAACCAACACACAAGGAATGAAAACAACCCACTATGTTCAGCGTTAACTTCTGCGATTTTCTTACGACGGGCGAAAGTCAAAATAGGCAACACAATCGACCACGGCGCAGCTGCTTGAATCCAGAAAACCCAGATCATTCCTCTTGTTTCATCATGGGCCGAACCATAAAGATCCCCTTCCCAACCACTCACAACAAAACGCTTAAAGTGCTCGCCAACAATAAAGTAATCGATAAAGCCCGGTGTTGCCATTTCAGCCATGATGTACCAAGGCAAAGCAATCGCCAGCATCACACCTAAGCCAGACAACAATGGAAAGCGTTGCCATAGCACTTTGAAAGCGCCAAACAAGCCATGTTGCAATACTAACCAAGGGAAAACAGCGATACCCATGATCACAATCGCTACCGGTCCTTTTGCAAGTAAGCCTAGTGCTAAACCAATGAAACCGACATAGCCCCAAGACCGATGAGTCTTCGCACTACCTTCTCCCTTTGAACCCTCTCCTCCTAACCAACATAGATAAAAACCTAACATGGCAATGGTCATCGCTAACGTTAACGCCATGTCGGTCATCACAGCACCCGCCGCAATAGAGAAAATCCCACATGTCGCCAATACCACAGCCGCCACCAAGGCACTTTGTCCGGTACGCTTGGCCATGTATGCAACCAACAGAATCGTCGCAGAACCTGCTAGCCAGTGTGGCGCACGCACAGCAAACTCACTCAAACCAAACAGCTCAATCCCCGCTGCACTCATCCATGTGAACAACGGTGGTTTACCCCAGAAAGGGATGCCGTAATCAAATTGAGGGGTTAACCAATTACCTGTTTCTACCATCAAGCGAGCCATTTCACCGTAGCGCGCTTCCGTGGTATCCATTAAAGGGTATGTCGCCAGAGATAAGAGCCTTAGAACCAATGCAAAAGCCAACAAATACCATAGGTGCGTTCGGTTCAGGCTCATGCTGACTCCTCTAATTTAAAATGTGTTTTTAATGCTGGGGTATCGACCACCGATTGGATCAGATACAAAGGGCGGTTCTTGGTTTCGATGAAAATACGACCTATGTATTCCCCCATTAAACCAATACTCAGAAGTTGAATACCGCCAAGGGCAAGTTGGACCACCATCATGGATGGGTAGCCAGTAATAGGCTCACCAAACATCATTGTTTTGAACACGATGAAGACGCCATACACGAAAGCGGTAAGTGCCACTAAGCCTCCGACGGCCGTCGCAATACGCAGTGGGCGGATAGAGAACGATGTGATGCCATCCATCGCCAATCCAATTAACTTGAGGTAGTTCCACTTGGTCTCGCCACAGAAGCGAGCATCGCGCTTAAATTGGAGCGTCGCTTGTCGGAAACCTGGCCATGAAAAGATGCCTTTCATGTAACGGTTACGTTCAGGCAGTTGGTTGATATGGTCGACAACCTCTCGGCTTAACAGTCGAAAATCACCCACATTTTCTGGAACATCAATCTTCGCCGCCACGTTCATGACTTTGTAAAAGCTTGCTGCTGAAAACTTCTTAAACCACGTTTCACCATCACGTTGGCTACGCTGCATATTGACGACGTCATAACCTTCGCGCCATTTGGCAATCATTTGCGGAATCAGCTCGGGTGGATCTTGTAGATCGGCGTCAAGTAAGATTACGGCTTGTCCTCGGCAGTGTTCGAGGCCTGCACTCATCGCGGACTCTTTACCAAAGTTGCGGCTTAAACCGATCACAGAAATTGAGCTATTGATTGAAGTAAATGAACTCACCAAATCCAAGCTGTTGTCTTTGCTGCCATCATCGACATAAACGATTTCACTGGTGATGGGTAAGCTATCCAGCACCTTGGTTAAGCGAGAATGAAACTCTTCTAACACCTCTTGTTCATCGTAAAACGGCACAATGATCGATAGTGAAACGGCGGGATTGATCCGTGATGTGGAGACTTTAGGTCGGCTAATATGAAGTTCAGACATAATACGTTCTTCTATTTTTTAATCTGAATCCAATCTACCCCCTCATAAGTGAAAGTTATGTTATTGACATATTTTTCACGCTCACTCAGGATAATGTTACCGTCTATTTCTGTATGAGAATCAAAATGAAACGAGTTCTATTAGTCGAAGATAACCGCGAAATTGCAGGCGTATTATTTGATTATTTTGAGTGCATTGGGATGGAGCTCGATTACGCGGACAACGGTGAGCTTGGCTTGCAACTCGCGATGGATAACTCTTTTGATATCATCATATTAGATCTGATGCTGCCGAGAATGGACGGCCTAACGGTTTGTAACAAGCTAAGAGACCAAGGCAATACAACTCCGATCCTGATGCTTACCGCGCTTGATAGCCGTGAAGACATGTTGAAAGGGTTTGAACACGGTGCCGATGATTACCTAACCAAGCCTTTCGACTTGGATATTTTAGAAGCGAGAATGAACGCACTGGTTCGTCGTTACCGCGGAAAAGTGGCGTCTTCTAAATTGCAGTTTGATGAACTCACCATTGACCAAAAAACGCGTAAAGCCTACCGTCAAGATAAGCTGCTCGCACTCAACCCAACCACTTACACCATCCTTGAGATGTTGTGCCAAAAAGCACCTGAAGTGGTAACTCGCGAAGATATCTCCTACAAACTCTGGGAAGAAGACGAACCCAACAATGATGTGTTACGTAGCCACATCTATCAATTACGTAACCAACTCGACAAGCCTTTTGACACTCAGATGTTGATTACCGTCCCTAAAGTTGGATTCCGTCTGGAGTCATCGAATTGATTTTAAATGTTCTCACGAGCACCAAAACCCTAACCGGCCGCTTAGCGGTTTTCTTTGGGTTAATGGCCGTGATTGTATCGGCCTTTGTCTATTTAGTATTTATTGCTGCACTCTACATGTCAGAAGATCGCGTCGGTGAAAGACGCATCCTGATTGACCGTAACTATGCGGTTGGTTTATTCCAAGCAGGCGAAAGCGGTGAGTTAAGAATTGATGACCTGACGATTGCTTACAACGATCTTTCATTGATACCTGCAGAATACCTCAAGTACATTAAAGGCAAAGGAAGCTTTGTTGGCGAAGTAGGTGAAGAGCCTAACTCTCGCATGGTGTATGTAGGTGAGTATTCTGATAAGGGTCAAACCCACCCAATCGTTCTGCTTTCCGAGATCGACCGCGTCGAGTTTGATATTTACGAACTGGTTTATGCGACCACCTTTGTACTAACGTTACTCTCTATTCTAATTTTTAGCTTTGGTGCTCTGCTCTATCGGTTATCTAAACGGTTAATTGAACCCTTTAACTCTATTTCCGAGCAACTGGAATCAAATAAGCTTAACCTCAATGAAGAGTTTAGTGTCAATGACGACGCCGCGGTTGAGTTTCGTCAGCTCACAGATCAACTCAATCAATACCGAAGAGAAATCAATTCTTTGCTCAAACGTGAACAAGCGTTTGCTCGTTACTCAAGTCACGAGTTAAGAACACCGTTAACGGTCGCTCGTGGTGCCAACAAACTGTTACTGAGAAGCGAAACAACCGAATTTCAATCTCGTCAGGTTGAACGTATTGATGAAGCCATTGTTCAAATGTCTGAAATGGTCGATGCACTGCTTGGTCTCGTTCGCTATGAAAGAAACAGTGACGATGCACCGCTACGTTTATTCAGCCAGCAAGAGCTAGAGACTATCGTTTCTAAAAATTCGTTGCAGGCTGACGAGAAGGAAGTCGCGATAACCTTACAAGTTCAATCAGAACCAACCATTCAATCCACCAGCGCGATCATGAATATGTTGGTCGGTAACTTGTTAAGAAACGCGATTGCAGCAACTAATAGCGGTACAGTAACTATTACCCTTTCTCAAGACAGTCTTATTATTGAAGACCAAGGCGAAGGCCTGCAGGAGCAATACAACCCGAATGGACACGGGCTAGGTTTGTTGATTGTCGATGACTTGTGTCAGCGTTTTCATTGGGACTTTGAATTGTTTAATCGCAGCTGTGGTGGATGCACAGCCAAGATCACCTTTCAAGCCGATTCATCCGCGTCAATATCGAACGAAAACTTGATTTAGTTGGTTTACAGCCGCCTCTGGCTACTAGATACTCGTCCGTCCTATTTGATTTAAAAATGCTGGCTCTTTAGTCAGCATTTTGTTTAAGTGCGATGAAACTAAATAATAGCCCTGTAACTCAGCATCAATTTAACGACCACACCTTTTTCTTAAAGCGTGACGATCAACTTCACTCACACTTTTGCGGTAACAAAGCCCGCAAGTTCATGAAGCTGCTGGAAGACGAGCACCCAGAGACCACAACCTTGATCAGCTATGGTTCTGCGCAGGCTAACTCTCTGTTCTCACTCGCGGCACTGGCAAAGATCAAAGGTTGGACGCTTGAGTTCTACGTCGATCATCTTCCCGAGTGGCTACTAGAACGCCCAATAGGTAATTATCGTGGTGCAGTAGACCTTGGCGCTAAGGTGATTTCAGTCAAAGAGACAGGCTCTGAGCTTCATCCTAAAGAGTATATTGAGCAAGTAAGACAACCTGACTCACACTGCATTGTGTTACCCGAGGGTGGCCGCTCTCAGCTTGCTGAGTATGGTGTTAAGCAATTGGCAATGGAAATACTGAGCTGGACTCGCTTCGAAAACCAACACGATTTTGTGGTCGCACTCCCCGCAGGGACAGGTAGCACAGCTCTCTATCTTCATAAGCATTTAAAGCTGCACAACATCCCGGTATTAACGTGTGCTTGTGTTGGTGGCAGCGACTATTTAACGCAGCAATTTAATGAGCTAGGTGAAACCGAACATCCACAGATCTTATCGCTCGAAACCAAACACCACTTTGGAAAATTGTATCAACAGGATTATCAAACTTGGTTGGATCTACAAGAGCAAACCGACATCGAGTTTGACCTGCTTTACGACCCATTGATGTGGCAATGCTTAGAACAATGGCAAGAAGATAACCCAACTAAAACCATTATCTACATTCACCAAGGCGGTATCTTAGGTAACGAATCGATGCTGCCACGCTATCAGCGAAAATATCCAGATATGTGCCGTAGCACGACTAACGCTTCCTGGTAATTGCCCCGTCACACCGAGCTCTGGATATTCGAATTTCCGTAATCTGAGAACACCGTCATACAGCCATCACACTTGATCGTGATGGCTGTTTTAGCGTTTCACTTTCATATTTTACCTCTACTCTTACACTTCAAATTAAAGACAAAAATCTGGCGAGAATCATCGCGTTATCTATACTGTCGATTGGAACGTCATTGTCTTCTGAAGGAATAACGCATGCGAAAACTCACTACACTCGGCCTGTTTTCAATCTTACTGCCCTTTTCAGCTATTTCTGGAGAAAACGTCACTTACCAAGTCGACGGGATGGACTACGAAGGTTATTGGAGTGAAGCCAGTGACCAAGCGCCTTTGGTACTGCTAATTCACGATTGGGATGGCTTAACCGATTACGAAAAGAAGCGTTCTGAGATGCTCAACGAACTCGGTTACAACGTGTTCGCTATCGACCTGTTTGGTAAAGGCATTCGCCCAACCGAAGTGAAAGACAAAAAACAACACACAGGCGAACTGTACAAAGACAGAGAGAAAATGCGTGCGCTACTCAACGCAGGAGCCATGGAAGCGAAAAGACTTGGCGGTAACTTAGATAACAACGTAATGATGGGATACTGCTTTGGCGGCGCTGCCGTTTTAGAAGCTGCTCGTGCGGGAATTCCTTCGAAGGCTTACGTAACCTTCCATGGCGGTTTATCAACACCAAAAGGCCAAGACTACTCGCAGACTAAAGCTCCCGTAGTCGTGTTCCACGGTACGGCTGATGCCATGATTTCAATGCACGACTTTGGAAGCCTCGCCGCTCAACTTGAATCAACCAAAGTTCCGCATGAGATGATCACTTATAGTGGTGCGCCACACGCCTTCACAGTATTCGGATCGAATAACTATCAACATGAAGCTGACCAAAAATCATGGCAACGCTTTACTCAGTTGTTAAGTTCGGTATCTCGTTAACTTTCAATCTAGGTAACAGCCCAACGGCAGCCTGTTACCTAATTCGTACTAATTATTAGCGAGTATTTCTTTAAATTTGGTGTTCGTCACTCAAAAAGAAAGCGCTTTCTTGTAGTGTATCTCTATTATCAATCAGGCACTCTGAATCAGATATGCTTTTTTAACTGTGAGAAATTATGAAATATTTAGCAATTCTACCAGCGGTATTCGCACTAAGCGCCTGTTCAACAGTGACAGAGTCACCGGTTAGCTACCACAAAACTTCTCCGGGGCTAGAGTCACTACAGAACAACGAAAACTGCTGTGAAAACCTGAGTACAATTCAATATCAAAGCGTTACGAACCCAGAAGAAACATCTGTTTCGATCACCACAGCAAGCCCTAAGATCGAGTTCAAATCGGGCCGATCCTTTGCTGGAGGGCTAAAGCTTCCTGCAACACTAGATGCTATTCGTTTTTCAGTGACTTCAAATGCTAGTTATTCAGCATTCGTTCCGTCACTTTTAGTCTTAGACAAAAATTACCAGCCGCTAGATGTCATTGGCAATGAAAGTATTAAGTACCAACCACTTAGCCTGCTTGATGGTGCACAATATGGTGCGCAAATCGAACTGCAAGAACGTTACTTAAACGGCGAGGCTCCTGCTTACTTGGTCGTATTCACAACCAGCGAAGCACTCGCGGAAACAACTCCTGTCGAAAAACCAAGTGATATGGCGATACGTTCTGGTGATATCCAGGCAAACATCGCTCATAACACGGACTACGCCATCCCTCATTCTGCAATCGGGAAAGTCTCCTTTGATTTTAAATTCACAGCGGTAACCACCGTTGTTGAAGAACAAAACCGTCAAAAGCGAGTTCAACAAATTATTCCAGAATCAACCGTAGCCCAATCAGATTTATTAACGGAAAATACACTGAATAAGAAAGAGGTTTATCAAACTCTTATAGAAAACTCGGTTTCATCTGGAGATTTTAGTGCAGCACTGACTTACGTTGAAGAATCTGAGCGATTAGGAATCGAAGGGATGCGAAACTCCTTTGTTGACGCGATGAAGCAATATCAAAAAGCACAATAACTCAACCTCAAAGTAGTCGTTTATTTTCTCTCACTTTACCTCTTTTTTGAGCAACGAGAGTTAAATAAACGACTGTTATCCCTTAGCCCTATTCAGGCATAAACGAAAATACTAATTGCTCCAATTCTAAGCCTAATTTGATGAATTCAATATCCAAAGAATAAAAGCCTTTATCAAGCTTAACGGAGAGCCCCTCAACTGAAACTGTCTCGCCATTAGTACCATTCACTGATAGAGACATCGCGTACACGTTATTGAGACTTAAACTACACGCAGATTGAGCCAAAGTGCCACTATCGTAGTTAACAATACCTGCACATCGATACACACCAGCCTGTTTAACTTCCAAAACAATGCTACGGTTTTCTCTGATATTAAGTGGTAATACTATTGCATGTTGCTCTGCCGTCAGAGAGCAAAAGTCTCCATCAGTTTTACTCTGTTGTTTATTAAGATTTTGGGTCGCCTCAAAGCTCTTAACTGGATCAAAAGCGACTAATGGGCGACCCATTGCTGGAGAGTCCATAATAAAACGACAAATATTCATCGCGCTTCGTTGCAACTCCCCTAAGCTCAACGTTCCGTTTTCAAGCGCCTGTAACGTATCGTCATTCGACACGTTATTTTCCGCACCATCATGCTCAACAACCATATAAAGATCATTTTGAGAGCGAAGCATAAAGGATGTGTAACTTCGACTTTCAGAGCCACCTTTGATTGGGTCATTCATTTTTGCCCACCAATCCGTCATCACTATCCCTTTATAACCCCACTCCCCACGAAGAATCGTAGTATTGAGGTCGTAATTGGATGCAGCCCAGTGACCATTAATAGGATTGTAGGAGGTCATAACACTCGAAGCTCCTCCTTGTTTTACCGCTATTTCAAAAGGCTTCAGATGAATCTCACGAAGTGCTCTTTGAGATATAACACTATCAACATCAAACCGTGACGTTTCTTGATCATTCGCCACCAAATGCTTGATTGTGCCAGATACTCCTACAGCTTTAAGACCAAGAGTTTGAGATGCAGCTATTACCCCTGAGAGAAATGGATCTTCTGAGAAATACTCAAAATTTCGACCATTCAAAGGGTGGCGGTGGATGTTAATCCCAGGACCAAGCAACGTATCAATATGATTGGCTTGCATCTCTTTCCCCACTAAATGAAATAGTTTCTCATTCAGTTCTGGGTTCCATGTACAGCCTAATAATGTACCAATTGGGACTTGAGATGCTTTATGTCCGCTGTCCATTCGGATACCAGACGGACCATCAGCAGCTGCAACGACAGGGATGCCTAAATCAAATAAGCTCGGCGAAACACCACCAAAAGCAGCAGCAGTACCTGGCGTCACCTTAGGGCTGCACATACCTTCCCCACGAACAATTGTCGCTAACTGCTTTACGTTCATTTGCGAGACAAATTCGTCAATGTTCGCTCGCCCCTGCTTAACATCCAGTAAACGAATGCCCGTATCTTCACCAAGAGGAATAGAGCTTGGAAGCTCACTCAGAATACGTTTACTCAAATCTATAGTTCGTAGTGGTACAGATTCATAGTCACAACTGTAAACCCCATTTTGCCCTATCTCTTTTGGAACGAGCCTTTTAAAAGCGGTGACGGGTGCCAGAGCTTCCGTTAGTCGCTCAACAACTATTAGCTCATCCACTTTTATGCTTTCGTCAACTAGCCTTGCTTGTCGAACGCTGCCTCCTAAATAAAACTGATATTCCCCAGCTTCAAGCACATAGCTATTTGGGTAACCTGTCTTACCACTATCATCAAATGAAGCTAACGAAGATAGAAGAAATGAAACCTTCACACGTGCTGTTTCGTTTGGATCCAAAGTGGGTGTTTTTGCAAAGCCTGTAAGTGCTCTAGATGGCTTACCCAGTTGACCTTGAGGTGATTCAACATACAGTTGAACAACATCCTTACCACTGTATTTCTCGCCTATGTTTTTAACTTCAATATCGAAGACCAACTCTTGTTCAGAGCCGGAACCAAGAATCGTGAATGCATTTAATTTATTGGAAAAGCGGGTGTAGGACAGCCCAAAACCAAATTCAAATTGAACAGCTTTAGGATTGAAAGTTTCAAAATACCGATACCCGACATAGATATCTTCTTGATATAAATTCCGGTCTTTGCTTCCAAAATTCGAGCTCGAAGGGTAATCAGATAAAGAGTGCGCAATCGTATCGGTCAAACGTCCACTTGGGCTAACATCACCAGATAAGACATCCGCAAGAGCATGCCCACCTTCCATACCTGCAGCCCAGTTATATAAAATCGCCTTGAGCGAACTTGTATCTTTTAGTGAGCTTACCCATGACATATCAATAATGTTGGTCACGTTCAGTATCACAATGACATCATCAAAATGTTCGGTCACTTTCTCCAACATTTGCATTTCGAGCACGGTTAAATTGTAACTGCCTTGCTGCTGTGCATTATCTTGATCCTCACCCGCCGTTCGACCGATAAAGATAATGGCTTTGTTAGATTTGGCGGCGGCATCCATCGCAACAGAAGTTGAAAGAGGCATTTCATCTTGAAACCAAGGTTCAGCTGCCCAACCACCACCGCCGTCATTGAACGGGTTGTCCTTGATCCAACGTTGGTATACCTCCACCAAACTGAGATTAAGATTGATGTTTGGATTTTCATACAAGCCCTGTAATGCATTTACGGAATAAGGGACATTCACCGCTCCACCAGATCCAGTGCCACTTCGGTAGGTATCAATCTGACAACGACCAAAAAGAGACACCGTATCATTAGCCTGCAATGGCAATATTGAATCACTATTTTTTAGTAGCACAATGCCCTCAGCAGCCGCTTGTCGACTTATGGTTGCAAGCTGCTTCTGTGCTTCGAGAATTTCCACAGTATTCATTTTGAGTCCTACTATTTTTTTACTTAGAGCAAAAGTTTTACCTCTCGCTCTAAAAGTTAATATTGTCTTGGTTCAAAAAATAGTAATCTTAACTACGGCGTGTAACTACCAAATAAGCGACAGAAGTAGGTAAAATAGCGACATGAAAACCAAGTTTAGACTCCAAAGTCATCAGAGATATCCTCAGATAAAATTTGCCTATGTCGATGGTCATCACGATTTCGACTTTGACGTACATAGCCATGACTTTTCTGAACTTTTCTTAGTTGTGAGCGGTAGTGGAAAGCATACGGTAGCTAGCCACACCTACCCTTTAAGTACAGGAGATGTATTTGTTATTAATGGGGATATTGAACATGGATTTTGCGAAGTAAATAAACTGAAGATTGTAAACTTGATGTTTGATACGGCATTGCCTTTTTTTGAGGTCCCTTCAATGCGTCAAATGCCAGGCTATCAAGCGCTTTTCAAGGTAGAACCCATTGCTCGACAAGCATCTGAATATCAAGCAAAGCTTACGTTATCACTTTCTCAGTTGAAACGAATTAATGGACTTCTACAACAAATCAAATCGGAATACGACAACGCAGAACAGGGGTTTGAAATCATATTGACGAGCACAATGCAGCAACTTGCGATAGAACTTTCTCGGCGATATCAAGAACAGACCCATAGCTTACCAAAAACAACCTTGGCATTGAGCCGTGCTCTCGCACATATTGACCGTCATTACAAAGAAGTAGGATTAGATACAGAAACCATTGCGCAAGCGGCGTATATCAGCAAGCGGCAACTAGAAAGGTTATTCAGGCAGTTTTTAAATACATCCCCAAACCAATACGTCAAAGACCTTCAAATTCGACACTCGGCAACCTTATTATTAAACGACAACAAAAGCATCCAACACATTGCTGAGTCTTGCGGCTTTTCTGACAGCAACTATTTCTCCAAGTGTTTTAAGGCCCAAAATGGATGCAGTCCTCGCGAATTTAGAAAGCAACATGCTTCCCATAATTCATAACCCTTTCCCCTTTAAGCCTTAAAAGGTTAGATATGTCACACATAAAAAACCGCTTCTTTCGAAGCGGTCGATGAGTACCTTTGGCAAGAACACACTTGAAACGACATTCAAATATGGAAGACTCATAGCAATAAAAATGAAACTCTTTGTGCTGCTAGGAAAGAGCTCAACTATTGCAATAAATAGGGATATCGAGAGCCTTGCCCGCCCTAAAGGCAAGGCCGTCATACCACTCCCCCGGTATGCTCTATATCACTTAAGACCCGAAGGTAAAAATTCTACCACCACATGTCAGCTTGAATACCTACAACAAAGTCACCCTCTTTACCCGTGCCGTCTTGCATTTCACCATCAAGGTAAGATGCCATGAAGCGAATTTCTGGAGATGGACCGAAGCCAGAGTGCACAACTAGAGTCGGTGCTACTGTTAGCTTGTAATCATAAGAATTCTTTGACTCACCATTACGGTCTTCGTAGTTGTACATATAACCAGCTTCGGTAGCGATAAAGAAGTTTTCTGAAATTGGGAACGTTGGTCGCACCATTGCTGATACCCAGCCGTCTGTGTCACCATTGTCAAAATCGTTGTACTGGGTTTGAAGAGAGTGGAAAATATTCACACCATTTTCAAAAAAGTACCCACCCCATGCTAAAGCACGTAGTGATACATCATTTTCATCAACAGCCTTCAAACAAGACGTACCACAACCCGTGCCTGTCGTTAACCAACTTTGATAGTCACTACCAGGCTTGTACGTGTTGTAAGTCGTAAGAGTACCGCCTAAAAGGTTACCCGAACCTAAGCCTTTACCAGCCTGCGCGATGTATTTTGTAAAACCTTTATCTGACAACCCAAAGACAGACTCAGTGTGAACAATTGCCGTCATTTCATAGCCATTCTCAGCGAATGCTTCTGGGCCATTACCAAAACCTAAATCGACCATATTGTCTGGCATATACTTAGCCATAGCGTGAAGCTCAACACTGCCAAAGTTCACGCCAGCATGAAGTGCATGCATGATGTTGTTGCTGTCACCCCAGAAACTTGTATCGCCAGAGTCATCGCTCGCAATATAAGCAAAGTCCCACTTATTGCCACCTAGCTCAACACCTTCAATACCAACACCAGTACCTGACATATCCGTGTAGAAAAAGTCGGTCATAAAGATGTAATTATCTTTACCATAAAAGCGCTTACCACCCCATACAACACCGGTTTCAGATACACCTTCAAACTCGACAAAAGTTTCTGCCATACCAATTTCGCTGTTGGTTGCATCGGCATTGGCACCAAGTTGGTTAGTTGCATATTCCGCATTATTGGCTGCAGCTCGTGTTTTGATTCGAATTTTCTGACCACCGTCATTCTCAAAATTTTTCTGCAGTGCTACTTCAAAGTGGCTATCCGACTCAACACCCAATCGACCTAAACGCTCTTTAGATGCTGGGAACTTTGCACGTTTAAAATCGTCATTTTCACTGAATAGAACACCAGCACGGAAATAGCCGTGAAATTCAAATCCATCCGATTTTTCGGCATATGCAGTAGGTACAGTAGACAAGCCAGCAGTAGCGACTAAACAAGCAAGGGTAAGCTTAGAAAGTTTCATAATAACTCCATGTTCCAAATTATACTTTCAAAAAGAAAGCGCTTTCTTTATTTTTCTTAAAAAAACCAATCGAACAGATTTAAAGAAGATCAAATCTAAGCCCACATTCACTATGCACTCTTAACCTTATTGGCTTTAACCGCTCAGTTGGTATGGAAAGAGTATAAATGGATCTTGTGAATATAAACCGTGATCAACCCCACCAAAGAAAGCGCTTTCTTATGCATGAGTCACAAAAATAGAGATGTTAAGTATTTTGTTTGAACAATCATGGAACCAAGTAAAATATCACTGTTCACATATTAAGGACGAATTACTCCGTTCAATCACTCAGAACCTGTTTCGGAATACATCGTCGATTATCTTCCTCAAATAATCGTCGAAATAAAAAAGGGAACATACATCGTATGTTCCCTTTATATTCAGAATTTTATTCAAACCCTTTTGTTAAAAAGCTTACTTTTCAAATCGAATATTGTCTAATTTAAAACTCATTTCTCCTTGAGGCTCAAACACTAAAAGGTTAGTGATCGTTGTTGGATCAGCTTGATTCCCACCAGCAAAACGGTTGTCTCTCTTTAAAATGTCAGCGATTGGAATACGTACCGTCTTCCATTCATTGATTGCTGATAGCGGCACGGTATAGTCACTTGTTTTCGGCCAGCCACTGTCCATCTTAACCAATAGTTCAACCCCGTCGGCCATGCTCTCAACTTTCAAATCAAAGACCAGTTCACCCGTTTCTTGCCAATGTGTCACATCTGTTACAGGAGAACGAAAATAGATATTTCCTGATCCTTGATTCTTATTCACTTGTAGCACTGTTCCACGATCTGGTTCGGTCACTTCTTGATAGTCAACAATATCCAATGGGTCATAACTTGCATAAGCCAAGCTTGCGTTAAGAGTTTCGGTAAAAATCTCCAACGTTGGTCCATCAGCATAACTATCATCGGTTGCTAAGATCTCTGGAGCTTTGTGCCCTATCACTTGTATTGCATGTTCAGAACGACTTGCACACCCTTTTCCTTTCCAACGATCAACCTTACAACGGTAAACCTTTACTGAATCAACTAGCATTGTTTTCGGAAACAAACCTTCGTCGATGCCTTTATCATTTGCGTTTGCTGACCACGCCCCACCGACGGCCAAATTCAATAACAAATGAAACTTTTCATCAAACGGAGCTGCTCCACTCGCATTAATGAGTTTCCCTTCTTCCGCTTCATATTGGCTGTACCAGCCCTCTTGAGTTTGAGTCGCGTAATGAATATTGTCTACATACCAACGAATTTCACCTTCTTCCCACTCAATCGCGTATGTATGGAAGCCCTCAGTAGGGTTCACACCATTTGGCAATGTCGCGGCTTGCCCTTTATAAACATTGTCTGGCCAATTTCGTCCGTAATGTAACGTCCCGTAGACCCGGCTCTCTAGAGCATCATTTTTCGCTCCCGCCGCATCTGAAAGTGTGTTTAGGTTAACCGCTTCCATAATATCGATTTCGCCAGAAGCAGCCCATGTACCATATTTATTGTCGGTTGGCAGCATCCAAATCGCGGGCCATGAACCTTGTCCACCGGGTAACTTTGCTCTGATTTCATAACGGCCATATTTGGTGTCACGCTTGTCTCTTGTACTTAGCCTCGCAGAAGTATAAGGGAGTGTTTTAGTTGCTCCGCCAATCGTACCTTCGGCATTGTCAGGCCCAGTATGACTTTGCTTCAGCGCGACAATGTGTAAAAAGCCATCTTTAACAAATGCGTTATTAGGATCATCCGTGTAGCACTGTTGTTCATTGTTCCCTCCTCCCCAACAGTTCACTTCTAATGACCAATTACGTTTATTTATTTGCTCGCCTTCAAACTGGTCTTCCCACACCAATTGCCAGTCTGAACTTAAAGTAACTGGAGCATGGGATAGCACAATCGCTTTTTCAGTTTGAGCTAAGTCAGCACTTTCGGATACCGGCAGCTCTATCGCCGTGCAGCCAGACATCAAAGCGGCAGAAATAAAAGACGTTAATATCTTTACCTGATTGGTTAGATCTTGCATTACAACTCCTTGTATCACGACTTTCTAAGCAGGCGACACGTAATATCGGAGCCCATAACAGAAAGTCGATAAATGAATAAGTCCGCGAGCATGGACCCAATATGCCATGCACGACTGTTTCAAAATGAGTATATAAAAGTGCATAGTTCAAAAAAGAGACAACGCTCACCTTAAGAAAGCGCTTGCTTGTTGAGTTTCACATTTTGCTAAAATTCGTTGTGGTTTGTGTAGATTCTCAAGAATTTTTTGACCTGATTATCTGCATAACACCCTAGAATCCCTTTTATTCTTAGGCTTCTATTTTTTCTAGCTTACAACGAAGCTCAGAAAAACAGATTCACTTTTATCACAACACAAAGAAAGCGCTTGCTTGATATTTGAACGAGTATATGGAAATATTCGTGACCTTACTTTGTATGCTTAACCTTCAAATTTAGCGTTAAGCAGTTCAGAGTTTTTAAATATTAATCATTGGATTGCTAGGCTCTTATTGATCACGAAGGTAATATAGCTTAGTTCACTCCTTGTAGAGATAAGGCCACTACCATTGATCACCATTAAAGAAGTATCTGAACTTGCTCAAGTTTCTCAATCAACTGTCTCACGAGCATTAAATGGTCACCCTACGGTAAAGGAAGCCAATCGCGAAAAAGTATTCAAAGCTATTGAGCAACTGGGCTACAAGCCTAATGCGTTTGCACAAGCTCTAGCCTCCAGTCGTTCAAATAGCATTGGCATGCTAGTTGGTTCGCTTGATGGGCCTTTCTATGGACCATTAATGCATACAGCCGAAGATACCGTTCGCCAAAATAATATTCACTTAATCGTTACAAGTGGCCAGGAATCACGAACCAAAGAGCTCGATTCTATCCAGTTTTTGCAATCTAAACTTGTGGATGGCCTCATTGTTCACTCAGACAAGCTCAGTGATGACGAACTGATCAAAATAGCGAAAGACAGTGAAACAATGATTGTTCTCAACCGTTTTATTCCTGAGATTTCTGATCGCTGTATTTACATTGATAATGAGCTTGGTGGCTACCTTGCAACGAAGCACTTACTTGAGAACGGCCATAAAAAAGTCGCTTGTATCACAGGCCAGTTGAGTAAAGTTGATAGTAGAGATCGCTTTCAAGGGTATCGAAATGCCTTGTTAGAGTTCGGTATCGAATACGACGCAGGGCTGTTTGTAGAGGGACGCTTTGATCATCAAGGCAACCACGAAGCTGCGCGACGCTTGTTAGACCGAGACCCTGAGATCACCGCGATTTTCTGTCAAAATGACAATATCGCGCTTGCTGTATATGACGTAGCAGCAGAGCGAAACCTCATTATTGGGCGAGACCTTTCAGTCGTAGGCTTCGATAACGATACTCATAGCCAGCATATTCGTCCTCGCTTATCGACGGTCGACTTTCCAGTTCATGAGATGGGAGAAGAAGCTGCAAAAGGTGTTTTATCGTTAATTAATAAACGCGACTACCCATTGAAGCACAAACTAACCCCGACATTGATTGTAAGAGAGTCCGTGGCTAAGCTTTGATTTTTGTATATCAAGCACCCCATTTTTTACACTTAAAAGAAAGGCTCTAAGTATTCACTTAGAGCCTTTTTATTTCACTTTAAATTAGAATTAGAGTAACTGGTGCTTTGACAACACGACAACGACTTTCTCAATAAGACCACTACGAGAAAAGAGCTGTGAAGCCATTTCATGGTTTAGCGTTAACGATGCAAATGCCTCACTTGTTCCGTCTTTAAACTGAACTTCAATACCCTGTGTTGGCTCATCATTGAGTTGGTAAATAAACGGTACCTGACAGTAAGTAAAAGCCAGTTGCCCAGCCTGAACAATAAAGCTCTGCATTTGTCCTTCAATATTTTGGCAGTCAAAAGTCGCCGCTTTTTGTAAGAACTCTTTAGGACTAAGAAGTGAAGGGTTAATTACAATTGTGCCATCAACGACCTCTAGACCTAGCTCTCCAAAACGAGTAATCACTTCTTCCTTAACTTGCCCTGTCATCCCTGGCTGCTGTGCTCCAGAGTGCTTTGGCGTATGAGAATACGGATCCGTCGGAAACGCACCGTAGTTTTCCGGCGTTTTGTTGAAACCAATACCAGCTCTCACTTTGTAATAGTAATCCGCTAATTTAAGAGTTTCCTGGCTATTAGAGTCCATACCCCAAGCATGCTGATAGTTTTCTTGCACAGCTAGCAGCAACTTAGAAACCATATGCCAATAGATACAACCTAAACCTTCATAACCAAACATGGTTCCCGAACGCCCAGTAAAGGCTTTATGGTTGAATACACGCTCATACAAACTAGATACATGACAAAATTCATCATCACTAATTGACGGGTAATCGGCTTTAATTTCATCAATCGCAGCCTGAAGGAAACCTTTGTTTTCAAAGCTTGAATTGAAGTGGTAAGAACCTTTGCTGTCTTGGTTTACTAATCGGTTATCTTTGGCAACAACCATCATGCTTAACAATTTGCTCTGGTCAATGTCTTTAGCGTCTAAACAGTTTTTGTCCATAAAAGAAGCCAGCTCACGGTCAGGGTAAAGCATGAAGCTATTTTGATCAGCACGATACATGTCACTGGCAAACAATTTATCCAACAACTCAACCGCTTGTTTAGATGATAATAGACCCGAGCTCAATACTGCAACTTGCCCTTCTAGCATAGGGTAAAGCTCTTCAACCATTAAGCTCTCACCAGAACAACTCAAGATGTTATACGCATTGTACAAACCGTCTTCACGCAAGTTGTTTGCAATCGTAGAATCTAGGACTTTTAAGCTCGCGCCCATCAATTGAACAATCGCTTCTTTCTCAACTTTCGTTTTCCCTGAGAATCCATTTACTCGGTACACGCGCTCACGATAATTAGCAGCGGATTTAGCCAGCTTAGTCAGCATTGCTTTACGCGTTTGACGAGTGACCGTATCTTGACGAATCTCTGTATTTGCCTCTGAAACGATCTGTGTAACAGAAGACATCCACTCAAACACTTCTTTGGAAATACTGTATGACGATGGTGACTTCTCTAACAGCCGCTGCATAAAGGCAACATAGCGACGCATGTAGTACAAGGTTACCATTGAGAGGCCGTTGCCAACGATAGCGTTGTTTGCATCATTCCATTCTGGACGTTGTGTATTGAGCCAAATACCACCATCAAGCACTAAGTTACTCAATTTCGCCAATAAAGGGACGAGTATCTTCTCCATTAAGTTGACCATATAAACTTCTTGGTCACCCGTCATCAACAAGCGACCGTCACTGCCTAAGCTCTTTACACGTTGCTCTGTCAATTCCTGCAAGTCTTGGTTGAACTCTACGGTATCTTTAGGGTTATCAAAGAGGCCTTGAACTCCACAAAGCTCGTAAGGCACGTTGGCATAACTAAAAATGTCACTCTCTAGTAATTCGATAAGATCGCTTTGCTCAAATTTGTCTGCTAACTCAAGGAATTTTAATAGATAAATGATTTGATGATCGCCCCAGTAACCAATGTTACTCCAAGGATCATCCGCCTCTAACAGCTCCCAATCTACACCATCTTTAGTAATTCGATACGGATTGTAACCATCCACCGTTGAAGCATTAACAAACTTAGAGATGAATGATTTGATGAACCCTGGATAACTAAGAGCCATCGCTTCCCAGTTTTGGAAAATATCACGCCAGTTGCCTTGATAAGAAAGTAAGCGTTCGCCATTTTCATCTTTAAGCTTAATCTCATAGTGGTTCCAAGGGCGACTAGGGTCACCATGACGACGTCCAAAAGTAAGCGGTAGATACTCGTAGCTCAATCGAACTAATTGAGAATCCCCTGTCGCTTTAGCGCGCGAAACTAATTCAGAATGGCTGAAAACATCCCCTAACTGATCAAAAAAGTCTTGATGGCGGCCAGCTACCTGAGAGTTGGCCTTTTCCATAGTTTTAACTACGTCAACCTTTTCTAACATATAGCCGTTTTCAAACACGCCACCACGCATGTTATTGAACAACACATTGGCATAATGGTGAACGCTGGTATTTTCTTCAGCTGTTATTTGCCACGCATCCGCGCCAGACATTAATGTGATCAATTCATCTTGATTATCTGCAACGCTCTTTTCTAAAGCTAGTGCTAGGTTAGCAGGAACAGAGAGCTCAGATTGAAGCTGACAGATATCGGAATGAGTCTTGTCTATATCAGCGACAATCGACCAAACTTTGGTTTGATGTGCTCGCAGCGTCAGAGACTTATGAACTAAATAGCTCCCTCTAACCCCTTTCGTTAAAGGTTCACTTTTAACCGCTCGACCTTTTCTGAACGCATTAACTTGAGCACTCGTCAATAAAATTTGGCTACTTTCCGTTTCTAAGCTGAAGACTGTCGTCGCTAGCAAAGATTCAGCAGGGTCGGCTCTATCACTCAATTTCGCATACATGCTGAACAGAGCCAATGAACTACCATCAACTTGTTCATTCCACTTGTACGCATCAACTAATGCACTTCTTGTTTGAAGAGCTGATAACGGAGCACCTGAAGGAAGTATATTTTGTAAGCCATCTAGTGCTTCGACTTTACGCTCGAAGCTCGCTAGATTGGTCAGTTTTGAACGACGAATAAATCCGTATTTTTCACTCGTATTCCAGCTGTATTGGAACTGTAGTTGCAAAGTATGGTTTATCTCTTCAAATACGATTTTATCTCCAATCGTATTTTTATAAAGATTGCGTTCAACATCAAAAATACCATCATGGAATGTATTAAACGGTTCCCAAAGTACAACCTTGTCGCCATGTTCAATACGGAAGATGGATTTTGAGCCGGTGTTTTCCGCATTTTCATGAATATGGTCAACAGACTTGTAAGGAAAAAGCGCATTTTCCGGACGAATGCGTCCAGCTGAAAGGCTGCCTGTTGATGAAATAAATAACCAGTGATCGCTCGACGATACAACGCTAATAAAGAATGGCGTCATTTGGTCAACATTAGAGATTTGGTAGTAACGCTCACCATCTAAATCAACGAACTTGCCATCGACCTCTGGTGTTGAGTTGTAGTCTTGTTTCATATCAAAATTCCAAAAAATTCTTACACTTAAGTTTTGAAAGCGCTTTCTTTTGCGTTTCAAAAAGGATTTAAAGTTTACAAATGATGACAACGAGCAAAATGCTCTTCTGCAATTTGAGTCGGTTCTGGTATTGATTGCGTGCAAAGTTTATCGGCTTTCATACAACGGCTTGCGAACGGGCAACCTACGCTACTTGGCTTCCAAGAAGGGATATCGCCTTTTTTCACGTTCATGTCACGCTTGCCCGATTTACCGACTTCTGGCACTGCTGACAACAACAACTGAGAATACGGATGTTGTGGGTTCTGAGTGACGTTGTCGCTATTGCCCCATTCGACCATATGTCCTACATACATCACCGCCGTTTTCTCAGCAAAATAACGCGCCGTCGCAATGTCATGAGTGATGTACATGAACGAAATACCATGCTTATCTTTCAAGTCAGCCATTAGGTTTAGGATTCCTAATCGCACAGACACATCAAGCATAGAGATAGGTTCATCAGCTAGGATAACTTCCGGGCTAACAGCAATTGCACGTGCAATTGCGACACGCTGTCGTTGTCCACCACTTAGTTCATGCGGGTACTTCTCTGCGGTCTCTTTAACTGGTGTTAGCCCAACCATTTCAAGCAATTCATAAACAAGGTTCGGAATCGCTTCTTTTTCTGCTCGTTTATGGATAAGTAAAGGTCGCGCAATATGGTGGTAAATCGTGTGTACAGGATTCAGCGAGCCAAACGGGTCTTGAAAAATCATTTGCACTTGGCGTGCATATTCAAGCTCACCATATTTTTCAATATAGTCAGGCAGAGGCTCACCTTTGAATTCGATATCTCCAGCCGTCTTATCGTAAATTCGGGTAAGAATTCGAGCTCCTGTGCTTTTCCCTGAGCCAGATTCGCCAACAATCGCTAATGCTTCTCCTTTACGAAGATCAAATGAAACATCATTTACGGCTCGCATCATATTGCTTTTGACTGACTGGCCAAGTGGGAAATCTTTTACCAAATTCTTAACTGATAAGATAACTTCGCTTTTATCAACGTTCTTTAAAGTATTCATAATCTTTCGCTCAAACTAGGTGACAAGATACGTGATGCCCAGTCGCAATAGCGCCCAAACGAGGCTCACTTTTAATGCACATTGAAATGCATTCGCCACATCGCTCTTGGAAGTTACATCCTTGAGGTGTATCCAAAAGGTTGACAGGATTCCCAGGGATCCCGTAGAGACGTTCTTTTGGCCCATGAATAGTCGGGAATGAAGAGATAAGCCCTTTTGTATAAGGATGCTTAGGTTCACTAAATACCGTTTTCGCATCACCTAATTCAATAAGGTTACCCGCATACATCACGCCAATTCGATCAGCAATTTCGCCCATGAGGCTTAAGTCGTGACTAATAAACAGAATAGAGAAGCCAAACTTACTCTTAAGCTCATACAGTTCATTCAAGATTTCACGTTCAACCACTACATCAAGTGCCGTTGTTGGCTCGTCCATGATGATCAGTTTAGGTTCCAGCGCCAAAGCAATCGCAATAACAACTCGCTGACGCATACCTCCACTCAGTTGATGGGGAAAGCTCGACATTCTGTCGCCATGAATCCCAACCGTTCCTAACAGCTCGACCGCACGATCGTGAGCCTGTTTATAAGGTATTTTTCTGTGCGCTAGAATAACGTCCGTTAGCTGCTCACCGATGGTAATGACAGGGTTAAGTGAGTTCATTGCGCTTTGAAAAACAATAGAAACGTCATTCCAACGGAAGTCACGTAACTGCTTGTTATTCATCTTTAAAACATCCTGCCCTTTGTAGAGTATTTCACCCTCAGAGATAAGCGCTGGTGCTTTGTGTAGGCGTGATATAGCAAAAGCCAATGTACTTTTACCGCAACCAGACTCACCGGCAATACCGAGCGTTTCACCGGGCGCAATGGAAATACTAACGTCATTAACGGCTCTTGCTACGCCATTAGGAGAAACGTAATCAACACACAGGTTATTAATTTCTAATAGATTGCTCATTATAGGCCTCGGCGTTTATCTGCTTCTTTTTTAAGTTTGTGCCACAGTTTGATGTGTGGGCCCGTACGTAATTTAGGGTTGCTCACTTGGTCAATTGACATGTTAATCAATGCGAGTCCACCACCAGTAATCGCTAACGCCAATGCAGGAACCAGCATTTCCCACCACGCTCCGGTATATAACGATGAAGAGGTCTGTGCCCAATACAGCATAGAGCCCCAACTCACTTCTGTTGCATCACCTAAACCTAAAATACCTAGACCAGCTTCAGAGCCCATTGCGTAGATAACCGTGCCTAGGAACCCGCCAAAAACAATCGAAACTAAGTTTGGTAAGATCTCTACTAAAATAATGCGGATTTTTGATTCACCCATAACTTCTGCAGAAATGATGAATTCTTTGCTTCTAATTGCCATGGTCTGTGCACGAATCACCCTAGCTCCCCAAGGCCAGGAGGTTATTCCTAACAACACGGTAATAACCAGCGAACCGACCTGCCCTAAGAATGCGGCGAGAACAATCAGCAAGGGCAACTGTGGAAACACAAGAAATACGTTAGTAACGAAGTTCAAGCGTTCATCGACTTTTCCACCAAAGTAACCAGATGAAACCCCGACGAGCACTGCTATTGTCATCGCGATTACGCCCGCAGAGATCGCAACAGTAAGCGACTTTCTTGCTCCAAATAGAACCTGGCTATATACATCACGCCCGCTACGAGTAGTGCCCATAATATGCTCAGAACTTGGTGCAATATGTGGACGTGCTACGCGCTTTTCTGGATTATGAGTCGATAATACAGGCGCAAATAACGCCCCAGCTAAGACAATCGTAAGTAAAAAAGTACCTACAATGGCTGGAGGGTTACCGTAGAAAAATGCGTAAGCTTTACCGAGAGTTTTCTTTACGTTTTTCCACGACCATTTTGGCTCACGTACTGGCATATTCGGCTGGTTAGCGGTTTTTTGAGTATCCATTAAATTATCCATCATGCGCCTCAGTTCGAGATTCTAGGGTCAAGCCAGACATATAGGAGGTCGGCAATAAAGTTAGCGGTCAGTACCGCTGTCACCAAGATAAGAAGAATGGCTTGGATAAGTGGGTAATCACGAGCAACTATGCCTTTAAGAAGGATGTTCCCCAAGCCTTGGTAGTTAAAAACCACTTCGGTCATGATTGAGCCTGCGAATGAGAATCCGATTGCCATTGCAATAGCGGTCGCAACAGGAAGGATGGCATTTCGACCAGCATAGCGAGACATAACACGATAACTACTCAAGCCTTTGGCCTCAGCCATCGTTACGTAATCTTCACCCAACACATTGATCATCGCATTACGCATATTGAAGACCCATGTTGCGATCCCAACCAGGACCATAGAGCCCATAGGCAACACAGCGTGTTTAGCCACACTAGAAATAAACTCCCATGTAAAACCTGGCTCTAGCGATGGGTCATAGGTGTATGCCAAAGGTAATAGTTCGAGTTTTAAACCGAAGAAATAGAACAACAGTAACGCGGTCACGATGTACGGGAAGTTACTAATAAATGCCAAAACTGGCGGAACAATTTGTCCAAATAGCCCTTCACGTCGATACGATGCATACGTACCAATACTGACACCAATGATAAGAGCAACAATCAGCGAACCAAGCGCTAGGAACATAGTCCACGGCAGTGCCATAGCAAGGACATCTGAAACACTTACAGGAAACATAAGCACTGAAGGTCCCAGATCAAGAGTGAATACGCTTTTCATATACGCGAAGTATTGTTCGAAAACATTGCCATCAACAAAACCGTACATTTCACGAACAGCATCCATTTGAGCAGGATCCATTCGACCTTGAGCTGCAGCGAAAAGAGCATCAACAGGATCTCCTGGCATTAGGCGAGGCAACATGAAATTAAACGAGATAGCGATTAAGAAAGCGGTAAAATAGAAGCCAAATCGGCGAATTAAAAACGACATAAAAATCTTTTAACCTAGGGGCTACAACCTAAGCTGTAGCCCTCTCAAAAATAACTTACTTAAGGTGTAGATTGTTGAGAATTATTACTCTCTTACCACCGTCGTACCATACTGGCTGTACGTATGGATCTTTTTCACTTGGCCAACCAACAATATGTTTAGTACTGTATTGGAACCAAGTTGGGTTAGAAAATAGAGGGATAAAGGGAAGGTTTTCAGCCGTAAATTCCTGAAGTTCACTCAACACTTTCTCTTGCTGCTCTGCATCACCAATTTTGCCGAAGCTGTCGATCAATGCGTCGATTTCTGGTGAATTAACACCGTGACCAGCATGCCAAGTTTTTCCGATTCGAGACGTTGAGAAGTACTCTTGGTACGCCAAGATTGGATTTGTCGCGACCATTGACCAGTTAATTGACATGGTATATTTGCTTTCTTTCAAATTGCTGTCATATACCGCCCAATCCACAGTCTTAACGTTTGCTTTCACACCCACTTCTTCAAAGTATTCAGATACCATCTGAACCACTTGGATCCAGTCGGTCCAACCGTTTACAACCTCGATATCAAACTCAACCGTTTCCCCGTTTGCTTTGTCGCGGAATCCATCACCGTTTTTGTCAACTAAGCCCGCTTCATCAAGTAAAGCGTTTGCTCTTTCAACATCGTACTTAGTTAGATAACCATATTTCTTAGATACATTTTTATCAATGTGCGTTTCGTATAGCTCACCGATGCCACCAGCATTGAAGTTTGCGGTCGGATAACCGTAAGCAGCAATATCAACGATGGTTTCACGATCAAGAGCCATAGAAAGTGCTTGTCGTACTCTTAGGTCATCAAATGGCGCTTCTTTGGTATTTACGTAAAGGTGGATAGCATCATTCGCTGGATACCAAAAATGGTTATTTTCTTTATCCATATCGACAAATGTTGATTCAACGTCAGCAATAAAATTTGAACCCCAATCAATCTCACCTTTGATTAAGGCAGGTTGGATCTGAGAGTTGTCATTGTAAGAACGGAAGTTGATGCAATCTAAATAAGGTCTATTTTCTAAATAGTAATTTGGGTTTCGGCACAGCTCCATCTGTTGCGGTTTAATGTATTTAACCGTCGTCATTGGGCCACTACCTACCGGGTTAAGGTTGGTAAACGTTGTCAGCTCTTCAACTTTCGACCAAATATGCTTTGGTACAATATGGTAACGCTCTAAGTTCCAAGCAAATGTAGAATCCGCTTCCGTCAGCTCAAACACGACGGTTCGCGCGTCAATAGATTTGATTTCTTTTAAATTACCTGAAGACCAAATACCTTTCTGGTCAAAAGCTGGTGCCTCTTTAGTCAACATAAAGCTAAAAACAACGTCGTCTGCAGTTAACTTTGAACCATCAGACCACTTCAAATTCTCTCGTAACTTAAGCGTCAATGTTTTCAGGTCAGTTGAATACTCAACCGACTCAGCCAGGCGATAATCAACATCACCTGTCATGTTGTTGAATACGACCAATGGCTCAAACATTACCCCATGCAGCAAGTCTTTAGTTGTATAAGGGTTAAAGTTTTCAACAAAGCCAGTATTGATAATTGGCACCGTTAGTGTGCCACCCTGCTTAACTTCATCTGCTTGTACAGAGGCTCCGAATAAAGCTCCAATGGCGAGCGAAGCAATCAATGTCTTTTTGTGCATCACGTTGTCCTTTTAATGATAATAACCAGAAAGAAAGCGCTTTCTTTTAACTTTAAAAAAAGGGGGTGTTTTCGTATTCACTATCGGCAACTCGCATCAAGAAACCGCTTTCTTTAGGTGGATAATAAGCCGATAGAATGATTCTTCAACTTACATTTCGGTGAAACGAACCATAGATCACAAATTTAGAATAGATTGAGAATAGAAATACACAACAGTGCCATTCGTCACATTAATTGTTCGCTAACACGAAAAACAATTTAAAAACAATAAGTTAAAATTCACTAATAGTGCCCCCATGGTCTTTCCTAATCGTCGAACCTCTAACCCATCAATGAACTTATGTGCTTTCTTTAAAATAGCCTTTCCGTCGCGATTCTCAACATACATAGACTGTATCTATGTATGATTCTCTCAAAAACAAAAGAAAGCGCTTTCTTGACCGCTAAACCTATGTCAGCATACCAGTCATAAAATGTAAGTTCCCCCTTAGGACAACTATGTTTAACTTTTGGAATGGCAATAAATCAGGTAAAAGACAGCACTATGAGTTGGAGCTAATTCATAGCTTGTTGAATTGGGATCCGAACGAACCTATTGTCGTTCACAGCGATAATACTGACTTTCCAAGAGCTGAGGATGAAGGAGATATATTCCGCAAGAATTATGATGTACTCGTCACGGTGGCGGGAAACCGTAAATTTGCAGATAAACCTGCAATCAAACTCAACTCTCCAATTTGTAAAGGCTTACTAGGGCACCGTATCCTGATAATTAGGGAACAAGATCAACCTACATTCCATAATATCAACTGCAATCAACTGAAATCACTTATCGCTGGAATTCCCGCAACATGGGCTGATGCTGAGCTGTTTAGAGCAAATGGATATCGAGTACTAGAGCAAGGAACCTTACCAGAGATTCTTAAACTGCTTTCAGATAATAAATGTGATTATGTGTCACTCGGTGCCAATGAAGTAGAAAGCATATACCAAGAACATACCAATTCCCTGGATGGGTTAGTCATAGAAAAAAGTATTGTGCTTTATTACCCTCTTCCTCTGGTCTTCTATGTCCACCCAGACAAGGCTCAACTGGCTCAATTACTTGAGGACAAACTGCAAGACTACAAACTCAGTGGTGATTTCGAGCTATTGTTTAACCAACATTTCGGGGACGTAGTGAGATCCATTGGATTAGAACATCGCAAAGCTATTAACCTCGTAAATAAGGAGCTACCGCCAGAGCTAAGGTCATTTAAGTCTCAATTCATCTCGTGATTATAAATAGAGGAGACTTAAAACCATGCACCTAGATTTGCAACATTAGGTGCATCCGCTTTATGCTCCTAATGTCGATATCATCAAACCATAGGCAAGATAACTAACGGCTTGCTTTTACATATAGCGGTGGATACTCAAGTCATCAGTTTTTATATCACTAGCAGAGCCACTGACCACGCTTGCCAAGATCTTTCCTGAGCCACATGCCATTGTCCAACCTAGAGTTCCATGGCCTGTATTGGTAAATAGATTCTTGATAGGCGTCTTGCCGATTATAGGCGTACCGTCCGGCGTCATTGGTCTCAACCCAGTCCAGTATTCAGCCTTAGAAAAGTCACCCGCTTGTGGGAAAAGATCTTTAATCACCATATCAATCGTGGCTTTGCGTTTTTCAGGGATCAGGTAATTAAAACCCGCAAGCTCGGCCGTACCCGCGATACGAATACGGTCATCAAATCGCGTCATCGCTACCTTGTAGGTTTCATCCATCACAGTCGAGGTTGGTGACTTATCTGCATTCACGATCGGTAGTGTTAACGAATAACCTTTAACTGGATAAACCGGTATAGACAAGTCGACTTGTTTCAACAGATCTCGAGAATAACTGCCTGATGCAACTACGTAAGCGTCCGCTTTGAATACACCTTGAGTCGTTGTAATACTCTCGATGTTTTGATTCTGATGATTCAAACTTACCACTTCAGTATCAAACACGAACCTAACACCAAGTTGCTTGGCCTTCTCAGTCAGGGCTAAACAGAACTGATGACAATCACCGGTTTCATCATGAGGTAAGTATAAGCCGCCCACCAGCTTGTCTTTAACGTCCGCTAAACCCGACTCCACTGACAGACACTGTTCAACATCAAACAGCGAGTGTTCGATTCCACTCTCTGTTAATAACTTCATATCCTGCTGAATAGCATCGAGTTGCTTCTCGCTTCGAAATACTTGCAAGGTGCCTTTCTGCCTGCCCTCATAAGCCAAATCTTCACTAGTTCTTAGATGAGTGAGACACTCTCGACTGAAGTTTGCCACTCTTAGCATGCGTGACTTATTCACGGCGTACTTGGCTTCGTTACAGTTGGCTAGCATCTTCGTTGCCCAAGCAACTAATTCCGGAGAAAGTGACGGTTTCACTTTTAAAGGCGCATGCTCTTGGGTTAACCATTTCATCGCTTTTAATGGAATACCCGGTGCCGCCCATGGTGAGGAATAGCCATAAGATATTTGTCCCGCATTCGCAAAGCTGGTTTCCTTGCCACTGCTATCTTGACGATCAATAACCGTCACTGAATGACCTTCTTTCGCCAGATACCAAGCACTGGTTAACCCAATAACACCGCTGCCAATTACAATAACTTCCATTCTCTTCCCCTAATGTCCGACAAGGCCAAAATCTGTCGAACACAGCTGTCAGTCTAAAACTCGTTTCGTTAATGATTTGTAACTTATTCCGCACATGTTGACTTAACAATGGAGGTGGTGTTGACAAAACCTCAATTCGACTTAAAAACGAATTCGGCAGTTTGGAACTGTGATATTGGCGGTATTTGGAATCTTGGGAGGCGTCGCTAAGTAAATCGATTAAACCTAGATGTTGTAAGCGTCATGACTCAAGAAAGTAGCATTTTCAAGTAAGAAATCTAACAAGGTCTCGGCCTGTAGCGTGAGCGCGCGGCCTTTCAAAGATTGAACCTTAACCGTCGCTTTCGATAGCATTCCCAGCTCAGTCGCAACCACTTCGATCTGCCCTGACTTGATCTCATCAATCACGGTGAGTTTGGGCATAAAGGTTACGCCCAACCCTGCTGAGACAAAGTTAGTCAGTGCAGTTACCGAATTGGTTTGAAGCTTTGGCTGCAAGGTAAGATGGGAAATTTGTTCGGCCTGCTTTACCAGCCTCCCCATACCGGTCGAGTTATCGATCAAGGCGAGACAAGCCTCTTTAATATCTTGCAGTGTCACAGGCGCTTCTTTCATCGTAAGGAAATGCCCTTTCGGAGCAATCAATTCGAGGGGATGGCTACGTTCAACATGTGAGTGTAGTTTAGGGTGCGGTGCAGAAGCATAGGTAATCGCAAAATCTATCTGTTGGTCTTCCAACATCTTGACCGCATCCAATGCCCCAGCAATCTCAATTGATAAGTTGATATCAGGGTATCGAGCCATGAAGGTTTGCATAGGCTTTGACACCAAATTGGTAATAAATCCTTCCCCGATGGCAATGCTGACATTGCCTCCTTTGAGGTTTTTAAGCTTGGTTAGTCGAGCAAGCACTGCGGCCTCTCCTCGAACAATTGAGCGGTAGTAATTCAGCAGCTCATTACCCGCTTCGGTTAACAGTGATTGACGGTTGTTGCGCTCCCATACTTTCATTTCCGCTTGCGCTTCTAACTGTGTCAGCATTCGACTCATCGCGGCAGGGTCAACGTTCATCATCTTAGATGCCTTACGTAACGACCCATATTTAGATAACGCGTTTAAATACTCGAGAGCACGAATATTAAAGTGGTGCATTCAACTTCCTTGTGATTCGACTGACACAACACAAGCGTCTCATAGTTTTAGCAAGACATGTATCCCAATATATTCATACCATGCTTCCACCTCCTAGCTTGTGCGCTAAATCACTTAAAAGCCAAAGGAATTAAGCCCTTTGACTTGAGCTTGATAAAGCAAATATCGCCACTTTAATTTCTTTTTTATAAAGATTTGTGAAAACCCCCAAATGGTATTCTGTTAATACATAATTCAAATAAGGGAATACCGTGAATACAACTAAATTTTTGTTGGTTATATCTGGAGCTGTGATAATTACGGCATGTGGTGGTAGTGAAAGTTCGTCATTAGATAGTCCCCATCAGGCCATAACCATGTCGGGAAAAGCAATCGATGGGTATATTCAGGGTGCAACCGCCTTTCTAGACATTAATGCCAACGGTATCCTAGATAAAGGTGAGCCATCCGACACAACAGATGAACAGGGGCAATACGATTTCAACCTTTCCAATGAACAAGCGGAGTGCCAACAGTATGCCGCTACTGTGATCGATGTGCCTATTGGAGCAATTGACAGTGACTACCCAGATAACCCTATCACCGAGCCCTATCAACTTACCTACCCGCCTTCTATAGCAACCACGAGCGATAGCGATATTCTGGCCGTTACGCCTCTATCAACCATTGTGTGGGTTGGGATTCAGCGTGATTTAACTGCCGAAGATAAATCACCGACTTGCACCGCATTACTTCATAACGAGGAACTACGTGGTGACATAATCAACCGCGTCGAAGAGCAAGAATTACGGGTTGCGTACCGCTACAACATTACTGTAGATGAACTTTACAGTGATTATGTTGAGACTAATAATGAAGAGTTACACTTACTCGCGCAAAATCTAGTCCCAGGCCTTCAAAAGAGCTATGACGAAACAAGTGATATTTCAAAAGAAGGCTACGACTATGCATACGTTGAGTATTTCCTTGCAAGCCCTGATTGGCCAACGGATGCTTACGAGAACTCAGAAGCAACAACGTGGTACCGCCTCGAGTTTATTCAATCTGAAGAAGGAAACTGGGAAGAAACGACATGGCTGTATTCGTATGATCTAGAAGAACAACTAGGTCTCGTAGATTATAAAGAAGCCGCAGAGCAGAAGGAGGAGGGCTTAATCAAAACCAACTTCCTAGCGATGTCACGCAACATGTTTTCAGCTCCAGAACAAGGTATTCAGAAGTGGGAACCTGGTAACGAAAACTTTTACTGCAGCATCGCAAATGAGGCTTTACAAGCAAAAGATGACGCGCGCGGATATTCAGTTGCTGCATTCATATACAATACGACAAGCATTGAAGATTGTCGTGAGCAAGTCCAAAACAGAGCTAACGAACTCAATGAAAGTGTTATTGCCAAGACCATAAACAACGAAGAAAATACGATGCAGGAGTCAATTTATCGAAGCGAACAAGGTACGGTGTTGCACCCTACCTTATTTGCAGGAAAAATTGATTCTGACAGTCTCGATACACTGACCTACTACAGCTCTGATTTTGATACAAACGACCTAAATAGTGCCTTCGAAGTTTGGAAATCTCACCAAGATTACAACACTTATGGTGACATCGTTCAGACAAGTAAGTTTCGAAGCTTTAATAAAACCTCATTAGACCTAAATTTAACCTCACCGACCAAAGTAACCGAACACTATGTGGACGGAACGAACTCGTCATACTGCCATGTTAATAATGTTGTAGTAGATGATTGCGAACAAAGCTACGAGAACTAGTATTTAATAACTTAATTGCTAGTTATTTCAAGCCTAAAGAGGAGTCGCCACTCCTCTTTAATTTAAGCCTTAACCTTACAAACTTCATCTACCCACTAGAAAAAGTGAAGCTACTTATTTTAAAGCAAGTAGCTTATCAACAAACTCTGAGAAACCGTATCCTCCGGGTTCGCTCATCACCACTGATGGGTGATGCTCTAGTCGATCCCAGTAATGCTGAATATTTGCCACCCCAACACTATTAGGCAAGATTTCAAACATGTATTGATCGTTCATCGAGTCACCGACATAACAACTACGCTCGACTATTTCTTGGTCAGACAGCCCCTTCTCTTTGAGAAAAGCGGTCGATGTCGCTTTCTTAGAGTGCTCACCATACCAAGCATTAATGTGAATGGAGCTTGCTGTGGCGTGTGCACCTAACGCGTGAATCTTAGAGACTATCTCTTCAATAATCGCATCATCAACTTTCGGACGGTTTTGACCGATATCGATTGCTACCTCACACAGGCGGTAAGACTGATCCAGCGTTAAACTAAGATCTGGGTAATCGCTTAAAATAGATAATACTTGTTCTTTCAGCTTACTTTGATTGGCACTAATTTCGGGCAAAGGAACATCAGAACGCAATGTCAGATAGCCATTTTTCTTTTCCATAATAAACGCGCCGTTCTCGCCGAGAACCGCATCAACAGGCCACAACTGAGCAATATGATCACACCAACCTGCACAAGCGCCCGTTACCGCAACCACTTTTTTCCCCGAATCACGAAGCTTGCTTAACGCGATCAAGGTTTCAGGCGGCAGTTGACCTTGCCACGTTAAGGTGTCATCCACATCGGTTAACACCCAATCTATTTTTTTCCAATTTTGGTTCAATTCATTCGATACCGAATTCATTTCTACACCTCTAAATAATCAATCACTAAACAGTGTTAAAGCAAATTCGGTAAAAACATCACTAAGCTTTCAGAGAAAGTCAGCAACATCAGAACCGTGAGTAGTGCTAGCAACAAAGGAGCCACTTCTTTCACGAAGTCGACCATACGAACTTTTAAAATCGAGCAAACCGTAAACATCATCGAGCCAAATGGCGGAGTCACACCACCAATCATGATATTCACAATCACGATAATGCCGAAGTGAACTGGGTTAACGCCTAGATTAAGTACAGCAGGAAGCAGCAATGGCGTGAGTATGATCATTGCAGCGCCGCCTTCGATGAACATGCCGACCACTAACAGCAGTACGTTAATCAACAACAGCAAGACTAACTTGTTGTCGGTAAGCTCAATCAAAGCAGAAGCAACATTGTGTGGGATCTGCTCTAGCGTCATGTAGTAACCGAAGACCATGGCACCAATAATGATGAACATAACGCTACTTGTGCCCTGCACGGTTTCACGCATGATGAGCGGGATATGACGTAAACCCAGTTGACGATAAACGAAGATGCCAATAATCGCGCAAAGCAATACGGCGATAGCCCCCGCTTCGGTAGGCGTAAACAAGCCAAAACGCATGCCTAGGATAATGCCGAACGGGATCAGCAGTGCCGGAATCGCTTTCAGGAAATAGTGAAAACGCTCTTTGGCAGACGCAGGCTCCGAACGAGAAGGTTTGTAACGACGTTTACGCGCGATAAACGCAATAGTGACCATCAGCGACAGCGCCATCAAAAATGCAGGAACGTAGCCCGCAATAAACATTTGATGAACCGACACGTTCGCTAACAACGCAAAAATGATTAAGTTAATACCCGGTGGAATCACAGGGCTGATACTTGAAGACGCAGCTGTCACAGCGGCCGTGAATGGCAAATCATAACCACGCTTGGTCATTTCAGGGGCTAGAATCTTCGATTGCATCGCCGCATCCGCATTGGCAGAGCCAGAGATACCGCCCATCAGTGTACTCAGTGCGACATTCACTTGAGCAAGACCACCAGTTTTATGGCCAATCATTGAATCAGCAAAGGCAAGCAAGCTCTTACTGATCCCCGCATAGTTCATCACCGAACCCACCATGATAAAGAACGGAATGGCCAACAACGGAAAAGACTCAGCAGAGCTAATAAAGCGCTGCATGACTAAGCTCACGGGAATAGAATCATTGATAAAAAGAAAGTAAACCATCGCTGATGCGATCAGAGAAAACGCGATGGGTATATTCAATAGAAATAGAACAAACAGAATAAGGATTGGAAGATAGCTTTCCATGAATCGTACCTACTTAGAAGAGCGCTTTAGAGAAGCGACATCGTTCGCGATGAATCGAACGGTGTGGATCGCCATCAATGAGAAACAAAGCAACAGCACGCCATTGATAACAAAATATGACACGCCCATTACTGGCGTTACCTTGTTAGATAGCATGAGATACTGATAACTCAGAACAGCCATTAAGATGTTCAGAGCCAGTAGGAAAACGGAAACACATAGCCTAAATGGGATTTTTGCTTTTTCTGGCAACATGGCAACCACCACATCGACGCCCATGTGAAGCTTGTGTTTGTAACAGGAGCTAATTCCTAAGTAGACAGCCCAGATAAAGCAAATAACCGACAGCTCTTCACTCCACGGGACAACAAAGCCAAATCCATAACGCAAGACGACGTTAACGATAACAACCAAAACGGTGATCGAAATAGCGATAGAAGCGAGGATTTCTTCAATATTTTTCAATAAAAACAAAAGACTTCTCCAACGAAATACCTAATACAACGTGGGTATTTCAGGAATAAAACGGCCTAAAGATGTTTAGGCCGTAATCATTAACTAATTAAATTTTACGTGTGCAGGATTACTGTGCCGCTCGAATCGTTTCCAACTCTTGCATGATCGTTGCGTGTATACCTTCGCTCCATGTTGGAAATTGGTTGTATACATCCGCAGTCAGTTGGTTGAACTCATCAGAATTCACTTCATTGAAGGTAACGCCCAGCTCTTCAAGTTTCTGAGTGTATTCAACATCAAGCTTAACCAGCTCTGCAGTGTTAGATTCAGCGCCCGCTTCTAACTCTTCGTTAATGATCTGCTGTTGCTCTGGCGTAAATTTGTCCCAAAGCGTTGGTGAAATGTAGATACCCACAGTACCTAGGAAGTGCTTAGTCAAAGACATGTTCTTTGCCACTTCGTAGATTTTGGTTGAGTACATCGTCAAGATAGAACCTTCAAGACCGTCAACAACACCTTGTTGAACGCCTGCATAGGTTTCAGGGAATGGTAGAGAAGCTGGAGCTGCGCCCATTGCTGAAAGCGTGCTAATGAACAGCTGACTTTGTGGAACACGAATACGCATGCCTTTCATGTATTCAGAGTTCACGATCTCTTTATTAGTGATCATGTGACGGAAGCCAAACATGTAGTCTGCATTCAGTACTTTGATGCCTTTCTCTTCGGCTTTAGCCTTTAGGCCTGCGACAAATTCAGTGTCCATCATCGCTAAGTATTCATCGTAAGTGTTGTACAACATTGGGCCAGCAAGGGCTGCGAAATCAGGTACGTAATCACCTAGGTAAGTCAAATCCTCTACTGCGATCCAGTTTGCACCGTTAACCACTTGTTCCAAGTTATCTTTATAAACAGGTAATTGACCGCCAGGGAAAACTTTAATGTTGACCGAGCCTTCGGTTCTTTCTCTAATTTTGTCGGTCGCTTTGATAAGTTCTTGTGTTAACAACTCATTTTGAGTGAATACAAGGCTCATGTTGATATTGATCGGCTCGTCTTTAGCTTCAGAACCAGCCTTGTCAGCTTCACCACAACCAACAAGCAGCGTCGCCGCCATAATTACTGTACCTAATAGCTTTTTCATTTCTAATCACCTTTTCTTGGCTATCGTTTTCTAAATATAGAGGGTGTTATTAAGTTTTCGTAGAGTATGTAAGTGAATTATTACATTCATATGAACATTAATCTTAGTAATTTGAACATTGTGAGCATAAGGTCTCACTATTGTATAAACTCTATACAACACCTTTAAGCTTGCTCTCATTTAAAGTAAGCAGATATGGCGGGTAGATAATAAATCTGTAATAAAGTAGAGATACTGTTTCCTGAATTTTCAAATGAACATCGAGATTAAATTATGATCACAGGCCACCGCGGTGCCGCTTCTTTAGCACCGGAAAATACGTTAGTGAGTATTGAACAAGCCGCGAAAGCTGGTGCTAAATGGATTGAAATTGATACCCAGTTAAGCGCTGATGGCACCCCAATGGTTTTTCATGATAAGACGGTAAATCGTTGTACCAACGGAACGGGCAATATTGCAGACTTAGATTTAACCGCACTCAAGGCGCTAGATGCTGGCAGTTGGTTTGGTAGCGAGTTCGCGGGGACAACTATTCCTACGTTGAGTGAAGCGCTCGACAAGTGCCTAGAGCTCGATGTGACTTTGAACCTTGAAATCAAAATTTATGACGATAAAGCTATCCAACCTTTAGTTGAGAAAGTCGCGGCACTGATTGAACAAAAGCAGTTCCCTACTGAAAAGCTACTCATCTCAAGCTTCAAAAAGGAGGCGCTAAGCCTTTGCCAACAGATGATGCCAGAAGTTAAACGAGGCTTTATCTGCGAAGTGTGGAATGATTTCAGCTTGGAATCACTCAAATCACTCGACCTTTACAGCATTCATGTTGACCACCGAATTCTTGATGAGAAAACGGCGAAGGCGATCAAAGCTTCAGGCGCGGTTCTGAAAATATGGACTTTGAACGATCCACAGTTGGCGGCTAAATATTTTAACCTTGGCGTCGATAACATCATCACCGACGTACCAAACCAATTTTAGTGACCCTCTATGGAACTGAACCATCGTCAGAAAGAAATACTCGCAACGCTTAAGGCTAACCAAGATATACAGATAGACCACTTAGCCGAGTTGTTTTCTGTTACCACTCAAACCATTCGTCGTGATGTAAACCACCTGTGTGAGCAAGGCCTAGCACGAAGAGTGCACGGAGGCGTTAGCTTACCCACAACGCTCACCAACACGAGCTACCGATTCCGTGCTGGTGTTGAGTCAGAGACAAAGGACAGTATTGCGATGGCGGTTGCCGACGCGATACCTGAAGGCTCAACCGTCATGATGGGCATTGGTACCACCGTCACTCGAATTGCGCAGTATTTGTTAGCAAAGCCAGCGTTACGAGTGATCACCAATAACCTTCAGGTGGCTCGCATCCTTGAAGCAAATGAACAAATCGAAGTGTATTTGGCCGGTGGTTTGTTCAGACGAGAACACCAAGACATGGTAGGCAGTAGCGTAGTTCACTTCTTTTCCGATTTTGAAGCTGACATTGGCATCTGTGGGTGCGGCTCAGTAACAGACAGTCATTTCGCCATGGAGCATGAGCAAGTTGAGGCTGACCTATCCAAATCAATCATAAAGAACAGCCGCGAAAGCTGGCTTGTTGCGGATGCCAGTAAATGGGGACGCTTTGCCGCTCTAAAGGTAGCGTCACTGAATGACTTTGACCGCATATACACCAATAACAGTCAGTTGCCTTCGGAGCTGAGCATTCACTTAGTGGAAGATAACGAAGCCAATGCTTGAAGACAACAAAGCCTTTCAAAATAACGATCAATCTATGCAAACAAGTTTAAGCATCAAGCGTTAGGTTCGGTCGAATCAAGTCATAAACACAAGCAAGTTCACTGCTGAATTCAAACTGTTTGTTGATAATGCCGCCAGCCATATGAGGGTGCCCGCCGCCAAAACCAATCCCTTTTTCATTAAGAGCCCTTCTAACTATCTTCGCGACATTGTTTTTTGAACACTCTGAACGGAGAGAGATAAAGGTTTTCTCTCTATTTCTAGCCGTGAGGACGACAATATCGAGCTCATCAACGCTCAGCAGGAAATCTCCTAATACGCCAAGCATATTTTTAGGACACCCCTCAGGAAGCACTGCAAACGCGGCATTTTTTTCACGACGTAAGCTATCGAGCATTGAATAGAAAAGTTTTAATTCGTGAAACTCTACTTGATTTCGACAAATTTTGTTAACCATATCATTGTTGGCCTTCGCCTGAAGATACAACAGTGCTTTTAGATCTGCAGTTCCTACCCCTCGGGTAAAGTTTGCGGTATCAAAGCTCAAACCAACCAGTAGTGCTGTTGCGATATTCTGTGGCATCGGCAAAGAAAAATAGCGGTAATATTCAACCATAATGGTTGCAGTTGAGCCATAGTTTGAGCGTATATCGGAATACCATACAAAATCAGGCGCTTTCACTTGATGGTGATCTATCACTCCCACCTCAATCCCTGGAAAGTCGATAACATTTTTCTCGCCAATACAACCATCAACAACAATAATCTTATCATCCGGTTGCAATTTTAAATCTTTTGGCTCATAGATTGGGATATCTATCCAATCTATTAAGTTTCTGAGTGACACTCTATCTATGTAACCATGAAACGTAATAAACGGGCACAACCCTTTCTTTTTTAATAAATATGCAAGCGCGTATGCGGAAGAGATCGCATCATGGTCAGGGAAGTCATGAGCTTGAATAATGATTCTCTTATCACCCTTAAGCCGCTCTAGAAAGTTTTCGAACTTTAAATTTGCCATAATCCAACTGCTAATAAGGTTCTAGCTTCGTACAAAGCTAGAACTGATTTGTTAATGGTTAACTCTTATGAATTAAACGATATTCTGTGTTAGACAAAATAGCTTCTTCTAGAGCCCCTACACCTAACGTACTGTAACCATAGAAATTAGGCTTCGCATTCAAACGTAAAGACTGTACGCTCTTTACGACATGTTCATCCATAGTCAGCGAGTCAACAACTTCAGAAAGCAATTTCCTATTGTTTTTTGTCAAAGGTGTAATGAATTCACTAGCGCCACTGATTGAAGAATATAAGTAGCCAAACTCACCGCCATTATTTTCTTCAATGTAATAATTACCGGTTCTAGCGAACGACGCTCGAATTTCATTGACACTTTCAATGGCATTAAAAGGCTGGTTGAAAAACTCCGAACCACCTGCATGCTCTAATGTTTCAGGTGTAAAGCCCTCATCTGGAAATACAAGATAAGCAACAATGGCATTATCTCTAGTAATAGATGAAAGAATAAAGTTATCGTCTTTGTAGTACTTTATAACGTCATCGCCAGTTGAACGTTTGATATAAACGGGGGCACCAAATGTCTGGTCTAAGACTTCAGCTGATGAGCGGATGTACACTTTTTCAAGCTTTTTGTGTGACGGAATATCAGTCATTTGTGAAAGACCAAAATCAACCATCTTTTCGATTGCATCAAAACTATCGTTAAACCCACCCAAAGCAATTGAAACTACAGACAACAAACCAATAGTGCGCGCCAAGTTCCCTTTACTTTGAGCTTCTAACAACGACTCTTGGTTATCTTGGAGCTCTTTCAGCTCATCTTTAATTTCTTTTGGAACGTCTTTTTTTTGTTCTTCAGACATGATCAGCCTTTAATCTCGTCAATTGTATCCATCAATGCATCTTTACCGTCTTCAGCACGTTCTTGCACTCGCTCAAAAGCCTCTGTATCCATTATATTTTTAATTTCATCGCTGTAATTAAGACCTAGGTAAATACCAATGACGATGAAAAATAAAGCAAAAATCTTAAACATTGTTACTCTCAACAACTCTAAAAAGGGATTAAAGCACACGCGTTTCCATGTGCTTGCTACAAGTATTATTTATATAGTGCGATACGGCTGTTCACTTTCTTCAAATAATTTTTTGTTTCATCGTATGGCAACTTCGCGACCAATTGGTTGTACACTTCTTCAGGAGTCATCTTATTGATCACTTTAGATGCTTTACCAATGCTAGTTGAGCGGTCTTTGTTAAACGCTCGGGCAACATTTCCCGCACCGGTGTTGTAAGCCGCAATCATGCAATACAAACGACTTTGATCATTCTCGATCTTACGTAAATATTTACTATTTAGGATGTCTAAATAAGCAGTACCAGTTTCAACGTTGATGACGGGTTGATACAAATCTGAAGCCTTCATTGGCGCATCAATATTTCGAACTTGTTTATTTACATCATGCCCAGCGCTGGTCGGAACAACTTGCATAAGACCAAATGCAGGTACGTGGGATTTAGCATCTGGGCGGAAAGCAGACTCGGAGTGCATGATCGCCATAATCAATGCTGCATCTATTTCCCAGTTCTTGCTTTCTTTCTCTGCGAGAGGTGTATATTTGCTCGCACGAGATTTCAAGCTATTCTCAGGAAGCTTCACTTTGTAGGTGACCACCTTTTTTGACGGACTAGGAACAGATACTATGTCGGAAGTTGATTTTGGCTTCACAACTTGAGTTTTAGGTGTCACCTTCACCACTTTTTCAGCTACAGTCGGAGATGCTTTTACTGGTATTGACTCTACGCTTGCAACTTCTTGCACTTTTTTATCGATAACTTCTGGTTGCTCAATCGAAATTCCATGTTTAGCTCGCATTTCACTATAAAGCTTAGTTTGAGCAGCAATTCGTTCTTGTGCTTTAGTAAGCAGTGCCAATTTTTTATTGTGAGCTCGTTGGTAAATAAATGAATCTGGGATACCTGTATCTGATTGAATCAATCGCTCCGCTTGAACATCAAGTTCATTCATTTGGCTCTGCGTTTGTTCAATAACGAAGTTCTTCTCTTCTTGTTCTTTATCTAAAGAATATAAAACCGCATGGTCTTCCGCTTTCAGATTGGTTAGATCAACCGTTTTCCCTTCAACTTCAACGGGTATTTTTCTTACAAGCGCTTCTATCTCTTCAGGGCTACTGTCTTCATCAACTAAAACAGAAACCGTAGCGGTATTACTTTCATAATCCACTGCGGTCTTAACTTTATCGTTTTGTGAATAGTCGACCTGTTTTGTTTGAGAAGATACCTCTCCTTCACCCCAAGTTTTAATAAGGTCTGTTCGGCGTACATCAAGTTTATTGGTATATTCGTCACGCCATTGTTCGTACTCATCCAAGTATGCATTTACATAAGCATGAAATTCTTTAAGTTTTTCTTCTTGGGATTGACTTGTTTTTACAACCGCATTATTAAGTTGTTGCTTTTGGCTATCTGACACTGCGTGTGTTGGAAAGCTAACAGCTGCTGAAATTGCAATAGCCAGCCCTGTCTTGGTGATCGTTTTATACATAACTAACTCCGAGAGTGTATAGAAACAAAGGCCACTCTATAGGTGGCCTTTTTCACTTTAACTAATCGTCAAACAACGATTATTTCTTCAAAGAATCGAATACAGCAGCAAGATCTTCGGCGGCCTTTTCGTCGTTGAATTGATTCCAAAGAGCAGAATCTTCACCACCTACTTCGTCGATAATTTTATTCATATTTGCATCATAAGCTACTTGGTCCATACCAACTAATACATAAAGACCACCACTAGGGCTTGCTTGGCTTACCAATATTCGGCTATTTGTAAGTCTTTTACTCACTACCGATTTAGTAATGTTTTCAAATGCCTCTTGAACATTCTCAGTTACTAGCGTTACACCTTCCCCAGCAGATGTTGAGACAGCACCGTCGGTAGCAGATTGAAATAAGTTACTCACATCTGTTTCAAATTCCGCGGCAAGGTTTACACGAGCATCATTCACAGCAATTTTGCGCATAACGCTCATACCTGCTGCGCTTTTCTTCGCATAACCTGTTGCACCAATAGCTACATCTGTAGGAACCACATCACAGATCCAACCAGGTGCTTCAACAGTCGGCGCATCTGGGAACGTGCATGACGCAAAATTTTGAGCTTGCTCTAGTGTATTGTTGTTGCTTTGGCAGCCAACTAGAGCTGTAACTAGTGACGTTGCAATAATTAGTTTTTTCATATATTAAAAGCTATCCATAACGTTTTTTGTGTATCATTTTCAATTAGTAAATCTGCAAATGATCATTTGATATTTGATCCGTCAATCTTACCTGTGATGCATTTCTCTGCTCTTTGTGACATTTCTGACTTAATCACAACCCAGCAGAAATTATAAAAAATCAGTTAACCTGTTATGTTTAATAAACAATGTTTTTTAAACATAACAAGTCCTAACGGAGTAACTCTTAAAGCACTCTGATTTGGTATTCATTAAGTACATCAACTTTCGAGCGGTAGTTTGGCTGATGGGTACGCAACATAGGTTCAATGTCTTGGACTAAATCACTTGCATCGCTAAGCGACCTTAACTGGATAACAATATTGCCACCCTGTTGACTTGATTTAATATCAGAAACCCCATTCATATCACCAATCAAACGGTAAAGTTGCCCCTGTTTACCTGCGGCTTTCTGTGAAAAAATCAGTTCTCGAATAGGTCCACCGCGGCTTGCCATTATTTGCACCGACGATTGAAGTTCGCGCTTTAGGGCAATTTGATTACCTTCAACAGCTAGGTGAACAGCTGCAAGTTCATTAAGCATGCCTACTTTGTTCGGTAGCGTCATGAAAGTCGGATCATTGTGCCAACTACCATAACGGTTGCCAGCACGATCGATCACGGTTGCCGATAGATCAAGCTGAAGGCCAGAAGACGTTACTTTTTGGGTTTCTTGAACATCAAGAATGACACTAGACTGCGCCGGGTTCGAAGCAAGATCAAAACCCATCTCTGCGAGTGCATTTGAAAATGTATTTTTTACGACTGGGAGACCTGCATCAACATAGATTGAAGGTTGGCCAAGGCTTTTTATCAATCTTGCTATTTTCGCTTCCATCTTCTGTCGTTCAACAAACACATCAAGAGTAACGGTTACAGAGCCGTTAGGTTTTTCCTGATAAGAAATTTCATTCCAACTGGAAATCATGCCTTGGGGTTCAATTGAAAATGATTGTATTGCGATTTCTTGTAAGTCGAAATCATTACTGCTCTCTGCTCCTAACAGGATATCGGAAGACTTTTGCATATAATCAGAATTGACCATAGCGCCAAGTACCTGACTAATTGCGCGTTTGAAGGCGTCTTGTTCCGCCGCTTGCCTTGCACTCAATGCCAATTTGTTACTTTCGCGTCCTTCACCAACAACCACGACAGACATAACCGGTGAGTCATCCCATTCAATACCGTCGTCAATATTGGTAAACCCAGTATTAAGTTCTGGTGCTAGACGCACTGTTAAACAAGTATCATCCCCTTGAATTTCAGGTGCACTGAAATCGGCATTGATATCACCAGCAGTAATGCTTGTTATCAATAAATCGCGGCTCTTTTGATCAAATTGGTCCTCAACCAACGCACTATCTTCAGTTGAAAAAGAAGCTGAGACTTTACCTTGCAAAAACAAACGAAGATTATTTAAACCGTCAGCTTTTGCTGACTCAATGGCCATTGCCCCACGACCATATGCACAACCTTGTTCAATAAGGGCCAACGTAGGCTGGCTCTTATCTAATTCCAGTGCAGGAACGGACATACATACAAATAAGGTACTAATGGCAAAGCTTTTACTTAGCCTTTTGCCGCCCATGTACTGCGCTCCTTCATGAATTCCATAGGAACCCCAACACTTACAGCGAAAATGCGACGTTGGCGATCAGGGCGATAAATCCCGTCTTCAGCAATGTCTTTCACTTCGTCGGCTATGCTGCTGTCTTTCCAGCGAACAATTTTCCCTTGGGCACTTTGTTGGCTTGGGTTAACAGTAGCAACACCAATAGGTTCAACAAAACCTGCGCTGTATTCGAATATAACCATGGTCTCATTAGGTAATACGCCTGCATTTTGGCCACGGTCTAATGAAATTCGGTCGCCTTTAATACCCATAACCTGAGCGGTAGCTGGCATCTCTTTGAGCAAACGCGTTAACATAATATCGAAGCCACGTGATGACATTTCATTAAGAACGGCATCAACATCTTTACCACTGGTGTAGTTAAAGCCGCGATAATAATCGCCATTTGCAATCACAGTGGTGTAACTGTCTTTATCGCGTACATCGAAGTTAGAAACACGTATCTTACCGATATTCGGATAGCTCAATTTTTCACGTGTATATGGATCAATCACACCTGTCGTCATTTCCATTGACGTTTGGAACAAAGACTGGGTTGAACCGAACAACATGTCAGCGGTTTTGAGTACATCGACTTTCATAATGTAATCGGTAGATAACTTACCGCGACTACCTGATTTTTTTGCTACGTTTACCGCGCCTTCGTCTGCCAGAATTTCTTCCATAGCAGCGTTAACTGAATCGGTATCACGGGTCAAAATACGGAAGCGGTTGACGCCCGCAAACTGGTTTTCTAAAGTGTTTTCTAACGCTTTGGTTTGGAATTTACTGATACTTGAATGCATAGAATTGAAAACATCAGCAGATTTTCCCTGAAGATTTTCATTCACATCCGTTTTCACATCACCAAAATACAAGCGAATTGTTTTTTTCGCGAGTGGGCAGCGAGCGTCTTTTTCTTCTGCTTCATAGGTACAGAATTGAAGACCTTGGGTATTGAAGTAAGCAGGTACTTCAATATCTTCACTGCTAAATTCGTGTGCTGATTTACCGATAACCAGCGATGAATTTCCCGCATTACTTTCTACTGAATACGTTTGGCTACCTTGATTACTCTGGCAAGCCGTTAGCGCAATTGCAGCAGTGACTAAACCGGCAATTCGAGAAAGTTTCATTATGACTTCACTTTGTCTGCAACAACTTTGTCTAGGTTTTCAAGTTGTTCGATAGTGTTTTTATCCATTGAAATAAGTGAATTGGCATCAAATGCAAGTATCGAGCGAGCTTCCATCTCATTGTAAGCCTCAACAACTGGTACTATTTCCTCTTCACTTGCTTCACCTTCCTTATCACTTGAGACAACCGCTAGAAAACTGTCCATTGCGCCACCAGCAGAATCATGCGCAAGTGCCGATGCATGTTGAGATGCAATGTAAGTTAGTTCAGCCGCTTGAACTGCGATATCTGCCGCCAGTTTTAAGTTTTTCTGGAAGATTTCGTCAGAGGCTTTTTTGTAAGCTTCTACTTGAGGAGTAATCATTTTATTTGTAGGTTTACCTTCATCGAATTCGCTCATTGCAACACGAAGTTCTTCATCAGACTTATCCGCGTTTACTGCTAGGAAACCAGCAACATCACCATGTTTAGATGCAAGAGTGCGGTAGTCATTAAACACTGAACATTGGCGCTCTTGCAGTGACACCATCACTTTTGATGCTTTATCAACGGCGAATGATACAGGTGTGAACTCTGTACCTAGTTCTTCACAGTTCTGAGCAAGTTCCTTGCTTGTAGCTTCGCGGTCTACGGTTGCTGTTTCCATACCCGGAATTGATGAACAACCGGCCATAACTGATACGACTAAACCTGCAAGGATTGTTTTCTTAAGCATTTTGAGAACCTTTAATTCAAGAGAGTATAAATAGAGTTTTTATTGAGAATTTTTGTTATTTCTGTATGAGCAGCATCAAGTGCTTCCTCTTTACTAGTCGAAGACTTTCCTACCTCCGATAAAACCTTTTGGCTAACTGCCACATTTGGATTTCTAGCTTCAAAGACTTGTAGTATTAGATCTTGCTTAGCAATGTAAGTGTTGTTTTTCTTGCCTTGTCTTACATTACCTTTGATATAAACAATGATGTCGCCTTGCGAAGTTGCCCCTATGCTTTGAGTAAGCAAAGCTTTCGTTTGCGAGGAATACATATCTGAAGCAGAACGAATGGAGATGCTGATATTTTTAAAGCGATCAATCGTATTACGCTCGAGTATTAATTGTGGTCCATAGAATTTTTTCGCAACATCATGATCTAACGATGACAACACTAATAGTGATTCTTTATTACTCTTCAATAAGGTATGAGCTTTGTTAGTGAACACAGCACCTTTCCAGTCGCTTTCTTGGGAAGTTAAATATTGCTGAGCTAACTGGTGGTTCTTATCGATATCAATTGACAACTGTTCAACCCACACATCAACATTAACTCTAAATAGGTAGTTACACCCAGAAGCATCACATTGTGATGTTATTACTTCCATATTTGAAATGCTGATAGGTACCGACGTGATTTCAGATTTAGCACCGAAAACACTGTCTACTTTACCGCGAGTTCCAATCTCCTCTCCGTTTTTTGTTTCTATCGTAGATAGGGAAACTTGGGAATTAAACGTAGATGCCTTCACTGTACTGTTTACCCGAAAAGCTAGATTTTCTTTCGCATCGATCGTTGCTTCTGATTTGTTTTTACCAATACCTTCTACTTCCCAATAAGATTGAGCGAAAGCTGGGTTCAACAAGCAAAAGAAGCAACAAGTGATTAACATTTTTAATGTGATATTATTTGTGTTCACGTGACGTCCACCAAAGTTTGTTGTCGCATGTTACAAAATTAGTTTTTTTCAATCAATAAGATATACATATGGTTGAAGTGAAGATATGTGCGTCATACTCATCATTTCAAGCAAAGAAAATGTGACATCAGTTCCAAGTGTCAACATTTCGACTCCTATATACCCCAATGCTTGAAGGGCTATTACTGATGGTGATTCTTGATTAAAAGTCAAAATCATGACACCGTCAATTTACGAAAAATATATAGGTTATATTGAGTTTTAATATTTATCATAATTGTGATCTAATACCCGTTTTAAAGCCTTTCCATATCATTTAAATTATCTATAGGCAGAGAAAAAATGGGTTTCGAATCTAATTTATTTAATCACCCCCATATATATTGCGTAATATTTAAACTCCAATGCTGACTTCTAACCTTGAACTTTTCCAGTCATCAAGAAAAATAAGTTCGATAATCATAAAAAAAATAGAGATCCCTTTGACGAGTTAAACTAAAAAGACATTATATTGATGATGATATCAATATGGAAAGGCGGAATTTCTATACTAATAAAATAACAGGTTAATATTTAACCTTAGATACAATAAATATAACTTTAATAATGAGGTAATAAACCGTTAATATTTTAATCATTAAATGCAATCTGATTTTTTTGGCATCATAGAACGAACATTAAAGCTACAAGTCGAAGTTTGGATTCATTAACAGGGATTTAAATCGACATACACCCTGTCAGTGCTTGGGTATATCATTTTAGGGTTGATGAGAAGCTCAGGGAAGGAAGGAATATTCTAAGGTGCTACAAATGATCAGTGAAAATATTTAAATCCAATGAGTATTACCATGGGCGTTCACGTCTAAAACAGCAATGGCGAGATGTAATGGAAGAATTTGGCCAACTAGCTTCGAAACTCACAGCATTCAGGTAAGTAGATTGCTCATCAAAGCCACCAAAATAATAGAGTTATGTATACCTAGCATTATCAACAAAAGTAGTAGATTACAAAATTAGATCACTAGTAGCTTGCTCTGTTGAACAAGCTACTAATCATCAACTTATGCGAAGCACTGGCTTCATTTACATACCAACAAAGAAACTGATCACTAGTGCGTTGATCAAATCAACAAAGAAACCACACACTAATGGCACCACAATGAACGCTTGTGGGCTTGCACCATAGCGGTGAGTTACTGCGGTCATGTTCACAATTGCGGTTGCTGTCGAGCCTAGAGTGATACCACCGAAGCCTGAACATATCACCACAGAATCGTAGTTTCTTCCCATCAAGTAATAAACGACAAACACAGTAAACAACAGCGAAAGCAAGATCTGAATACTCATGACCACAGAGATGTAGCCAAACAACCCATCAAGATCCCAGATGCGAAGTCCCATCAATGCCATGGTTAAGAACATGCCTAAGCAGATATCAGAGATCATCGCTAAGCCTTTTCGGCCTTGAGCGATTTTCTCTTGCGTGCGACGCTTCTTAAACAATGCGCGACCGACGTTTCCGATTAGGATACCTGCGATTAAACAGCTAACGAATAACGGCAGTTTTAGGCCCATCGAGTCGATAACTTCACTCAAGCTGTAACCCAGCATTAGTGTTAAGTTAAGAATCAACCACGCCCACAGAACGCCGTAGTGGCTAAGCTCTGTTTTTGTTTCACTCTCTTGGAATGCACCAACCGTAACCTCTTCTTCATTAGAAGGGCTTACTTTGTGTTTATTGAGCAGGTAGTTGGCAATCGGGCCACCAATCACACACGCTGCAATTAAACCAACCGTGTTTGAAGCGACACCAAGTTCGAGGGCGTTAGCAATACCAAACTCTTCCACAAACATTGGCGCCCACGCTAACGTTGTGCCTACGCCGCCTATCAAGCTAACAGACCCAGATAGCAAGCCAGCTTTCGCATCCATTCCAAAGCCAGAAGCGACTGCCATTCCGACTACGTTTTGCAACACGATAAAAATGGCAGCAAGACACAATAGGATGAACAACGGTCGCCCGCCTTTAATCAGTGTTTTAATATCCGCTTGGAGCCCGATGCCAGCAAAAAAGTAGAGAAGCAAAAAGTCTCTGACATCTAGGCTAAAAGTGATTTGGATTTCAAAAATATAGTAAAGCGCCGCTACGGTCGCTGCGCAGACAAAGCCACCAATCACAGGCTCTGGCAGTGAATACTTTCTTAATACTTCAGATCGCTCAATCAAACCTTTACCGATAAACAGTAACGAAATCGCGATCGTAAAAGAGAGCATTGGAGAAACTAGGGTTTCTGTCATGGGGCTATGGGTTCCTAATAGTTAGATTATTCATAATATTGCGTACTATTAATAATCTAGATTCAGGCCAAAAAATCAAGCGATTATCGATGATAAAAACATCTAATATGGTTAATTCTGCGACGGTATTAATAGAGGTAATAACTATAAAGCAATGATTAAAGGAACGGATATTAGGGAGGTATACAGATGAGGTGGGATATAGAGGCTCTAAAACGAGAAAACCCCAGCATTTCTGCTAGGGTCTTAAATAGTGGTGGAAGGATGGGGATTTGAACCCCAGATACGCTATAAACGTATACTCGCTTTCCAGGCGAGCGCCTTAAGCCACTCAGCCATCCTTCCACAAATTGTGTGTTGAGCATGTCACTCAACGAGGCGCTACTTTATTGATTCTGCTTGCTTTGGTCAAGGGGCATTCTCAAAAAAAGTGCCTTTTTCGGTTTGTTCGATTACAAATTAACTCATTAGATCAAAAACAAACCAAATTTCATTCTTTCGCTGCACTTACGCTTGTTGCTTTTCTTAAGCTTGTTGATAGTAGCCCGGAACTCGAAACCATTTACGGCACATATCTAGGAAGTAGCCATAAAGTACGCCCATACCGCACGAGATAACGGCATTACTGGTGACAGCCGTAACGATTTGGTCGCCTGAAGCACCCACTGCCAACAAAATACCCGCATACACTGGAGACTGGAATAACACGTATGCCATCAAATCAGACAAGTTTTTCATCAATGAGCTTTCTGAAAGTTTTGCACCATTGCGCAAGAACCAATCACGAAAAACGCCATAAGGCCAAGCGATAGCAATGTTTACCGGAATAGATAACGTTCGAGAAGCAAGAGATTGCTCAAACGTCATACCAGAAATAAACACTTCTACGATCATGCCAGAAATAAAACAGAAAACGACCATAGCAAATGTATCCGCAGCTGCGTTTCGAATACAAAATGGACCACGAGACTTCATTGACGACAAACCTAAAATATATCACTGCTTAATTAGTGATTTAGTAACATATAAACAAGGTGCATTTGCACCTCACCAGATAATGTCGCTATTAAATCACAAGATTAGCAGTCATACATTCCAAATTAAAAATAAAGTCGTAAATTAACAACCAAAAACCACTTTAAAAGCAGTCACTTCCACCAAAAAATCCAACCAAGGTCAAATATTGGACAATCCGTCATTTACTTACCGTAATTAAACAACATTTAAGCCATCGGTAGATTTACAGTAATGATATTAATGACATCTTGTGTAGGTGGTGATCCTAAAGCAACCTGCTCTAACGCTTTATCGACTTGTTCAGTAAGTTCCGCGTTGTTCATAGGTTCAACGTGGACACGTAGGCTCTCTAGTGCAAATTGAATCAGTTCTAGGTTGTTGTCTTCTAGCGCCACATACAGCGTCACTAACAGCTCTTCAGTGTTATCTTTGTTTCGAAGATCTGGTTTAGGCAGTGACTCGCTTTTACTTTTCGAATCGTGTGGTTTTACGTCTTGGCTTTCGAGCTCATCCGCTTTTACTTCATGGTATTGATAAAGCTTATTTGAGTAGCGGAACAAGGCATCATCCAGTTCACGCTCATCAATCGGCTTAGCGATAATATAATCGACACCCGCCCCCAGCATACGCTCGCGAGTCTCTTTAAAGACATCAGCCGTACAACCAAACACCAATACCGATGACACATCGCCTATCAAAGCACGAATCGCAGTGGTTGATTCAACGCCATCCATCACGGGCATATGGTTATCCATGAGTACCAAATCAAAGCGCTCAGCAACCACGGCTTGTATTGCTAGTTCACCGTTTTCGACGCTCTTACAAGTAAAGCCTTTACTGCTCATGAAGGTTTCAATGATCACCGTGTTAGTTCGGTTGTCCTCGACGATCAGTACTTTTAAGCCTGAGTAGTCCAACTTCTTATGTGGCAAGCTCTCTATCTCGCCAGGTTGGCATGGCTGAATCTTCAGGCGAACATCAAAGCTCGTGCCTATCCCTTCTTCACTGGTGACGGTAATACTGCCATCCATCAACTGGGCAATTTTCTTCACAATCGCGAGGCCAAGGCCAGTACCGCCAAAACGCCTTGTGGTCGAAGACTCCGCTTGTTCAAACGGTTTAAAAATACGCTTTTGAGCTTCTTTAGAGATACCAATCCCGGTATCACGAACTCGAATACTCAGATAGGTGTCACTCCCCTCTACGACTTCTTTCAGGTACACCTCAACAAAGCCTCTGGAGGTGAACTTCACCGCGTTGTTCAATAGATTAAACAAGATTTGTCTTAGACGCGCTTTGTCTGAGAAGTACCAACGACCCGAAGGCACCTCAGAGTACACTTTAAATTGAAGCCCTTTCTCGGAAGACAATGTGTAGTAAACACTGTTAATACTGCCGATGATCGAATCAAGTGGGAAGCGCGTTTCATCAAGATCCAACCTGCCCTGCTCGATCTTCGAGAAGTCTAAGATCTCGTTGAGTAGGGTCATCATGTGATCACCAGACTCATACAAGCTCTTAAGGTGCTTCTCTTGTTCAGAATTTAGAGGCGTTTTCAATAGGATCTGAGCAGTACCCAACACACCATTCATAGGGGTGCGAATTTCATGTGACAAGGTCGCAAGGAAAGCGGTTTTTGCATTGGTGGATGCCTGAGCTTTAACCTTTTCCGCTTCGAGATAAATGGTCTTTTCGTTGAAGGTTTTAATCAAATGGCCGATTTCATCATCACTCGAGTAATCCACATCAATGATTTCGCCCGCTTTCGAGCTATCAACCTGTGCTGCAATCCTTGTGATTGGACTAATCAAATAACGGTTCAATAAGTAATACCCCGCCATGACACAAAGTAGCAATAGCGGAACAATACCGCCTTCAATACTCATCACCTGACGAAACACTTCGTCTGCTACTCGTGATTTGGAGTTCACCACATCCACTTGCCAGCCAAAATCACCAAATTGATTGCTACTGATGTAAATGCCTTCAACGAGATTAAAGTTATGCGAAACCAACACTTGGTTGAGCTTGTCTCTGAGCGTAATGCCAAGGTTGTATTCTTCGGCGTGGTTCTTGATAAAACCAAGCAGCTCTTCGAGCGAGAGATCCACCGTCGCAACACCGGCAAAAGTACCGTCGTAATAATAAGGAGAAGACGCCGTAATCATTCGAACGTGTGTGTATGGGTCGATATACACATCGCTCCAAGAGATCGTGCCTTGTTTTTGGTTGACGACAGAGGTGTACCAATACTCTTCTTGATAAGGGGCGTTTTTGGGGTTGTTGTAAGAATATATCTGATCGATTCTTCCATCGTCGGCTTTATTAAAAAAGTAACTGTTGAGAAGCTTTTTAGAATCGAGCGCATAAGGTTCAGGCCAAATACCGGCACTGACAATCGTATCGTCGCTCGCCGCCAGCATGGACTTAAAGAGCGGAATAACATCATCACCGTTACGATGCGCTTGAGCAAACCCAACGAGACTGTCTACAAAGCCTTGAGAACTACTGAGTGGCTCTGTAATCAAGGCGGATAATAATTGCGTACGCAAGTCGAGGTTTTGTTGTAATTTGGCGCGCACAGGGGATTCTACGACGTAATACGTCACACTACCGACAATGGCAATAAACATCGCAAGGTATAATCCAAGCGCTACCATGCTTTTTTTCTTTAAAGACGACCGTATCTGCATAATTCTTTTATTGTTTTCTTTTCTGTTAAACCTAGTGTTTATCATCCATGACATCAAGCCTTTTTAGATTGAAGCTTGATTGGCACAAGTTCATTGGTACTATAAGCGCAAATATGTTCCCTTTTACGGTACCTCACTTTGACTTTACAAGATATTCTTGCGCTTCCAGAGTTGGAAGGAAAGCTAATCACAGAACACAAAACAATGGGCTTTGTCACTGCAATGGCAGCGGCACCGAATGTGTTAACCCCGCATGAGTGGCTACCGTTCTTATGGGGTGGCGAAGAAGTCGCACCTTTTACGGATGGTGAACAGCTAGAAAGCTACATTGAAGTTATCATCGAGCTTTGGAATAAAACCCGCCCAGAACTGATTGAAGGGACTTGGGTTTGGCCTGAAGCTTGTCAATTAGACGACGAAGAAGTGGTGAACACTGCCGCTCGTGATTTTTGTGAAGGCTTACTTCAAGGCTGGCAGATTGCCCGCGACGATTGGGAAACACTGATGCCTGAAGAGAGCGAAGATAATGCACTCGTTGGCGGTGTGTTGCTTTCACTGAGCATGCTTTACGATCCAGAAACGTCAATCGCGACGCTTGCAGAGCAAGGCATCGAAGGCCTAGAGCAGTTCGAAGAGATCTTTAACGCGGTTCCTGTGATGCTTTGCGGTCTAACGCAGCGTGGCATTGCACTGGCTGAAGCTCAATAAAAGTTAGCTTTATACATGCCAAAAAGGCCTCATTATGAGGCCTTTTTTAGTTTTCAGACGAAATTAAAATAGTTGCTTTAGAAGCCTTTCCAATCGAAGTCATCAATTCGCTCATCGGCAATATAAAACAGCTTAGTGCCACTGCTGACCACTTGGTCTAACTCTGGGTTGAGTTCAATACCACTCCCTGTATCAATGGCGATCAGCGTTGCTTGATACTTCTCTTTAAACACAGAGAAAATAGGCGCGACGGTAACAGGCTCAGCGTCTGCAGGGAAATACGTTGAATACTGTGTCATGCCTCTTGTTGAGCTCAATAACTCTTGATGAAGCGCACTTGATCCTGGGTCTACTGCAGCCTTTGCTAGCATCTCTGCACCCACCGCTGGAATACATTCTGAGTTAGGGCAATGCTTGTGTAACAAATCGCTCAGCGCTTCGTCTTTAAAGTAAACAAGAAGGTGCGCCTTAGGATTTCGGTTGGCACAGTAAAGCGCCGCAGATAACGTAATGTCGTCTTCTGGGTTATCAATCAAGATGCAACTTGCAGACTCAATGCCCGTTTTCTCCATCTCTTTGCCATCGGTGTAGCTGTTTACTTTAACGAAGTTAATTTCACCGGGTAACGGGTTCTCGATATCTGAACGCGTACATAACACGATTGGTCGTTTACCCGTTTCTTCGTGTTGTAGCATCCGAATGAGATGAATGGTTCTTTGCTCATTCCACCCCAACATCAAAATGTGGTTATCCACTCTAACTCTCCTTTTTCCTAGCAAGCCCGCTCGCCAATATTCAACACCTTCTGTTGCCACTTTACCGAGTAATGCGGCAAAAAGGCTCAACCCGCCTGGAATCACAAATAGAATAACGATCCACTGCCCCGCTACCGTGGTCGGTGATAAATCACCATAACCAACTGTAGAAGCCGTCACCACCAAGTAGTAAGCGAATACGGTAACCGAACTGGTTAAATCTGTTTCACCCGCCAAATACAGCATCGACCACGATAGAGCGATGTAGCCAAGAAAAGTGAACAGTAAGTTTTTGCCATTCAAAACAAAGATGTTTGCTTTGATCCAGCGTTTGAGTTGTAACCAGATTATCATTCGAGCCTCTAATCCTTCGATCTTACTTACATGCTAGAAAAAATACCTGATATCAACAAGATGTATCATCAGAAAAAGATACATGACCACAAGATTGATATTGGCGGCCTATACGCAGGTACAAAAAAACCAGCACTATTGGCTGGTTTTTTGGGTTAGATAAAAGAACGGCTTACGCGTTACCTTTTACCTGCACATTTAACTGCTCTGCAAAATCTAGCATGCGGTTCAATGGAATAAGAGACTTCACACGTAGTTCGTCAGAAACGAAGATCTCGTGTTGCTCACCACCATTCTCAAGCGCGTTTTCAATCGCTTCAAGGCCATTCATTGCCATCCAAGGACAGTGTGCGCAGCTACGACACGTTGCACCAGCACCCGCTGTCGGCGCTTCAATCAGCTCTTTTTCAGGAACCAATTGCTGCATCTTGAAGAAGATGCCTTTGTCTGTCGCAACAATCATCTGTGGATGAGGCAGCTCTTTTGCTTTCTTGATCAGTTGGCTTGTTGAGCCTACAGCATCAGCCAGTTCAACCACGCTTGCTGGTGATTCTGGGTGAACCAAGATAGCCGCTTCTGGGTATACCGATTTCATTTTCTTCAAAGCATCAGCTGAGAACTCATCATGAACGATACACTCACCTTGCCAAAGCAACATGTCAGCGCCAGTTTGATTTGCGATGTAAGAACCTAGGTGACGGTCTGGGCCCCAAATAATGGGTTTGCCTTCAGCGTCTAGGCTTTCAACGATTTCTAAAGCGATGCTCGACGTCACTACCCAGTCTGCACGAGCTTTAACAGCTGCAGAGGTGTTCGCGTATACAACCACGGTGTGGTCAGGGTGAGCATCACAAAATTCTGTAAATTTGTCAGCCGGACAGCCAAGATCAAGTGAACATTCAGCTTCAAGTGTTGGCATTAGAATGCGTTTTTCAGGAGTAAGAATCTTTGCAGACTCACCCATGAAACGAACACCAGCGATGATCAAAGTGCTTGCTGAGTGACGGTTACCGAACTTAGCCATTTCTAATGAATCGCCAACGAAACCACCAGTTTCTTCTGCCAGAGCCTGAATTTCAGGATCGGTGTAGTAGTGTGCAATTAGAACTGCATCTTTTTCTTGAAGTAGTTTTTTGATGTTTGCGATGTGGGCCTGTTTCTGAGCGTCGCTCAATGGAACTGGCTTAGGCGGAAACGGGTAAACTGTATCGATTTTATCTAGTATATGACTCATTGCTCTTGCTCTACGCAACTTCTTCCGAGAATCCGAGTATTCTACACAGGACAGCGATTGGGATCAAAAAGGATTGGTTGCAAGCGGTGGCTAGCTAATGCTTAAAACGCATAAACAAGGCGATGCGTTGGCATCACTAGCAAGAGAAGTAAGTACTAAACGGAAGTGAACAGGTATAAAAAAGAGGCGCCTAAGCACCCCTATTTTGTTTATAAGTGGGTTTTGGCCACTTTAGCCGAAGCACTGTTTGGGTACTCGGTTACGACTTGTTGGTAATATTTCTTAGCTTGCGTCGCGTTGTTGTTGCGCGCAGCTATGTCACCAAGCTTAACCAGTGCATCTGCTCGCTTGTTTGAGTCTTTGTAAGACACAACAGCAGCAAAGCTCTTAACCGCTTCTTTATCTTGCTTCTTAGCGAAATAAAGCTGGCCTAACCAGTAGTGTGAGTTAGGTGTGAAGGTAGAATCTGGGAAGTCTTTTTGAAACTTCTGGAATGCTGCGATAGCACCCGTGTAGTCTCGTTGCTTTAGAATCATATCTACAGCATTTTGATAAGCAGTTTGCTCATCCACATCAGTACTGAACGTACCAGAAGCGTCTTTAGAGCCTTCGCTCGCCGCCACTGCTACCGTTGCTGTTCCTGCTGCTTTCACCTCGCCTCTTACGCGATCCAGTTCAATGAACAGTTCACGCTGACGCTCTAGCATTTGCTTCATATCGTAGCTGTTTCGTTCCAGCTCACCACGAAGTTCACTGATCTCCAGTGCCATGTCGTCGATTTGCTGTTGCATTTGAAGCTGAACGAGATTGCGATTTTGAAGCAGGCGCTCTAAACGCTCAATATCTGATTCGTTAGATGCTGATCGAGAGGAAGATGATGAATTGGTTGCGGTGCTATTGAGATCGGATACTGGAGCTGGTGCAGCGAACGCGGTGTTCGCTGCACTTGCCAGTAACGAAAGCAAAATGACTCGCTTTGTGTTACTGAACATGAGGCAATTCCTCAATTATATAGTCTACTAAAATTAGTAAACTAGTACTGCGCGACGGTTTTTAGCGTACACATCTTCAGATTGACCTAGAAGAAGTGGCTTCTCTTCACCGTAGCTTACGATAGAGATTTGGTCAGCTTGAACACCTAGAGCTTGTAGGTATTTCGCTACAGCTTGTGCACGACGCTCGCCAAGTGCGATGTTGTACTCAGGAGTACCGCGCTCATCAGCGTGACCTTCGATAGTAACGTTCATGTCAACGTTCTTAACTAGGTATGCTGCGTGCGCTGCTAGCATTTCTTCGTAATCGCCAGCGATAGTAGAGTTATCGAATGCGAAGTAGATTGTTTGAGTTTCACGTAGCGCTTGCTCTTTAAGCTCTTGCTCAGACAGTTGACCGTTAGCGTCAATTGGCGTTACAACAGTTGTGTCTACGTTGCCTTCTGAACCTGAAGTTGTTTGGTTGCTTTCTGTACCAGATGTTGCAGATGTTGCTTCATCAGTTGAGCTACATGCCGTTACTGCCATCACTGGTAGTGCAATCATCAAGCCTTTAAGAACTTTGTTAAGTTGCATCTTTTTTTCCTTACGTTATCAAACTTAGTTTCTACAGCGACTAAGAGTGCTATAGATAGTTAAATGCCACAATAGTTAACACTATCAATAGCTAAAAGAATGTATCAAATTAACTAGAGAAACGGTGACCATGCAGGCGCTCTTACACGTCCGTTGGTTGCCGGTAATCTAGCTTTAAAACGGCCATCGATAGAAACCATCGATAGTACATTTGTTTTGTTGTAAATAGAGCTATAGATAACCATACCTCCATTCGGTGCAATACTTGGAGACTCATCTAACAATGTTTTTGTTAGCACCTGAACCGCACCGGTTTCCAAATCTTGCTTAGCCAAGTTAAAGCCTGAGTTACTGCGATTCACCATAATAAGGAATCGACCATCAGGAGTGATCTGGCCACCTAAGTTTTGGCTACCTTGCCAAGTAATACGAGAAGTCGAATTATTGGACAAATTTACATTATAAATCTGTGGTTTACCACCACGATCCGATGTGAAAATAAGAGACTTGCCATCTGGGTGCCAGAATGGTTCCGTATTATTAGAACGGCCGCGGGTAATTTGAGTCAGCTTACGGCTAGCAAGGTCAAGTGTGTACACCTGAAGGCTGCCTGTTTTCGACAATACCAATGCCAATGTTTTTCCATCTGGCGAGAATCTTGGCGCACCATTATGACGAGGGTATGACGTCACCTTCTCACGTTCACCAGTGTAAATATTCATGATGAATATTTCCGCTTGGCCATTTTGGAAACTCACATAAGCAAGCTTTTTACCGTCTGGTGACCATGCAGGTGACATCAGAGGTTGCTTAGAACGAAGGACTAAACGCTCGTTAAAGCCATCATAGTCAGCAACACGAAGTTGATATGGGTATTGGTCTTTGTCGTTTACAACTACGTAAGAGATACGAGTTAAGAACGCGCCTTTCTCACCAGTCAGTTCTTCATAAACTAAGTCAGAGATACGGTGTGCATACTCTCTCAAGCGTTTACCAGGTACTGTCGCTTTCTTGTTGAACAACACGTGATCTTTAGAAAGTACCAATTGGCCTTCATCGCTTAGTGCGCGGCTTTGTCCTTTAGTCAGTTGACCACGAACAATGTCGATCAGTTGGTAGTTCACCACATACTGCCCTTCGGCATTTTTAGTGATGCTACCGGTTAACAGTGAATCAACGCCTAGGTTAGTCCAAGCATCAAAATTCACCTCACCTTCGCTGTAAGGCGTTTGAGGCATTTTGCTAGTTGCTACTGGGCTGAATTTACCACTGCGTTGTAAGTCAGAAGCGATAACCGCTGATACATCGTGTGGCAATGGCTCTGCGCCTTCCCAACGGAAAGGTACAATAGCGATAGGTCTTGCAGAGTTAATACCGTCTGTAATAACCAGCTCCAGCGCTGCATGTGCAAACTGGCTGCTTGTAGCTATTAAGAAAACAAAACTCAGTAATAGTTTCTTTAACACAAGTTCGTCCTTTTACTCTGGTGATACAGTTAAGTTAATGTCTTTCAGTGAGTTCACAATGTCTGGGTCTTTAGGCAACGGGTAAGATTGCACTTGTGCCACCGCACGCTTGGTTGCTGCACACAAACGGCTATCGCCATCTAAGATACTCAAGCTACCCAATATCGCATTAGAGCCCGTTGGAATCAGCTTAAGGTTCACTCGACATGAGCGTCCTCGATAGCTGTCTTCTAACAACAGGTTCTGTTGAATCAGTTGGGTATAGATCGCACCGTAACGTTGCGCTTCATCACTAATAAATTGTTGTCTTGCTGAAGAGTTTTGAGTCGCTTCCGTTTCAAGGCCAGCAAAGATATCGTTCAATGCGGCTTCTTGTTGTTTACGCTCTTTTTCTGCTTTTGCTGCAGCTTCCTTTGCCTTACGGGCTTTCTCTGCTGCGGCTGCCGCTTCTTTCTCTTTCGCTATGCGTTGCTTTTCAGCGCGTTCAGCGGCTTCTTTCTCTTTACGAGCTTTGTCGGCTGCCTCTTTCGCAGCTTTCTCTTTTGCCACGCGTTCTTGTTCAGCTTTTGCGATTGCCGCTTCTTTGGCTTTACGCTCGTTCTCGGCTTTCACTAACGCAGCTTCTTTTAGCTTACGGTCAGCTTCTGCTTTAGCGGCTTTCTTTTGCTCTTGCTGTAAACGCGCTTCTTCAGCTTTGCGTTGTTTCTCTTTCTCAACTCGGCGCTTTTCAGCTTCACGAGTCGCTTTAGCTTCTTTCGCTTGCTGTTCTTTTAGCTTACGAATATTTTCTTCTTCAGCTTTACGATTCTTTTCAAGTCGTTCGCTTTCACGTCTTAGTTTGTCTAGACGCTCTTGCTCTTTCTTGCTCGCCGCTTCTCTTTGTTGACGAATCTGTTGAGCTTGCTGGCGAACCAACTGAGGATCAATCACCACAGCTTGAACCATCTGCCCTGTAGGCTTTGGCTCTGACATCGTGAAATCCGCTCCCCAAATGAGCGCAACGAATAGAATGACGTGCAGCCCAAGAGAAATAAGAAGCGGTGATCTGAAATTATTGGATTTTTTATTATTCGCTTTCATGAATGCTACGGAGCTATTCCCTTATATCCGTTAAAAGGCCAACCTTTGGCACACCTGCACGGCTTAATTCATCAAGTAATAAAACCACTTCAGCGTATGGCGTTGCGGCATCACCACCAACCGCCACTGGAGAGTTTGGCTTCAAAGACAACTCAGCTTTCACTCGGACGATAATATCTTCCATAGATAAGCCACGCTGTACTTCTTCGTCATTAACGCTCAAGCCAAGCTCACCGTCTTTGTTCACTTCAACGATGATGAAACTTGCGTTGTCGTCACCCAATAGGTCTTGTGCCGATTTAGCCGTTGAAGCCTGAGGCAATTCAACGTCAACGCCTTGAGTAACAAACGGCGAAGTCACCATAAAAATGATCAGCAAAACAAGCATAACGTCGATGTAAGGTACAACGTTAATCTCTGCTGTCATTTTGCGTTTTTTAGGTTGGTATCCAGCCATCTATTATTCCCTGCCAGCCATCGCTTGACGGTGAAGAATACTGTGGAACTCTTCAGAGAAAGTCGCGTAGTTGTGCTCTAGCTTGCCTACTCGGCTGCTGAAGCGGTTGTACGCCATTACCGCTGGAATCGCAGCGAATAGGCCCATTGCTGTTGCGATCAGTGCTTCTGCAATACCAGGGGCAACCATTGCGAGCGTCGCTTGCTTCACTTCACCTAATGCGATGAATGAGTGCATGATGCCCCAAACCGTACCAAATAGGCCGATGTATGGGCTGATAGAGCCAACAGTCGCCAAGAAAGGTAAGTTAGTTTCTAGTTCATCGACTTCGCGAGCAACGGCTACGCGCATCGCACGGCCAGTGCCTTCCATAATGAAGTCAGGTGAAGTTGCATTCGATTTACGAAGGCGAGCAAACTCAGTAAAGCCTGCGTAGAAAATTTCTTCAGTACCAGAAAGCTCGTCTTTGCGTTTGTTGCTCTCTTGGTACAATTTTGCAAGATCAACGCCCGACCAAAATTTGTCTTCAAACACTTCTGTTTGTTTCGAAGCTTGAGATAATACTTTACTTCTTTTGATGATCATCGCCCAAGAAACAACAGACATGCCCATAAGAACTAGCATGACCATTTTAACTAATAAACTAGCTTCTAAAATTAGGCCTAAGATTGAGATTTCAGCAGTCACTATTCGTTAGCTCCGTAAGAATAAATGTTGGCATTGCTTTTGGTTTCATTTTTTGATTGTCGATACATGCTACCTTAACCATTGCTTTACACAATGCTTTGCCATCAGGATTTACGATCTCTTGACAGAAGACCAAGGTAGCTCGCTTCAACTCGTAAATATTTGTAATGACTTGTAAAGAATCATCAAGGCGCGCACCTTGAATAAAATCAATGTCCATATGTCGGACTACAAAACCGATGTTTTGTTCTAACAAGACTTGCTGAGAGACGCCAATTGAGCGCAACATCTCAGTTCGAGCGCGTTCGAAAAACTTAAGATAGTTTGAATGGTATACAACACCACCTGCGTCGGTGTCTTCGTAATACACTGTCACTGGCCACGTAAATGGCTTAGATAATCCCTGCAATTTGATACCACAACCCAAAACGATAAAGATCTCACTATAACCTAACTCCTTATCATTAATAGTATATCGCTGTGAATTTTTTGATTTAAGAGACGAAAAAAAAGGCCATCTGTATAAGATGACCTCTTTTTGGCTAAAAACCCAACAAGTATAAAGATTCACGTTGCAATGAACCTAAATCCTTTGCCTTTTATAAAAGGCGCAGCACCGTTAGGTAGAGCAAAATTGTGAGTGAAACGTATGGGCTAAACAGTAGCTGCCACATCCAAGCTCTTGGCTTAAATCCGATACCGTAAACCATGCTTGAGCATACTGCCCAAATGAACATTGGCCCGATGATCGCGTTAAAGCCACCGATGCTTGTCGCATACGCTTCAGGATCCCACATCACTAAACCCACATGCATGAAACCCAATACTAGGGATAAGGCTCTAAGCAGAGTCTTATCCATTGGTTGATGCAGCTTAGCGATTTGCTCTGCGAGATTACTCACTGTCTTTGTCCATCATTTCTGAATGCTCTAGCCATAGAGCATTGATGATGCCGAATGCACATGCTAGAAGTACACCCAAAATCCATGCGAAATACCACATAAAATTTCTCCTAAGTTATTTAACTTCTAGCTTAGTAAGCTGAAACGTCGTTATCTTCGATGTGTTTCTTATCTAGACGACCGAACATTTTGTAGTATGTCCAAGTTGTGTAGCCAAGAATCACAGGAACCATTACCGCCGCAACGACAGTCATAAGACCAAGCGTTAGCTCACTCGCTGTTGAATCCCACATAGTCAAGCTTTGGTTAGGGTTCAGGCTTGATGGCATTACGAATGGGAACATTGCAAAACCAGCCGTTAAAATAACACCAGCGTTCGATAGGCTTGAGAACAAGAATGCGAAACCACCACGCTCAAAGCGAGATGCAATCACAGCAAGCAGTGGCATTGCTACACCAAGGATCGGCGCAGCCCACATTGCTGGATATGTTTCGAAGTTTGTCATCCAAGCACCCACTTGAAGTGATACTTCTTTGTTTAGTGGGTTTGAGTCAGCAAACGTATCGATAGTGCTCGTAATTACATAGCCTTCGATTGATTGAACCCAGAGACCACCAATAACGAATAGAGCAATAGCAATTAGGCCAGTGATCTGAGCAACGTTACGAGCACGAGCGTGCAGTTCTTCTGTTGTCTTCATTTGAAGCCATGTTGCACCTTGCATCACGAACAACATCAGAGCCAACACACCACAAAGCAATGCAAATGGGTTAAGCAGAGCGAAGAACGTACCATGGTACTTAGACATCATAAATTCGTTCAGTTCAAATGGAACACCTTGTAGTAGGTTACCAAATGCCACACCGAAAATGATTGGTGGTACTGCGCCACTAAAGCAAAGTGCGTAGTCCCAAGTTTTGCGCCATTTTGGATCTTCGATCTTTGAACGGTAGTCAAGAGCAAGTGGACGTAACCAAAGTGCAGCTAGCGTTACGTACATTGCGAAGTAAAAACCAGAGAAAGACGTCGCGTAAACCAGTGGCCATGCAGCAAACAATGCACCACCCGCAGTGATAAGCCAAACTTGGTTACCATCCCAGTGAGGGGCAATCGTGTTTAGCATAATACGACGTTCAGTGTCGCTCTTACCGATAACAGGTGACAGAGCGGCAACACCCATATCAAAGCCATCAGTTACGGCGAAACCAACCAGTAGAACACCGATCAATACCCACCAAATAAGTCGTAAGCTTTCGTAATCAAACATAATATTCCCTCACTTATACTTCAACTGAACGGCTAACTTTGTCTTCAACAGAGTTATCGTTTTGTTCGAAGTGGTAACGGCCTGTCTTCAAGCTACTTGGACCTTTACGTGCGAATTTCAGCATTAGGTAAACTTCAGCAATCAAGAACACTGTGTAAAGTGCCAGGATAGCGAATAGAGAAGTCCAAAGCTGTCCAATAGTCAGTGCTGATGCAGCAACGTTAACCGGTAGGATTTCACCAACCGCCCATGGTTGACGACCAAACTCAGCAACGAACCAACCTGCTTCAATCGCAATCCAAGGAAGTGGGATTGAGAATAGCGCAGCTTTAAGTACCCATGGTTTCTGTTCGATTTTCTGACGACACGTTTGAACAAACGCAGCACCGAATACAAACAGCATGATGAAGCCACAAGCAACCATCAGACGGAATGACCAGAATAGAGGCCAAACTGTTGGGATAGAATCATCCGCAGCCATTTGGATTTGGTCTTCTGTTGCATCAACAACGTCGTCTGTGTAGCGCTTAAGAAGTAGACCGTAACCTAGGTCACCTTTCACTTCGTCGAACGCAGCCATGTTTTCTTCAGACTTATCGCCTGCACGTAGCTTTTCAAGCAGCTCGTACGCATACATACCAGTACGGATACGATCAACGTGGTCATCACGTAGGTCACGTAGGCCCGTTACTTCAGTATCAAGCGAACGCGTTGCGATGATACCCATTACGTAAGGAATTTTAATTGCGTAGTCAGTATCCATTGTTTCTTGGTTTGGAATACCAAAAACAGTAAATGCGGCTGGTGCTTCTTCAGTGTGCCACTCTGCTTCAATAGCTGCTAGCTTCACTTTTTGAACTTCACCAAGCTCGTAACCAGATTCATCACCTAGCACGATTACTGACAGGATCGCCGCCATACCGAAAGATGCTGCAATCGCGAAAGAGCGACGAGCAAAGGCAAGGTCACGACCTTTAAGAATGTAGTATGAGCTGATACCAAGGACGAACATTGCACCCGTTGTGTAACCAGACGCGACTGTGTGTACGAATTTAACCTGTGCTACTGGGTTTAGTACAACTTCAGCGAAGCTCACCATTTCCATACGCATAGTTTCAAAGTTAAATTCCGCACCCACTGGGTTTTGCATCCAGCCGTTAGCTACCAAGATCCAAAGCGCAGAGAAGTTAGAACCAAGTGCTACTAACCAAGTTACCGCTAAGTGTTGACGCTTCGACAATCTGTCCCAACCGAAGAAGAAAAGACCAACAAAAGTAGACTCTAGGAAGAATGCAACAAGCGCTTCGATAGCCAGCGGAGCACCAAAGATGTCGCCAACATAGTGAGAATAGTAAGACCAGTTAGTACCGAACTGGAACTCCATGGTTAAGCCTGTCGCTACACCAAGAGCAAAGTTAATACCAAACAATTTACCCCAGAACTTAGTCATGTCCTTGTAAATTTGCTTGCCAGTCATTACATAAACTGACTCCATGATGGCAAGTAGAAATGCCATACCTAGTGTCAGTGGAACAAATAGGAAGTGATACATCGCTGTAAATGCAAACTGCAATCGCGACAGATCAACAACATCAATCATGGTAACTCCTTTGTGTCGGCTGAATGACACCTGTGTGATTAATCACCGCAAAAATCCATGTTAAAACAATTTGTGTAATTGTTATTACAAATTGAAATTTGTAGCAAAAACGTACCGTTATAGTTAGATTATTGTTAAGCATGAGCTAATATAGCTGACGCTAATATTACTGGTAAAATCAGTATGTTTCAAAAGGTTTATAGGAGAACCTTGCGTTGATTTGTATCAATTTTATTCGAGCAAATTAGAGTTATTTTTGAACAATCATGATTAAAATCACACCAATTTAGCCTCAGTTAATAACAGCGCATGATATCTGTGACAAAAGCTCAGCACCGCCTCAACATACGAATTACAACTACCTATAAAGTATTAACAAAAAATATGACAACTTATTTCATTTTTTGTTAGCCAAATCAAACCTGCAATCAAAGTTTTCATTTTTGATGACCGTTATTCAGTCTTTTTATCGACTCGCTCAAAGAGTTGTTATTCAGTAAAAAGCAAAAAATCCCAGCGCTTATGCAACTGGGATCTTTAAAAATGAATAATTTAACGATTAGACGGCTTATCTATTCCGAAGTGTAAATATGCTCTGTCGGTCGCGATTCGACCTCTTGGCGTTCTTTGTAGGTAACCTTGTTGAATCAAGTAAGGTTCTAACACATCTTCAATGGTGTCTCTCTCTTCACCAATCGCGGCAGCCATGTTGTCGATACCTACCGGACCACCACCAAACTTCTCCATAATCGCCAGCAGAAGCTTTCTATCCATGTAGTCGAAACCTTTAGCATCGACATCCAACATGTTTAGCGCTTTGTCAGCAACCTCTGGACAAATATGCCCATCGCCTTTTACTTCCGCATAATCACGAACACGGCGCAGTAGACGGTTAGCAATACGTGGCGTACCACGAGCTCGGCGAGCAACTTCTAGCGCCCCTTCGGACTCCATAGAAAGACCAAGGCAATCTGCACTGCGCTGAACGATGTTTTGTAGGTCTTCAACCTTGTAGTACTCAAGACGCTGAGTAATACCGAAACGGTCACGTAACGGCGATGTCAGTGAGCCAGCACGAGTGGTTGCGCCAATCAAAGTAAAAGGAGGAAGGTCGATCTTGATAGAGCGTGCCGCTGGGCCTTCACCAATCATGATATCTAATTGGTAGTCTTCCATTGCTGGGTACAACACCTCTTCAACCACAGGGCTTAAACGGTGAATCTCATCAATGAACAGGACATCATTTTCTTCTAGGTTGGTCAGTAACGCCGCTAGATCACCCGCTTTTTCTAGAACAGGGCCTGAAGTCGTACGAATGTTGACATCCATCTCATTCGCAACAATGTTCGCCAACGTGGTTTTACCCAAACCTGGAGGACCAAATATCAACAGATGGTCGAGCGCCTCGTTACGCAATTGTGCCGCTTTGATGAAAATCTCCATCTGGCCGCGAACGTGATCCTGACCTTGATAGTCAGCAAGTGCTTTCGGGCGTATTGCACGATCAATGACATCTTCATCTTTGAATACTGGGTTATCCGGTGCAATAAGGCGATCGGCTTCAATCATAAATTCTGCTATTCCTAACTATGCTCTTGTTGACTCTGCGCTTCTTGACTCTGTGTAAAGGCAAAGTGAATGAGTCTATTTTGTCGAACAAGTATATTGGGTATTAAACCATCGATTTCAGAGCTTCGCGAATCAACTGCTCGCTGGTCATGCCATCTTTAGCCACTTGAGAAACCACCTTAGAAGCTTGAGTCGGCTTGTAGCCTAATGCAAGTAGTGCACTTACCGCTTCTTCTTCCGCGTCGTGAACGGTTGGCATAGAATCAATAGGAACTGCATCTGTCGCTGGAGTAAACAAGTCACCCGCACCCCACCCTTTCAGGCGGTCTTTCATTTCAACAACCAGACGTTCAGCGGTTTTCTTACCCACACCCGGAAGTTTAACCAGCGTCGAGATGTCTTCACGTTCGACACTCTGCACAAACTGGCTAGCTGTCATGCCTGAAAGAATGCCAAGGCCTAACTTAGGGCCCACACCGTTCGCTTTGATCACTTCACGGAACAGCGCACGCTCTTTAACCGTGTTAAAACCATAAAGTAGCTGCGCATCTTCACGAACAACAAAGTGAGTGTAGATAATTGCCTCTTCGCCCACGTTTGGTAATTCATAAAAACAGCTCATTGGCATTTGAACTTCATAGCCAACGCCACTCACTTCGATTAGTAATTCTGGTGGCTGTTTTTCTATTAATGTACCGCGTAGACGTCCGATCACAATTCACTCTCTTGATGGAATATAATTTGAGGGACAGAATATAAAAGAACTGGATGCTTATCCAGTTCTTTGTGTTTATTAGAATGATTTATTTAAGCTTGCTTAGCTTGGGAAACCACGCTGTTTAAGCTTTCGACCAGTTCTTTTACTGAGGTGACATGCCCGGTCAGTTCAGAACCATAATTAGCGACTAAACCTGATACGGATTTGGTTTCTGCAACGCTCTGTGCCACTTCTGAACTAGCAAGGTCGAGTTCTTTCAATGAGCTCATCTGCATCGCCATAATATTGGTGAGCTGATTAACATCAGTCGAGATGGTTTGCACCTCAGAGATAATGCCGTTCATTTCATTGGCCGTGGTTTCAATAATGGCTCTGCCATGCTCCACTTCTTCTTTACTTCGGTCTAATAAGGTTCGAATTTCTATCGCGGAATGGCTGCTTTTCGCCGATAGCTCTCTCACTTGATCTGCAACTACCGCAAAACCTCGCCCTTGCTCTCCGGCGCGTGCTGCTTCTATTGCTGCGTTAAGAGCTAATAGGTTGGTTTGCTCGGCAACCGAGGTAATCAAGTCCGCGACTTTCATGATTTCTTGATTACTTTGAATGATCTGGCTGATTGCACTGGTTGAGGCTTCTAGTGATTCTGAGCTCTTTTGCGCTTTCGTTCCCACAGCTTCACTGCGCTCTTTCAGTTCACCCACGAATGAATTGGATTCTTCGATGCCTTGAGTCATTTGATGCAGTTGTTGGCTCATCTGTTCTGCTGCACTCGCCTGAGATTCGCAATTGATGTTCAACACTTCAACTTGAGCATGTAGGTCTTGAGACTGCTGGTCTAAATGGACAGATACGCCCTGTAAGCTTTCAGAGTTTGAGTTCGCTTGGTCAAGGACAATAGAAAGTCGACCTTCACTTTGCGTCGCTTGATTGGCAATCTGTTGGCTTTCCGAAATCGCATCTTCTGCCATTTCAATCGCCACCTCTTTTTGCTTAGCGGTAAAGGCTTGAGCAATGCAAATCACCACCAGCGGCATGATCACACCAGACCACGTTTCAACCACTACCGCTTCCGGAGTAAGTACTAACTGCGGAAATTCAAAGCCATCAAGATGAGCTGAAGTCATCACCAATGAAACGCCAATCACTAACCCACTCCATACAAGGGCGACAATCCGAGTTCCTGACAGGAAAAAAGCAACCACTAACAACGGCACCCAATAAGCCTGAGTAGACTCAACCACGCCACCGCTTTGGTAAATGATATTCAGGGCGTGCACCGCCATACCGACAAAGCCAAAGTTCAATGCCAAGCTAGGCTTTCGGGTAATGCGTAATAGCAGTGCAGAGACTAATTCAAAGGCGATAAGAAATACGGAAGTGGCAACCAGCAATTGCTCTTCATGCTTGGTCCACTTGATGAGGCTGTAGACACCCACAAAGAATGCGATAAAAGTGAAGAGTAATAAGATATCGGCTTGTCTGACTTCGTTGCTATTCCATCCATTACTTTTGGGTAGAAACAGCGCGCGCCACAGCTTGATTGGGTTCATCAGTGATCATCCTTGATTAACTTGTAAGACCTCCGACCAATGTTAATAACATGTTAAATGATACGCAATGTTATTATCTGGGTTCTGTTCGAAAGATCTCATTTCATCAAGGATTTAGGTGCGTATTGTTTTGATATGAGCCAAACGAGGCGTCAGGCTCATGTAATGCAAGCTTTCAGAAAATAGAGGGGTGGGATTAACGGTAGCGCCCTTTTCTCGCACCTGTCGCTTTACCTGCCAGTGCAACCAAGGTTTTATTGGTGTTAGCGTGAGTGATCGCTACGCCGAGAGCATCGGCAGCATCAGCCTGTGGTTTGGCAGGTAGCTTGAGCATGCTCATCACCATGTTCTGAACCATCGACTTATCAGCACCACCATTACCTGTCACCGCTTGTTTGATCAAACGAGCCGCATATTCATGAACGGGTAAATCCGCATTCACCGCTGCCACAATCGCACTACCACGAGCTTGTCCAAGCTTAAGTGCAGAATCAGCGTTCTTCGCCATGAAAACCTGCTCGATCGCAAACACATCTGGCTGAAACTGAGTGATGATTTCGCTCACGCCAGCGTAAATCTGTTTTAGTCGACCTGGCAGTTCTTTTTCGGAAGTACGAATACAACCACTACCTAAGTAATATAGATGGCGACCATTTTGACGAATCACGCCATAGCCGGTAATGCGAGAGCCAGGGTCAATCCCTAAGATAATAGACATAACTTCAATACTGATTATTTATACATGCTTTTCAGCTTAGTATATCGAACGCAAAAAAAAATGCCCGTCAAATTAACGGGCATTTTCTAATTTACTCACAAATCTTGACTAATTAATTAAGAGCTCTCTATCAACTAGGATCTCTTCATCAACGAGAAAGATAACAGGCTTACGCTTGCTCTTTCTTCTCTGCCAATTTAACAGCGATTGCTAGCTCTTCCAGTGATGCTGGGTTTGCTAGGCTTGGCGCATCTGTTAGTAGACATGCTGCTGCTGTTGTTTTCGGGAATGCGATAACATCACGGATATTCTCTGTACCACAAAGTAGCATTGCTAGACGGTCAAGACCGAATGCTAGACCTGCGTGTGGTGGCGTACCGTACTTAAGTGCTTCAAGTAGGAAGCCGAACTTCTCTTGTTGCTCTTTAGCTTCAATACCTAGGATACCGAATACAGCCGTTTGCATTTCTGCGCTATGAATACGTACCGAACCACCGCCTACTTCGTAGCCGTTGATTACCATGTCGTATGCATCAGAGTTTGCTGCTGCTGGGTTCGCTTTTAGCTCTTCCGCGTTCACACCTAGTGGCGATGTGAATGGGTGGTGCATTGCGTGTAGGTTACCTTCGCCGTCTTCTTCGAACATTGGGAAGTCAACAACCCACAGTGGAGCCCATGCAGATGTGTCTGTTAGCTCTAGATCAGTACCTAGTTTAAGACGAAGTGCGCCCATTGCTTCAGCAACGATGCCCGCTTTGTCTGCGCCAAACAGAATGATATCGCCAGATTCAGCTTGAGTGCGATCTAGAATACCGTTGATTACGTCTTCGCTTAGGAATTTAGCAACTGGAGATTGAATACCTTCCATGCCTGCAGCACGGTCGTTAACCTTCATCCAAGCTAGGCCTTTCGCGCCGTAGATGTTTACGTGTTCAGCGTAACCGTCAATTTGCTTACGAGTTAGCTTAGCACCACCTGGAACACGGATAACCGCTACGCGACCTTTTTCGTCGTTAGCTGGGCCAGAGAATACTTTGAACTCAACGTCTTTAACCAAGTCAGCAACGTCAACTAGCTCTAGTGGGTTACGTAGATCTGGCTTATCAGAACCGAAACGACGAATCGCTTCAGAGAAAGGCATTACTGGGAATTGACCCAGTTCAACATCTAGAAGTTCTTTCCACATATCGTGAACAAGCTTCTCAGTCACGTTACGTACTTCTTGAGAAGTCATGAAAGATGTTTCGATATCGATTTGAGTGAATTCAGGCTGACGGTCAGCACGTAAATCTTCATCACGGAAACATTTAACGATTTGGTAGTAACGGTCGAAACCAGACATCATCAGCAATTGCTTGAACAGCTGAGGAGATTGAGGAAGTGCGTAGAAGCTACCTTTGTGAACACGGCTTGGTACTAGGTAGTCACGAGCACCTTCTGGAGTCGCTTTTGTTAGTACTGGCGTTTCGATGTCTAGGAATAGGTTCTCATCTAGGAAACGACGAACGAAGCTAGAAGCACGTGCACGAAGCTTGATACGGTCGCTCATTTCTGGACGACGAAGATCGATGTAACGGTACTTAAGACGCTGCTCTTCAGAGTTCGTTTGGTTGAAGTCTAGTGGAAGCGCTTCTGAACGGTTGATGATCTCTAGACCGGTCGCGTAAAGTTCTACTTCACCAGTAGCCATGTCTTTATTTACTTGGCTGTCCGGGCGAACACGTACTTCACCAGTAAACTTGATACAGAATTCATTACGCAGTTGGTTAGCGATCGGGAAGATATCTTTCATATCTGGATCGACAACAACCTGAACGATGCCTTCACGATCACGCATATCAATAAAGATAAGACCGCCTAAATCACGGCGACGGTTTACCCAGCCGCACAATTCTACAGTTTGTCCCGCCAGGGACTTGTTCAGGTTACCACAGTAATGGGTACGCATAATGAATTTCCCAATCTCTTAATTATTTACTAGTTTCCAAGCTGTCTGTGGTCATTCCACACAACAGAGCAAAGGAACATTTATACGCGGAAATTCGCTTAAAATCGACCTTCCACATTCGAATTTATTGTGTTTTATCAGGCTTTGCTGCTTTTTAGCCCATCAAGTGCGCAAAGATTCATCAAAACCGAAAAAATTGCGATAATTATATCTCGAAAGTACCTTAATCAGCAAAACTCTCGTAAAGTAGATTTTCATTTCGATTAAAAGCAGTAATGTGATGACTAATGGTGCAAAAACGATGGACACTTTACCTCTAAGACTTGGATTAACCATGTGGTCTCACTCTGAGTGGCAAAGTCAGTTCTATGGCAAGGGAACCAAGCCTGCCGAACGCCTAGAAAAGTACACGCAAGTTTTTCATACTGTTGAGGGCAACACGACCTTTTACGCGACGCCAAGTATGTCTACCGTTCATAACTGGAAAGCCGCCAGTCATGATGATTTCAAGTTCACCTTCAAATTGCCCAAATTCATCACTCACCAGCAGCAACTCAGACACTGCCAAGCAGAGCTCAAAGAGTTCTTGATGACTATGTCGCCACTGCACGACCGCATTGGTCAATGGACAATTCAGCTGCCGCACAGTTTTGAGCCCAGCATGCTGCCTACCCTACAAAAGTTTTGCACCTTATTCCCAAAAGATATGCAGCTCGGCGTCGAAGTTCGACACTTAGGTTTCTTTGACAAGGGCGATGCGGAAAAACGCTTCAACCAATGGCTGGTTGAGGAAGGCATCAATCGCATCATTATGGACAGCCGCCCCGTTTTTTCTGCGCCACCCACCACAGAAGCGGTGATCGATGCACATCAGAAAAAACCGCGTGTTCCTGTTCATGCAATTGCGACCGCCAATAACCCAATGATTCGATTTATTGGTCACCCAGACCAAGAACCTAATATTGAGTTTTTTAAGCCTTGGTTTACCAAAATTCCAAACTGGCTAAGCGAAGGGAAACAACCGTATTTAATGATTCACACCCCAGACAATAATCATGCGCCTGAACTTGCCATCGCTATTTACGATCTGTTGCAAAAGCAAGTGTCTGAAAATACGTTATTATTATTGCCCGACCTAGCTCAGTTTCCTGCTCAGAAAGGCAATAACCAAATCTCGATGTTTTAGCCCCTCACCTATAAGTAACTTCGAACCTTGAGCTAAATCTCAGTTTTCGTGACAGCCGCGCTTTTTTTACGTAAAATACGCCCCCTTTTATTTGGTACGAATTTTGTGCCAATTACGCTGACTGTCGAGAGAAAATGCCATGAGCAACACAGACAATATCTTTTCCGCTCCTATTGATAAAATTGGAGACTTCACCTTTGATGCAAGGGTTGCTGAAGTATTTCCGGATATGATTCAACGCTCGGTGCCTGGCTATAGTAATATCATCTCTGCAATCGGCATGCTGGCTGAGCGCTTTGTAAAGCCACATTCAAATATTTACGACCTTGGTTGCTCGCTTGGTGCGGCGACACTTTCTATGCGTCGCCACATTCAGCAAGAAGGCTGCACGATTTTCGCTATCGATAACTCAGAAGCCATGGTTGAGCGCTGCAAATTGCACGTTAATGCTTACCGCAGTGACACACCAGTAGAGGTGATTGAAGCCGACATTCGCGAAGTCGAAATCAAAGACGCTTCTGTTGTGGTGCTTAACTTTACGCTGCAATTTCTGTCGCCGGACGATCGATCCGCTCTGCTTGAAAAAATTCATGCTGGCTTGCGCCCGGGTGGGATCTTAATCTTGTCTGAAAAATACGTATTCGAAGACGAAAGCTCAAATGAACTGCTTATCGATCTGCACCATGATTTCAAACGTGCTAACGGATACAGCGAGCTAGAAGTAAGCCAGAAACGCAGCGCAATTGAAAACGTAATGCGTCCGGATTCGATCCCTGTTCACAGAGAACGATTTGATAAGATTGGCTTCTCAAGCAGCGAAGTTTGGTTCCAATGTTTCAACTTTGGTTCAATGTTCGCGATAAAGTAAACATTTTCGATTACGTAACAGCCGCGACACCATTAGCACGTACTAAAATGTCATCCTCAAGAGCGAGGAACGAGTGAGTTGGGGATCTCTTATCAAACATGATAAACGAGATTCCCTAGCATGTTTGTCCACACTCTTGATCGAGTGACAAATTTAATTTCTACACCACCAACTCAGTGAAAACCTATGTTTAATTTTGCCAATTTTTATCAACTTATTGCCCAAGATACTCGCCTTCAGCCGTGGCTCAATGTTCTGCCACAGCAACTGACCGATTGGCAAAATGCAGAGCACGGTGATTTCGACCGTTGGTTACGTGCACTAAACAAGATCCCACAAGGTGTACCAGACCAAGTTGACCTGAAGAACTCAGTGACGATTGGCAGCTCAACACCATTTCACACAGGTGAGCTTAAAAAGCTAGAAAGCCTATTAAAGACGTTCCACCCATGGAGAAAAGGCCCTTACACCGTTCACGATATTCATATCGATACTGAGTGGCGTAGTGACTGGAAATGGGAGCGTGTGCTTCCACATATCTCCCCATTGAAAAACCGTTCGGTTCTCGATGTAGGTTGTGGTAATGGTTACCACATGTGGCGCATGCTAGGTGAAGGTGCTCGCTTAACGGTTGGTATCGATCCTTCTCATCTATTCTTGGTTCAGTTTGAAGCAATTCGTAAGTTGATGGGCGATGACCAACGTGCACACCTATTACCTCTAGGTATTGAGCAACTGCCAAAGCTAGAAGCCTACGACACTGTTTTCAGCATGGGTGTTCTGTACCACCGTCGTTCGCCACTTGATCACTTGATTCAACTAAAAGACCAATTGGTATCTGGCGGCGAGTTGGTGCTTGAAACCCTAGTTATTGAAGGCGATGAAAATGCGGTACTGGTCCCTGTTGACCGTTACGCACAGATGAGAAACGTGTACTTCTTCCCTTCAGCTCGTGCACTGAAACGCTGGCTTGAACAAGTTGGCTTTGAAGACGTACGTATCGTTGATGAAAATGTCACGACAATTGGTGAACAACGCACAACAGAATGGATGACACACAACTCTCTTCCAGATTATCTAGATCCGAACGATCCAAGCAAAACGGTTGAAGGTCACCCAGCGCCAAGACGTGCGATTTTGGTAGCAACAAAGCCATAGATTCTCTGCCCACAAAGCAGTGACATATTGAGTAAATAAAACACAAGCCTATATAAGGCAGCAAAACAATGGCTGCCATGGTCAAAAAGTCACCGTTGATTCCGCGGTGAACATTTGCTTCCAGAGCTCACGAGTTGAACAAAAATTGACTTATGTTTAATAAATGAGCTATTTAAAATAGCAATAATTGGCGTAGCGCTCACATTGCGATTCAATATGACCAGACTCTTACAATAGGATGCTTCACGCATCCTTTTTTGTGGGCTAAACTTCTAAATAGTCTGAACTATTCTCTAATTCTCAAAGGTTTTTTTATGTTTAAGCGATTATCGCCGATTGTGGCGGTTGGTTTGCTCTCTGGCTGTACTCTGACAAACGGTGCAGCCTATCACCAAGAAACTCTCGACGCTATTTCCCGCTCAGAGACAAACATCGCAAATAAAGTTCAAAATCTTGAACTGCAACTAAGCAATCAAAGTGATTATATTGAAAGCTTAGAAGACGAAATCACTCGCCTTTCTAGTCAATTAGATGTCCATCTAACAAATATGGAACACAAGGTTATTGAAGAACTAGAGGAAGAAGAACCTGTCGTCGTTGCAGCCGCTCCTGTCGCCCCTACGTTACAACCAACCATCCTTGGCGGCATCGAAAAAGTGTCTATTGACTCAATCAAGCAAAGCTTCGATGCTCGTGTGGATACAGGTGCAACAACCTCTTCTCTAAACGCTGTCGATATCAAAGAGTTCGAACGTAACGGTAAGAACTGGGTTAAATTTCACCTAGACGACAAAGCCCAAGCTGAAGAAGACCAAAAATGGATTGAAGCGCCTGTTGTACGTTATGTAAAAATCCGTCAATCAACTAATGATCAGACTGAACGTCGAGCTGTGATCGAATTATGGGTGAAAGTTGGAAAAATCCATGAAAAAGCGCAATTTACATTGGCGGATCGCTCTCAAATGAGTCACCCTGTATTACTAGGGCGCGAATTTATCAAAGACATAGCGCTAGTGGATGTAAGTAAAAAGTACGTACAAACGGAAGTTAAATAACAATAGTAGGGTAAGCTATGACGTCAAGAATTCCATTTTATATCTCTATATTCCTGCTTATCGTTGCAGGTATAACACTGAGTATGTTCAGACATACCACCTACGGTGTACCTTGGACTCCTGGGGAAACCAGGCAGGTTTGGGATATTGAAGCTCGTATCGAGTTCAATGCGGTTGGTAAAGAAGCAAAAGTTTCACTAGCAGCTCCTCACACTCAGTCTAATTACACACTTATTGGTGAATCAGCTTCGTCACCAGGTTACGGCATCTCTTACTTGAACACAGAATCAGGTCGCCGTGCAGAGTGGTCTATTCGCCATGCTGATGGCCCTCAAACTATCTACTATAAGACTCAATTCCTAGTCGATAACCAAGCGAAAGTTGATGCTATACCACCTGAAGGTGAAATCACACAACCAAGCTTTGATGGTCCTGAAGAAGCAGCAGCGTTGGCATTGATTGACAGAGCAACTAAACGCTCAGCAGACAACATCACTTTCACTCGCGAACTTATCAAAACGCTTAATGATCCAGACAGCCAAAACTCAGCGCTGATTCTGAATAACATGAGCAAAGTTGAAGCGACACATAAGCTACTTTCAGCAGCAAACATCCACAATAAAGTCGTTGGCGTTATCGAGCTAGAAGATGGGCGTCGTCGTCAATCTATTCAGCAAATGAACCAGATCTGGGATAACGACCAATGGGTTCTATTCTCTCCAGAATCAAGTGAACAACAAGTTCAGCCAAACCTACTTATTTGGGATGAATCAAACGTATCTCTACTGGATGTGGTTGGCGGTCAGAACAGTAAAGTCCACTTCTCTATGATTGCGCAGGAGGTTACTCCTACTGAAGCAACCAATAGCAAAGTCTCTGCTGATCAACTGTTAAACCTTTCAATTCACAGCTTACCGCTAGAAGAGCAAGCGATGTTCAAAACCATCATGCTGATTCCTATCGGTGCTCTGATTGTTGTATTCCTGCGTGTCATCATTGGTTTAAAAACGTCTGGTACCTTCATGCCAGTACTGATTGCAGTAGCCTTTGTACAAACACAGTTGGTAACGGGCATTGTCGGCTTCCTACTTATCGTGGGTACGGGTCTGATTATTCGAAGCTACTTGTCCAAACTTAATTTGCTACTGGTCGCCAGGATATCCGCCGTAATCATCACGGTAATCATGATTATCTCTGTGTTTACTGTAGTCGCATTTAAAGTGGGTCTGACAGAAGGTCTATCCATTACGTTCTTCCCAATGATCATCCTATCTTGGACTATCGAGCGTATGTCTATCCTATGGGAAGAAGAAGGCGCGAAAGAAGTTATGCTACAAGGTGGTGGTTCTCTATTCACTGCGGTTCTTGTTTACTTAGGCATGACTAACCCGTTCATTCAGCACTTAACGTTTAATTTTATTGGTTTACAGCTTGTTATTCTAGCGACCATTTTGCTACTAGGTAACTACACAGGCTACCGTCTAACAGAGCTTCGTCGCTTTAAACCGCTAGCGGAGGACTAAGTTATGTTTGATCAATTTACTTCACCGTTTAAGTTGAAAGACAAAGGCATAATGGGAATGAACAAGCGTAACCATAGTTATATTGGTCGCTACAATGATCGTTCCAAGTATCCACTCGTTGATGACAAGCTTAAGACTAAGATCATTGCTGAACAGGCTGGCGCTACTGTGCCAAAACTGATTGGCGTTATTGGTCATCAAGCTGAAGTAAAAACAATCCACAAGATGGTAAAAGAGTGGCCGGGTTTCGTAATCAAGCCGGCTCAAGGCAGTGGCGGTAAAGGTATCCTTGTTGTGATCTCTCACAAGGATGGTGTTTACACCAAACCATCGGGTTCGACTATCAATGAAGAAGACGTAGAGCGTCACATCAGTAACGCTCTCGCGGGGCTTTTTTCACTTGGTGGTAAAAACGATGTAGCGGTAGTTGAAAACCTCATCAAGTTTGACGAATGTTTTGATGGCTTCAGTTACGAGGGCGTACCAGATGTACGAATCATCGTATTCAAGGGCTACCCTGTTATGGCGATGATGCGTCTATCTACTTCAGCTTCGGATGGCAAAGCTAACTTGCACCAAGGTGCTGTGGGCGTAGGTATTTGTATCGCTACTGGTAAAGCCGTTCGTGCGGTTCAGTTTGACCACCCAGTGACTCACCACCCAGATACGGGGAAAGAGTTGGCACTTCTTCAAGTACCGCATTGGGAAAAGCTACTCACGCTTGCATCAAGCGCTTGGGAAATGACAGGCCTTGGCTACATGGGTACGGACATGGTTTTAGACCAAGAAGAAGGTCCGATGGTACTTGAGCTAAACGCACGTCCTGGATTAGCAATACAGATTGCAAACGGCGCTGGTTTACTGCCTCGCTTGCATCATATCGAAAACCTAGGTACACCTGCTGAATACCCAAAACCAGCAGAGCGTGTTGCCTACGCCGCTAAACAATTTGGCGTTCACGGTAACGAGATTGCTCCAAACTAATCTCATCTAAATTAAAGCCAAACGACTGAGTAAGTAATTCATACTGAATATAGCTCATTAAAAAAAGCCGCATAACTCTGAGAGTTACGCGGCTTTTTAATCTCTGTCACTAATTCGCTTAACGCTCGGAACTAAGCTTCTGCTGTTTCCGTTTCAGACTGACGAATGGGGTCAATACGAACAGCCGCCACCTTAAACTCAGGGATCTTCGCATGTGGATCCGTCGCAGTAGTCGTCAAACGGTTAACCGGTGATTCAACGAAATGGAATGGAATGAACACCACACCCTTTTGCATTCGCTTAGTCACAAACGCCGCGATTTCTATTTCACCACGACGTGTTGATACTTTGAGCATCTGACCATTCGAGATACCCAACGCTTCAGCATCATGAACACTCACCATGGCACGCGGCCCAGCTAAGTTATCCAACCCTTTTGTTTTACGTGTCATGGTTCCAGTGTGGAACTGTTCTAAAATGCGGCCTGTCGTTAATACTAGCGGGTATTCCGCGTCCGGTAACTCAGCAGCGTATCTAAACGGAATCGCCTCCATTTGACCACGCCCACGCGTAAATTGGGTCTGGTGCATGATACGAGTGCCATCAGGGTTATTCTTATTACTTGGCCATTGCACGCCGTTCACCGTAATATTCTCCCAACGTAAACCACCATACTGTGGCGTTACACGTGCTATCTCATTGGTGATATCGGCAACGGTTTTATAGTCCCAATTACCGCCCATCGCATTAGCCAACATTTGGATAATCACCCAATCTTCTTTCGCTTCACCTGGAGGTAATACCGCCGGGTTAATGCGCTGAACACGGCGCTCGGTATTAGTAAAGTGACCAGACTTCTCAGCGAACGAGCAAGACGGCAGAACCACATCGGCATACTGGGCGGTTTCAGTTAAGAAAATATCTTGAACCACGAGGAAATCTAACGCTTCAAGACCTTCAATCACATGCGCTTGGTTCGGGTCACTCAGCACTGGGTTCTCGCCCATTACGTACAGGCCACGAACATCTCGATGGCACGCTCCATCAATAATTTCGGTGAGCGTTAAACCTGTTTCGGCAGGTAAGTCAGAAACACCCCACTCCATCGCGAATTTTTGACGAACCATTGGGTTATACACTTTTTGGTAGCCCGGAAGGTTGTTCGGCAATGCGCCCATGTCACACGCGCCTTGTACATTAGATTGACCACGTAATGGGTTTATACCACCGCCTTCAATACCAATGTTGCCGCACAAGAGTTGAAGGTTAGCGATAGAGCGAACATTATCGTGACCAGTAGTGTGTTGCGTAATACCCATCGAGTAGTACACCGCGGTACGTTCTGCAGTACCGATCAAGCGCGCCATCGCAAAAATGTCTTCCGCTTTAACGCCTGTCACCAATTCCACTTTATCTAAGGAGTAGCTTGGTGACATGACCTCTTGTAACAAGGTATCAAAGCCGTCCACACGGTCTTCGATATACTCTTGGTCATACCAACCGTGCTTGATGATCTGCTGCATCACGCCATTAATCAGCATCACGTCTGTACCCGGTCGGTGAGCTAGGTAAAGTTCAGCATGGTCGGCAATATCGATTCTCTTAGGATCAGCGACGATCAAGCGAGCACCGTTATGTCTTACCGCCTGTTTGATGTGTGAGCCGATAATTGGATGTGCCGATGTGGTGTCCGAACCAATAATAAAGATCACATCAGAGTGCTTGATACTTGGAATATCATTGGTCATCGCTCCACTGCCTAGCGAAGCTTCAAGCCCAGTCACCGTCGAGGCATGACAAAGACGCGCACAGTGATCGACGTTATTGGTACCTAGTTCACGACGAATGAATTTTTGGAACGCATAGTTATCTTCATTGGTGGTTTTCGCCGACGAAAAACCCGCCAAAGCGTTACTGCCAAAGCCTTGCTTAATCGCCGTAAACTTCTCGGCAATGAGCTTAATCGCTTCATCCCAGCTTGCAGGTTGTAACCTGCCATCTTTACGAATTAATGGTGTGGTTAAACGCGCATCGCTGCCAACGAAATCGAAGCCAAATCGCCCCTTAACACACAACATGCCTTCATTGACCGGAGAGTCCCCACCTTCGATATAACGGATTTTATTTTTGTGCTCATCGATATGCATGGTTAGTTTACAGCCCACACCACAATAGGTGCAGATGGTATCGACTTTCTTGAGTACGTCTGTGTCTCCTTGCTTTCTATCACGAGCATCCACCATCGCACCGGTTGGACACACCTGAATGCAAGAACCACATTGAACACAGTTTGAGTCGCCCATTAAGGTCTTATCCGCACCAACGTTAGGACGACACTCAGGTCTTGAAGCTGGCTTCCCGTCCGACTGATTCATGAAGCTTAGAACGCCATGAACATTCTGTTCGCGACAGGCTTGGATACACTGACCACAACTGATACAGCGGTTAGCATCAAAGATGATGAATTCAGAGCTATCATCGACAGCAAACTTCTGTCTTGTGGAGCCAACCTTCGCTTCTTCTGCTCGAATCGCTTGCCAGCTCTCATTTGAAGCCACATCAATTTTGTATTCTGGGTGTGTTTGCGTCGCCTTGTACTCCGTTGAGTAATCTCGTAAGTCGCAGTTAGTGTTGGCTTGGCAACCACACTCTAAACACCTTGCCGCTTCTGCGATTGCATCTGCATTATCAAAGCCTGTTTCTACTTCCTCAAAACTTTGCTCGCGCTGCTCGGGGGTTAGCTCTGGCATGATCTTGCGCGCCATTCGCTGAATGGACTTGTACTGCTCAGGATCCACCGCTTTGAGCTGCTTGTGCTTTCTTGAGTTAAACGGTTTGACCGGAATGTTATCCATGTCGCCGTGAAAGAAACGATCGATCGCTTGCGCTGCAATGCGTCCATCGCCAACGGCTTCGACAGCCGTCGCAGGACCGCGCCTGAAATCACCAATACTAAAGATATTGCCAGTACCGGTATGCATAGTTTGCGGATCAGCATCAGCGGTATTCCAACGAGTCAGTGGAATATCAATCGATTCGTTGTCCATAAAGCTCAGATCAGGCTTTTGCGACACCGCAGCGATAACCGTATCGAAGGCTTCGACAAAGAACTCACCCGTTGGTTTAGGGCTACGACGACCGGAAGCATCAGCCGGCCCTAAAGCCATACGCTCTAAGCGTATTTCTGATACGTGGCCATTCTCATCCGCTATATTTTCGGCCGGGTTAGTCAAGAAGTGGAACTTCACACCCTCATGCTCAGCTTCTTCAATTTCGTAATCTTCTGCAGGCATCTCATCTCGAGTACGACGATAAATCAACGTGGTATCCGCACCATCACGCACCGCTGTTCGAGCACAGTCAATCGCGGTGTTACCGCCACCGATCACTGCAACCTTTTTACCTGTGACATACTGCTGATCGGTCACGTAATCTTTAAGATAATCGACGCCTAGGTAACAACCGCTAAGCTCGCTACCCGGATAATTCATTTCAACCGCTTGTGATGCACCAACAGCTAAACAAACCGCATCAAAATCGTTGCTCAAATCAGACAGTGTAAAATCAACGCCCAGTTTTTTATCACACTCTACCGACATCCCATTACGGCACATCAGCTCGATTTCTTTATCTAGAATCGACTTAGGTAAGCGATACTCTGGGATACCGTAACGCAGCCAACCTCCAGCTTTAGGCATCGACTCATAAACGATTACATCATAGCCTTCATTGGATAGATAATAACCTGCAGTAAGACCACCGGGACCACTACCAACAATCGCTATACTCTTACCTTTATTTGGTTTCTGAACTGGTATATAGCTTTCTTGCGCCGCTAAATCTGCATCGGCTGCGTGTCGTTTGAGTTGGCGTATCGCGATGGATTCATCAACCAAGTTTCGACGGCATTCAGTTTCACAAAATGCAGGACACACACGACCAATCGAAAGCGGCATTGGTAATGTCTTTTTGATCACCTCAATCGCTTTAATGTGATCATTTTGAGCAATATGATGCAGATAAGATTGAATATCGACCCCTGCAGGGCACGCAGTTTGGCATGGTGCCTCACAATCTGCGTAGTGGTCTGTCATGATGCGGTTCAGCGCTTCTTGTCGATGGTTGGTCAACGGCTTTGACTGAGTCGTAATATTCAACCCATTAGACACTTCAAGCTCGCACGAGCGCTTCATACCTAAGCCATCAACCTCGACAACACATAAATCGCATGGAATCTTATCTGTTGTTTTGTTCAAACCACATAGAGATGGGATCTCTAAACCACATGTTTTTGCCGCTTCAAGTACGGTTTGTCCTTGTTCGACGATTCGAAATTTCCCATCAATAACGATTTGAATCATATTGAGTCCTGCCTTCCAGTTTGCGTAATAGTCACGCTCATAAATATTAATTAGTCGTTCAGTCGTGTGTAGACACTACTGCCATACCATTACCATACATTAACTGTGGTTTTGTGCGTGTGACTTCAAACAAGTTCTATTGAGATTAGCCCTAATGTATGAGTGGTCATATCAGTAGTTCAAAGGGGGTAAGTTACGAGGTATATGAAGCGGATCAGGCCAAAGGGGGTTAAAGCAATTGCAGAACGCTAGATTTAAGTACTAAAAAGCCCCTAATGATTAGGGGCTATGAATTAGTATCGTTGAATCGCTATCGAGCTTATTGCTCAGTTTCTTCGATAAGCTCTTGCACTGGAGATGCTGGCTTGTTTTGAGCAAAACCGCGCAAACCAACAACGTGTACATGTTCGTGGTCTTTAAATACCTTACGAACCAGTTTGTAAGTTGTGCCTTTCTCTGGGCTTATGTTCTCTGGTGCCGCAATCAGAAGTTGCATTCCTAAACGGTCACACAGTTCAAATAGCGTTGAAATAGATTTCGCATCCAGACGTGCCGCTTCATCAAGGAACAACAAACGACATGGAACGATGTCTTTACTACGAAGTCGACGTGACTCTTCTTCCCAGCTCTGAACCACCATCAATAGGATAGATTGGCCCGTACCGATTGCTTCACCCGTGGACAATGCACCAGACTCTGCTTGTAACCAACCATCTGAACCACGGTTAACTTCAACACTGAGTTCTAAGTAGTTACGGTAATCCAGCAACTCTTCACCCAGAACTTGCGGAGAACGTTGACCCATATCGATATGTGGGTTCACACGTTGGAACAATTTCGCCATTGCTTCTGAGAATGTGAAGCGCGTTGATTCAAACAAGTCTTTGTGCTGCTCTTGCTGAGTCGCTAGCCCTGACAGCAAGATTTCGTGGCTTTCACGGATCTTAACGTTTAGACGCACGCCCTTAACCTGACCAAAGTAGATGTTAGACAGACCTTGGTTCAGCATTCGAATACGGTTCTGCTCACGCTGAATCGTCTTCTTAATGATGCTTGCTACCGACTCAGAGCTGATCGCTAAGCGATTTTCACGCTGCGTCAGTTCTTCTGTCAATCGAGCTAGCTCAACTTCCATCTCTTCGATTGCTTCAACCGGATCATCCGTATGAATGATGTCTTGGCGAATACGCTCGCGAAGATGTTGGTAAACTGCAATATAGAACAGAACTTTACGCTCTGGATGTGCGTTGTCTTCCGATAGACGCAGCGAATCACGTAAGTCGTCATTGTCAGCTACAGCCAGACGTAGCGCACCCAATGATTTATCCGACATTGAGCGAAGTTCGCCCGCCGTTAGGTAAGCCAGTTCACGCTTATGAAGACGACGTTCAACATCATTTTCACGAGCTAAACGAAGTACTGAGCACCAGCCTGCTTTTGCTGCAACTACGAAGGTACGAAGCTCTGCGTACTCTTTCTGTACTTTCTTAAGACGCTTAGCCAAGGCTTTCATCTCAAGTTCCGTTGACGTAATCGTACGCTCGTATTCACTCTTACGGCTACGAGATGTGTGTAAACGCTCTTGAAGCTCATCACGACGACGTACAGCACGCTCTTCAGCGCCTTCATCAGCATTTACGCCAAACTCTTGTAGCTCTTGTTTGAACTCTTGAACCGTTTCTTGCTTCGCTTGATGTGAGCTCTTCAATGCCGCCAATACTTGGTTGTATTGGTTCATCTGTTCACGAGCTTGCTTCAAGCCATCACGGCCTTTGGTTCTTGCTTGTTCCGCTTGAACCAGTTTTGCTTTCAGTTGTTCGCTCAGTTCGCTGCTCTTGTTAAGCAAATCAACAGAGTCCGCGTAAGCAAAGTAGTGACGACGCTCAATCAAATCAGACAGCGCGAACACTTTACCTTTTAGAGTTTGTAGCGCGTTATCAGCTTGACGATATTCGGCTTCCAAAGCTTCGAACTGCTCTGGGTCAGCGTCTAGTGCAGATACGATTTGCTCTAGAGAAATAAGCGCTTTACCGTGAGTATTCAAATAAGACTTAGCTTCACTTAAACGCTCTAGTTGCGCTTCTAATTCAACTAAGCGCTCAGCCAATGTTTCGTCTTCTAAAATACGAACCATTGGCGCTAATTTATCTAATGCACCAAGTGCCTGCTTGCTTTGTAGAAGCTGGCTACGTTGTTGCTGCTCTTTAGAGTTAAGCTCAGCCAGAGAACGAACAATTTGATTACGCTTATCACGAATCGCAGTAAGTGCTTGTTCTGGGTCTGCGTTAAACGCAACGTGTAGGTGCTTCGCAACAAAGCTGTTGAATGCTTGGTATAAGCGATTCAGTTTTTGAGAGTCAAACGCTGCTTTCGCGTGGTTCTCAACAACTACATCACGCTCTTCGCGCAATTTCTCAAGGCGTTGTTCACGAGCTGCGCGACCAAACAGTGGAATCTCAGGGAAGCGAGAGTAGCGCATTTGGCGATCGTTCAGTTGAACGCATACTGCGCCTTCTAACTCGTCGGCATTGAATGAGCTGTCATCAAACGCGTCTACATCACCTTCTAGGATGTAAAGGTCTTCTGGACAATCATCAAGATCCACCAGCTTCTCTTTAATACCATCAAGATCAGAAACCACAATTGCGTGACGAGCTGGGCCATACATAGCACTGAAGTACGGTGCATCGCCAATCGTGATGTCATCGTAGATCTCAGAAAGCAGCACGCCACCAAGCGTATCCGCCAGGCCTTTCAGGCGAGGATCGTTAGAGCCACCAGGAGAAGCTAAACGCTCAATCTCTTGCTCAAGTTCAGCACGGCGCTTTGCCAACTGATCTTTTGCTAGCGCTTGAGATTTCTCATCTTCGAGCACTTGCTGCATTTGAGTCATTACTGCTTGGCTATCTTCTAGCTCAGCGTCTGTTTGATCTCTTAGTGCTTCAAGTGCGTCGTTTGCTGTGATCCACGCAGGAGCAATGGACTCAAGTTTTTGAATCTCTTGATCGTGGTTTTGTTGCACACGACGTTGTTCACTTTTCGCTTCACGCAACTCTTCCTGAGCATACTCAAGCGTTTCGATCTGCATGGCATGACGTTCGCGCTCTTCGTCGAAAACCGCTTCGTCAGTCAGTGAAATGTTGTGTTGCTTTTGGTATTCAGTCGCCAGCTCTTTTGCTTGACGCTGCTGCGCCACATCACGAGCCATGTCGCGATGCTGAGCACGCCATTGCTGTTCGTTCTCAACAACGTGTTTTGCGTTACGACCTTTTTCTAGAGCTTGTTTAGCGCTGTGAGACGCTTCTTTACGTTCAACATCACCCACAATACTTTTAACAAGAGCGAGGGCTTTGTCGAACTGTGCAGAAGCTGCAGAAGACATGTCTAGCTTGTGCTTAGTAGACAGTAGCTTCTGTGTGCTTGATTCTTCTTGTGCTTTTAGCTCAGAAACCAAGGTCAACGCGCTTTCTGCCGTAATAGATTCATCACCTAGCAACTGCTTGGTTTTCTCTAATGCTTGAACCGCTTGCTGGTATTGAAGTGCGCGAGTCTGCTGAACATCCAATGCTTGTTGGTAATCAGCAAGCTGAGTTTTCAGGCTATCCACTTCTTCTTCAGTAATGGTTGCCTGCTCTTCTGCAAGAAGTACTCGTTCTTGAGCTTCTTCAACCACCATCATCTGCTCTTCTAGACGCTCATTAAGCTCTTCTAGATCTTCGCTGTAGCGGGCAATTTTCTCTTGCTGACGAAGTGCAGTTTGAACTAATTGAAGATGATCCGAAGCCGCTTGATAATCTTGCTCTAGTGCTGATTCTTGATCCACCAAAAGCTCAAGCTCTTCTTGAACGCGGTTCAACAAGTTGTTCTGATCAAGCAAGGTTTCACGAGAGCCAAACAGTTCGCCACGGAACTTCATGGTTTGGTCAAGCTTGTTACGACGATCGTTGGCATGGCGCATGTAGTCCGCAGCCACGTAGTTCGTAGATTCAGTGATCAAGTGCTTGAACAGGTCACGATCCGACTGAGTCGTCTTGATCGCTTCTAGTGTCATGCGGTTCTCGCGTAGTGCTGATTCCATGTCTTGGAATGCTTTCTTCACACCACCGTTTTGCGGTAGAAGGTAATCACGCAGAGAACGCGTAATCGCACTTGAGATACCACCGTAAAGTGACGCTTCAATTAAGCGGTAGAACTTAGAACGGTCGCTGCTGTTACGCAGTTTCTTCGGGACCACACCGTATTCAAACATCTGTGAGTGGTAATCAACAATCGAAGAGAAGGCTTTAAAATGCGCGCCTTCGTATTGCGCAACCGCCGCTTTCACGTCGTTCAACTGACATACGCGAGCGTGGCTGTCTGAAACGTTCTGAATCAACACATCCGTTGGTTTCACATGGCTTGGAAGGCCTTGAATAACGAACGGTTTGATGTCGACTTTCTTATCACGACCCGCAACTTGCTGCAGTTTTACTGCAAACAATAGACGTTGATTACGCGAGTTCACAACATCTAGCGCGGCATAACATGCGCCTGGCTGAAGCTTACCGTAAAGGCCTTTATCACGTGACGACTGCGAGCTACCCGCTTCCGTTGTGTTACGGAAATGCAGAAGGCTTTGGTCAGGGATCAGTGCTGTGATGAATGCCGCCATTGTGGTCGACTTACCCGCACCGTTACCGCCAGAAAGCGTTGTAACCAATCCATCAATATCAAAAGTACGCGCAAAGAAGCCGTTCCAGTTGACCATGGTTAATGATTGATACTTACCTCTTTCAATCATGCTTCACCTTCTACTTTTGTTTGTTCGCCATCGTTTGACTCAAGGTCAAAATCTGCTTGATCGTTAAAAATGTCTTGTTGACCGTTTTCGTCTGCAACTACTTCTGATACAGCTTCCGCTTGTTCTTCATTCAACAAGCTACCTTGGTTAGGCTCTTGGGTATGCACCACAGCTTCACCATCACGGATAAGACGCAATTGCGCTTCTTTCATATCGTCACCAACACGAACGTCAGCGCCAAAGCGGAATACCGCTTCGCTGATACGGAACTTGCCCGTTTCACCAATCGCAATCAGCATGCCGATACGGCGTAAACGACGTAAAGAAGTACGAACTTTTTCGAAGAGCTTTTCTTTGTCTAAATCAGAACCGGACGCACGGTTGGTTGCTAGCTTCATGAGTTTTTTCTCATCCGCTAACGACATCAATTCATCAAACAGTTCTTGATTGGTGAAGATACCTTCATGAGCAAGACGTTCTGGGCTTAGGTATAAGAAACACAACACCTTACCAACCAGCATGTCTAGCTCAGACAACACACTACGGCCAATCAGAGACGTAGAGCGCGGACGCAAGTAAAAGAAACCTTCCGGCGCCTTTACCAGCTCCGTATTGTAGCGTTGATAGAAATGCTGAAGTTCCACTTCGAAATCAGACAGCAACGCGTGGTTATCTAGATCTTCTGTTGAAACATGCTTACCTGAACGCAGCATGCTATCTAGCGCAGGGAACAGTGGGTTCGCTATCGCTTTTACCAGTTTCTCTGGCATGTAATCATCAGTACTTGTTAATGACATTTGCTTGTACCTTTGCACCGAAATCGTTGATTGCCTGCCAATCTGGCTGAATAGCCTGATAGTCAGACTCTGAGTAACCTAAGCGCACGGCTTGGTCGACAACAATTCTGGCTAAATCAAAATGGTGTGTGCGAGGGTGTGCAGCGAGGTAATCGCGTAACACAAGGCCAAGATCAATTGGCGCGCCTTGCTGTTTGTGAGCTTTTAACATCTCTGCAATTCGATCTGAAAGCAGGTCATTCACTTGCTCAAATTCTTCGTACTCGACGTCGATTGGTGCTTGTCCCGTCACTTCGTCATCACGAAGCACAAGCGCTTCATCACGAAGATCCGTCAGCTTCTCAGCATCGGCGTAGGTCAATAGCCAAGGCGCATCAAAGTAGTCTGTGACTGACTGACGCAAGCGCTGGCTAAAGGCACGGTTTTTATCCATATCAATCGCGGTACGGATAAACTTGTGAACATGGCGGTCGTAGCCGATCCATAAATCGATGGCTTGTTGGCCCCAACTGGTGATTCGGTCTAGCTTCATCTGCAAGCCGAACAGGGTTTCGCCAACGAACTCGAGTTCATCGTCACCGTAAACAATTTCTTGAATATCGAGGATCTGTGTTTGCAGTTCATCACCCGCCGCTTGCAAGGTGTCTTGCAATTCTTTTAGTGTGGACGAGGTTTCTGAAAGCAAGGTTTCACAGTTGTTAATCGCCTCTCGCCAATCCTTGTTTAAAAGGTCGGCAATTTGCTGTTTAACGGTTTGCTGCTGCTCATCCATAACACGTTGGTTAAGATCAATCTGATCGAAAATTTCACCAACAGAATACTTGAGCACGCCGTAAACATTCTTTCTCCAATGTCCTGGAGTTCCGCCTTTTTGTGCTGCTTCAATGGCTTTTGCCATCTCGTCCGCAACCATAGAAAGCTGGATAGACAGTTTTAACTTAGAGAACTGACGGTGGCGTAAGTAATAATCTGAAATACCAATCGCCAGTGGTGATAAGCGATAAATACTCGCACCATCAGTGATTTCGCTGGTAAAGCGGCTAATCAACTTCTGTTTAACTAACTCGTTGATGGCATTGTTGGCACGAAACGCGGACGCTTCGCCAGTATCTTCAAACAGTCGAGTGACGATGGTAAATGCATCGTGCAGTTCACCCTCGCCCAACTCTTCATCGAACCTTTCATTGCTTAGTACTGCGATAGCAATCAAAAATGCTAAGCGCTCTGGTGGCAAGTTTAATGAAAAATCATGCTGCTTGACCCAGCCCACCAACTCATCAATTGGCTGCTCTTCGGCAGTTTGAGTCATTTCACTCATTGTGGTTCCTGTTACTGTTCTTCGTCATATCGAATGTATTAGATATGACGCCTATTTCTTTATGACGCGGGCTTCTTACGATTGCATAGCGCATGTTGTGGCTTCTTTTACCACATTCACCGCTGTTATTGCGCAGGTTTTTGAGCCCAAACGTGAATATAACGGCCTAGTGACAGATATGGCTCTTGGCGACATAGCTGTTTTTCCAGTTCCAATACATCTTCAAATTGGTAATCGCCCATGTACTCCATATTACCTATGTAGTCACTGAAAGAGCGAATGCCTGATTTACCACAGATTTCTAGACCAGCGTCTTCTATCCATTGATAAACCTCTTCCGGCTTCAAGCCTTTTTGTGGTTGCAGCTTAAACCGTTTTCGATGTGGCATCCCATTCAATACATGAGGAATGTTGCCACAAATCACATTTTTCAGGACTAATCCGTGGTGGTTGTAAAACATTATCGAGGCAACGCCACCCGGTTTAACTTGTTCAAGCAATAAATCAAGCGCCTCTTTAGGATCGGCTAACCATTCCATTACGGCATGAAACATCACAAAATCGACTTTCTCATCGAGATGTTCTGCGACTTTTTGTACCGGTGAATGAATAAATCGATATTGCTCTAGCAAACCCGCTTCGCTGATACTTTCTTCTGCGAGCTTCAGCATTTCAGAAGAGAGGTCACAAAGAGAAACGTTATGCCCAAGCGACGCAATTTTTTGCGACATCTGCGCAAGGCCGCCTCCAGCATCAAGCACATGCAGCGGCGAAGCTGATTGCTCAAATTTGCTCAAAGCTTGTTCTAAATCTTCCCATACGATGATCTGACGGATCTCTCCTTTGTCAGAGCCGTAAATATTTTTTGCAAATTTGTGGGCAATATCGTCGAAATTACGGTCTTCAGTCACGGCTACTTGAGTTATTATGTCCTATCGTGCCTGCTATTCTGTCACAGGAATTTCAGGAATAAAGAGGCGATGTCTCTTTTTACTACTAAGTGATGTTTTTTCGGACTATTCGGATATGTTTGAGCTGAAAAAAGTAGTGTCTTCGCTATTGATGCCACTGCCAGCAATGTTAATTCTCGCTTTTCTGGGTTTAGCCCTAGTGATGTTTACTACCAAAAGGAAGACGGGTTGCCTAATCACCCTTTCAGCCCTATGTGGTATTTTCCTAATCGCTTTCCAACCAGTTTCTAGTCAACTTTTAATGCCAATGGAAAGGCAACACACCGCATTTTTACCTGTCGATGAAACCGTCGATTACGTGATGGTTCTCGGAAGTGGTCACGTCGTAGACGACCAAATTCCACCGACATCAGAACTTAGCCGCACCGGCCTGATGCGTTTAAGTGAAGGGATTCGTATTCTACGTCTTTATCCTGGTGCAAAACTGATATTGTCTGGCTATGGCGCAGGCACTGAAGTCAGTAACGCAAGAATGATGGCTAAAGTAGCGTTAGCTCTTGGCGTAGCAAAGCCCGACATCATTCTGCTTGAAACAGCAAAAGACACCTGGGAAGAAGCCCGCCAAGCCGCTGCGTTCGTTAAGAATAAAAGAATGGTGTTGGTGACTTCAGCGAGCCATATGACTCGCGCACTGAACGAGTTCAATGCTGCTGGCATGAAACCACTGCCGGCACCAACTAACTACCTTGCACAAGAAGGTATTGTTGAGCCTTGGAACAAGTACATGCCAAAAGCTCTTTACCTTGAGCAGACCGAGCGTTACTGGCACGAAACCATGGGATTGGTTTGGCAAAGCCTGCGTGATTGGTTAGATACAAGCAATGACATTGTTGAAGAGCCGGTTATTCCAGAAGCTTCCAGCTTAGTTGAAGATGACAGTGAAGTTTCTGCGGCTCAGCCTCAGTAAACCGATTGAACCTTTAAACTCATCTGAGCAGACAGAGTCCCAAATATTTATAGATTCTCTGGTCGTGAACAATAAAAGCTAAGCAATAAAAAAGCCGAGACATCAATAATGTCTCGGCTTTTTACGTTTAAATGTCGTTGTTGATTAATCACTCCCGAAGGAAATCAATCACCAGCGAACATGTAACCTTCTCCGTGAACCGTCACAAAGATTTGTGGGTTCTTAGGATCGAACTCCATTTTTGCACGCATACGACGAATCAATACGTCGATAGTACGGTCATTAGGCGCGTCCACTCGGTGACTGATCATATTCAGAATACGTTCGCGGCTTAATACTTGGTTAGGGTAAGAAGACAACGCCACTAGCAGTTCGTATTCTGCTTTGGTCAGTTTCACCGGTTCGCCGTTTTTGCTTAACGCACGACGAGGGATATCAAATGTCCACTCACCAAAACGAACCACAGACTCATCTGATGTTTCTTCGACTGCGCCCGCTGCTGTTTTACGAGCGGCAGAAATACGCCAAAGTAGGTTTTTAACTCGAACTAATAACTCGCGAAGTTCGAAGGGTTTAGTAACGTAATCGTCAGCGCCCATTTCAAGGCCAACGATTTTGTCGATGCTATCCGTGCGTCCAGTAACTAAAATAATTCCAATGTCTGATTGACTGCGTAATTCGCGAGTTAGCATCAATCCATCTTCGCCTGGTAAGTTGATGTCCAGCATAATGAGGTCAACGTTGTTTTCTTCTAACACGTTTCTCATTTGAGCGCCGCTTTCTGCTTCGCTCACTGCGTAACCCTCGTTCTGGAAGTATCCAACCAGTTTACTGCGGGTTACCACATCATCTTCTACGACTAATACGTGATAGCTCATCTACACCACTTTTCTTATTTAATAGTTTCAGTGACTATTCTATTCATAACTAGTAACAATTCTAGTGGTACAGAAGATAAAAGCCAGAAACATGGATTTTTTTTGATACAAGACAATCTTAAACCTTGCTATTTATCGTCCATCGCAATTCAATATAGGCATTACTACTAACGAGTAACTTTGCGTTTCGCAAATAACCTTGTTATTCAGCCTTGGTGTGCTTATGCCCAAGTGACTACAAGATGCATACAAGCAACATCACAAGACTAAGTCAGGATCTAAGAAATGAAAGATACGAAAGCGTTCAACGAGCAAAGAGCAGAAATATACTGGTGGCTATCAAGCTTATTCGCCAAAGAGCTCACTCAAGAAGAACTCGATCACTACCACTCTGTTGAAATTCGTTCTTTCCTAACTGGTTTAGGCGAAAATGAAACACTAAAGCCAGCGATTGATAAGTTAGTGGATGCGCTGAACCGCCTACAAACACGCGAAGATGCTCAGCTAGAACTGTCTGCAGACTTTTGCGATCTTTTCTTAAAGACAGATAAACACGGTGCTCTTCCTTACGCTTCTATGTATATCGGCGAAACTGGCCTTTTGAATGATAAGCCAGCAAAAGATATGGAAGAGATCATGGCTAAGCACAACTTAGTTGTGAACCAAGATCTAAAAGAGCCAGCAGACCACATTGCTATCGAACTCGATTTCCTTGGTAACTTGATCATTCGTTCAAACGAAACGGATATTGAAGAAGAGCTAGAGAATTCATTTGCCGTTCAACAGCAGTTTATCGAACAACAACTGCTGACTTGGGTACCAAAGTTCAACGTGAAATGTCATGACGTTGATGAATTCGGTTTCTACGCTAGTGTCTCATCTTTGCTACTCGCATTCTGTCAATTAGACACTCAATATTTAGCTGGTGAATAGCTTATTGGATGACTAGGTAAATAAATTCAGTAGAATGTGACAATTCACCCGGATTTCTGGGTGAATTTTATTGCGAGTAATTTCTAGTCAGTCTAAAATTGTGACCGCAAACGATAAAATATGAAACATTCACGAAATGCTATGCTTATTAAAGTTCAGAGCATTTCGGTGTTAAGACAAGCCGCTCAATAGCGGTTTTTTGTTTTTTAGCACTTTAGTACCCAAAGAGCCCTACAAATTTAAGCTCTTAGTTAGGTAGCTTAACGGCTACTTTATTCCGTACTTTGGGAAAGTAGCTTCTAATAGGATAAAACCATGGCCACTATAAAAGATGTCGCTCGCTTAGCCGGCGTATCAACAACAACCGTTTCTCACGTAATCAACAAAACTCGCTTTGTTGCAGAAGCAACTCAAGAAAAAGTAAACAAAGCCGTAGATGAACTGAACTATGCACCAAGTGCTGTTGCTCGTAGCTTGAAATGCAATACAACACGCACTATCGGCATGCTAGTGACTCAATCAACTAACCTATTCTTCTCTGAAGTTATCGATGGTGTTGAGAGCTACTGCTACCGTCAAGGTTACACTTTGATCCTGTGTAATACGGGCGGTATCTATGAGAAGCAACGTGACTACATTCGAATGCTTGCAGAGAAACGTGTAGATGGCATCTTAGTTATGTGTTCTGACCTAACTGAAGAACTAAGAGAGATGTTAGACCGTCACGCTGACATCCCTAAAGTTATCATGGACTGGGGCCCAGAGAGCTCTCAGGCTGATAAGATCATCGATAACTCTGAAGAAGGTGGCTACCTAGCGACCAAATACCTTATTGAACGCGGTCACTCTAAGATTGCATGTTTAAGTGGCCACTTAGACAAAGCAGCATGTGTTGAACGTATTGCAGGTTACAAGCGCGCACTCAACGAAGCTAAGATTTCTGCCGATGACAATATGATCATCGAAGGTAACTTCGAGTGTGATACGGCTGTTCTTGCTGCAGAACAAATCGTTGAGATGGAAGATCGTCCAACAGCGGTATTCTGCTTTAACGATACAATGGCACTCGGCTTAATGAGCCGCCTGCAAGAAAAAGGCATTCGCATTCCTGAAGATATCTCAGTCATCGGTTACGACAACATCGAACTGGCTGAATACTTCTCTCCACCGCTAACGACCGTTCACCAACCAAAACGTCGTGTTGGTAAGAATGCATTCGAAATTCTATTAGAGCGCATCAAAGACAAAGACCACGAAAAACGCGTCTTCGAAATGCACCCTGAAATTGTTGAACGAAGTACAGTTAAAACGTTAAATTAATTGATAATTCGAGTTTAATTTCATCAAGCGCACCTTTAGGTGCGCTTTTTTTATCAGCAACTACAATGAACCTTTATGCATAAATGAAAGATCATTAATTGAAGCAATATCACATTTTGAAATATCAACTGTGAGCTTCATTCAACAAAAACTTTATTCTATTCAATCAGTCACGCACAGGGCAAACCACTCGAAAGAGTGAGACGCAAAGCTTCCGGCCTAAACCACTCGTTGGTATGGTAGCGGGGTTACCGATGGCAAAATGCAGTAACTACTAATAATTTAGTAATTTACGGCTTATTGACAATTTAATTGCAACATTTTGCTAATCTCTCGGACCTGCTTATTTGGTGGCGTAGTTCAAATACACCGAGATAAATAACATGGATAAACCGATACTAAAGGACTCGATGAAGTTATTTGAGTCCCTAGGAAAAATAAAATCACGCTCAATGTTTGGTGGCTTCGGTCTTTTTGCTGATGACACTATGTTTGCTCTGGTTGTAAATGACCAGTTGCACATACGCGCAGACAAAGGCACAACGAAACAATTCGAACAACAAGGGTTTCAACCGTACGTCTACAAAAAACGTGGTTTCCCTGTCGTTACTAAATATTTCGCTTTACCTGAAGGCCTCTGGCAAGACCAAGAGAAAATCTTGCAGCTTGCAACCACGTCTCTAGGTTTTGCTAAAGAAGAAAAAGCTGAGCAGTCTTCTGCTAAGCCGACCCGACTCAAAGATCTGCCTAATCTTCGACTCGCTACCGAGCGTATGTTGAAAAAGGCAGGGATCGATTCTGTAGAACGTTTATATGAATCTGGCTCTGTAAACGCATTTAACGCCATCAAAGAATCGCATGCGTCTTCTGTCAGTATTGAACTACTTTGGGCGCTAGAAGGCGCGATCAATGGTACACATTGGTCTGTTATACCGCAGCAGCGTCGCGAAGAGCTTATCAATCGCGTCAATTAACTTTGTCAGTGCAATCTATATACATAACTAAGCCGCATTTACTGCGGCTTTTTTTATGTCGACAAAACTAGTCTTATGTATCACTGGACCACTGTGATCAAAAGGATGGACGGTAATAGTATTTGTAATCCACTTTAACCATCGGAATGAAGTTAATTTCTCCAGAGGAATCCATTATTTCTTTTACTTTGATGGTACCGTTTTTGATTTCAAACGAGCGTACATCTACTTTTTCAGAGGCTTGCGGTAAGATTTTGCTCAATTCATATGAGCGCTTGCTGTTTATATCCATCCAGATTTTTTTTCCAGATTCGTAAGCCTGTGATTGGCTCGCCACTACATCGCCTTTAAATATTTTAGACTCAACAGCCGCACGGTGATAGACGCCCGATCCCATGGCTTGGAAAGAGAATAGGCTCGTTGTAGCAATAACCGTAATCATTGATAATAATTTCATAGCTAGCTCCTTAGTTGTCTGCCTGAATAATTATCTAAAACAATCTTCATGCCACGATTGTTACGTATATAGAACGAGCCAAGACCAAAACTCTTTCAAATTTTTGTTACTTTTTACGTGGTACAAATTATCGCTATAAAAATAATGCATACAAAACAAGTCGCTAGCAGAGAGTCACAACCTTCTAATCAACGAATCTTTTTCCACCTCTATTTCGCCAATACTTGTCGGCAAGATAAGATTAAGCAATTAGGCTAGCTGTTTACCCCCAATCCATCGTCTAGAATAAATAGTTTTTTATTAACTGGTGAAAGTTAATCTATGCTTTTCCTGTCTATCTATACTATCGGTATGCATTGAAAATTTAGAGGAAGTATCAATGAGTAAGAAAATGATATTGGGTATTGTGTTGGTCGTAACCATCGTGTTGTTAGGCATCAATTTCGGCCAGTACTTAACGCTTGAAAATGCTAAAGCCCAACAAGCTGTGTTAAATGATTACATTGACAGCAACTTTATTGCGGCTGCCGCTATCTATTTTGTCGCGTATGTCATGATTACGGCTTTCTCCATTCCTGGTGCCGCTGTTGTAACCTTATTAGGGGCCGCGCTATTTGGCTTCTGGAATAGCTTGCTGCTGGTATCTTTCGCAAGTGCGATCGGTGCGACCTTAGCCTTCTTAAGTAGCCGTTACCTGTTGCGTGACTGGATTCAAACCAAATTTGGTGACAAATTGGCGACGATTAACAAGGGGGTTGAAAAAGACGGCGCATTTTACCTGTTTTCTCTGCGTCTGATTCCTGTATTCCCATTTTTCCTTATCAACCTATTGATGGGTCTAACACCGATGTCAGTGAGTCGTTACTACATTACGAGTCAAATCGGGATGTTACCGGGGACGGCGGTTTTCTTGAATGCTGGTACTCAGCTCGCAGAAATTGATTCACTTTCGGGCATCGTCTCCCCTTCAGTACTATTGTCATTTGCGTTATTGGGGATATTCCCAATAGTGGCTAAATGGTTGATGGGTAAGTTTCGCTCAGCACCCGTGGTTGAATAACGTATATAGCTGAATAATTTATAATAGCTAAATAACACAGATAGCCGAATAAGGTTCTATTTCAATGAAAATCTTCAGTGCATCGAATCCGACAGAAGCTCATATCATCTGTGGATTATTAGAAAGCGAGAATATTGCCTGTGAAGTCCGTGGTGAGGGGTTGTTCGGATTGAAGGGGGAAATCCCATTCACTGAAGAAACTGACCCTTACGTATGGTTATATGAGCCAGAATTGGCCAGTAAAGCTCGCATGCTAGTAAATGACTACCAAAAACAGCAAGATTCGATCATCTATGAAGAGTGGCGTTGTGGTGAGTGTCATGAAGTCAACGAAGCTCAATTCGGCTCTTGCTGGCAGTGCGGTTCTGCCTCACCTGAATAGCAAGGTTTCAGTGATCTGATAGAACGATTCGGTCAGATACCTCCTCCAAATAAAAACGGGAAGCTAAAGTTAGCTTCCCGTTTTTATTTCAATTCGATTAAATCATCATCTTTGATTTCACGCCTAGAAAATCACTGAATTTGTTTTTGAATAAACGCAATCGAACGCTGATTAAACTCTTCAGGGTTTTCCACGTTACATACGTGTCCACAATTCGGGATTTCTACTAGCTCGCTCGACTCATGCGCTGCGACCATTTCTTTTACAGGCTTAATAAACATGTAGTCACGTTCACCCATCAAATAAAGAGTCGGTATTGGTAGCTCTCTATCTTTAAAATATTTCATCAAGGGGTTTACATCAGCCGTTAAGATAAACCAGCGCTTAAACTCTTTCTGGCACAGCTTTTTAGCTTCGCGGATAAACAGGTGACGCGATTCTTTCTGACTCTTTTGTGGCATCACAACATAAGCAAAAAGGCTGTATAACCACATGTAAGGAATGATGTGCTTGCTGAGGTTACCCAACTTGATTAACACTTGAGAGCGAGTGTTTAGCTTGGTGACAGCGCCACCCAGTACCATTGAACGTACACGGCCAGCCGCTAACTCGGCAACGTTACGCACAATAATCGTGCCCAAAGACATGCCAACGAAATGTGCAGAACGGATCTTAAGATGGTCTAACACCTTAAGAATATCAAGCGTCACCGATTTGAACGTATAGCGATTCGAAATCAGCCCTTTAAGTATATTGTCTGATTTACCGTGCCCTCTCAGATCAATGAGAAGTAAGTTGAAATGCTGTTTATACGCTTTGATCTGCTTGAACCAGATGGAGGAACTGCCTCCTGCGCCATGCACAAATACAACCCACTCATCGCTCGTAGGGTGAGTAAATGTTTTATGAAATAGTAAACTCTCAGACATACCTATCGCTTTAATTATTGGAATGGAGCTATGCCTCATCACGAGGCGATGACTAAGGATATCACGCTATTAAGAACTTTAAGTGATAATAGTGTCAAACCTATCATTAGTCATGTGAATACCTACCTCACCTTTTCTACCTGACTAAAATGAGTTTGCAAGCTTTGTCTTCGTAAACGTGAGGTGCTCTGACCAGGAAACAAAAAGGCACTCTACAATTAGAGCGCCTTCATTTATTACGAGCGGTTGTCGCTCGCCAGCTAATTTTAATGCTAAGTCAACAAGTTAAAGTGCTGAATGGTACATAGCTAGGTATTCTTTAGCCGCATCTTCCCAACTAAAATCTTGCTGCATCGCATAAAGCTGAACACGCTTAATTTCAGATGGGTTTTGTGCGTAAAGCAGTAATGAACGATGTAACACAGCCAATAACGCTTGCGGTGTTGGCTCTTCAAAAGCAAACCCAGTCGCGACTTCAGGATCCTGATCGTAATCATTCACGCTGTCTTTTAAACCTCCCACAGAACGAACAATCGGCATAGTACCGTAAGCCATGCTGTAGATTTGGTTTAAGCCACACGGTTCAAATTCCGAAGGCATCAAGAAGAAATCAGAGCCTGCTTCAACCAAGTGCGCAAGTTCATTATTGTACGCTTCCACGAACGAGAACTTATCTGAGTGAAGCGCTGATAGCTCTTTCAATTGACTCGCCAAAACCGGATCGCCAGTACCGACAATCACGACCTGAAGATCATTTTTCAAAAACTGTTCAATGATAGGCAGTAAGTAATGAACACCTTTTTGATTCGTCAAGCGACAAACCATGCCATAAACCGCGCAATCGGCAACGGGTAAACCTACATCTTGTTGCAGTTTTTGCTTACAAGCTGATTTTCCGCGAGCCATGCTGTGTTTGGTCGCTTTGTATTTACGAGGTAGGAAAGCATCAGTTTCCGGATTCCAAGCCCCGTAATCACACCCATTCAAAATGCCGAACAGATCAGCTGATCTGTGTTGGAATTCTGCAGCCATACCGTGGCTACCTAATTCCGTTTTCAACTCTTCTGCATAGGTAGGACTTACTGCGTTCACTTTATCCGCGCACATCACGCCAGCTCTTAGCATAGTGACATGAGTGTCACTCACTGAAGCTTCAGGTACATGGTAACTGTGCATCTCTGGCAGGAATTGCAGTTCATCGTATGCGAACACACCTTTGAAAACCGCATTGTGAATCGAGATAACACTGCGCGTATTTTCAAAGAAATCGTGTTGTTGATAACGCGATTTAAGCAAGAAAGGTACGAAACCAGTATGCCAGTCATTTGCATGAATGATATCCGGTTGAAAACCAAGCTTAGGAAGCATATCAAGACAGGCTACACTAAAGAACGAGAAGCGCTCTCCGTTATCAGCATAAGCTTGATTGTTTTCTGCGTACATTTCCGGGCGGTCGAAATACTTGGCACATTCAATACCAAAAACTGGAACGCCTTCTACGCTCAGTTTTTTAACTTGATAAGCTGTATGAGGCCAATGATCGAGTTCAGTCGATAAAATAACTTCTGCTGAATCAATGTTTGGAATGTTTCTATATGCGGGGATAGTCACTCGAACGTCCTGTTCGAGTGTTTGCAACGCTTTCGGCAGTGCCTTGGCTACATCAGCCAAGCCACCACTTTTGATCAAGCCTTCAACTTCAGACGCTACAAAAAGTACCGAGAGAGTCTTAGTAACCAACTCGTGCTCCTTTAGAAATCACTACGACACCATCGTCAGATACGTGGTAATGCTTTTTGTCTTCTGTCAGATTTACACCAATCTGTGTACCCGGAGCGATGTCTGCATCTTTATCAATGATAACGCGGCGCAAGATACAACCCTCACCCACTTTTACATCACCGAGTAAGATACTTTCGCTGATATCACACGCTGATGCGATATTGCTGCGGAAGCCCAGTACACTCTTTTCAATACGCGAACCACGTACATAACTACCGCTACACACAAGGCTATCAATGATCTGAATTCGACCATTTGCCGAATCAGTAAACGTAGCTGGTGGTAGTGGCGGGTAATAAGTGTGTAGAGGCCATTTACGGTTGTATAGCGAGAATGGCGCATCTTTCTTAAGAAGGTCCATGTGCGCTTGCCAGTACGCGTCAATCGTACCTACATCGCGCCAGTAAACTTCTTCTTTCTCACCAGTAATACGGTTGGTGCTGAAATCATAAACAAACACATCACCACGTGGGAACATGTTTGGAATAATGTCTTTGCCGAAATCGTGTGTCGAACCTTCTCTATCAGCATCTTCCGTTAGTTCAGCAAAAAGCTCTTTCGCTTCGAACACGTAGTTGCCCATTGAAACGAGCGCTGATTCTGGATCGCCCGGGATCGACTTCGGATTTGCAGGTTTCTCTTCAAAGCCAATCATACGGCCGTCAGCATCAACCTCAATAACACCGAATTCTGATGCTTCAGCAAGCGGCATGCGCAATGCTGATACTGTTAGAGCCGCTTTCTTCTCTTTATGGAAATCAAGCATCTGTTTGATGTCCATCTTATAGATATGGTCTGAACCAAAAATACATACTTGATCAGGTTCTTCCAACTCCATAAAGCCCATGTTTTGGTAGATAGCATCTGCTGTGCCTTCATACCAACGCTTTCCTTTACGCATTTGCGCAGGAATTGGGTCGATAAAACGGTCTGTTATGCCACTGATATTCCAGCCTTTTTTCATATGGTGGAACAGTGACTGTGACTTAAATTGTGTTAATACGTAGATCTTCATTAGATCAGCATTAACGAAGTTGTTCAAAGCGAAATCAATTAAGCGGTAACTACCACCGAAAGGAACCGAGGGTTTGCTGCGAGATTCAGTTAAAGGTCTTAAGCGAGAGCCTTCACCACCAGCAAGAATCATTCCCAATACACCAGCCATTTTATTCTCCATATATCTATAGCTTGTCGATGTTAGTACTCGTAGAGGTATCTTCCTCTGGGGGATGAGCACCAACACTTATTTCGGTATTTAGCGAATATCCATTCACATATAGTGACAATATCCTAAGCCAAACGTTGTTATGTGTGCACTATTCTTTGCACTTGGTTTTATATACGTTATCGACTTTTCGGCCGAATTCAATTTTTAATACGCCATTCTGTGGTACGTAAGCTGATTGCTTTCCTAAGACTTAAAGCAGCTCACACTACACCGTCCAGACGAAACATTACATTAACACCCGACACACATCAGGTATACAACTAAACGCTGATCTGTGAGTTACAATATTTTAATTAAGTTACATTCTCGTTAAAGTTGCATAAGAAGACCTGATTAATTGTCGTCATTTATTTTACGATGTGAATTTAATAAATTCTCGCAGACGAAACACAAAATCAACAAGTTGCATATTTAGTCATATAGAGACCAAAAAAAAGCAGCCATTAGGCTGCTTTTTCATCAATAACGTTCAGTTACTTCTCTTTAGGCTTTTTACGCTTATCCGTAACTTCCCACTTACCGTCGGTGTACAACGCAGTCCAACCGGACGGTTTTCCATCGACTTCAGTACGCACGTAGTTTTCTTTGGTCTTACGACTAAAACGAACCACTGCCGGCTTACCATCAGGGTCAGCAACTGGCGCTGATGCTAGGTATTGGAACTTAGGTGAGATACGGTCTTTAAAACGAACCAGCTCTTCCACTAATGGCGCACGTGTTTCACGCGATTTAGGGAAGTTGCTCGCAGCCATAAATAGACCAGAAGCACCATCACGAAGAACAAAGTACGCGTCTGAATTTTCACACGGAAGTTCAGGGAAATGTACCGGGTCTTCTTTCGGTGGCGCAACTTCGCCATTTTTCAGAATCTTACGAGTGTTCTTACAGTCTTCACTCGTACAGTCCATGTATTTACCAAAACGACCGTTCTTCAGAACCATGTCAGAACCACACTTGTCACACTCAACAAGTGGACCATCGTAGCCTTTCACTTTAAATTCGCCGTGCTCAACCACATAACCTTCACAGTTCGGGTTGTTACCACATACGTGCATCTTACGCTTATCATCGATTAGATAAGCATCCATTGCCGTTTCACAAATAGGACAACGCTTTTTAGCTCGAAGTGCTGCTGTTTCAACGTCTTCTTCAAGCACGTTGATAATGCCTTCTTCATCACCAAGGTTGATTGTTGTCTTACAACGCTCTTTTGGTGGAAGTGCATAACCAGAACAACCAAGGAATACACCTGTCGAAGCAGTACGAATACCCATTTTACGGCTACAAGTCGGACACTCAATATCGGTTTCCACGATATGATTTGGCTTCATGCCACCAGCGTCTTCGTCTAAATCTGCTTTTTCCAAATCGCCAGTAAAGTCTTCGAAGAAGTTATCTAGCACGCCTTTCCAGCTTGCTTCGCCTTCTGCGATTTGGTCCAACTTCTGCTCCATACGAGCAGTGAAGTCGTAGTTCATTAAGTCATTGAAGCTGCCGTCTAAACGGTCAGTAACAATTTCACCCATCTTCTCAGCATAGAAACGACGCTGATCAACTTTTACATAACCACGATCTTGAATCGTCGAGATGATTGATGCGTATGTTGAAGGACGACCAATACCACGCTTCTCAAGCTCTTTAACTAGCGCTGCTTCAGTGAAACGAGCCGGTGGTTTAGTGAAGTGCTGCTTAGGGTCTAACGCGATCAGATCAAGCTTATCGCCGATCTGTACTGCTGGAAGGATCGTATCTTCGTTCTTACCCATTGGACGCTGAACACGAGTCCAACCATCAAATTTAAGGATACGACCTTTCGCTTTTAACGTGTACTCGTCTGCTTTAACGCTTACTGTCGTTGAATCGTATTGAGCTGGCGTCATTTGACACGCTACGAATTGATTCCAAATTAGCGAGTAAAGCTTGTGTGCGTCTGCGTCTACGCCGTTTAGGTCTTCCGACTTAACATCTACACTTGAAGGACGAATCGCTTCGTGGGCCTCTTGAGCGCCCTCTTTGCTGCCGTATACAAGTGCTTTAGGTGGAAGGTATTGCGCGCCGTACTCAGAACCAATGTATTCACGAGCGGCTTCTACAGCTTCTGAGCTCAAGTTGGTTGAGTCAGTACGCATATAAGTGATGTAACCCGCTTCATACAGGCGTTGAGCCAGCATCATGGTTTTCTTTACGCCATAACCAAGACGGGTACTCGCCGCTTGTTGCAGCGTCGACGTGATGTAAGGTGCAGACGGTTTACTCTTTGTTGGGCGGTCTTCACGTTTACATACTTCGTATTGCGCTTTTTCTAAAACGCTAACAGCAGCTTGTGTTTGCGCTTCATTTTCAGGTTTAAACGCAACACCGTCTTTCTGTGCTACTTGCAATCTAAAGTCGGTTTTCTCTGCTGTTTTAGTATCAGCATGCACATCCCAGAACTCTTCAGGGATAAAGGCGTTGATCTCGCGCTCACGCTCTACCAGTAGTTTTACCGCTACTGATTGAACGCGGCCAGCGGACAGGCCTCGTGCTACTTTTTTCCAAAGCAGAGGTGACACCATAAAGCCAACAACACGGTCCATAAAACGTCGTGCTTGTTGAGCGTTTACGCCATCAATATTTAGCTCACCTGGAGTTTCGAAAGCTTGTTGAATAGCATTCTTGGTGATTTCGTTAAAAACCACTCGCTTGTATCGCGTTTCATCGCCGCCGATGATCTCACGAAGGTGCCATGCGATAGCTTCTCCTTCGCGGTCCAAATCGGTTGCGAGATAAACATGGTCTGCGTTCTCAGCCAGTTTTTGCAATTCAGCGACGACTTTCTCTTTACCAGGTAGGATTTGGTAGTTCGCTTCCCACTCTTTATACGGGTTGATACCCATCTTTTTGATAAGAGCTTTGCGATCTTTTTCTTTCTTGATACGAGCTTTGTCTTCTGGGCTCATACCCTTGGTTGAAACTGCAGCAGCCTTTTGACCAGTACTTTGACCCGCCGTTGGTAAATCACGTACGTGACCTACACTCGACTTAACGACAAAGTCTTTGCCAAGATATTTATTGATAGTTTTAGCCTTGGCTGGCGACTCCACTATAACGAGCGATTTACCCATATTGACTCTAACGTCCTTAATCACGATGCTTCAGCACCAACAATTTAGCTTGTGGGCTTTTACGCATGATATTCTAAATTCATTGCTTCTTTTTTTACTATTGTGCGAGATTACTAGAAGATCAACCGCTTTTTTCAAAATTGGATCTGATCGCTCGACAATTCGACGACTCATAGATAAAAGGGTCACAATATAAAGAAGCTATAAAGTACTCACTAAGAATACTTGCAAGAGCCTATTCATCAGGCATTACGTCTAAACGGGCTCATACTAAGCTTGTCCGCGAATCTAACGCGAGCCCCATTCAATTATTTTTGCCGTAAATCACAAAATAAATTGTGGATGTTTGAAAAGACTCTCTTAATTGGTTGTGAAATCATTGAATTTCTAGTTCGACACCATAAACTCAACGTTATATTCAGTTATCAGAGATAAACTCATGACAAAGAAAGTAATAGCAGAATTTGATTTACTGCTTATCGCAAACCAAATTATCCAATCACATGATGACTACATTGAAGGCATGCGCGCAAACAGCGTAGTAGAAAAAGACGATGTACTCGTCTTCAAAGGTGAATACTTCTTAGACAGCAATGGAATGCCGACCGAGAATACAACCGCGGTATTTAACATGTTTAAATACTTAGCGCACCACCTTTCGAAAGAATTTACAATTCAGCAATAATTAAAAAGCTTGCCACTTAGGCAAGCTTTTTTGTTCCTAAACCTTTACATACTAAGCATTTTTATAGGCTTAGCATTTTCAGTTTGTCGAAATAATCAGGGAATGTCTTTGACGTACAACCTGGATCATTAATCGTCACAGGCGTATCGCTCAAAGCAACCAGCGAGAAACACATCGCCATACGGTGATCATCGTAAGTATCAATCGCCGCGTGAGTCAGTTCAGCCACAGGGTTAACAATGATGTAATCTTCACCCTCTTCCACTTCAGCGCCGACTTTACGTAGCTCTGTTGCCATTGCAGCCAAGCGGTCTGTCTCTTTCACACGCCAGTTGTAGACATTACGGATTGCCGTTGTGCCTTTCGCAAACAATGCGGTTGTCGCGATAGTCATCGCAGCATCTGGGATATGGTTATAGTCCATATCAATGCCTTTCAGCTCGCCACAACGAGAGATAACGTAGTCGTCACCCCATTCGATTTCCGCACCCATTTTCTCAAGCGCATCAGCGAATTGGATATCACCTTGGATACTGTTTTTACCAATACCAGTGACCTTAATCTCACCACCTTTGATAGCAGCGGCTGCAAGGAAATATGACGCAGATGATGCATCACCTTCAACCAAGAAATCACCCGGTGCCGAGTAAGATTGCCCCGTAGGAATCACAAACTCTTGGTAATCGTTGTTGATCACGTACACACCAAATTGCTTCATGATGTGCAGCGTAATATCGATGTAAGGTTTAGAAACCAATTCACCGTCAATTTTAATGGTCACTTCACCTTCAGCTAAGGGCGCAGCCATCAAAAATGCCGTCAAGAATTGACTAGAGATTGAACCGTCGATAGAAACCGTACCGCTCTTCAAACCTGTACCTGTGATCTTCAATGGTGGGTAGTTTTCGTTCTCTAAGTATTCAACGTCGGCACCGGCTTCTCGCAGGGCCGTTACTAAGTGGCCAATTGGGCGCTCTTTCATGCGCGGCTCACCAGTAAGAACGTATTCACCGCGACCTAAACATAGTGCAGCCGCCAACGGACGCATCGCCGTACCCGCGTTACCTAAGAAAAGCTCTAGAGCTTTATCACTTGAGAATGCACCACCAACACCTGTCACTTCACAAACGGTTTTGTCTGCAGACAACTGGTAATCAACACCTAGCTGCGTCAATGCATTCAACATATGACGAATATCATCACTGTCTAGTAAGTTTGTTAGGCGAGTGGTTCCCGTAGAAAGTGCAGCCAAAAGAAGTGCACGGTTGGAAACGCTTTTTGAACCAGGTAGGTTAACTTCCCCGTTCACTTTTTGAATTGGTTGTAACGTAAGGCTTTCCATTAAATCTTATAGTCCTTGTACCACCCGAAGTCACTGGCGCGTATTTATTTTCGGGTGATGAATAATTCTTCGTACTTGCAGACTAACGAACTTTTCCAACGAACTCCAGAGCTAATCCCGCTCAAACCGATGATTAATTAGCCAATCAATCGTATCTACATACTAGTACGCGAGATCAACTCGAACACCATCTGAAAAATAGAGAATTCGTACATCATCGCCTCGGTTGAACAACATCGAGTTATCGACATCTTGGATGATGTTGACCAGCTTGTCGTCTTTGGTTTTGACCAATAACTCGACCAGTTTGTACTCTACTTTATATTGTGTGTTACCTCGGTTACGAGCAATACCCGCGCCCGCTACTGCGCCGACAGCTGTCGCCACTTCTTTACCGGTGCCGCCGCCAAACTGATTACCAATCAAGCCACCAATCGCCGCACCTAACAAGGTTTCCCAACCATTCGCTTTCGACTCAACGATCTCTTGCTGCGTGATGTATCTGACCGTATCAATCTCACCATAAACCACCTCGTTTACTGGTCGAGCTTGGTTTCTGTTGTAAGCTGCATTTGCCAACATGGGCAAAACAAGTAAAATCCAAAGCAACTTCTTCATGGTAAAACTCCTAAAGACCTCTTGGTCAGTGATTAATCTGTAATGCGGTACTTATGACTATATACCTAACCGAACTTGATACTACCAGTATAGAGTTTCCTTCGCCTTTCGACGCGCTTGATGAACCCAACGGTCTGCTCGCCTTCGGTGGTGATTTATCACCAACGCGAATTTTAAACGCTTATAGCCAAGGTATATTTCCATGGTATGGCCCAGGTGAGCCTATACTTTGGTGGAGCCCTGCACCGCGAGCGGTATTTAATCCTAAGACATTCGAACCGTCAAAAAGTCTTAAAAAGTTTCAAAGAAAGCACAATTACCGAGTCAGCATCAACCAATCGACGGACAGAGTAATTGGTTATTGCTCTTCACTAAGACCCGAAGAAGAAACCTGGCTAAACAGCGACATGCAGTCAGCCTACCGCAAACTCGCTTCATTAGGTTTCTGCCACTCGGTTGAGGTTTGGCAAGATGATGAACTGATCGGCGGACTTTACGGCTTACAAAGAGGCCAAGTCTTTTGCGGTGAATCGATGTTCAGCCTGAAGACCAATGCCTCTAAAATCGCGCTGTGGTATTTTTGTGAACACTTTACACAATTCGGCGGACAACTGATTGATTGCCAAGTCATGAACCCTCACTTGGAATCCTTAGGCGCTATCGAGGTTGATAGGGATGAATTCCTAGGCTCTCTGCAATTACTCAAAGAATTTTCCGTTGACGATGCATGCTTTCAAACCCAATGGCTAAAGGAAGTGCCTTAATGAATCCAGATTTACAACAAATCAGAATTGGATTAACAGACAATCACGCTTGCAGCTACTTACCTCACCTCGAAGAAAGAGTAGCGGTCACGCTTGATGAACACATGCACACCTCAGATAACTATGAAGTTCTGCTTGCGAACGGTTTTCGCCGCAGTGGTTCAACCATTTATAAGCCACATTGTGATAATTGCTCAGCATGCCAAGCAATTCGTCTTTCAATTCCTGAGGTAAAGCTTTCCAAAAGCCAACGACGGATCCTTAACAAAGGAAAATCACTACGTTGGCAGCTGAAAGATGAGATGGATGACAACTGGTTTGACTTATACAGTCGCTATATCACCGCTCGTCACCGTTCGGGAACCATGTACCCACCCAAAAAAGAAGAATTTCTACAATTCTCTAAAAATGAGTGGCTTACTACAAAGTTCATGCACATCTATGATGAGAACAAGTTGGTTGGTATCGCCGTAACCGACATCATGGCTCACTGTACGAGCGCGTTTTATACCTTCTTCGATCCTGATATAGATATTTCGATGGGAACACTTGGCGTTCTATTTCAGATCCAACATGCCCAGAAAGAACAAAAACAATGGTTATATTTGGGTTATCAAATCGATGAATGCCCTGCGATGAACTATAAAGTACGATTTCAACGTCATCAAAGGCTAGTAAATCAGCGGTGGCAAGGGTAGAATACGCGACAACTTTACATATTTTGATTTTAACGGCACAATCAAGCCGTTGAAAACCGCCAAATTTCGAAAGAGGATTAGATGGCTAAAGAAGACGTAATCGAGATGCAAGGCACTGTCCTTGATACTCTACCAAACACAATGTTCCGTGTTGAGCTTGAAAACGGTCACGTAGTGACAGCACACATCTCTGGTAAAATGCGTAAGAACTACATCCGTATTCTTACTGGTGATAAAGTAACTGTTGAGATGACTCCATACGACCTTTCTAAAGGCCGCATCGTCTTCCGTGCTCGTTAATTTTTAATTAGCGAATACAATAAGAAGCGGAGCTTAAGGCTCCGTTTTTTATTGCCTGAACTTTTTACTACACAAGCACATCAACCTCGCATCTCGCATCTCTCATCTCTCATCTCTCATCTCTCATCTCTCATCTCTCATCTCTCATCTCTCATCTCTCATCTCTCATCTCTCAAACATAAAAAAACGCACAACCGAAGTCATGCGTTTTATATTTAAGCCCTTGATTTATCAATCACTTCGTTAGTGCATAACCTCTTCTTTAGCACCAACATAGATGAAATCCAATTCGTCTTTTTTCAGGGATACTTTAACCGTACCGCCATCAACCAAGCTACCGAACAGTAACTCGTTAGCGAGTGGTTTCTTAAGCTTCTCTTGAATCACACGTCCCATTGGACGAGCACCCATGGTCTTGTCATAGCCTTTATCAGCTAACCAGTGACGAGCATCCTCAGAAACCTCTAAAGACACGCCACGAGCGTCCAGTTGAACCTGAAGCTCAACAATGAACTTATCAACTACTTGACTAATCACACTTGGATCAAGGCTGTTGAACCAAATGATATTATCGAGACGGTTACGGAACTCAGGAGTAAATACCTTCTTGATTTCACCCATCGCATCTGGCGCATGATCTTGTTGGATCAGGCCGATCGATTTCTTCTCGGTTTCAGCCACACCTGCGTTGGTCGTCATCACTAGAATCACATTACGGAAATCCGCTTTGCGACCATTGTTGTCAGTTAACGTACCGTTATCCATTACTTGCAGTAATAAGTTAAAGATATCTGGGTGAGCTTTCTCGATTTCATCCAGTAACACAACAGAGTGCGGGTTCTTAATTACGGCATCCGTTAGCAGACCACCTTGGTCGTAACCAACATAACCAGGAGGAGCACCGATCAAGCGGCTCACAGAGTGACGCTCGCCGTACTCAGACATATCAAAGCGCAGGAGCTCAATACCCATCAACTTAGACAGTTGAACCGTCACCTCTGTTTTACCGACACCAGTAGGACCAGCAAACAAGAATGAACCAACAGGTTTATTGTCTGCACCCAATCCAGCACGGGTTAGCTTAATCGCTTCACTCAATACATCGATTGCAGGGTCTTGTCCAAATACCAACATTTTCATGCGGTCATCCAGTTTCTGCAGCGTATCTTTGTCTGAAGACGATACTGACTTCTCAGGAATACGCGCCATTTTCGCAACCATTGATTCAATATCAGCCACGCTTACCGTTTTCTTACGACGGCTTGCAGGCGCCAAACGGCTACGAGCGCCCGCTTCATCGATTACGTCAATGGCCTTATCTGGAAGGTGACGTTCATTAATGTATTTAGCAGACAGTTCCACAGCGGCACGCAACGCTTTGTTGGTGTAGCGCACTTCGTGGTGAGCTTCGTATTTTGGCTTCAAGCCAATCAGAATCTTGGTCGTATCGTCTAGCGATGGTTCTATAATATCAATTTTCTGGAAGCGACGAGCTAAAGCACGCTCCTTCTCAAAAATACTGCTGTACTCTTGGTACGTTGTTGAACCGATGCAACGTAATTTACCACTGCTTAGTAGTGGTTTAATTAAGTTTGCCGCATCAACCTGACCACCCGATGCAGCACCCGCACCAATAATGGTGTGGATCTCATCGATGAACAGAATCGCGTCTTCTTCTTTCTCCAGTTGCTTAAGAATCGCTTTAAAACGTTTCTCAAAGTCACCACGATATTTGGTTCCGGCTAATAGTGAACCGATATCTAGAGAATAAATTACGCTGCTCTGAATGATTTCAGGCACTTGCCCTTCAACGATGCGCCATGCAAGACCTTCCGCGATGGCAGTTTTACCAACACCCGCTTCACCCACTAACAGCGGGTTGTTCTTACGACGACGACATAGAACTTGGATAGTGCGTTCTAGCTCTTTGTCACGACCGATTAGTGGGTCAATATTGCCCTGCTTCGCTACTTCGTTAAGGTTAGTAGCAAAATTTTCTAAACGGTCTTCGGAGTTAGCTTCTTCAGCATTTTCTGCACCACCAAATGAATCAGATGATGAAGGACTGTCGCCTTCGTTGCTGGCTTTAGTAATACCGTGTGAGATGAAGTTAACAATATCTAAGCGACTAATGTCATTTTTCTTAAGAAGATATGCCGCGTGAGATTCTTGCTCACTAAAAATAGCCACAAGTACGTTAGCACCTGTTACTTCGCTGCGACCTGAAGATTGAACATGAAAAACAGCGCGTTGAAGTACTCGTTGAAAGCTCAACGTAGGCTGAGTTTCGCGAGTTTCGTCGCTTTCAGGGATAAGTGGGGTCGTTTGATCGATAAAAATATCGAGCTCATTGCGAAGAGCATCGAGATCAGCCTGACAAGCTTGGAGCGCTTCCTTGGCCGCATCATTTTCTAATAATGCTAGTAGGAGGTGTTCGACAGTCATGAATTCATGTCGCTTGTCTCGCGCACGAGCAAATGCGCCATTTAAACTCGTCTCTAATTCTTTATTTAGCATAAGTACCTCCTAAGGGAACAACAGTGTTGTTCGAGCAATTTATACTTGCTCCATTGTACATAGTAGCGGATGCTCATTTTCCTTTGAGTACATCGTGACCTGCGCTACCTTTGTTTCCGCTATTTCAGCACTGTATGTGCCACATATAGCTTTACCTTCATAATGAACCTTGAGCATCACTTCCGTTGCTTTTTCGATATCTAGTGAGAAGAATCGCTCTAGGATCTCGATTACAAAGTCCATGGGCGTGTAATCATCGTTATTTAACACAACGTTATACATCGCCGGTGGCTTTACTTTTGTTGCTTCTTTCTCCAGTAAATCTGAGCCTGGAGATGCCCATTCAAAGTTTCTGCTCATATCGCTTTGCTAAGGGTTATTTTTCGGAAGTCGTGAGTGTTTACCTAACTCAAATTTACCACATTCACGCTTTACGGTGTACTAAGAAACTGCACCGAGAAACAGTACCAAAAAATATTCCTCTATACTGAGCCTAATCCACCATTTCCATCGCTGCAAATAAAAGATCTCGATTAACAGGATTAACATATGTGATTGATTAAAAAGACGCCATAACTATTGATACTAACGATAAGATCACTGCTAAGTTACTATTTAGTTAATAGTTTGCAGTTAATCTCGAATGTGATTTGTTATTAAAATTGATCACTTTTATACCAATTTACTATTGACTGTGCTCAATCATTAGCTACATTGGAGCTAAAAGGTTTTTTAATACATTTTTGCAACATGATTTAAGATCAGTAACACGCTTCAAAAATTAACAATAAGGAATAATTACGCAGGGTAGCGTTAATTTCCGTAAGCAATGTACGAGATTCAAGCTATTAGCTGAAATTCTTTAGCTGGTAGGAATGATATCAATCGCACTTACAACAATTGATATAACAACGTTAGTAACAAAATGCATGAGGGATGTATAGCATGGCTACAGGTACAGTAAAATGGTTTAACAATGCCAAAGGGTTTGGCTTTATTTGTCCAGAAGGTGAAGACGGCGATATATTCGCGCACTACTCCACAATACAAATGGAAGGTTATCGAACCTTAAAGGCTGGTCAGCAGGTCGACTATGAAGTAGAAAGTGGACCTAAAGGCTCGCATGCTAGCTCCGTTGTTCCTGTAGAAGGCAGCGCCGCAAAATAGGCGAATGCCAACTCATGTTAACCTCCATCAGTCGTCATTAACGGCGGATAGGTAAGCAGAATATTGAAACCGCTCATTTAATACCTGTAACACAGGATTACGTGAGCGGTTTTTTCGTTTTAGGGGCTATAAAGTTGCTCACTAGACCACTAGTTCGCGGATGTATTCGTATTGAGCTAGAAAAAAGACGCTTTAACGTTATCGTTAAAGCGTCTTTCGTTTTGACTTTATCTATGACGTAGCTGTCAGACTAAGCAACTCGTTAGCAAATCACCTTCATGACTGACTAACGATGAGTCCAATCACGATGCATCAATAAATGCGTTTAGCGTTGAGCTTGGGCGCATTAGTGTTGAAACCAATGCGTCGTCAAGTAGGTAGTAACCACCTAAGTCACCAGCCACACCTTGAGCGTTGTTCAGCTCTGCAACGATCGCTTCTTCACTTTCAGCAAGTTGACTTGCCACACCTGCAAACTCAGCAGCAAGATCAGCGTCAGCCGTTTGCTCAGCAAGCGCCTTAGCCCAGTATGCCGCTAGGTAGTAGTGGCTACCACGGTTATCAAGCTCACCTACTCGACGTGAAGGAGACTTGTTGTTATCAAGGAACTCGCCCGTCGCTTTATCAAGCGCGTCAGCTAAAACTTGTGCTTTAGCGTTACCTGTTACTACGCTCAGGTGCTCTAGAGATGCAGCCAATGCCAAGAATTCGCCTAGGGAATCCCAACGCAGATGGTTTTCTTTCTCTACTTGTTGAACGTGCTTAGGAGCAGAACCGCCAGCACCTGTTTCAAACAGACCACCACCGTTCATTAGTGGAACAATCGATAGCATCTTAGCTGATGTACCAAGCTCTAGAATCGGGAACAAGTCCGTTAGGTAATCACGCAGTACGTTACCTGTAACCGAAATAGTATCTAGGCCTTCTTTGATACGAGCCAGTGAGTATTGAGTCGCTTCAAGTGGACCAAGGATCTTAATTTCAAGACCATCGGTATCGTATTCAGGAAGGTACGCTTCAACTTTCTTAATAAGCTGAGCATCATGCGCACGTGACGCATCTAGCCAAAATACCGCTGGAACACCCGATGCACGAGCACGCGTTACCGCAAGCTTAACCCAGTCTTGGATTGGTGCATCTTTAACCTGACACATACGGAAGATATCGCCTTCCTCTACGTCTTGCTCTAGAAGCACAGCGCCTGAAGCGTCAACAACTTGAACCTGACCAGCAACTTCAAGGATGAAAGTCTTATCGTGAGAACCGTACTCTTCGGCTTTTTGAGCCATCAAGCCAACGTTTGGTACGCTACCCATCGTTGTTGGATCGAACGCGCCGTTCTCTTTACAGAAATCAATAACCGCTTGGTAGATGCTCGCATAGCTACGATCTGGGATCATTGCTTTGGTATCTTTTTGCTTACCTTCTGGATCCCACATTTGACCAGAAGAACGCAACATTGCCGGCATAGATGCATCCACAATGATATCGCTTGGTACGTGTAGGTTAGTAATACCACGGTCCGAATCAACCATCGCTAGTGGTGGCTGCGTCTCGTATACTGCTTGCAGGTCAGCTTCGATTGCTTCTTTCTGCTCTTGAGGAAGCGCAGCAATCTTCGCGTAGACATCACCGATGCCGTTATTTACATCAACGCCTAGCTCTTCAAACAGTTGACCATGCTTAGCAAATACGTCTTTGTAGTAAACCTTAACCGCGTGACCAAAGATCACTGGGTCAGATACTTTCATCATCGTCGCTTTCATGTGAAGAGAAAGCAGTACACCTTGCTCTTTAGCCGATGCAATTTCTTTTTCGAAGAACGCAACCAAAGCGGCCTTGTTCATCACTGACGCATCAATGATCTCTTTATCTTGCAGTGCAAAAGCTGGCTTCAATGTTTTCTTCGCGCCATCTTTGCCAACGAATTCAATGCTAACTTCTGTAGCACCTTCAATGGTTACTGACTTTTCGCTACCGAAGAAGTCTTTGTCGTCCATACTTGAAACGTGCGACTTAGAATCTGCAGACCAAGCACCCATTGAGTGTGGGTTCTTCTTCGCGTAGTTTTTAACTGAAAGTGGAGCGCGGCGATCCGAGTTACCTTCACGTAACACAGGGTTTACTGCACTGCCTTTGATTTTGTCGTAAGTCGCTTTAACAGCTTTCTCTTCGTCGGTATTTGCTTCTTCTGGGTAATTAGGAAGTGCGTAACCTTTTGACTGTAGCTCTTTGATCGTTGCTTGAAGCTGAGGTACTGATGCAGAGATGTTTGGAAGCTTGATGATGTTCGCTTCTGGTGTCTTAGCCAATTCACCTAGTTCTGCTAATGCATCACCAATACGTTGCTCTTCGTTCAAGTAGTCAGGGAAGTTGGCAATAATGCGCCCTGCAAGTGAAATGTCGCGAGTATCAACGTTTATACCAGAAGAAGCTGTAAAAGATTGAATGATTGGCAGCAGAGAGTAAGTTGCTAGTGCCGGAGCTTCGTCTGTAATGGTATAGATGATCGTTGGTTTTTCAGTAGGCATGAAATTTCCCTATAGTTCTTACAAGCTCATTTAAAGTAGTGAGCGTGTTATAAATTGACCAGTAAGCCACTCTAAGAGTGAAAACTGCTTACTCGATAGTCGTACTCTATCTTATTTTTCATACAATCTTGATGACAGCATGAACCAAATCCGTGAGTGCGTTGTTATAATAAAACACGAAGGTATAATTAAACAAATCAGGCTTAAGAGTCCATCAACTTGTTCTATTTTGTGTCTTTTAGGCGCGCAAATGATAGCTCAATTCCGTTTCAGTGAAAACTTTTCAGCACACTTCGTTTACATTTTTGCAAGGTAGTTAACATGTCTACTCGCTCACGCAGCGCATCTCGTTCAGACAAACCGGCTCGTTCTGGTGCAACATTAAAACAAAGCGGTAATAGACAAAGCCGAAGCAGTGATAAGAATAACACTGGCAATTCGCACAAGAAATCTCACTCCAGTAAGCACCGATATAAAGGCAAGCCTACCAATGCAAAACCTAAGGTATCGCTCGAAGATCGCAAAGTAATTCTGTTCAACAAGCCTTTCGATACTCTCAGCCAATTTACTGATGGCGAAGGGAGAAAAACGCTAGCGGACTTTATTCCAGTGAAAGACGTTTATGCTGCTGGTCGCCTCGACCGCGACAGCGAAGGGTTAATGGTCTTAACCAATGATGGGATATTTCAAGCTAAGCTAACTCAACCAAACTCAAAATCCCCAAAGACATACTGGGTACAGGTTGAAGGCGCACCTTCTGAGGAAGATTTAGATAAATTGAGAAAAGGTGTCGAACTAAAAGACGGTATGACATTACCTGCAAAAGTAGAAGTGATGCAAGAACCTGAAGTGTGGGATAGAAATCCTCCAGTCCGCTTCAGAGCCGCGATACCGACAACATGGTTGGCTATTACAATCATTGAAGGGCGTAACCGTCAGGTAAGACGAATGACAGCCAATATCGGCTTCCCTACCCTGCGTCTTATCCGCTATTCAATGGGCAACATGAATGTGGGGCAGCTGCAGCCTGGTGAGTGGAAAGAGATCTAGCAAACAATTAGTAGAAATGAAAAAGCGAGGTACCTGTCATAGACAAGAACACCTCGCTTTAAAAAATTTTAGGTCTTACTTCTGGTCAATTAACCATTTTTGGAATGCTTTGCGCTCTTCTTCGTTTGCTCTTGAATACCATAGCTTAAGTTGAAGCGTATTTTCAGACTCTTGCACAGTACTGTCGGCAGCGACCGTCGCTCCAACTACTGCACCAGTTTGTACCGCCGCTAGTTCTTCTTTCAACGAACGAATCTTCCCTGAATCAAAAACTAAGCCTCTCTCTTGGTTGTAATCTTTAACCAACTGAGGAATATCGCTATAAGGCAGTGCGCCTTTAGCTGGAGGCAAGACTTCTTGCACGACTTCTGCATCATCACCGTTTACGGAGATACTGAATATAGAAAGCTCTCTGTCTACATTTTTTTCGATTTTCTCATACTTTCGGCTTACAAGATCAACGTCAACATCCGCATTTTCAGGAACATCTACAACCATAATGTAAGGAACTGTACTGATAAATTCGCGCTTACCTTTATCACTCAAATACCCTGTGTAATCTAAAACGAGTTGGTTTTCACCTGGGGCAAATACAGCATCTTCTGCACTTTCAACAACCTCGCCGTTCAAAGTATTTAGTGAAATACCAGAAGCTAAATCAAGAGCAGCCGTTGCATATGGTGCAGAGAATAGGCAGACAAAACTCAAATACCACTTGTTCATGTACGATTCCTTAATCAATAAATGTAAAAAAGCCAGCTAATAGCTGGCTTTTGTATAGCATAATTAACTACAGATTAGAATGTGTAGTAAACACCAGCAGTTACGCCGTCAGCATCAAGAGTTTTTGTATCTGTCTCGAAGTCAGCAGTTTGGTATTCAGCTAGGAATAGGATGTTGTCACGGAATGCGTAGTCAACACCAACTACTAGGTTAGATGAATCAACATCAGAGATTTTAGATACAACACCAGTGCTGCTTACACGCTCATCAGTCGTTGCTACTGCGTAAGTCGTGTATAGACGAACAGCGTCGATTTGGTAAGCAGCTGCGATACCCATAGTATCACCGTTACCGTAATTAGAAGTTAGGTCCCAGTAACCGTAACCTTGGTTACCTTCGTACTGTGCGTAAGTTGCAGCTAGGTATAGGCCACCAAACTCAGCAGAAGCAGAAACACCAGCAAGAGAGTAATCTACGTCTTTAGCAGCTTCACCAGTGATGTAAGAAGCACCGATAGAGAAGTTGCTGAATGCGTAGTCTGCAGAGATACCGTATGTGTTATCAACGTCGTCATCAGAGTTAGTATTAACATCAGCTACGATAGTGAAACCTTCAACGAATTGACCTTTGAATACAGCGCCGTGGCCAGCAGACTCGCGGTGGTGACCACCGGTAGAACCCATGTAGTTACCTTCGTTTGTGATATCGTCTTTCTGGATAGCGTCTGCAGATTCTGCTAGGTCACCAGTTTCACCGAAAGCCATACCCCAAGTGTCAGTTTTGAAACCAGCTAGAACATCATCAAACTTAGCGTTGCTGCCGTCAGATTCGATTTCGAAAGATGCGAATGCTGTGAACTGGTCGTTTAGCTTCTGTTCAGCGTCTAGTTGGATTTTTGCCCAAGTAGATACGTCTGCGTCTTTCTTCTCAGAACCTACGCCAGAAACATCGTCAACTTCAGATTGAGTTAGGTAGATATCTACCTCACCTTTTAGGCCAACTTTAGTATCGTCGTTAGAGTAAATTTCTGCTGCGTTAACAGAAGTTGCTGTAGCTGCGATAGCTAGCGCTAATAGAGTCTTTTTCATAATAAATCCACTGCCTTTTCTAAGAATGGGAGATCCTTGCCCGGTTCCCTTTTATTTTTATGACTGGTCATTACCACTCTTTGTTGGTTAATCACCGTCACTAAATTTCGAGGTCTAGATTGCAAAAGATTATCCTGCGTGTCAAATAAACTAAAAACAAACCTAAAAAAAACACAAAGCAATCAAAATCAACCACTTACATTTTTTTTCATTGTTTTACGAGCAGCTTATCCTTAGTTTTATCAGGAAATATAATAATCCAAAAAAAGAACAAAACAGCATTTAACACCGCAAACAACTCGCAACAACGCCACACTTCAGGATTTAACACCTACAAGCCGGTCTTTTTTAATATTTATATTTCACAACATAAATAAAATAGTTAAGTTCCTGATGGTTCAGTTTTTTTTTGTGAACAAGATCTACCTTTGATTCAAAAGCAAGCTATTTCACCGTAAATGTACCGACTAGTGATATGTGCTACTATCCTCGCTCCGTTACGTAGGTCACAGTATGCTAACTACTAAAATTCAAAAATCTATTCGCACCAGTTATCAAAACCTCCAAGATCAGTTGGACAACTTTGTACCTCGTCGTGCTCAAAATTACCTTGTTGCAGAAATAGCGAAGACACTTTGTGGTCAATACCACAAAAGTAATCGCATGATTGTTGCAGAAGCAGGAACGGGGATCGGGAAATCACTGGCTTATTTAATGGCTACTATTCCTGTCGCTGTGCTCAATAATCGAAAAATAGTCATATCGACAGCGACGGTTGCGCTACAAGAACAGCTCGTCAATAAGGATCTCCCTCTATATAGAAGACTGACTGATCGAGAGTTTTCTTTCATATTAGCGAAGGGTAGACAGCGTTATTGTTGTTCCGAAAAGCTAGCCGCTGCCTGCGGGGTTGATGGCGGACAAATGGCAATGTTCGAATCTAAGCCGAAGAAGAAGGATATCGACCAACTTCAAACCATGTACCGCAGCCTAACCCAAGGTAAATGGGATGGTGACCGTGATTCGTGGCCAAAACCCATCGACAATATGATTTGGCAGATGATTGTCAGTGATAAGCATAGCTGTAACAACAGTATGCCTACGCATAGAGACTGCCCTTTCCAGAAAGCTCGCTCAGAGTTAGATAAAGCAGACGTGATTATCGCCAATCACAGTTTAGTGATGGCTGATGCAGACTTAGGCGGCGGCGTGATACTTCCTGAACCAGAAAATAGCATCTATATATTCGATGAAGCTCACCATTTACCGCATGTAGCCAGAGATCACTCTTCTGCGGCTGCGAGCTTAAAAGGCGCGGCGTCATGGTTGGAGCGTTTGAATCAATCAATCACTAAGCTTTCAGGTCTTGCAGACGAGAAACGTGTCCACCGATTTAGAAATGAGCTGCAAGACTCAGTGCAACAGCTAATCCCGACACTGACTCAAATGAGCAAACAGTTTGACGCTAACCACTTTGAAGACGGCTTGTATCGCTTCGAACATGGCGACTTACCTGAGTGGCTAGAGAATGAATCTAAAGATCTCAAGCAACTCACACAAAAGGCGAGCCAAGCCGTTGCGAAGATTGCAGACCTAATTGCAGAACGAGTTAAAGACGGCGAGCTTTCAGCAAAACTTGCAGAGCCCGCACTGGCAGAAATTGGCTTCTATATACAAAGAACAGAGAACCTTGCCCAAGTTTGGCGCTTAATGGCAGAACCGAAGAGAGAAAAAGGCGCTCCTTTGGCTCGTTGGCTCGAACTGAACAAAGAAAGCGAAGGCGATTTCGTTGTGAATGTTTCACCACTAGAGGTGGGGTGGCAACTGGATCAGCAAATCTGGAGCCGCTGTGTTGGTGCCGTATTAGTATCTGCGACCATGAGGGCGCTCAACTCTTTCAGCTTTTTCTGTCATCAAGCAGGTATCAGCCAAAAAGCAGAAGATGGCGTACAATTTTTGGCTTTGGCATCACCGTTTGATTACCAGAATCAAGCTGAGTTGATCGTGCCGGCAATGAAGTACGAACCACAAGCACCTCAGTTTACTGAATATCTTATTGAAATTTTGCCTAAGGTAATAGAAGACAAAAAAGCCAATCTCGTTCTATTCTCTTCTTACTGGCAAATGAACAAAGTTGCAGAGGCGTTAGCAACAGATTTCGTTAAAAAGTCGTGGGCATTGCAGGTTCAAGGTGATACTTCACGAACTGAAATCCTAAAAAAACATAAAAAGCTAATAGACCAAGGTAAAACCAGCGTTCTTTTTGGAACTGGCAGCTTTTCTGAAGGTCTTGATCTACCGGGTGAGCTTCTTGAAAACCTGGTGATTACCAAGATTCCTTTTGGTGTTCCTACCTCTCCTGTAGAGCAAGCACATTCAGAATATATTGAATCACGCGGTGGCAACCCTTTTATGCAGATTACTGTTCCAGATGCGAGTAAAAAGCTTATTCAATCTGTGGGTAGACTACTGCGTAAGGAAAGAGATTCTGGTAAAGTCACGATCCTTGATAGACGCATAGTAACGAAGCGATACGGAAAGTCCCTACTCGATTCACTACCGCCTTTTAAAAGAACAATAAAATACTAATATCCCCTGCCCTCGAGGTAGTTATGGGCCTTCATCGCTAGGCCCTTGCATTCACAACCCAACATGACTAATCCGTAGATTTTTCATGTGGCTGCCCTATCAGCCGATAACGAGAACACTAGCTATTTATGGAAATGATTGAGCCAACCATGTTGGTCATACTTGCTCTGGTTGCATTTGCAGCGGGCTTTATTGATGCTGTCGCAGGTGGCGGAGGGATGTTAACCGTTCCAGCTTTGCTATCGCTTGGTTTACCGCCACACATTGCACTCGGAACTAATAAGCTGGCCGCAACGTTTGCTTCATCTACAGCTGCATTCACTTACTACCGTAAAAAGCTGTTCAAGCCTGAGTGTTGGGTCAATGCATTCATATCTACTTTAATAGGTGCGACAATCGGCACGCTCACTGTTGATGCCATTAGCACTGAGTGGTTAGAGAAGGTATTGCCGTTAGTCATTCTTGCCGCTGCTGTCTATACCATTTTTCATAAGACTCCAGATGTGAGCCATAATGTGTCTCCTAACCCTTGCCCTGTGCTTAAGAGAAAACAAAAGTACCAAGGATTCATTCTTGGTTTTTATGATGGGGTTGCAGGCCCAGGAACTGGCGCGTTTTGGACGGTAAGCTCTATGGCGCTTTACCGCTTAAACATCTTACTTGCCTCTGGTCTATCCAAAGCCATGAACTTTACCAGTAACTTTACCTCTTTGATGACCTTCGCGATTCTTGGTCATATTGATTGGGTTCTAGGTTTAACCATGGGTCTTTGTTTGATGGCTGGAGCATTCGTTGGCGCTCACTCTGCTATTCGTTTCGGTGCTACATTTATACGACCTGTGTTTGTTACCGTAGTAAGCGTACTTGCAATTAAACTGGCATACGAAGCTTGGTTTGTGAACTTATAGGCAGTAGCCAACGGGAAGTGAAATGAATCAATTTTCAAAGCTAAAAAGTGTCATTGATACCTTGATTGGCCATTGCTCGCAGGTTGATAAATCTCGAGGGGCTTATCATCAAGCCTTATTTGACCGAGCCTTATTTAAATGTGGCGCCTCTGTTTTGCTTCCCTATGCACTTGAAACTCAGGCAACGTACCGCACCATTGTACGTGAACAAACCTCAAATCAACTGACCGCGTCCAGAGCCAACTACCTGACAGAAAAACTGACCAATCAGATTGCAGCAATCCAAAGAGAGTTAGCCAACCACGATTTACGCTTGGACCGAAAAAGTAAGTCAGGGAAAACCCTTAACGATCTATACAACGAACTCGCTCAGCACCAAGACTGGCAAAAGCGATTGGTCGATTTAGTGCGAGTACGGAAATTAGCTTTTGATTCTGCGCCTCGCCACGGTAAGAAAAAAGCGGAAGAGGCTTGGCAGTTAGCCAAAGAGCGATTAGAACGCTGTGAAGACTCAATGAAAAATATTGAGAGACTGATTAACTTAGAGAACCCTAAGCGAAATGAACACTGATAACACACCATCACCACTGGATAACGCACCAGAAGAAGTTAAGTTAGCTGTCGACCTGATCTATCTGCTCGAAAGCAACGAAATCGATCCAAAAGTCGCGTTAGAAGCAATCAAAATTGTCCAGCAAGATTTACAAGCCAAACTAGCGTCTAGCATCTAGCATCTAGCATCTAGCATCTAGCATCTAGCATCTAGCATCTAGCATAAAAATATACAGGATTCACATGTACCAACTCAGCTTTTCTATGCCCGAGTTTCTTGAAAACTACTGGCATAAAAAACCAACCATCTTAAAGGGTGGCTTCCAAAACTTCGTCGACCCAATTTCGCCGGAAGAACTTGCTGGTTTATCGATGGAAGAAGAAGTGGATTCTCGCTTTGTCTCTAACCTCGACAATCAGTGGACTGCAGAACACGGCCCATTCTCTGAAGAAAAATTTGGCGAATTAACCGAAAGCCATTGGCAACTGATCGTTCAAGCTGCGAACCACTGGCACCAAGGCGCAAATCAGCTGACTGAGGCATTCCAAGCGTTACCAAACTGGTTATTCGACGATCTCATGATCTGTTACTCAGCACCTGAAGGCGGCGTAGGCCCACATATTGATCAATACGATGTCTTCATCATTCAAGGTCAAGGTAAACGTCAATGGAAGGTTGGCGCTAAAGATGTTGGCCAATACAAAGAGACTGTTCAAGCGTCTGCACTTCGTCAAATTGAAGGTTTTGACCCGATCATTGATGAAACTTTAGAGCCGGGCGATATCCTTTATATCCCACCGGGTTTCCCACATGAAGGGAACACGTTAGAGCCGTCAATGAGCTACTCTATTGGCTACCGCTCCCCTAAAGAACAAGAGCTGATCAGCAACTTTGCCGATTTTGTGCTTGCTCATGATATGGGTGACGTACACCTGCACGATCCAGAATTCAAAACGCAAGAAGGCTACGGAAAAATTCGTTCATCGGATTTAAGCAATCTCACAGACATGTTGAAATCTGCACTAGAGCAACCTGAAACCATCAGTGAATTCATGGGCTGTCTGCTAAGCCAATCACGCCACCAACTTGATATCGTTGCTCCTGAGCCACTATGGACTCAAGAAGAGATCGCTCAACACTTAGAGTCTGAAGGTGAGATTCACCGAGTATCAGGCTTAAAAGCGCTCTACCACGAAAATGAAAGCAACACGGCTTACATTAATGGTGAGGTGGTTAAGGTTGATGAAGCGGATTCTTCGTTACTCAACATACTTTGCGATGAGACCATGATTACCTCGGCTACTGCCCTATCTCCTTCGGGCATAACTGTCGTGACTGAATTGGTCAACAAAGGCTACTGGTTTATTGAAGAGTAAGCAGCGTCAACCGCTGGTTATTGACCAGCTTCTAGAGAAACAATTAAAAAAGGGACAAATGAAATCTTCATTTGTCCCTTTTTCTATTCAAGAATTGGTTAAGGATTAATACTTATACCTTGAACAACTATACCTTGAACTGATTGACCAATTTCTGTTGTTGTTGAGACAGCTGGTCAATTTCATTACCCACTTGCTCAGAAGCCGCGGCTTGCTCCAAGATCTTCGCACTCAAATCGCGAATATTAACCACGCTTTGATTTACTTCACCGGAAACCGATTGTTGCTCTTCAGCTGCTCGAACGATCTGACTGTTCATATCACTGATCGCCTCAATAGAAGTAAAGATCGACCCCAGATCTTCAACTGCTTTCTGAACGTGTAGTGCTGTGTCGTTTGCAAGTATATTGCCTTCTTGTATCGCTTCAACGACATCTTGAGTTCCAGCATGAACCTTGTCGATCACCGCTCTGATCTCACCAACCGATGATTGTGTGCGACTTGCGAGGTTTCTTACCTCATCCGCAACAACAGCAAAGCCACGGCCTTGTTCGCCAGCACGAGCTGCTTCAATCGCCGCATTCAATGCCAGTAAGTTAGTTTGCTCAGAAATCCCCTCAATAACACTTAAGATCTCGGTGATGTTACCGTTATTTTTTGCCAACTCTTCAACAATAGGAACAGCACTCGACATACGCTCCACCAGCTTTCTCATTTCACCAGCAGAAAGCTCGATAACTTGCTGCCCTTGTTGAGCAGAACGATTCGCTTCGCAAGCGGCATCAACGGCCACTTCTGCATTTTGTACCACTAAGCCCGCTGTTTGAGTCATCTCTTCAGCTGCTGTCGCCACAAGATCGACTTCTTTAAATTGAGATTCGCTGCTTTCTCGAGTGCTTGATGCCGATGCTTTAGCCTGGCTTGTCGTGCTCGCCACTTGCTCTGTGGTGTGAATAACTTCTTTGATCGTGTGTTGTAGCTTGTCTAAGAATAAGTTGAACCCTTTAGATAGCTGACCAATTTCGTCTTGAGACTTAACCTCTAAACGCTGCGTCAAATCCCCTTCACCAGAAGCAATATCGTTAAGTCGCTCGACCACTTGTCGAATAGGTTTAACAATTGAAAGTGAAGCAAATGCGATAATGGCTAAACCGAACAAAATGAACACAGTACCGGCAATCACTTCCGTCTTAATGCCTTCACTTAACTTGGTACTAATGATGGAATCCAATTTGTTGGCATCAGCGACGACGCTCTCTCTTGGGATCTCAAACAACACACCCCAAGTTTGGTTAGCCGCAACAACAGGTGCAAAGGCAAGTAACCACTCACCGTTCTCGCTCCATTGCGTTGTCACTTCACCACCAAAGATAAAGTCGGTCATTAAATCACTGTTTGTATTGTCACTTTGGAAGGTTGAACCGACTGCAATGCTTGAATCATCAGAAGCGATGACTGAACCATCTAGACTAACCACGTAAGCTTTGCCCGCACCGTTAAACAAGCTCTGGTCAGATTGAGTAATCACACTGGTTAAACCATCGAGTCTTAAATCTATACCAAGAAAACCAATCGCGACATCGTCGACTAAGATGGGTACCGAAATAGAGGACGTAAGTAGTGCTACACCACCGCTGTTCACAACTCTCGGCGTACTAATACACGTTTGCCCTGTAGACAAAGGACAGTAAAAACGTTCGCTATTGCTGTCATCATTCAAGATAGATTCTGAAAGAACGTTCGCTAGAACATTTTCACCGTTATCTGCCACCTTCCAGTAAGGAGCAAAACGACCTTTTTCGTTGGAACCAACATAATCAGCATCGACATAATTCGCATCTTCACTATCGAGCAAGTCAGGCTTGAAAACTAGATACGCTCCTTGAATAGAGTCGAAGTTTAAAACCGAGCGACGAACCATTTCATCCAAGGCGGTACGAAGCTCTTCACTTGGCGTAAAGTTTTCGTCTGCATTGTTCTTTAGAAACTGAGCACTGGCCGCAAGCATCTCTGCGCGGTAAATAGCTTCGTCTACATAACGTTGAGTTTCTTGAGCATTAAGCTGAGAAACAGACGCCAACAACTGCTGAGTTTTATTGATAACTGATTCTGAACTTTGAGATTTGATGACTTGTTGATTGCTCGTTGCGTTGTAGATCGAGAAACCAATAAGAGACAGTGACGTAATGATTAAACAACAACCTGCTAAGAGGGTTATTTTCCACTGTACCGATAGAGAGCGCATTTAATATCCTTATTTAAGCCAAAAGACTTCCATAACCATAACTATCACATCGACAACGAATTGCTGTACACAATGTAAATGAGTTAGACGAATAGCTTAGCGGATAATTACAGCACAAATTGCTTACATATAAAACGAAAGTTTACACAAATGTTAATAGAGCGTGTTTTCTTCCTTTTTTCTGTGATTTCAAATGATGTACTCATATAATCATTGGCTATGTTGCTTAGGTTTTAGCGCTGTGGATATAGCCAAAACATCGATATTTAAAGGAAGCCCACTCCACCCTCTCTCTCTTTAAAATACAGCGATTTCGGATTAGTTTTTATAATCTAAGTTATAGATTTTTATCTTGCTCAACTTCACACTTTTTGATTGCTAAGCCCGCAATCAAGCTCTAATATCTCGCGCCTAGATTCCCTGATCACTTTATTCATTTGGCTCTCCTTTAATGGAGCGCTAAGGCTTTTTACGTCTTAATTTTTGGAGAGATACGCAAATGTCCGCCTCGTTTCCATTAGCGAAACTTACCTTTTTAATCGCTATTCTGACTGCCGTAGGTCAAATGACTCAAACGATGTACGTGCCTTCTATCGGTCATATGGCAGGTGAGTTCTTAGTTTCGGCATCTTCACTGCAAGCGGTGATGGCGTGTTACTTGATCCCTTATGGTCTGTCGCAATTTGTCTACGGCCCACTTTCTGATCGCCTAGGTCGTAAACCGATCATCGTGATTGGTTTGATCATCTACATCATCGGTACTTTGGTAGCATTGTTCGCTCACGAATATGAATGGTTCTTAGCGGGCAGCTTTATCCAAGGTTTGGGCATCGGTTGTGGTGGTGCGATGTCTCGTACATTGACTCGCGACTGTTTTGAAGGCGCAGAACTGCACCGTGCAAACAGCTTGATTAGCATGTGTGTGATTTTCTCACCATTGATAGCTCCTGTACTGGGTGGTTACCTAACCGAAGTTTTCGGTTGGCGTTCTAGCTACTTATTCCTTGCGCTGTTTGGTATTGCTGTTGTGATCACTATGATGACGAGCATGATGGAAACACTGCCGAAAGAACGACGCAAGCATGAATCGGTTGCCAACAGCTACAAGTTCGTTCTGTCTGATAAACGTTTCCAAGGTTTCTTATTGGTATTGGTCGCAACATTTGCTGGCGTAGCCGTATTTGAAGCAGCGGCAGGTGTGTTGCTTGGTGGCGTGCTTGGCTTACCGGCAACGACAGTAAGCTTGTTGTTTGTCTTGCCTATTCCGGGTTACTTAGTCGGTGCTGGCTTATCTAGTTACATCGCACAACGTCGCTCTGAGCGCCGCGCACTGAATGTTGGTCTAATAGCTATCTTGGTAGGCTCAACAGTGGTATTGATACCGGGTCTGTTTGGTCATACAACAGCATTAACCTTAATTGGCGGTGCAACCATTTACTTCTTGGGCGCTGGCATATTATTCCCAGCAGCGACAACAGGGGCACTTTCGCCATTCCCGTACCACGCTGGTACCGGAGGTGCGATTTTAGGTGGCATGCAAAACCTAGGGGCTGGCATCGCGACACTATTGGCATCGTTCTTCCCAGCTCAAGACCAATTGCCACTCGGTTGCTTGATGATTGCAATGTCATTCATCGCTATGCTTGGTTTACGTTGGGTTAATCGTAAACCTGACCACTCAAACGAAATGCCATTGGCTATTTAACGTAAAGCTCAAATCCGGCCAAACAAAAGAAAGGGACATACTGAAAAGTGTGTCCCTTTTTTGTTGCACCTTATTCCTTCCACTCTCACGTATCAGTAATTTCATTTAACATTGCTTTGATTTTTTGAAAACAATAACTGACACTTACGATAAAGGTGCATATCCTGAATCCAATTACAAATAATATCACTGGAAGATACCCAACCAACAAAGGATGCTGGCATCAAAAAGAGTAAGGTGCACACTAAGGATATATAGATGCGTATCGCTTTAACCACATTAGTCGTATCAATAGCGCTTGTCGCCGGATGCAGCAATCAAGGAATCTCAACCATGAACCACTACTCTCAATCACAACTCGTCGCTCAGCAAACCCAAGCACCCGTTGCTAAGAAAGTCCCTCACGCAATGACGATTCATGGTGACAGCCGAATCGATGATTACTACTGGATGCGCGATGATGCACGCCAAGATCCAGAGGTCTTGCAACAACTTGAACAAGAGAATCAGTACGCAGATACAGTGCTGAAACATACAGAAGCAGCACAAAAACAATTATTTGAAGAGATCAAAGGCCGAATCGCCAAAGACGACAATTCGGTACCGGTTCGCAAAGGCAGTTACTACTACTCGAATAAAGTCACAGGCGACAACGAATACCCAGTTCACCTGCGTGAAAAAAACTTTTTAGGCACAGACAAGCAAGTCATCTTAGATGTTAACGAGCTAGCAAAAGAACATGATTTTTTCAGTATTGGTGGCTTAACGATCAGCCCAGACGAAAATTTGTTGGCCTATGGCGAAGATACGCTGAGCCGCCGAATTTACACCATCAAGATCAAAGACCTCACAACAGGTGAATACCTAAAAGATGAAATTGAAGGTGCTTCAAGTGCTATCGCATGGCAAAACGACAACCAAGCCTTCTACTACATCAAAAAAGATCCACAAACATTGCTGGGTTATCAAGTTTACCGCCACGTGTTAGGCACCGCTCAGGCAAGCGATGAGTTAATCTACGAAGAAACCGATAGCGCTTACTACACCTCTTTGAGTAAAAGCAAAGATGGTGAACAGGTCTACATTTGGCACTCGAGCACAGAAACCAGCGGTGTTTCAGTCATCGATGCCAACAACCCAAAGGCTACAGCTGAGGCTTTCTACCCAAAAGAGACAGGCATAGAGTACAGCATCGCTAAGCTAGGTGATTGGTATTACATCTACACCAACTACCAAGCGGTCAACTTCCGTTTAATGAAAGTCACCGCCGAAGAGATGCATGACCGCTCAAAATGGGTCGATGTCATCCCAGCGGACGATAATACTCAGCTTGTTGATTTCGAGTTGTTTGATGACCATCTTGTTTACGAGCAACGCGCGGATGGCTTGTCTACAGTGAAAGTTCGCCAACTCTCAACAGGCCACGAGTTCCCACTTGAATTTAACGACACCGCATTTGCCGCTTACCTAACGAGTAACTATGAATTAGATAACTCAAAAGTTCGTATCTATTACAGCAGCTTAACCACGCCAGGTACTTATTATGATTTCGACCTAAGTACAGGTGAATCCGAGCTCATGAAGCAAACACCCGTATTAGGTGATTTCGAAGCGGATAACTACCAATCAGAGCGAATCATGGTTACGGCCCGCGATGGTAAGCAAGTTCCTGTGTCTTTGGTTTATCGTAAAGACTTATTTAAGAAAGACGGCACTAATCCAATCTACCAATACGGCTACGGTTCTTACGGCTCTACGATTGAACCTACCTTCAGCTCAACTCGCCTAAGCCTACTGGATAGAGGTTTTGTTTATGCCATCGCACATGTCCGCGGTTCAGAAATGCTTGGTCGCCCTTGGTATGAAGATGGCAAGAAACTGACCAAACAAAACACGTTCAACGACTTTATTGATGTAACCAAAGAGCTTGTTGAAGAAGGCTATGGCGCAAAAGATAAAGTGTTCGCCGTTGGTGGCTCTGCTGGCGGTCTATTGATGGGAGCAATCATCAACCAAGCACCAGAACTGTACCGTGGTATTGGTGCACATGTTCCGTTTGTAGACATTGTGACAACCATGCTTGATGAATCGATTCCTCTAACCACCAACGAGTATGACGAATGGGGTAACCCGAACGATAAAGCCTACTACGATTACATGCTGGGGTACTCACCGTACGACAACATTAAGGTACAAAACTACCCGAACATGTTGGTAACGACAGGCCTGCATGACTCACAGGTGCAATACTTTGAGCCAATGAAATGGGTGGCGAAGCTGCGTGAAATGAAAACAGACAACAATGTGTTGCTGTTCAAAACCGATATGGAAGCCGGTCACGGTGGCGCTTCTGGTCGATTTAAACGACTAAAAGAAGACGCACTTGAATACGCGTTCTTTTTGGATTTACTAAAGACTCAATAGATTCTACGTAACTGTAAGTATTCACATCATTTAATGTCGCCATTTTGTCTCCACAAAGTGGCGACAGAAATTATCAAGCATGGTTAAATACGATGAACCATGAAATTCACCAAATCAAAAGCCTTTAAAGACAAGCAGTGACAAAGGTTTACGAGAGGTATAAAAACAAATGAAAGTAATTAGCTTCAACATCAACGGCCTTAGAGCCCGCCTTCACCAACTGCAAGCTATTATCGACAAACACCAACCCGACGTGATTGGTCTGCAAGAGATAAAAGTACACGATGAAGCCTTCCCAATTGCTGATGTTGAAGCAATGGGCTACAAGGTTTACTTCCACGGTCAAAAAGCCCACTACGGTGTGGCAATGTTGTGTAAGCAAGAGCCTATCTCTGTGCAGAAGGGTTTCCCAACAGATAATGAAGATCATCAAAAGCGCATGATCATGGCGACGTTTGAAGATGAAAATGGTGAAAAGGTTACCGTGCTAAATGGCTACTTCCCTCAAGGGGATAACATCAAGCACGAAACAAAATACCCGTACAAACGCCAATTCTACAAAGACTTAATGACTTACCTAAACGACTATCACAACAAAGATGAGCAAGTGATCGTAATGGGCGACATTAATATCAGCCCTATCGACGCAGACATCGGCATTGGTGAACCTAATGCGAAACGTTGGTTAAAAACAGGTAAGTGTTCTTTCCAACCAGAAGAGCGCGAATGGTTGAAAACATTGATGGACTGGGGCTTTGTAGACAGCTTCCGCTTGCTGCACCCTGAAGTGAATGATCAATACTCGTGGTTTGATTACCGCTCAAAAGGTTTCGTGGATAACCGCGGCCTGCGTATTGACGTTGTACTAGCAACTCAGAAACTTGCTGATAAGTGTACGGAAGCAGGCATCGACTACGAACTGCGCGGTATAGAAAAACCATCAGATCACGCGCCAATTTGGTCGACGTTTAAATAGAAAACAGGGAGCTCATGCTCCCTATTTATTTTTAGATTAGTTGATTGGCCAAGGGGTTGTCCCGTCAACACTAATAGGTGCTGTGGCAAACTCATCGACACAATAACCTTGGTTTGAGCTCGCGAAGTACGTTAGTGGCATTGGTGGCAAATTCAGTGTCACGACTTGTTGTTTGGCTTTGTCCGTAAAACTAAAGCCCCACATATCTAGATAATTCCGCATATCGCGCTCGTTGACATAACTCAGCGCAACCAACAGCCAATCGTCGTTCGTGATCTGATTTGCATCATCTCTTGTATAGCTGTCAAAGCCAATGGTTTGCCTATGTGCGGCCCACAAGTCATCACTCGACTTCAAACGATTAAACTCACGTTCAATCAAGTGTAATCGTCCTAACATATGCCAGCCATAATCTAATACGCCTTGCTCTTGAGCTAACATCATCATTTGAATGTAGATGCGTGCTCCCCAACTCCAACCCGTTTGATTCTGAGCTGCCATAAAAGCATTTGGGTCAGGTTGAGATCGGCTCTGCTGCAAAACTTCATACTGCCCTTTAAAATCTAAGCCTTGGCAAGACGATACTTTTCCTGTGTCTTTATAATATTTTGATTTACTAAAATACGAATAGTAGTTCGTTGTAGAGTGCCCATCCCAACCGCTAAACCTAAATCGACCACGCTCTAAGCCATGCCCTAACTCGTGAAGATCACCATGCCCTAATGGGTGAAAAGACCAGTAAGCATCGTAAGGATTTCCTGAACAGCCGTAACCACAGTTCGCTTGATCGGCATTCATGTGCTTCACGATATCAATGGTCGCAATTTCCCAGCCCTTTGCCTCACCGTATTGATGTACTTCAGTAATTTCATCAATCCCAGGACCTCTAAAACCTGCAAGCGCATGAGGAAAGTTATGTACATAACGCTCTGTGACAAGAGCCATATCATGCGGCTGCGCCCAATCTGAGGCATTGATAGACTCTTTCATCTTGTCTAGTTTAGAATGGACTTCGAACCCAGGTGTAACCAACTCGGCCCAATCAAACTTTCCTTCTTCAAGCTGGGCGACAAAACTGTCGTTGTCGGCTTCACTTCGCCAAACAGGGTGTTGAGCAACATTCTCAAAACGCAGTTCAACATCAATATCATTGGTATCAAAATGAACCTGTAATGTTCCGCCATAGGCAGAAGTCAGATAAATCGTCTCTCCTGTTTTCACTGGATAGGTTACTGAGGTCAAAAACTTCGGCCTAGCATAGCCATCATCGCCCGAAAATTCGTGAGTCGCGCCACTACGTAGGGTATTAAATGCTATCGATGTCGCCACCTCATTACTGTCCAAACGAGTCACCTTAATCGTCTCACCTGGCAATGCGTACACTCCAGCTGATCGAAAGTGTCTCTTGGACTCAAAGGCAATTGTTTTGGTGACGAGCGGTACGTTTTCAAAACTCTTGGTACTAAAGTTACCTAGACTTGGTTGCGCCGCGTTATACACGCGACTGTTGTAGGTCGCGTAATCACTGTAATAAGAACGAAGAAAATCAATTCTCTCTGTCACGCCCTTACCCATTGGGTACTGAACGTCTTGACGATAATGATCAGCAAGTAGCAGCAACAGCTTTTCATATTCATAATCATCGGTTGCAAACAGATCAATTTTTTTGCTATCAAGAGTCGTTAGGTGTGAACGAATACTGTTCGCAGCGGCATAGAACTCTTCATTCATGTTGGAATCGTCAGGACAAGATTTATCCTCACACGAATTCAGATCGACGGTAAAACTGTTGTCTTTCAGTCGCTGAAAAAGAGCTTGTTGTTGAACAATATTATCCGGCATTCGATCTATCAGCTGTGTAGAATCCCAGTTCGATAAACCGAGCTTACGCCAATAGTTGTCGCCAACGTAAGTCATGTGCATTTCTGAAAATAGCGCGTTACCTAAGTCCGTCATGCCGCCATCAAGGTGTAGATATAACACTGGTATATTTTTATTGAACGCCAAGCGTAAACCCGTAATCACATCTTCAATGTCATCACCATCATTCAGCTTTTGAGACAAAACCAGTAAATCAGGGTTATTGTTTTCAATGCATTGACTCAACTTACCGCCATCACAAGTATTGTCGGCATTAATAACCATTGAAGGATTGATATTGCTAGTCAACCAGTTGCGCGTAGCTTGGTCGTCAGGAAAATAATGAGATTGATCGAGCTGAGCTAATACGACATTTTGTGGTGAATCATTATCAGCAGCCCACTTAACCAAGTTTTCTAGCCAAATATCCATCTCTTCGTTGACAGAATCTGGAAAGCGTTGCTTAGTTCGAAACGGGTTACTTGCCAATGCTGCATAGCGACTGTTATCTGACGTATAACCCGCGATACCAATAACAAGCTCTTGGTCGGAATACCCATCTTGCATCGCTTTATTGGTTTGCAAGATGACATCGTTAAAACCATAAGTTGGTAAGATAATTGCCGTATCGTGTGTTGGATCCCAATGAAGATTGCGTAAAGGCTCACCATCAGAGTTTTGTGATAGAGCTTGCTTAATGTGGTTGTAGTTCGAGTTGTATTCAGTAACTAACGCTTGGCTTGCATCAATGAATTCATTGGAGTCTGCTACATAAGAAGCGTCACCTGTGGACAACGCCTTTTGAACAGCAGTTTGTGGAACCGGAGTGATACCAGGATCCCCACTTCCACCGCCTTCATTACCTTCCCCTCCAGAACCTCCAGAACCTCCAGAACCTCCAGAACCTCCAGAACCTCCAGAACCTCCAGAACCTCCAGAACCTCCAGAACCAGTTTGGGCACTTTCACCACCACTACCACCTCCACATCCTAAAAGTGATAACGCGATAACACAAACAACCAAGTTCGACAGTAAGCTACTCTTTTTCATCATTATTCCATACAACAACAAAATTTCGCCGAGTCTATCTATCGTTAAGAGCAAAGCAATTATTCTAATGAATATATTAATGCAATTTGAAGCAAGTTAACTGTTTTGAAAAATCTACAGTTCTTCTAGATGAACCTCTACAAAGCTATCATTGAGTTTTCTCACGATATAAAAAACGGCGCTCAATGAGCGCCGTTTTGTTAACTGTATGGATACCGTGCGATTAGCTAAGGGGTCTTAGGTAAGCAAGGAAACGTTTCTCTGCGAATTTGAAAATCGCGATAATGATGAACGTTAGTGCCATGTAGAACAGACCTGCCGTTAAGAAAGACTCGAATGGAGCGTAGTAACGTGAGTTAACCAAACGAGCAGCACCGGTTAGATCCATAATGGTTACGATACCAGCTACCGCAGAACCGTGAAGCATGAAGATAACTTCGTTACTGTAAGCCGGTAATGCGCGACGTAGAGCACTTGGTAAGATGATACGGCGGTAAGTCTTTGGTGTACTCATGCCGTACGCTTTTGCTGCTTCAACTTCACCTTTAGGTAAGCCGTTAATGGCACCGCGAATGATCTCTGCTGTATATGCTGATGTGTTAAGAATGAATGCTACTAGAGCACAGAACCAAGCGTTTTCCCAAAGCGTGTCTTTTACTGGGAAGAACTGGTCCATACCGTAGTAAATCAGATACAACTGCACCAATAACGGCGTACCACGGAAGAAATAGATGAATGACCAAGCCGGAGCGTTAATCAGCATATTGGGGCTATTACGAGCGATCGCTAATGGTATGGCTACGAATAAGCCAATAATCAAAGCGACACAAACCATCCAAGCCGTTGTCCACAAACCACCAAGGTAAATCGGCAGGCTTTCAATTATCAATGAAAAGTCCATAACTACCTCGCGTGGATACTGAATTTACGTTCAACCAGCTTAAGTAAGCCCGTCGAAACACTGGTGAAGAATAAGAAGATAATCGCCACTGTCATATAGAAGGTAAATGGCATTTTGGTTGAGCCTGCCGCCAGTGCGCTAACACGCACCATATCTTCTAGGCCAATAATGGAAACCAACGCGGTAGTTTTAAGTAAAACCAACCAGTTGTTACCAAAACCCGGCAGGGCGTGACGAATCATTTGCGGTAATAGAATACGACGGAACGCTAGAACAGGTCCCATGCCATAGGCCTTTGCTGCTTCCATTTCACCGCTATCAACCGCCATGATCGCACCACGGAAGGTTTCAGCCATGTAAGCGCCAAAGATGAAGCCAATGGTTAAGACACCAGCAACAAATGGACTGACATCAATATAATCAGGTAAGTAAGCGGTCCATTCGTGGTTAGGATCACTTGATGTGAACCACTCATTGAGCCACTCATTGATGGAATACAAACTGTTGTTTAAAAGGATTTGTCCACCAAAGAAAATCAGCATCATCAAGACGAGATCAGGAATGCCTCGAATAACGGTTGTGTAGAGGGTTGCGATAGCACGAGCCCAGCGATAAGGCGCTAGTTTTGCTAAGGCACCTAGCATACCAAGAACCATAGCTAAAATTAGCGACAGCAAGGCAACTTCGATTGTGAGCACCGCCCCTTTCAGGATCGACGCTTCATATCCTTGTAAATCAAACATAATGCATTCCAACAGAACTGCGAAAAAGTTGGTAAGACAGGGAGAGGAGAACCTCTCCCTTAAGAAGTGATGCTAGAGATTACTCACCGTATACGTCGTAGTTGAAGTATTTAGCAGCGATCTCTTGGTAGATGCCTTTTTCACGTAGTGAAATGATTGCAGCATCTAATTGCTTAGTCAGATCTTTGTCTTGCTTACGTAGAGCAATACCAAAACCTTCACCGAACCACTTAGGATCTGTTAGTGATGGACCAACAAATTCGTAGTCTTCACCACCAGCTTTGTTTAGGACACCTTCTTCTAGAGCAGATGCATCACCCAGTACAGCAGCAACACGACCGTTAGCTAGATCAAGGTAAGCTTCATCGAATGAACCGTAACGAACGATTTCTACAGTGTCGCCGTAGTTGTCTGTTAGGTACTTATCGTGCGTTGTTGCACGTTGAACGGCGATCTTTTTACCACTTAGATCATCAAAGTTAAGGTCGGCACCTTTCTTAGCGATGAAATTGTTTGGGATAAGTGCGTATTTACCAGTGAAGTCGATCTTTTTCTTACGCTCTTCCGTGATAGACATTGCCGCGATGATCGCATCATATTTACGAGCAAGTAGAGAAGGAATAATACCATCCCAATCTTGTGCAACGATCTTACACTGCACCTGCATTTCAGTACAAAGCGCGTTAGCCATATCGACATCGAAGCCTTTCAGTGAACCGTCAGCTTCTGTCCAGCTAAATGGAGGGTAAGCACCTTCAATACCGAAACGTACTGTTTTCCATTCTTTTGCTTGAGCTACGCCCGTTGCAGCAGTTGCAGCAAGTGCCGCGACTAATAACCACTTTTTCATATCCCTACTCCTGTGATTTAGGTTTTTATGTTTTGCTAGTTTTAATATTGTGTTTGTTGTTACTTATTAACTTACTTGTTGTGTTTTATTGTTCACACCGTCGCAGTGTACCTTGGCAACGGCATTTCAATTCTGATTAGTAAATCGATGAGATAAATTGTTGTAAACGCTCAGATTCAGGTTCCGTAAACAGTTTAGCTGGATCGCCCTGTTCTTCCACTAGACCTTGATGCAAGAACATCACATGGTTAGATACGTCACGAGCAAAAGCCATTTCGTGCGTTACCACAAGCATGGTTCTTCCCTCTTCTGCTAGATCGCGCATTACACCAAGCACTTCGCCTACTAACTCAGGGTCTAATGCCGATGTAGGTTCATCAAACAGCATCACTTCAGGATCAACCGCTAGCGCTCGCGCAATAGCAGCACGCTGTTGTTGGCCGCCAGACAAATGACCCGGGTAGTAATCTTTACGTTCATACAGCCCTACTTTCTTCAGTAGTAACTCTGCATTTTCAATCGCTTGTGCTTTAGGTACGCCTAAGACGTGAACAGGCGCTTCGATAACATTTTCGAGAACGGTCAGGTGAGACCACAGATTGAAACCCTGAAAAACCATCGCCAGACGAGAACGGATTCGCTGTACTTGTTTTTCATTGGCAGGAACAGAAACACCTTGGCGGTTGTTTTTCATTTGAATTAATTCGCCATTAACCCAAATCTCGCCTGCGGTAGGTGTCTCTAAAAGGTTGATACATCTAAGGAAAGTACTTTTACCCGACCCTGAAGATCCGATAATCGATACTACATCGCCTTTATGCGCAGAAAGTGAAATTCCCTTTAAAACTTCATTTTGACCAAACGTTTTGTGTAGATCCTTTATGTCCAGCGCTGGTACATCTTTCATGCGCTTTCTCTCCCAAGTTTGTGAAAATGCAAGGTACTCCGACCTTTTCATGCGATACAAACTAGCACCACACGGAATAACATGCAACAAATTATTAACCTAATAATTTGGAATAAATAGCGATTCACTCTGACTTATTATGCAAAAGGTAGCGTTTTCGCCTCAATTTAATGAATGGGTTCTATCAATAAGCTGTAATTACACCCCTTACATTGTTTAAATAAAGTTAATCAAAATGAGATTCTCGTAGCTGGATGTCTCACAAGAAAAACACGTTTTGTGAACTTATAAACATTACTGTCGACAAAATATAGCGCACGCATTCAGCACACCAACCTCACCATAAGGCACAATTATTTTAAGGTTATTACATTGTAAGTATTTTACTCAGAGCGTGGGACAAGCGAGTAATAGTGAGATAACTCAGTAAACATAAAGCATTCAGCCAATGCCATAGCGGTAAAGGCTCGGAGAAGATAAGAAAACGACAGTTTGTGAAAACTAATTACACGATTCATCAATGGGAAGTTAATGAATCGCTGCGTTTTGTAGCTTTCTTTCACATACACTCATAAAGTGATCAAGATCAATCACCCTAAAGGGTAAGCTTGTTAGACTCCCCAGCAAAGAATAAGGCATTAAAAATGCCAAACATTTCTTTTAACTTAGCTGCATAAAGCACATCAAAACCGTGCAACATAATGTTAATGAGTTATAACTAAGAAATAACGCAATTACGCGAACTTATAGAATTCAATTTTAGAATTACTAACATAAAATATGAGGAATCTATGTCAGACGTTGTGAACAATGCGAACTCTGAAGTAGAAGAGAAAAGCTATAAAGAGCTACACCGCCCTGCTTCTGAATTTGAGAGCCGCTCAGATTATCTAGATCACGAGCTTCAAATCATGAAGCCTCGCCGCTTCGGTCTAAACCTTCCAGGTCGTGACTTCCGCTTTGAACTTGAAGACCTTGTTCCTGCACTTGCTGGTACCATTGGTATCATCGCGATGTACTCTGCAGTAATGATGTCTTGGGCTGATGGCCTAACTCAAGCTTGGGATCACGTAAACCTTGGTAAAGAGTTTGCGATTGAAGTCGCTCGTGTAGAGATGCTTATCCCTGCACTGCTATTCTGTATCCTTGCTTCTGGTTTCTTTAACCCTAAAGCAAACCTTGCCGGTAACCACGGCCCAATGATTCCTCTTATTGGTACCATCGCTCTAGCTGGTGCTCACCCTCTTGCATTGGCAATCCTTATCGGTGTCTTCGGTCTAATCCTAAGTTTCCTAAAAGGCGGCTCCAAGCTGGTTAACCTGACTTCGGAAGGTACCGCTGGTGGCTTGCTTATCTTCTTAGGCCTAACGGGTACCATGAGCCAAATCAACTCAATTCAAACATGGGCGGTTGGTCTTCAATCTTCTACTGTTGAAGCGGGCAGCATGGGTTACGTTGGTTTAATCGTTCTTGCTATTACTATAGCTATCTACGCTTTCCTAGCAAAAGTGAACAAGCGTTGGTTAGCTATCCCAGTTTGTGCATTCACAGGCCTTGCTATTGCTTTAGCACTAGGGGCTGGTTTCGATATTGTATTCGAAACTGAAATGGGCATTCCAAACCTAAACCCAGTTTACTGGTGGGGTTCTACTTCTGAAGGTTGGATGCTTGGCTTGCCAAACGTTGAACACTTCATCGCATCTCTACCATTCGCAATTCTTGCAGTAGCAATGTGGTCGCCTGACTTCCTAGGTCACCGTATCTTCCAAGAACTGAACTACCCTAAAAAGTCTGAAAAAGTACTGATGGACGTAGATGACACAATGACTATGTGTTCAGTTCGTCAAATGGTAGGTACAGCAGTGGGTGGTGGTAACATCACTTCATCTTGGGGTACTTACATGATCCCAGCAGCAATCGCGAAACGTCCAATTCCGGGCGGCGCAATCTTGCTTGGTTCTCTATGTATTATTGTTGCGATTCTTGGTTTCCCAATGGACGTTGCAGTATGGCCACCAGTGATGCGTGTTGCGCTACTTGTAGGTGTGTCTCTGCCTCTACTTGAGGCGGGTATGCAGATGGTTAAGGATTCAAAAGATTCTCAAGCGGCTGGTATCTGTATCTTCGGTTCTGCGGTTGTTAACCCAGTATTAGCATGGGCACTGACTATGCTTCTTGATAACAACGGCCTAATTGGTGATAAAGAGCGTGCGAAGCGTCTGTCATTTGTAGACAAGATTGTTATCCCAGTTGGCGTTTTAGTTATCTGTCTAGTAGCAATGCTTGCAGTTGGTATGCTAGAAAGCCAATATGGTCTAAAAGCTTGGCTATAATCTCCTTTACTACACAAAAGTAGTATTAGGATTAAAAAAAAGTTTGGGTGGCAACCCCTGTCACTCAAATTTTTTCAACTTTTTTTGGCATTTATTGATTTAGTTTAAGGTTTGCAGAAATTTTTTAGCGTAGTCTTGAATACATAGAGTAAAGACAACATATAGAAGGTAGTGACAATATATATAACCATATGACGCTTATATGCTCATATATATTGTTATTAATAAGAGTGTACTACCCTTACGAGGGGCGCTGGCTCAACAGTGTTAATGTACGTATTTTTTCTACTAAAAAGGTAGGTATGTCATGGCAGAGCAATTTGCTAAAGCTTGGGAAGATTTTGCTGCAGGTGAGTGGCAAAGCGAAGTAAACGTTCGTGATTTCATTCAAAAGAACTACACGCCGTATGAAGGCGACGAGTCTTTCCTAGTTTCTGAGGGTACTGAAGCAACTAACAAGCTTTGGTCTTCGGTAATGGAAGGTATCAAACAGGAAAACGCAACTAAAGCACCTGTAGATTTCGATACTTCTGTTATCTCTACCATTACTGCTCACGATGCAGGTTACATTGAGAAAGATCTTGAGACTATCGTTGGTCTACAAACTGAGAAGCCACTAAAACGTGCAATCATCCCTAACGGTGGTGTACGTATGGTTGAAGGTTCTTGTAAAGCATACGGTGAAACTCTTGACCCAATGGTTTCAAAAATCTACTCAGAATACCGCAAAACACACAATGCTGGCGTTTTCGATATCTACACTCCTGATATCCTAAAATGTCGTAAGTCTGGTGTTCTGACTGGTCTTCCTGATGCTTACGGCCGTGGTCGTATCATTGGTGACTACCGTCGTGTTGCACTTTACGGTATTGATTTCCTAATGAAAGACAAAGCTGCTCAATTCGCTTCTCTACAAGAGCGTTTCGAGAACGGCGAAGATCTTGCTGCAACAATGCAATTGCGTGAAGAGATCTCTGAGCAACATCGTGCTCTAGGTCAAATCAAGCAAATGGCTGAGAAATACGGTTTCGATATCTCTGAGCCAGCTCAAACTGCTCAAGAAGCTATCCAGTGGACTTACTTCGGCTACCTAGCTGCTGTTAAATCTCAAAACGGTGCTGCAATGTCTCTAGGTCGTACTTCGACTTTCCTAGACATCTACATCGAGCGTGATATCGCTGCTGGCAAAATCACTGAAGAACAAGCACAAGAAATGATCGACCACTTCGTAATGAAGCTGCGTATGGTTCGTTTCCTACGTACTCCTGAGTACGATGAGCTATTCTCTGGCGACCCAATCTGGGCAACAGAGTCTATGGGTGGTATGGGTATCGACGGTCGTACGCTAGTAACGCGTTCGAACTTCCGTTTCCTAAACTCTCTATACACTATGGGTCCTTCTCCAGAGCCAAACATCACTGTTCTTTGGTCTGAGCAACTACCTGACGGCTTCAAGCGTTTCTGTGCGAAAGTATCTATCGATACTTCTTCTATCCAGTACGAAAATGATGACCTAATGCGTCCTGACCTTGCGTCTGATGATTACGCTATCGCTTGTTGTGTATCTCCAATGATCGTTGGTAAGCAAATGCAGTTCTTCGGTGCTCGTGCTAACCTTGCGAAAACAATGCTTTACGCAATCAACGGCGGTGTGGACGAAAAACTTAAGATGCAAGTTGGTCCTAAAGAAGCTCCAATGACTGACGCTGTTCTTGATTACGATAAAGTAATGGATCGTCTAGATCACTTCATGGACTGGCTAGCTAAGCAATACGTGACTGCGCTAAACAGCATTCACTACATGCACGACAAGTACAGCTACGAAGCGTCTCTAATGGCTCTTCATGACCGTGACGTTCGTCGTACAATGGCTTGTGGTATTGCTGGTCTATCTGTTGCAGCTGACTCACTGTCTGCAATCAAGTTCGCGACTGTTAAACCAATCCGCGACGAAGATGGCATCGCAACTGACTTCGAAATCGAAGGCGATTACCCTAAATACGGTAACAACGACTCTCGTGTAGATGACATTGCTTGTGAACTAGTTTCTACGTTCATGAACAAGATCCGTAAGCTTAAGACTTACCGTAACTCTATCCCTACACAGTCAGTTCTTACTATCACGTCTAACGTGGTTTACGGTAAGAAAACAGGTAACACTCCAGACGGTCGTCGTGCTGGCGCTCCTTTCGCTCCTGGTGCTAACCCAATGCACGGTCGTGATGAGAAAGGTGCTGTAGCTTCACTAACGTCTGTAGGTAAACTACCGTTTGCTGACGCACAAGATGGTATCTCTTACACGTTCTCTATCGTGCCAAACGCACTAGGTAAAGAACAAGATAGCCAACGTGCTAACCTTGCAGGCCTAATGGATGGTTACTTCCACCACGAAGCTGGCATTGAAGGTGGTCAACACCTTAACGTTAACGTTCTTAACCGCGAAACTCTTGAAGACGCAGTTAAGCACCCTGAGAAATACCCTCAGCTAACAATCCGTGTATCTGGTTACGCTGTTCGCTTTAACTCGCTAACTGCAGAGCAACAAGCTGACGTAATAGCACGTACATTTACTGAGTCTCTATAAGCTCACGCTCAATAGACAGTAAATAATATTAGCCTCGCCAATGTGCGAGGCTTTTTTATATCTGCTGTAAATCGCACTGAACTCATCTCCCCCGCGAAATGTTAGGTTGAGCAAAAAAGCACCCTATCATTCACTTTTTTTCCACAAATCCACTCAAATTACGGTAATATCGCGGTTCATAATTTAAGAGTAACTGCTCCATGAAATACCTGCGTTGTTTACCCCTGATTCTCCTCTCTTTTTCATCTTTGGCATCTGATCGTTCTACGTTAACTTTTGCTTTAGATAATGATGGTGTTTTTGGTGTCGACCAAGACTATACCAACGGCTTATTTCTGGGTTACACATCATCAAGTATTACACCATACAATTGGGTCAAACCATTGAGCCTTTCCTACTGGGGCGCTAGCTCTCTAGATAAATGGGAAATCACCATTGGCCACAAGATGTATACGCCTTCTGATATTGAAGCGGAAAAACCTCTGCCCAATGACCGTCCATATGCCGGTTACCTTCACACTGAATTCAACTACATCAGCTTGAATCCACAGCAAGCCCAGCGCTTTAACATAACGTTTGGTACGACTGGTGAAAGTGCACTTTCAGAAGATGCTCAAAAGCTGGTTCACTCGATCACTAAATCAGATGAGCCTATGGGGTGGGAATACCAAGTTGATGATGAGTGGGCGGGCAGCGTTGGTTATTTAAGCCACTTCAACCTAATGCGTAATCAAGCTCTAGCGAATACTGACTACGAAATCTCTAACGTTTCAGAGATCAACGTGGGTAACTTTAGAAGTGATATCTCGACTGGATTTATGTTCCGTTGGGGTACGGATTTAGGCGGTAACTTTGGTGCAGCCAACATCACTACAGAAAACCCATTCAAACCCGGCATGATTGGGGCATCAAACGCTGGTTGGTTTACCTATGCAGGCCTTGAAGGTCGTTACCGATTCAACGATCTAACAATCGAAGGCGATCGCTCTGGTGTAGATGAGTACGCGAGAAAAAACAACGAAGATCCCGCTATCTACGATGTTACTTTAGAGAATATTCAAGCGACAGCAGTGGTTGGTGTGGCTTGGTATAACCGATACGTTGGTGCCTCTTTCGCACTAACCGCAAAGACCCCTGATTATGAAGAAGCAAAAGAGTCAGTTTACACCACTGGTGGCATCACAATGTTTGCTTTCTTCTAAGCACTAGTAAGGGCTTTCGTCCTTTAATTTTCAAGTTTAATAAAGGCAATCATCTTCACTGGTGATTGCCTTTATTTTTAAAGACCTCGTTACCATTTGACCCTATTTTATGTACCGTTTTTGTAATAAAATAAACGGTATAAATTCCTCTACGAGAATAGCTCATGTCTACAACTGGTCGCATTCACTCATTCGAATCTTGTGGTACTGTCGATGGCCCTGGTATCCGCTTTATTGTGTTTCTTCAAGGCTGTTTAATGCGTTGTATGTACTGTCATAACCGTGATACATGGGATCTTCATGACGGAAAGGAAGTAACGGTCGAAGAGATCATCAACGAAGCAAAATCATACCGTCATTTCATGAAAGCATCGGGCGGTGGTATCACCTGTTCTGGTGGTGAAGCGATGCTACAACCTGAATTTGTTCGTGATTTTTTCCGCGCAGCTCAAGCTGAAGGCATCCACACTTGTCTTGATACTAATGGCTACATTCGTAAGCACACTGAAGTGGTTGATGAAGTACTAGAAGCCTCTGACCTAGTGATGCTCGATCTTAAGCACATGCGAGATGAGATTCACCACGATTTCATTGGTGTATCAAACAGACGTACTCTGGATTTTGCACGCTACCTACACAAAATCGGTAAGAAGACGTGGATTCGTTATGTAATTGTCCCTGGCTACACGGATACGGCTGAAGATGCTCATCTGCTAGGTGAATTCATCAAAGACATGGATAACATCGAGAAAGTAGAACTGCTTCCATACCATAAGCTTGGTGCACATAAGTGGGAAGCGCTTGGTTTTGACTACCCTCTTGAAGGTACAAACCCGCCGAGTAAAGAGAAAATGGACGAGATTGTTGCTGTTCTAAGCCAGTACCATTCAAACGTAAAATACTAATCTAGACTTACGTTCATCGTGATTTCAAACGCCTCAATTTCGATTGGGGCGTTTTCTTATTCGAGCCAAACAATCCTTTCATTTTTCTTTACAACTTTTGTTTATCAATTCAAAAAATCATATTAAATCCGTGTTGAGATCATGTTTCCACTCGTAGAAATGCTGTTACTCTTACTGCAACAAAAGAATACAACATTTAGTTTTTTAGTGAGGCTCCTCCCATGGAAATGACCAATGCTCAGCGTCTAATTCTATCAAATCAATACTACCTAATGTCTCAAATGGATCCTGAGAACTCAGCTAAATACCAACGTCTACAAACGATTGTAGAACGTGGTTACGAACTCCAAATGCGTGAGCTTAACAAAGAGTTTGGTTGTTTGACTGAAGCAGAATGTCGCGAAATTATCGACATCATGGAGATGTACCATGCAATGCAAGAGTCGAACAAAATGCTTGCAGAACAAGAACGTGCTGAAGTAGACCAACGTCGCCTGCAGTTCTTAGGTTTTGATATCGCTTCTGAAGCGCAGATCGTACACTACGTGCGTTTCCTTGTTGATTCTGAAGGTCTTTACCCTCAATTCGACAAAGCCGATCACCACTTCAATAGCCAAATGCCAATGCTAGAGAAGTACCGTCGCATGCTAACAACATGGCGTAACTGCCCTCGTCAATACCACCTATGTGCGACAGAGCTATCTCAAATCTTTAGCGCTTAATACGTTAATAGATCAGCGATAGCTTTTTAAAAAGTTTCAAGAAAAAGGGTTACTCATCATGAGTAACCCTTTTTTAATGTTCGCACACAAACAGAAAACTGGACTTATGAAGCGATATGGATAAAAAGTGTACTTCAGATACAGAAAACGCGAATGAATCATAAAGATCAGATATTAAATATTGAACCATTTCCAATTAATTTCTCTGATATCGCTCATTAACCAACGAACACAAACCTAGTATTTACAAGCAATTAGGTCATTCATCTTTATTAATTCCACTTCGAAACATTTAATACAAATTAAAAACCATTGCTCTATTTTGAACGGTGTTTTTTATTTTAAATAAGATAGCTAGAATTCCCCCCGAAATTTATTAACCAGAGCGATAAACAAAATGAGAAAATTCATCCTTGCATCACTAGCTATCATGTCTACTTCAGCTTTCGCAGCTAACGAAATGTACGTACTTGGCGGCGTTGGCATTAACGAAGACGATACAGGCGCACAATTCACTGTTGGTTCACAAATTCTTGATACAAACTTTTATCTAGAATCAACGATGAATTACATCGACTCAGACAGCAACGATGTTATTTCAGACGTAAACGGCGACCTAACTAAGTACAAGGGCGATTACCAACACTTCAAAATGTCTCTAGCGCCAATGTATAAATATAGCTTCGATGACTCTTTTGCTATCTACGGTAAGGTTGGTCTTGCTTACTCAAACTTTAATTCTAAATCAACATGGGTTAATGCAGACGAATCAGACACTCACAAGTATTCAGATAGCAAGTGGGGCGCAATTTACGGCATCGGTGCTGAATTTAAGTCAGCGCAACCAATGTTTGGTAACTCGAAATTTATGGCGCGTGTCGGTTTCGATTGGTATGACTTCAGCTCAGGCAGCATGAACCTAGGCAGTGATGCCACTCTAGGTCTACAAGCTGGTTTCACTTTCTAAGATATGAAGCAGAAAGGTTTTACATCAATTGAGCTGATGAGTGCTAAATCTAGCCATACAATGCTTTTGTTTGCTCCGATTCTTGTAGTCATCGGCCTGTACTTCGCATGTCTCGTCCTAAAATACGTTGACAGTATTTCTACTAAGCCAACAGCGTCAGCTGTTGGCTTTTTTCATGCACCTC